>JAIOPV010000078.1 GCA_021413735.1 Planctomycetota bacterium
GTTGGAACCAGCCTTGCTGTTTAAGTGACCAGGCCCGAAACCGTCGCCATTCTCGCCAGTTGCTGGAGGAAACTTCTGGGGTCTCCATGCACCATTGTACACGTCCAAAAGTTTAACATTCTTTGCGCGCCTCTCAGTAACCGTATTGGTCGCCGACAATGGCCGGGGCAAGACGGCAGTCCTCGATGCTGCTGCGACCGTGCTCTCCCAGTTTGTCGATGAATTCACCGGTTGCAGTCAGTCCGAAGGAATCGCTCAAGGAGATGTGCGGATCGGCCGTGATCAACAGCCTCAGTTGCCGACGCGACTGCGTGTGACTGTGGAGGCCGACGGGAGGTACGTGGGTTGGTCCTGCGAGCGGAAGCTCTAGGAGAAGCCTAACCGCAAGTCCTCGAAGGTGTTATCAGATATGTTCGTCGTCACGGACGACCTTCGCGCCCGGCTTTCCTCGGCAAAGCCCACCGATCCGGGATTGCGGTTGCCGGTCGTGGCGAGCTATCCCTCCCGCCGCTTCTCGGAGAACGGCTACTTCGGCGAGAAAGAGCGAACGAAGCCCTGCCCGCTCGACGGACGGTTGAGCGGATACCGCAATTACCTCAACCCGCTTCGTGAATCTGCCCTCTTCAACGTGTGGTATCGTGACCATTTCTTGGACGTAAAGGAGAAACCCGTCATAGGTTCGAGCCGCCCTGACTCTCCCCTTCGTCAACTGGCCGCCGTCCGTACCGCCGTGGCCGACGTGCTGCAACCGACGTGCTGGGGAAACATCGACTGGGACAAAAGTCGTCAGTGCGTCGTCGCCGAGCACCCGTATCATGGACGGATGCCGCTGGCATCCCTCAGTTCCGGAGTCCGCAACATGATCGCGGTTACGGCGGATTTGGCCCACCGGTGCGCGCGGCTGAATCCGGCTCTCGGCAACGATGTCGCCCGAGAAACCCCTGGAGTTGTCCTCATCGACGAGGTCGATCTCCACCTGCACCCAGCTTGGCAACAGCAGGTCGTAGAACTCCTGCGGGCGACTTTCCCGGCGATCCAGTTCGTCCTGACCACGCACAGCCCACAAGTGCTATCGACAGTTAATTCCGAATCAATCCGAGTGGTCACACTTCGCGATGGTGATGGCCGCCACTCCGACAGCACCAACAGCAGCGGCCATCGTTTGCGGCACGACCAAGCACGCGATGCCAGCGACCAAGCCCACGCCCACGGCGATTAGCAAGATCCGACGCACGGGCACGGCTTCACCGGATGCGTGGCCGATCGCGGTAACGGTGTCTCGCACCATCTTGCGACGATCGAGCACCGCTTCCTTCGCTTTGCTCACCGCACCGACGACTGCTTCCTTGGCGCTGGCGACTTTCGCCTTGATGCGCGACCAGATGCTGGGCTTCGGTTCAATTGGAGCGGGTGGTTCAGGTGACGGGGCTGGCGTGACTGGGACGTGCTGTTGCTGCGGTGCAAGCATGGCCCGCAGTTCGGGATTGCTGATGATTTCCAAAATCGCGTCTTTCACGGCCAAGCGTGCCCCGGCGCGGCAGGCCCTCGGCCAAGGCGTCAATGATGCTGTCGAGGCGATCCAACTGGTCAGCGAGTTGCTTGCGCTGCGGCTTACCGTTCATCGTTGCTGTTGCGGCCATGGTCTGTTTCTCCAGATAAAGGGTCAAAGGAAAGATGTTGATGGTTTGTTCGCTGCTTCGTGTCGTCCTGCCTGGCGATTGGTTGTCAATTGGCAGGGCCGTGAGGCCCGTCGAATGGCATTGACGGTATTTCGATGTGCTCTCCAGAATTCTCCGTCTCGACGGATGACTACCTCCATGTTGGGTCTCGTTAGAACGTGACGAATTCCGCCGCCTTCGGCCCGTGAGCAGAGCGTCCATTTCGTTTCTCACCCCTTGGCAATGAAAGCGAAGCGAGTCGAGCAGGCGTTCCGAACACCAGAATTTGAACGGATTCGCACTGCCCTCCGTGCGGGAAATCAGGGTTTCGCGTTCAAGTCCAAATCAGCGCTCGCGGACCTGTGCCACAAGGCGACAAAAAGGCGGGGTTATACCTCCAATTCGAGAAACACATCAGTTATCATCTGGTTCTTCGTCACCTTCCATTCCGTTGCGGACTTCCCCATGCTCGGGATCATGAACTGCATTGTTGAGGCGGTTGTTGCCAAGGGTGTGAAGGGGTTGTTCGAGTTCGTTCCTGGGGGGCCGTACCTCCACGACATCGGTGCCGACGTTTTCAAACGGCACAAGGCGATGAAGGCCGCGAAGAAACTCGAAGACGACCTGAAGGAGATGATCTCTGCTAAGGCAGACGCAGCTCTCGCGGCTGCCCGGCGAGCGATGGCAGTATCAGCCCCGCACCTGCCGCCGCGTGAAAAAGGGTTGCTCACGCAGTATCTGGCGGGCATGCCGGACGCCGCCCGCCAGTCGATGAAACGCAAGGAAGATCCCAGTGGGCGGAGCGTTGCGGCCGGGTTCACGTTCCGAGGGGCAGACGACATCGCAAAGGTACTCCCGCAGTCACCACCACGATTCGTGACCGGAGATGCCGTGCCGGGGCTGCCGACCTGGCTGCTGACGAAGCGACTTGGTGCCGGGGGCTTCGGGGAGGTCTGGCTCACGAAGCACCAGTCGCAACCCGAGCAGCGGGCGGTCAAGTTCTGCACCGACCCCGCCGCTCGACATCGGCTCGTCACCCACGAGAAGGACCTGATCGACCGCGTGATGGCAGCGGGTCGTCACCCAAACATTGTGCCATTGCTGGAATGCGATTTGTCGGGGGATACCCCGTGGCTCATGTACGAGTTCGTTTCCGGGGGGACGCTGGCGGACGTTATCCCCACCTGGGAGCAGCTGCCGCCAGCGGATCGGCTGAAACAAGTCCTGAACGCACTCCGCACATTGGCTTCTGCGGTTGGGCACTGTCACGCCCTGAACCCACCCATCGTCCACCGCGACCTGAAACCAGCGAA
This sequence comes from Planctomycetota bacterium, assembly GCA_021413735.1. GTDB lineage: Bacteria > Planctomycetota > Planctomycetia > Gemmatales > Gemmataceae > Gemmata. The sequence goes on from JAIOPV010000078.1 coordinate 2,972, forward strand.
CGTGTTGGTGGACACAGCTCGGCGAACGCTCCGGGTCACCGATTTTGGCATCGGCGGTGTGGCGGCGGATTTCATGATCGCGGAAGAGACTCGCGGGGTTTCGCGGGTGGGTAACCTTCCGTCGATGCTGAGCGGCTCGTTCAGCATGCTCTACGCGAGCCCTCAACAGCGTAACGGCGACAAGCCCGATCCGAGAGACGATGTCCACGCCCTCGGTGTCATCGCGTACCAGATGCTCACCCGCGATCTGAGTGCGGCACCGGGTCGGGACATGGACGACGACCTTCGCGACGCGGGCGCACCGGCCGGCTTGATCGAGTTGATTGCCAGAAGTGTTGCCCAGAAGGCCGACCGGCGACCGAGGGATGCGAACGAGTGGGGAGAACAACTCGCCGCGTTGAAGGGGTACTCTCCAGCATCCTCGTCGGTCTCAAATGCGGGTTTGGAGTCACCAGCATCCGTGTGGAGTGACAGCGTAAATGATGAATCGGCTGCTCTGCCAGCAGCCAGCGCCGTGCGTAAACAGCAGGAGAAGTCCGCAGGCCAGAAGTGGGTGCTGGCCGGGACTGTGCTGCTCGGCTTGATCGCCGCTTGCATCTTCTTTCTCGGTCGGTCGGACGAGAGCAAGAAAACAAAGGCTGAAGGGTCAAAGGATGTCGCCAAAAGAACGCCCGACCCGCTGCCCCCTTCCTCGGGTGATAAGCTGCCCAAGAGCAAAGACATTAAGAAGGGCGTGCCCCCTGTCGATGAACCACCAGCCAAGAAGGAAGACCCGTCTTCCAAAGAACCGCCAGTTAAGAAGGAAGAGCTGCCCGCCAAAGAACCGCCAGCCACCAAGAAGGATGACCCGCCCAAGGTGCCGGCACGCGTCGTTGACCCCATCTTGTTGACGCTCAAACCGGGCAGTTTTCAAGGCCGAACTGAACTGATGCGGGCGGCATTGCTGAAAGAAGGTGGGGGCAACGAGAAGACCGAAGCCGCCGTCGCAGCCGGGCTGAAGTGGCTTGCGACTCAACAGAATAACGATGGGAGTTGGGCCATTGAGGGCACGCCACTTGATCCAACAGGCGACCGCATCGGCGGGACGACCCTGGCATTACTGCCATTCTTGGGCGCTGGTCACACTCACAAACAGGGCATGTACACGAAAACCGTGGGCAAGGGGATCGACTACCTCCTTTCAAAGCAGAAGGCCGACGGGGCGTTCGGGGAGCACTGGGCTTATCGTCAGGGGCTTGCCATCATCGTGTTGTGCGAGGCGTATGCAATGACCGGGGACCAGAGGTTAAAACTCCCGACCCAGCGGACCATCGACCTCATCGTGGCAGGCCAACACCGGGGCGGAGGCTGGATGTACAAGCCGAAGGACCCAGGAGACACATGCGTCACCGGATGGAATCTGATGGCTTTGCGGAGTGCTGAGATAGCAGGGCTGAAAGTGCCAAAAGAATCGTTGAGACTCGTTGGGGTATTCCTTGATGGAGTGTCTCGACCAGATGGTGGCTACGGGTACGAAAACGGAGAGAAGTTTAACCTCGGGTGTACCGCTGTGGGCCTCCATTGCCGGGAGCATTTGGGGTGGTCTCCAAAAAACACCGAAATGGCGAAGGGCATGCGAATCCTAACGCAGAATCCACCACCAAACGGTGGCATGAGCGTGTATTACTACTATCACGCAACACAGGCTCTGAGGCACTTCGGTGGAGACGAGTGGCACGCTTGGAACGTCAAGGTTCAGGACATGCTTCTTCAGCGGCAGGTCACAGACGAGAACGCCGAGAAGGGGTTGGTCGGAAGTTGGTCCCCAGCCGGAGATGAGTTCGCTAAACAAGGCGGAAGACTGATGGTGACCTCGCTTTCCCTGCTGACACTGGAAGTGTATTACCGCCACGTCCCGCTCTTCTTGGCGGAGCAGACGAAACCAGAGTAAGTAGTTCGGACGGTTAGGACGGTTTCTGAACGGAGAGGGCTTCTTCCCGTGTTTTTGCTGTTTCGATGTTCCACGTTTTGGACGGTTAGGACTCGCGCATCAGATGTATGAGTCTCGCGACTTCGATGCGATGCCCATTCTGGCCGACGCTCTTCAAGACGCTGGTTGCGACAACGCCGACATCCTGAACCATTGCCGTGACCCGCAGCAAGTTCACATTCGCGGTTGCTGGGTCGTCGATCTGGTTCTCGGCAAGGAGTGAACGATCAGCGAGTGACTTACCTCGCAAGCCCCGAACGTGAAGGGCGATCAACCCCTCACCTTAACGCACACGGCTTGTAGCGATTCGTTCGGCCACGGAACCGTGAAGGCCGGCTGTCTCACCTGAACTGAGAGATTCGCCAGTGACGCCATTCGAGCAACAAGTCGGAGCCTTTCTGCTCGGGGGCGATCACCCCAGCCTTGCCTCTCTGCGGGAACAGTGGGCTGTCGCCACTGTCTCGGAACGAGAAGTCCGGAACGAGTTCTTCTACAACGCGCTGCTCACTCTGCATGCCGATTGCCGACCGCTGTTCATCCGAGGCGGCGCGAGCATCGACGATGTGCGGGTGGAAGTAGTCGGGCACTCGGAGCCGCTGCAACTCAGGCTCTGCATCCTCAACGGTCGGATCGAACGGTTAAACGGGTTCAGTGAGGTGAGCGCCGGGCCGTGGCCAGACCCACTTCAAGTCGTTCGTATCTTTTACGTCGGCGGTCCGAACGGAACTCGTGAGAGCCCCACCCGTGACCTCGAATGGGCACTCCGAGATGTCATTCGAGCACAGTCGGAGCCGGTTCGTCTCTTCCTCGACAACCTTCCAGAGCAAGCGGACTTCTGGGAATTACTGAGCGGTGCGCAAAGGATGTTAAGGACTGGCAATCTCCAAACCTGCTTGGGCGAAGCAGGCTTGCACCAGATGAGGCTTCCGTCGCGTGCGACCGATGGCCAAGTGGAACTGCTCGTGTAACTCTTCGAGATCGT
>JAIOPV010000107.1 GCA_021413735.1 Planctomycetota bacterium
GGGCACATCGACTTGAATTTCAACCGTTGAAGTGGTGGCCATGAGTCCATCCCTGGCAAAAATCGGCTCGCTGCCAACTGCCACTACTTTAGGCTCCAACGGCCATATCGCCTGGTTCCGCACCTAAAAACGGAAGAACCGTCCGTCACGCATCTTCGACGGTGGACCTTCGCGGCCCAACTCGGAGATTGTGACGGACATCGGCAGGTTGTTGCGAAGACGACGCAACAGATCGGCAGGGACCAAGGATTGTCGAATTCTCGGTGTAAACTCCATTGCTCACTCGGGCGGCAATTCGGCAAAATTCTCCAAAATGCGACCAGAGTGAGGAAAAGCACAACTCTCGCCAAGAACCTCTCCACAAGCCAGATAATCATCGACTGCGGTGCGGTCACGGAGTACAGTTAGTCCTTGCATTGTTGTTGTGGGCAAACCGTTTCTTGTGCATGAACAGTTGCGTCCGGTTCACGTTTCCATTCGGATAGCATCAGTCATACTTATCATTGATCGTACACGTCTGCCAGGACTCACCATGCCCGAATCACTCAATCCATCACCTCAATATCCAGGGGAAGCGACTAAGCAATATGACCCGAACGCTCACACAGCCACTCACACAACCGACGCACGCCCCACTGCCACGATGCAAGAAACGGTCGAACCGTTGTTCGCAATGCCCGAGTACGCAGGCGAACTCGGCAGGTTCGGTCGCTATCGCGTGCTGAAGAAACTCGGCCAAGGTGGAATGGGAGCTGTTTACCTGGGGTACGACGCGGCGTTAGATCGCAAACTCGCACTGAAGGTCATGCTGCCAACTTTCGCGGCCAAGTCCGACGCTCGCGAGCGCTTCTTGCGCGAAGCACGCACTGCTGCGATGGTGAGGAGCGACCACGTCGTCACCGTTTTCGACGTTGGCGAAGAACAGTTCGTCCCCTTCATCGCGATGGAATACCTCCTCGGCTCCCCGCTCGACAAATATCTGAAAGAGAACAATCAACTTCCGTTGCCACAGGTGCTTCGAGTCTGCCGGGAAACGGCGATTGGTCTTGCGGCAGCGCACTCGCTGGGTCTCGTACACCGCGACATCAAGCCGGGGAATCTGTGGCTCGAAGCGCCGAAAGGCCGTGTCAAGTTGCTCGACTTCGGACTTGCCCGCATCGAGGATGACGACACCCAACTCACCGGCAGCGGCGCGGTTGTCGGCACTCCCGCGTATATGTCCCCTGAGCAGGGTCGCGGGTTAAAAGTCGATCACCGCACCGATCTGTTCAGCCTCGGCGTTGTGCTGTACCAACTGACCACCGGACGGATGCCGTTCAGCGGTTCATCCACGATGGCCATTCTCACCAGTCTGGCGATCGACACTCCAATACCACCACGGCAGATCAGGCCAGACCTCCCCGAGACGGTCGAAACTGTCATCACAAGGATGATCGCGAAGAACCCCGATGAGCGGTTCCAGTCCGCGATGGAGGTGGCCGACGCACTGTGTGATATTGAGCGAGGGAAACCCGTTCAGGGGGTGATGCCGATCGTTTTGCCGGTTGAGTCGCTGGTGGTCGGTGTGCAAACGCAAAATGTCTGGGATGGCATCGAGGATCACGAGGCCGTTCCGGAGGCGACTCTCGTGGACGCGACAACCGACCCGGTGACGAAGCCGGACCCCGTCCAGAAGCCAGAGCGGAAGAAGCCGGAGCGCAAGGTGTCGAAGGTGCCGGTGATCCTGGCGGGCGTCGCAATGATCGCGGCGGTTGGGTTGTTGTTGAGCTTGCTGTCTCCACCTTCCAATGGCCCGCTCGTCGCGAATAACGATGAACCGGACACGGACACCATCAAGAAATCGGGGAACCGCCCCCCGAGCAACAAAACGCAACCGACGCCCCAACTACAACCCCAGCCGATACCGCCGAACCCCACAGCTGACCGGAAGGCAGCCGAACTCGTTACCTCTCTTGGCGGCTTCGTGCGAATTAACGGGAACTATCGCGCAATCCGAGATTCGGCCGTCTTACCGAACGCGGCGTTTGCCCTGACCTCCGTCTACCTGAACGCGGGGACGACTCCACGCCCGTTGGCCGACCCGCTGCTGGAGGCTTTCAAAGAATGCAAGGAACTCTCGGGGTTGGTCCTCATCTCGTGCATCGTGACGGATAACGGGTTGGCGAACTTCAAGGGTTGCACCAAACTCCGGGAACTCGCGTTGTACGGCCAGAAGGTAGGCGATGTCGGCGTGGCAAATTTCCAGGGTTGCGACGCCCTGGAAAGTCTCTACCTGCACGGCACGAGCGTCACTGATAAGGGATTGGCGACCTTCAAGGATTGCAAGAACCTGTCCAGCCTTCGCCTGTCCAACATGAAGGTTTCCAACGCGGGTCTGACTCTGTTCAAGGATTGCACGAAGTTGGAGACGCTGTCGCTCGACCAGACGGTGGCGCTCTCAGCCGACCTCGCCGTATTCGCAAATTGCCAGGCGATCAAGGATCTCGACCTCTCCGGCAATCCAATTGGCGACGACGCTTTGCCACACTTCAAGGGCAGTTCCGAGTTGATGGCCGTGAACCTGTCGGGGACTCGTGTGAGTGACACGGGGCTGGAGTTCTTCAAGAACAACCAGACGCTGCGGGAACTCAACCTTGGAGGGACTGCGGTAACAGGTGCGGGCTTGGCCCATTTGGGTGGGTGCCAACGGTTGGGCATCCTCCAGTTGCAGGGCGTCAAAATCGGTGGGGACACGCTGACCCACCTCAAGGCATGCAGCAACCTGTACTCGCTCAACTTGCAAGGGACACCGATCACGGATCAAGGGCTGAATGGTCTCGCGGATTTCCCACGGTTGCAAGTTCTTCAACTCCGGGGGACGAAGGTTGGCACCGACGCCGCAAGAAAGCTCGCGGATAAACTGCCAGACTGCCGCATCGAGTGGGATGGTGGCGTGATCGAACCGAAAGACGACCCCGACCGCAAGGCCGCCGAGTGGCTGATCGCGAACAATGCCGCCGTCAGCGTCTTCGTGAATGGAAAGGAAGTTCCGGGGTTGACTGCGACGACCCTCCCACGCGAACGGTTCGAGATCCGCTACATTAACGTGAACCGCAACCCACTCGTGAACGACGAAACGATGGCCTGTTTGAATGGCGTTCGCCACATCACTTCCGCTCAGATCACCAATGTCGCAGTGACCGACAAGACCTTGGCATACATCAAGGACTGCAAGAACCTGGAACACCTGATTCTTTACGCATCGCGAATCACAGACGACGGATTGAAAGTGCTCGCTGGTTTCAAGGAACTCCGGTCTCTGAACATCACTCAACTTCCTCTGACCGAACCAGCGGTGTTGGAGTTGGCTGCTGCGTTGCCCAAATGCAAGATCGCATGGGCAAAGGGGATGGTCGAACCGAAAAAGTGAGCATGGATCGCGTCACTTCCGTTGACCGCTTCCAAAGCCGCCGCACAATTCGTGGGTGTGGGTTCACGGTTCTGCCCCGCGCTGCTCGTGAGTGTTACAAGTGGCTGCTCTGCCCTGTGCAACACACCACGACCGATGCCAAAACGACGGTCGAGTCGTTCCCTTTGCCCCCGGCGGTGCAACCCTCGGAAGCGAACTTGAGCGGGTGTGTACTGAGAACGAACCGGTCATCAAAACGTGGTCGCCAATCCATCTGCGAATGAAGTTGAAGGAGCTGTACTGGAAGTACGTGTCCCGCCCTACTTCTTTCGCTTCGGCGGTGGCTCGTCATCCACCTCGGCGAGAAGTGCTCCCATCGTCGTACCGAGCGCCTCGGCAACCTGTCGCGCCACGAGGATCGACGGCATCCGCACCCCGCGTTCCAGCATCGAAATATACGTGCGGTGCAAACCCGCCGTCGCGGCCAGTGCTTCCTGCGACACGCCAGACGCTTCACGTCGCCGTCGAACGACCACACCAAATTGTTTCGCCAAAGGATGCACGGCAGTCCCGCCAGTGGGAAATGCCGTACTCCATCCGACCCGTGACTAATCATCTACAGACCACTGTATATTAGACAGTTGTATTCGATCGAAATAGTGGATAAACTGCTCGGACCCGCATCGGCGGCGAACGGATTCTCAGCTCTTTTCTCAGCGTGGTCACGGAACTGCAAAGCGGTTGCGGGACACGAACGGAGTGCCCGGGGAAGGAATGTGTCACCGGAGAGTTGTTGACTGGCACCGTTCAAGCAATCGGCGGCCGCGGTGGGAAACCCGCTGTCAGCCTGCCCGCTGTGCTTAGCTTCTCCACCCGCCGCCGTTTCGAGTGGTGGCAACAAAGAAATGGGAAGCGATATTTCCCAAAATGGGAGATGGTCGACCAACCGAGCGAACGATTTGACTGTGTGCGAACCGGGAGAGTGGCATGCTCAGGTCCTGGCAGGCGATCGCGGGAGTGGTGCTTTTGGCCGTCATCCTCGTGAGTTGCGGTGGTGCCGGTGGGCCGTCGCAGCAGCGTGGGAGTCCGCCCGTGCCGAAGTTGCCGATCACGACGGCATTCCGAAACTCGCTCGTCGGCAAGGGCATGGTGCTCGTGATACGCAACGACTCCGCCGACCAAACGCTGCCCTCCTTGGGTGTGGTGGTCCGGTCGGCGAAGCGTGGCGACAACAGTGAACTCAACCGGCAGGTCGCGCAGGACGTGAAGCCCGGGCAAGTCGTCGAAGTCGGCTGGGCGGAACTCAGTGGGTGGCGGCTCGAACCGGGAGAGTCCGTCGATATTTGGTGCGTCGGCGGTCGGGAGTACGAGCGGTTGACCCTGCGTGTGCCAGCGAAACCATCAAACTGATCGCCTGCTCCCGAATGTGCAACAGATTCCTCGCGGTCCGCCGCGAGCGAACGTCTCCGGTGAACCGTTGCAGCCAGGGGCAACGCGCATCTCTTCTCAACCCAGCCGAGGCAACCGTGAACAGCTCGAACGCCACCGCGACGAGACCGGGACGTGTGCGACTGATCGGGAGTTTGGTCGCGTGCGTAGCGGTGTACACGACCGCGGGATGCGGCCCATCGGGCCAGCAGACGACACCAACTCCGACAGTGACGCCCGAGCCGTTCGGAACTCGGCTCGCGTTCGGCCACCACGAGTTGTACTTCACTCCCGGCATCAAGCCCGCCGATGCCCAGAAGGTGGGCGAGATTTTGGTCCGCGAGAAGTGGTTCGGGGAGCATCCCGCGACAGTCCAAATTCGATACTTGAACCGTCGGTACGAACTCCGTTGCGTGATTCGGGCCGGGGTCGAGTCAAATGCCACCACCCGACCCTACCGACACCTCGGGGAGACCATTGCAAGCGACGTGTTCCGATCTTCACCCGTGGATATCCATCAATGCGACGAGCAGTTGAACACACTGAGGGTGATCCCGTACGAACCGCTCCGCCCCGACCTGCCCGTCCGGGTCACGCTTCGCCCGGCGGCTAACGGCAAGTCCCTGGTCGCGCAATACCGGAATGATTCCGCGAAGTACCTGACGGTGCAAGTCGTCCTCTGGAACCCCACACTCGGCGAGTCGAAGTCCGGGTCGTTGAACATCGGTCCGAAGGGGGTGACGGAGCACGGCTGGCTGGAAGGGTGGGCTTACAGGAGTGGGGAGACGATCACGATCTCACACGCCGACTACGAGACCGCGGAACTCGTCGTGCCGTGACTCTGGCGAGTGTTGGGTATCGCCCACGGTCCGTTGCGACGGTCTACCGTGCCGAGTTCTGGATGCGACACGGTGTAGATCAATTCGTTCCCGGTATCGGCCGTCGCCCCACGAGCACGCCGCCGCTCAATGCAACCCCACATCGGCTGATAGCTAAAACGGAAACGTCCACGGCCCGCCATTGGCGGGCCGAGGATACGCGCGATTGCTTCATCGTGGTGGTTCGCGAACGAACTGCGGTTGGCGACAGGCTGGGGCGGCATTTCTCTCCGACTCGTCGAGCAATCGTCGTGCGTGATTCACCGGTTCGGGGCCTTGGCGGGCACGGTGACCTCAATCGACTTGTAGTTCCCAGCCGGCATCCAGATCCTGATCGTCTCTCCCGGACTGAGTTCCCACCCGCCCAGTTCCGTCCATCCGACCTCGAACGTCGCCTGCGGCTCCAGCGGCTTCAGCAAAACCTTGCTGATCTCGCCGGCCTTTTGGCCACCCTGGCTCGTAATCGTGAACGACAGGTCCTTGAGCGGCACCGGGGACGTGTTGCGCATCTTCAGGACCATGCCCTTCCCGACGTCAGAGGTGCGGAAACTGACGTCGACGGGGAGTTCGGGCTTGGGCGGTCCTCTCTCCTTCGTCAGGGCCACAACGACCATTACCGCGACGTACAGGGCAAACACACTTCCACATCCCCACCCCGCAACGGACGCCGCGATCTCGGGAATCGTCTTCGAGGCGGGAACCGAGTTGGTCGCAGAAGAACGGAGGTTGGCGTAACGGTTTCGGTACCTGTACGCGAGGTTCCAACTGCGACCCCCCATCAGGGCCACCTGCGGCGAGCAATTCCCGAACCCGTCTCGCGCTCCCCTCCAACGGATAGCGGCTCCCGCTCCGAACGACACGAGGAAAAATGCCGCCACTGCAACGAGCAAGCGAACGACCGGACCTCCGTCATTCGGCCCGGTGAGTGACCAGTACAAGATGAAGCTCACAACAGCACCGATACCACCGAGGAAAGCCCCAACGGTTCGGGAATTCTCATATACCCGTTCCATTTCGGACTCGACATGCAGCCACGGTGAAGCCTCGGTCAGCGGACACGCACAACCCCGGCAAAGATGACCGTTATTCAGGAACATGCCGAATCCGATGCTGACGATGTTGAACACGCCACACTTGTGGCATGACTCGCCCTGCCAGCCGTACTCCTTCTGGTCCCACTTCGGCTGACGCTCGCCACAGTGGGGACACGTCTCCGCCTCGTCGGAAACTGCCGCCTTACATTTCCGGCAGGGGACCAGCTTTCGCTTCTCGACCGGCAGCGGGGGTGGAGGCGGGAAGAGACCAGGGACGCCCTGCGCCGGAACCCATTCGGTTTCACCGACCCGACACAGGAGATCGGCGGGTTTGAGACTACCGGCGACCACCATGTCTCGAAGTTGCGCGAGACTGAACGGCCCGAGGGCCTTCCCGTCCTTGGCGTGATACCACGTTGGCTCGGACATTGATCACCCCGTGCAGGTTGTGATTTCCCATTTTGGGAAATTGTATTTCCTAATTTAGGTTGCCGCCATCGACCACCGGTGGCGGATGAAGAAGTCTCAACACACGAACGAGTACAAGCGGCTCACGGACGCACTGCGGCAGGCACGCGAAACCGCGGGTCTGACTCAGGCGGATGTCGCCAAGAAACTGCGTGTGTACGCCAGCTTTGTCAGCAAGGTCGAAAGCGGTGAGCGGCGGATCGACGTGATCGAACTGAAACAATTCTGCCGGGCGTACGGCCTCGAACTCGTCGCGTTCTTGCGGTCAGCCGGGCTTGCCGAATGACCTGCTTACATCTTCCAGGGCCATACCAATCCGCCGGGTCGTTCACGGTTCTTTCACGCCGACGTGTCACGGGAAGTTAGAAGAACGCAGCGGCGGAATGGTGCTCCGTCTCCCGACGAGCCACCACTCCGCTGCTACATGTTCCAGGGCGAGACGATCAGGGCCGTCAGTCGTTTCGGAAGGCGGCAATCAGGCTGATGGCCGGTGCGGCCCAGACCGCAGTCACGGCCATCGTGCTCACCGACAGACCGAGCAGAACCGCGGCACCTACCGGGCCCAGTACGAAGCCGACGATCCCGGCAACGGCCCCGGTTAGTGTCGAGGTAATGATGGCGGTCCGGGAGTGAACGGCCGAGACGCCGATCAGTCGCACGATCGCCCACCCCAACGCGGCCCGTGCCGCAACGGGTGCGACCCGCTTC
>JAIOPV010000108.1 GCA_021413735.1 Planctomycetota bacterium
ATCCGACCGGTGGACTGTGAGATCAGCACCGCATTGTCGTCGAGGGTGTGACCGCGACTGCGGCGGGAAGTGCCCGCCGCGTTTCTCAAGCCACAAAGAGTTGGCCCAACTCACTCCGCAGCCGCGCCAACCTGCGATTCGTTCTTTTCCTTCTTCTTCCTTGGAATCCTCGGCTTCGGCTTCTCATTCGTGTCCGCCGACTCTTCAACGGCCGCGATGCCATGAATTCGCCTGAACTCCCACAAGCCGTTCTGGGTGACGCGGTAGCAACTGGAAATGGTTCCGTCCGCCTTCCCCAGTGCGTGTCCGGTGTTCTGCTCGATCCAGTCGAAAGCAATCAACTCGCCATGAAGCACCGTCAATTGCTTGGAATCGACCCCTTACATTTGCATCAGCCGATCTTGCCACACCGTTCGGTCTTCGGCGACCAACTGAGCGTAGTGCGACAGCAGTGCCAGCAGTTGAGCGTTTTCCCGTAACCGCTTCGGGAAGTCGAGTATGGCCATGTCGAACATCGTCGTCCCTCCCCCGCGCGGTTGCCGATATGTTGATCGGCGGTGATGACACCCGCATTCGCAAGGAAGCCTGGATTCTGGGACCACGCAACTCAATCAAGAACGGGTCATGACGAATGTGAGGAACGAAACGGGACCAGGGCGGGCCAGGGTCAACAGCAGGAGGTTCTTCAAGCCGAGGTCGAGATCGCCCGCCAGAAAGAGCGGGACATCTCCCTCCGCCGTGCCAAGCAGGTCGCCGTCGCCCGACTCAACACGCTCATGCACCTTCCACCGGACACTCCGCTCACGCCGCCGGGCAACGCGCCCCCCGCACCGCTCCCGGACGTTGCCCGGCTCCGCGAAGCGGTGCCGCTTGAGGCCATGAAGGTGGCGATTATGTAGTGAGGCTCGCCGTGTCAGAGGATTGGTTCGATCTGTTCGGTCCTGGGTTAGGCGGCCGAACCGTTCCCGGATGGCTCGGTGGGGTCGAGGGAGGGTATTGGCTTGGATGACGTTGCCTGAGCAGGCTGCACCGCCGGAGTCGAGACCGGTCTGCGGACGCCACCAAGTGTCCGCATCAGGACGTAGTACACGGCTGGCGTGGCAATCAGTGAGAGCAGGACTGAGACCGCAAATGCCCCCTTAAACGCAATCGCCAAAGGCTTGAGCATGTCTGCCCCGGACCCGATACCATACGCGAGCGGCAGCATTCCTAAAGCCGCTGCCAGCGAGGTCATCAGCACCGGCCGCAATCGGCGACGCCCGGACCGAACGAGAGCTTCGTCGAGTGCCATCCCCTCGGCACGCAAGTGTTCTACCCGGTCGAGCATCAGGATGCCGTTCTTGGCAACGATCCCCAACCCAATGATCGCGCCGAGGAAAGAGATGATGTTCAGCGACGTGTCGGTCAACCACAGGGCCAGACCAACTCCGAACAGTGACAGCATCGACCCCCACACGATGGCAAGCGGAGCCAACAACGACCGGAATTCGATGAGGAGGACCAGGAACACGAGCAGCACCGCCGCGGCCATGACCATGACCAAGTTCCGAAACGACTCTTGTTGCTGCTGGTACAGGCCGCCGTATTCCAGCGTGAACCCCGCGCGGTCGGGCATCTCCTTGTCGAGTTTCGCCTGGATGTCCCGGATTGCACTGCCCAAGTCGCGGTTCGAGGTGCGTGCGGTCACGGCCACGTTCTGCCGCAAGTCTTCGCGCCGCAGTTCGAGTTGCCCCGCCTCGACCCGCCGGCTCGCCACGGCACTCACACGGGTTCCAGCACCGCCCAATTCCGACCTCACGAGCAAGGCGTCGATGGCAGGCGACTTGCGGACGAACTTCGGGTCCACCAGCAGGCGGATGTTCACCAGCCGGTCACCTTCCAACACGGCCGATGGCGTCTCGCCGAGCAGGGCTGTGTTCAGTGTCCGAGCCACGTCGTCGCTCTTCACCCCGTACCGCATCAAGTCCTGCCACCGCGGGCGGTACACGAGCGCCGACCCGGTGTACATGAGGCCGTTGTTCACGTCCACGACGCCATCGACGCCGCCGCCGTCTTTACTGTCGATCAACTCCGCAATCTTCCCAGCCTTCTCCTTCAGGACGCCCACGTCGGCCGAGAACACCTTGATCTCAATTGGCTTGGGTGACCACGTCAGGTCGCCGATCAGGTCACCGAGGATGCCCGGCATGTCCACCTCGATCACCGGCTCGACGGCATGGATGCGGTCCCGCAAGTCGTCCTTCACGTCGTCCACGCTCCGCTTCCGGTCGGGTTTCAGTTTGACCAGGAAGTCGCCCCGGTGCGGTTCGGCCACGGCGAGAGCGAGTCTGGCCCCGGTGCGGCGCGAGTAGCTCTCGACTTCGGGGGTTTCGAGAAGCAACTTCTCGACGTGCTTTAGCACCCGGTCAGTTTCCGAGAGCGCGGTCCCGGGCGGCATCTGGTAGTCGATGACGAACGCCCCTTCGTCCATCTCGGGCAGGAAGTCCTGCTTCAGGAGGAAGTACACCCCGGCTGTACCGACGAAGACAAGGAAGGTGAACCCGGCCGTGAACCACGCCCAGCGGATCGCCAGTCGGGCAGCCCACTCGTACACGCGAATCAGTCTGCGGAGGATCGGACCACCGAGTTCGTGATCCGCGTTCGCGTTCGTCCCCGGCTTGACTCGAATAAACCGAGCCGCCAGAGTCGGTGTTAGCGCGACTGCGAGGACCAAGGAGGTGAGAAGCGACACCACCATCGTGACGGCCAACGCACGGAAGAAGACGCCCTGAATCCCGTCGATGAACGCGAGCGGAATGAAGACCACGACTGGCGTCAGGGTCGAGCCGACCAGGGGGCCGGTCACCTCCTGGGCTGAAAGAGCTACGGCTTCGAGCGGCGGCTTCCCGGCGGCGACATGGGCGGAGATGCTCTCGACCACGACGATTGCGTCGTCGATCACAAGGCCGATGGCCGCCGCGATCCCGCCCAGCGTCATCAGGTTGAAGCTCATCCCGAGCAACTTCATGACCACCAGTGCGGCCAGCACGGTGACCGGAATGACGACAACTGCGACAGCGGTGGTGGTTGCCGTCGTGGCCCACGGCTGCCCGCTTTTGAGGAATCCGAAGAGGATGGCAACCGACAGGAACAGCCCGAACAGAATGCTTTCCCACACGCTCCCGACCGACTCCCGAACGAGCAGGGACTGGTCGTAGAAAACCGCGACCCGGATGTCCGGCGGTAACTCCTTCCGGAGTAGCGTGATCTCCGCCTCCACATCGTCGGCGATGGCGACGGTGCTGCCCTCGGGCTGGCTGCGGACGTTCAACAATACCGCCCGCCCCCCATCTGCGGACACGATATCGAACCGCGGCTCCTGACCCGGAACGACATCGGCCACGTCCTTGATTCGCACGGGACCGCTCTCGGATTGAGCGATCACAAGTTCTGCGATCTCGGCCGGCGACTTGACCCGAGCGTCCACGACCGTCAGGTAGAGTTGGCGGTCCTCGTCGTGTAACCCGGCGGGGCCGATCAAGTTGCCCTTCAACAAGGCATCGCTAACTTGGTTCAGGGCCAAGTGGTACGACTCCAGCTTCAGCGGGTCCACGCGGACGTGGTACTCCGGCATCCGGCCGCCTACAAGGTCTACTCGGGCCACCCCGGGTACGCGGAGCAATCGCGGCTTGATGTCATACCTCGCTCGGTTCCACAGGTCCGCCTGACTCCTCCCGCCGGTACTGGTCAGGCTCAGGCCGACAATCGGGAACGCTGAGAAGGTCAACCGATGGACAGTCGTGGTTGCGGTCGCCGGAAGGGTCGAGCGGATTTGGGACAGGCGGCTGTGAACGTGGAGTTCGGACTTCTGCATGTCCACCGACCAGTCGAAGAACACGTTCACCTCGGCCGAGCCGCGGCCCGTGGCCGAGCGAACGCTGACGACGCCGGGAATGTCCTTCATCGCCTCCTCGACAGGGCGGGTCACGGTCGCCGTCATCTGGTCGCCCGGCATCACCCCGTTGTCGATCAGGATCACCACACGCGGGAAGTTGGTCTGCGGGAACACGGACGACGGCATGGTGAGCGCGGACAGCACCCCGGCCAGACACAGGCACCCGGTCAGGAACAGGATCGCCTTCGACTGGCTCACGACGAAGCCACTGAAACCGGTTATGCGTGCGGGGGAAGCGGTCATGTGGAGTCCCGGTGGTGCGATCATGGGTGGGCGACTTCGGGGGGCTTCGGCGGGAGAATCTGGACCGGCGTGTCCTTTGGCAAGGCGTAGCCATTCTCAACGGCCACTTCGTCACCCTCGCTGATCCCCTTGAGAACGCGCACCCAGCCGTCGGCCCGAACTTCCAGTTCAGTCTCAGAATCGACTTCGATTTCGGTGGGAACCGCCTTGCCGTCCTTGATGACAGTGACGACATGGTGTCCCTCCTCATTGACAGTCAACGCGGCTTCAGGAATGGCCACGCCCTCGACTCCCGGTTCGCTCAGATCGACCCGCACCGACATGCCGACCCGCAGCAACCCCTTCGGGTTCGGCACCCTGAGTTTGACCGGCACGTCCCCCGTCATGGCCTCGGTCTGTTGGTTGAGCCAACCACTCTTGGCAGCGAACACCTCGCCAGGGAACGACAGTGACGTGATGAGGGCAGGCGGGTCTTTACCAGGGGCTGTAACGACCGCCAAGACGCCGGACATGCGGTTCCCCGGAACCCGAGCCTGGACCAAAACCTCGCGGGTATCGAGGACACGCGCGACCGGCGTGCCAACATCTGCCTTCATCCCGACCTGAGCAAGAAGGGCGACCACTTCTCCGTCGATTGGCGACGTTACCTTGCAAAATTCGAGTTGCAACTTCGTGGCCTCGACCTCGACCCGTGCCTCACGCCGCAACTCTTCCCGCGGCCCGAGTTCGAGCAGTCGGAAGTGGGCCTGTGCGTCTTCCACGTCGGTAGCCGCAATCCGCTCGGCCCGCTCGTACTCCAGCAACTGAACTTCCGTGACGAGAGTCGGGTTGGTTCTGCGGGTTTCCTTCGCCTTGTCGATCTGAGCCTTGGCAACGGCGTGGGCGGCCTTCGCCTTCTCGACCGCCCCCTGGGCCACGATCAGTTCGTCCGGGCGGGGCTTGGCGATGAGTCGGGCGTAAGCAGATTCGGCGCGGTCCAGGTCCGTCTTGGCCTTGCGGTCGTCCAGTCGCACGACCACGTCAGTCTTTTTGACCTTCGCCCCCTCGGACACCGGCAGCGCATCGACCAGTCCCGGGGTCGCGGCGGTGAGCGTGGCGACCCGCTCCGGGTCGGCCAGAACGGTGCCGATCACCTCGAACGTCGGCCGCAACGTGCGTTTCTCGGCCTTGGCGGTCCGAACGGGAATCGGAGGTCTGTCCTTCTCGGCCTTCTTCTCGTCAGCCTTGTGACAGCCTGCGAGGAGGGCAATGAAAACGAGCAACGTGCCGAACGGGCCACCCCGTCGTGTCGCTGTGCGGGTCATGGCTGATCTTTCTTGGGTGGGGCGGGCAGCAGTCTCGGGGCGGGAGCTTCCGGTTGGGCTGGGGCGTAGAGTCCGAGCGCAATCGCCGGGTCGCCAACTGCGGCAGCGAGGTCGGATCGGGCCTGACTCAATTCAAACAGCGCGTCGAGGTGTGTGCTGAGCGAAGCCAAGTAGTTCCGCTGTACCCCGATCACCTTGAGGGCGTCTACCCCCGGGTCGTTCTGTTCGAGCAGTTTGTTCATGTCCTTGACGGCTTGGCGGAGGTTGGGCAGTACCTCGGCAGAGTAACTGTCAGCCCACTTGGTCGCAGCCGCTAACCGGGCCAGGGCCGCTTGTACGTCCTGGACCGCTTGAACCTCGAACTGGCGGACATCGGCCAGGGCGCGGGCGTAGGTCGCCTGGGCCTGGATGATCTCGCCCGTCTTTCGGTTGAACACCGGGATCGGCCCGCCGATCTGAACGCCGATAAAGGCGTTTTGCGTCTCGTTGTAGTCGAAAGAGGGTCCGAAGTTCGGGTTCCCATACCGGTCGGCGACCTGAAGTTGGAGCCGGGCCTGGGCCTCGGTGGCAGCGAGGGTGCGGGCCTGGAGGTCGGGCCTTTGCTCCAGTGCCGCATCGCGGTACTGCTCGAACTCGGCGGTCGGCACCTTTAAGTCGAGGTCGCCCTTCACGGCGAACGTGTCGTCGAACGTGCCGAACTGCCGTCGGAGGTCCGCGCGAGCCACGGCCAGGGCGGCCTTGCCTTGCCCCAGTTGTGCGTGTGCAGCGTCGAGTTCCGTCCGCGCGACGACCAGATCGGCGGGACGGAGCCGGCCCAGATCGACCAACTTTTTCACCTGCTCGACCGTTTGCTCGTTTAGCTTGATCGTGTCTTCAAGGACGGCCAACTTCTTCTCGCGATAGAGGACGCCATTGAACGCCCTGTTCGCGGCGACGCAGACGGCGAGTTCTTGGGTCGCGATTTCCCACTCGGTGCGGGTCAATGCAGCGTAAGCGGCTTGTTTGCGGAAGTGTCGCTGGTGCCGCACCTCAATGTCCATCGTGATCTTGTGCGCCTGCGAGAGCCGGTTGGTCACGCCGCCGCCGGTCACGCCGAAGAACTGGAGCTGCGAAATCGGGTTGTACTGGTACGTTCGGGCGATCACGATGCCGCCCTGGGCGAACCCCCGCTGTTGTCGCACCGCTTGGAGCATCGGGTTGTTGCGGAGCGCGAACTGAACCGCCGCGTTGGGGTCAAGCACTTCCCCGCTCGCGGCGACCGCGACCGGCTCGGTGGCGTTCGTCTGGACAACAGCCGGCGGCTGAGTGGCTGTGGTCGGCTGACTGGCCGCGATTGGCCGGGGGTGGGTGTTGGTGAACGGCTTCGGCGGCGCAGGCATCCGGTTGGTTAGTGCGGACTCTGGGGGCGAGACGCAACCCGACGCTACCCCCAGCACGGCGAAGGGCGTGAGTCGGAGAACGAGTTTTGCGTGACACCGCATGTCAACCCCCACCGCTTCGGCAGCAAACACCGCCCAGTTTCCCAGGCACACCACCGTCATAATCGGCAATCAGGAATGCCCACTTCTAAATTCCGCCCTCATCGGCCTCAAGTCGTCAGGGAACCTCCCGGTCGATTGAAGTTCACCCTGCGGCCCGCGCTTCCCCGAGTTCATCAATTTTCCCAATTTTCCCAATTTGCCCGCCATCCCCGAAAGTCTTCACCTCGGAGCCGAGTGGGAGTGCGACTCGGAACCGACTGCCCTTTCCAGGTTCACTCTGAAGCTCGACTCGACCGCCAAGCAGCAAGAGGAGTCGTTTCGCGACCGCCAGCCCAAGCCCGACGCCCGGCGTGCCGGCCCACCGCGTCTGAGATGAGCGGTAGAACGGCTCGAAGACTCGCTCGCAATCGGCAGCGGCGATTCCGCACCCTTCGTCGGTTACCGAGACGACGGCTTCCCCGCCGTCCGCCCCAACCGCCACAACGACCGGTGTTCCCGGCTCGCTGTACTTGAAGGCGTTGTCGATGAGGTTGTCGAAAACCTGCCCGAGCAGGGCCGGGTGGGTCAACACCGGCACGGAATCCGGTCCCAACTCTGCCCGCAAGTCGGCCCTGCGTGGGTGGTCGGCCCATGCGCCGACCCAGGCCCGGCAACATTCCCCGAGGTCCACCAACTCGGGTTCGGGCAACGGTGACGCGGCTTCGGCTCTCGCGAGCAGCAAAAGTGATTCGATGATCTGCCGAATCTGGTGCCCCCGCCGCCGGACCACGTCCAGAACTCGCTGGTACTCGGCGGGGCTGCGGTCCTTTTTCATCGCCACTTCCACGGCCGCGAGTAGGGCCGTGAGCGGCGTCCGCAACTGGTGCGAAGCGTCTCCCGTAAACCTTTGCTGGCGTTCTAACGACTCCTGGAGGCCGATCACAAGTTCGTTGAACGCTCGCCCTAGGTCTTCGAGTTCGTCTTTCGTGTCTGCCACATCAAGGAAATGTCCGGGTTCGGAATCGGGGCGGATCGCCCTGGCGGAGACGGCCATGCGGGTAATCGGGCGAAGTGCTTGCCGGCACAACCACCGGCCCCAAACCGCGGCCGTCAGCCAGACCAAGGCGGAAACGCCAGCGAGCGTCCAGGCGAGTTCGGCGAGCGTCGCCCGGACCGGCCCCTCGGCCACCGCGACAGTCAGAATCAGGGCATCGCCGTGGAACGTGCGGTCGTTTGGAAGCGTCGCAGTGCCCGGGGGTTGGGCGGCGGGAAAGGCGTCGCCGAGTCCCCCCTCGAAGAATGCCTCTCGCCCTTCTATCGGTTCGGGTTGGAACTTCCCCGCGCCGACACGGCGAGCGAGAACCCGCCAGTTTCTGTCGGCCGCTTCCGGGGTGCTACCGGCCCGGTCGAGGTTCGGAGAACGGTCGATCAGTCGCCCGAGCGGATCGTGAATCATCCACCGGACTTGGTCTGGGCCGGGGTCGTCACCGAGGGTGACCTTCCGCTCCAGTGGCTCCCACTCCACATCGCCGGGGTGAATCTCGATGGCGGCGATTAGCGTGTGCATGGTCGCGTCGAGTCGGTGATCCGCCTGTGCGTTCAGATGCCGGTGGGCGATGAGATAGAGGATGACCGAGAAGCCGCAGAGGACGACGCCGAGAGCGATCAGGAAGAACAGGGACAGCCGGTTCGTCAGACTCATACGCCCTCCGGGTCGGCCGGATCGCCGAGCATGTACCCCCGGCCGCGGACGGTGTGGATCAACCGCGCCCCGTGGGCTTCGAGTTTCTTCCGGAGTTCCATGACGTGGACCTCCAGGGTGTTCGACATGCCGTCGTACTCCTCCTCCCAAACCTGCTCGTAAAGCCGCGTGCGGGACAGCACCTCGCCGGGGTGTCGCATCATAAAGAGCAGGAGGGCGAGTTCGCGGGCGGTGAGGCCGAGGGGCTTGCCGGCTCGCTCGGCCCGGTTTGTGGCCGGGTCGAGGACAATGTCGTGGTGCCGCAATTCGGACCCTGCGAGGACGGACGGGCGGCGGAGGAGCGATTGAACGCGGGCGAGCAGTTCTTCGTAAGCAAACGGCTTGCAGAGATAATCGTCGGCCCCGCCGTTCAGCCCCTCAACGCGCTGGGCCACGGCGTCGCGAGCGGTCAGGAACAGCACCGGGGTTGTCTTCCCGGCCTCGCGGAACTGCCGCAGGAGCGTAAACCCGTCCGGCCCTGGAAGCCACCAGTCGAGGATCACGAGGTCCCAGGCGGACGTGGTAATCGCGTGGGAACCCGCGTGCCCGTCGGCGGCGTGTTCGACGACGAACCCTTCCTCACGCAGACCTTGTGCGACGAACTCACCGATCTCCTCGTCGTCCTCGAGCAATAGGATGCGGAATGACATCGTCGTCCTCTGATCGAGAGCGAATGATTGGCACGAATCTGATTCCCCACCCGAGTGCTCGTTACACGCTCTCCCTCACCGAAGGGAGAACTTCGCTTCCACCTTCAACTGGTTTACTCTCCGCAGAATGGACATCTTGCTCCGACTTTCGAGAGGTCAGCAAGATGCACCCGATCATGAAGATGGCGAGGATCACCGACGACGCGATTCTGCTCAAATCGAGACCGCCATCTGCAATGGGTTTGGTAAGTAAATCACCGAGTGTCGCTCCGAGCGGTCGGGTGAGGACGAACGCCGCCCAGAATAACGCCGTGTGGGAAATGTTCGTGAAGAAATACGCGACCGCGATCAGCGCTAACATGCCTCCGAACACGAGTGCGCCGCCTCCGAACCCAAAACCCTGGGTGTCTGCCAGCCAATCGCCGAGCGCGGTTCCGAGCGTGTTGGAACAGAGAATGGCGACCCAGTAGAACGTTTCGGCTTTGCGGTTCGTGATTCGGTCCACCGACACGGTTCCCAGGCTGTAGTACCACAGGGCGAGAACGCCGACGACGGCGGCCAACAGGAACAGAGAAGCCCAGAAGTAACCGAGGCCTGCGTCGCGTGTCAGATAGTCCGCCGTCGTCGTACCGACCGTTGTGGTCGCAACGATCACAGCCCAGTAGAGGAGGGGGTGATACTTCTTCACCGAAACCTGCACCGTAACAGCGACCAGGAACAGCGCGAGGAAGATCGCAGTGCTGACCGCGTAGCCCAGTTCGAGCGACATGGACAAGGCGTCCCCGCTGGTCTCTCCGAGCGTGGTGGCACTGATTTTAATCAGCCAGAATGCAAACACGACCTGTGGAACCTTGTTCTTCATCGTGGCTCACACTCCGCCCTGTTGTGAATGAGGCATTCAACCAGAAGATGTTACCTTCCTAACCTAAGCAGCCGGTGAGCGGTTGATAAGCTTCGAGTTTATCTCAGCCCCGGCGTGCCAGATGACCCATTGGGCCGAGGGATTGAACGCCAACACACCAGCGACCACGACATCACCCTCTCGAACCCGAACCACGGCGGACAGGCGCTCACAAACGATACCGACGCGAACGGCGAACGCCACTCGGACCGTGGTGATCGGCCGTCCGATGTCGCCGATTTGCGAGTCGAATGTGGCAGCCTCCTCGATCACCTCTCTGACCGAAGCGGAGGGTGATCTTGTGAGCGAACCGACCCCCGCATTCGACGTTGGTCCGCGCCGACGGCACTGCGTCGGGTAGCATCCGACCGACGACGTAATAGAAGACGAACTGGAGGGCGAAGATACCCACGAGTGCCACCCTCCCAAGTAGGATTTCAGAAGGAGCCTCTCGCGGCAGGAATTCCCAAACCATGTTTGCCCTCCTTGTCGTGCGAACGCGCCGAGCCTCGCGCATCGAACACGACAGAAAGGTAACATCACCGCCTGAACCTCCCGTGAACCCCCGGTAAATTCGGCCCTTAGCCTCCACGTCAGGTCGCCAGCACCACCACGCCAGCTACGATCAGGACGCCGCCGATGGCGACCTTCCAGGTCAGCGGTTCGCCGAGGAAGAGAACGGCCAGCACGATGACCAAGGCCACGCTCAGCTTGTCAATCGGGGCGACGCGCGAGGCTGGTGCCATCGCCAACGCCCGGTAGTAGCACAGCCACGACAGTCCGGTCGCGACCCCCGAAAGGATCAGCATCGTTACGCCGAAACGAGACAAGCGGCCGAGCGGCTCCCACTCGTGGCGGAACGAGACGATCCCGACGGTGACAACCAAGATCACGACGGTGCGGATCAGGGTGGCGAGGTTCGAGTTGACTTCTGCCACACCGACCTTACCGAGAACGGCCGTGAGCGCGGCGAAGAACGCCGACGCGAGAGCAAACAACTGCCACCCGCTGCGAGCATCCGCAGGGTCAGACATCTCGATCTCCCTTCGGTTACATGAGCGAATCGGCCCCACTTCGATTTCGGAACGCAGTTCGCCCAGGGAACCTCGCAACAAGTCCCAGATCACGCTCAATACGCAAGAGTCGATTGTACTTGGCTACTCGGTCGGTCCTGCAAAGTGAGCCAGTCTTGATCTGGCCGCCCCCCATGCCGACTGCAAAATCGGCGATGAACGTGTCCTCGGTCTCGCCCGAGCGGTGACTGATGATCGCCGCGTACCCTGACTTTCGTGCCAACCCAATCGCCTCCAGTGTCTCGGTCACCGTCCCGATCTGGTTCAACTTGATGAGGATTGCATTTGCGATCCCGGTTGCGATGCCCTCCGCGAAGATAGCGGGGTTGGTCACGAAGTTATCATCGCCGACCAACTGCACCTTCTTTCCGAGCGCCTGGGTAATGGCCTTCCAGCCCTCGGTGTTGTTCTCCGCAACGCCGTCTTCGATTGACACAATTGGGTACTGCCTCACCCAGTCCTCGTAAAGTCGGATCAGGTCGTCGGGCGCACGGTCCTGGCCGCCGGATTTCGTAAACCGATACCGCCCACCCTCGAAGAACTCGCTCGCGGCGGGGTCGAGGGCGAGTGCGACCTGTTCGCCGGGTTTGAACCCGGCACGCTCAATCGCCGCGAGGATGATTTCCACGGCCTCTTCGTTTGATTTCAAGTTCGGGGCGAACCCGCCTTCGTCCCCAACCGCGGTAGCGTAGCCTTTCTCAGCCAATACCTTCTTGAGAGCGTGAAACGTCTCCGCTCCGTACCGCATTGCCTCCCGGAAGGACTGTGCCCCGAGCGGCACGATCATGAACTCCTGGAAGTCCACGCTGTTGTCCGCGTGCTTGCCGCCGTTCAGAACGTTCATCATCGGAACCGGCAACACGGTGCCACCAACCCCGCCGAGATATTGATAGAGCGGCAGCCCCGCCGACGCCGCTGCTGCCCGTGCCACTGCCATCGACACACCCAGAATCGCGTTCGCCCCAAGCCGGCTCTTGTTCGGTGTCCCGTCGGCTTCAATGATCCGGCGGTCGATGAGGGCTTGGTGTTTGGCGTCGTGGCCGATCACGAGCGGGGCGATCTCCTGCTCGACATTCCTCACCGCTCGCGTGACGCCCTTGCCGCCATAGCGGGACTTGTCGCCGTCGCGGAGTTCGATTGCCTCCCGGGTGCCGGTGGAAGCCCCGGACGGCACGGCTGCGACCGCGGTGCAGCCATCATCGAGCCTCACCTCAACTTCGACAGTCGGGTTCCCTCGGGAATCTAGGATTTCCAACGCCGACACTGCTGTAATCAAGGCCATGAGATTCTCCTGAAAGGTGATGACGGCCGGAAACCTACTGCGAGGTTGCCGACTGGACCCGCACAGAACAAGTTCTGAGTAGAAGGAAGAGACCTCGCCAAGCCGGCTCTGTCGTCCCGACACCCACACCGCAAGAAGGCCAAGAACAGAGACGCGGTCAACTCGCTGTCGGTTCTTCCTGCTGCCCGGCAAGGAACAGCGTTCCGCCAAGCATCACAACGGCCGCCAAACTGAACGCCAGCACTGGCGATACAAGTGTCCACAACACACCGACGGCGATGCTCGACACCAAATCGCCGACGCCGTTCACTGCCCCGAGTACGCCGTAGCCAACGCCACGAGTCTCACGCGAGACCAAGTCGGCCGTCATCGCGCCTTCCAACGCCTCTTGCACGGCGGTGTACAACCCGGCCAGCAAGAACACGCTGCCAAGCAAGAGTAGGTTGTCTGAAGCCAGGGCGAACGCGACTGCTGTCATGCCGGCCGTTGACGCACCAAGGCCATAACCAGCGACAAGGACCAGTCTGTGCCCGAAGCGGTCGGCCAAAGCACCGACGGGGTACGAAGCGAGCGTCTGCACGACGTTCCGGCCGACGTAAAGCAACCCCGCGACCTGTGCGGCCTCGACGAGACCGTATCGGGGCACCATGAGCGACGCGGCAGCCGCGATCAACAGCGTGTGAGCGAAGTCGCCCAGACCGAACAACCCGACCGCCTTCAGGTAACGTCGGAACTTCACGGGCAGAGATCGAATCGCCTCGCCGAACCGAAGTTTCGGGTTTGGCACGCTCCGGTCGTCCTGAACGAGAATGGCGAAACTCAGCATCGACAATACGCCCGGAATGAGTGTTAGCCAGAACACCATTCGATACGGACCAGACTCGTCGCCGAATGGAAGAGTCTGTGCCCAAGAGAGCAAGAACACACCGAGCAGCGGGCCGATCACTGCCCCGAGTGTATCGGCCGCCCTATGGAACCCGAACGCCCGGCCACGGGTTTCCGGCGTGATCGACTCAGCCATGATCGCGTCACGCAGTGGTCCACGAACGCCCTTGCCGAACCACCCGACGAGCCGGCCGACCAAGATCAGCGGCCACCCAACGGCCAACGCCATGAACACCTGCATCAGTCCTGTCAGGCCGTATCCGATCACTACCAAAGCCTTGCGGTAGCCGAGTTTGTCAGCGATGTAACCGGCCCCGAGCTTGGTGAAACTCGCAAGCCCATCGGCAATACCTTCGACCGTCCCAAGGATCGCAGGCGGAAGGCCGAGAACCGCGAGAAACCCTGGCAAGATGACGTTGGTCGTCTCATAGGTCATGTCGCCGAACGCGCTCGTCAGCCCCGCTCCGAATACCGTTCGGTTAAGCCAGTGCCTGGGCGGTTCGGCTGAAGTCGGTTGCATGTCATCGGCATCTTGCATCGTGGGTTCCTCCACCGACTCTGGTCCTGCGGGTGTTGGCAGCGTTGAGAGCGCAAACAAAAACCCCGCTGGGAGGGATTCCCGCGGGGTTGGGTGGAATCAAATCCTACCCAAAGGGCGGTTGCCCCGAGTAGGAGTTATTAGCCGTTGAAGCGGCGGTTTCGTGGCGAACTCCATCGCCGTCGTTCTCGGAATCCTACTCAACCGGCCCATCGCGTCAAGTGGCCACGGCGCGGAGTATACTGGCCGGTGTTCATCGTCCCACACTCCCGAATGGCCCATGAAGTTACTCCTTGTCGAAGACGACCCCAAGGCGTTGACGGTCTTAAAAAAGGGACTGAGCGAGAACGGGTTTGTTGTGGACGTTGCCGCGAATGGCGACGACGGGTTGGCCCTCGCCCGCACTGGCGCATACGACCTTGTCGTCCTCGATGTCATGCTTCCCGGTCAGGACGGATGGGCCGTTCTCGCAGAACTGAAGCGATCCGGGATTACCAGTCCTGTCCTGTTCCTGTCCGCCAGGGACGCAGTTGAGGACCGGGTGAAGGGTCTCGAACTTGGGGCCGATGACTACTTGGTCAAGCCGTTCGCGTTCGCCGAATTGCTCGCCCGCGTGCGAATCATCCTGCGCCGGGGACCGGCCAAGATGCCCGACATGATCCGGGTGGGGGACCTCGAAATCGACTCGATTCGGCACAAGGCGAGCCGATCCGGCCGTCGCCTCGATTTGACGCCTAAGGAGTTCGCCCTGCTGTCTTTGCTCGCACGCCGCGCCGGGGAAGTTCTCACGCGGACGCTCATCGCTGAGCAGGTCTGGGACGTGAACTTCGACTCGGACACGAACGTCGTGGACGTTCACGTTCGCCGCCTTCGTGCGAAGGCCGACGACCCGTTCGAGGCGAAATTGATTCACACCGTCCGGGGGGTCGGGTATGTCCTCGAAGACCGTGGCTAACTGCCGCCCGTGGTCCCTCGCCCTGCGGCTGACGGTGTGGTACGCCGGCTCGGCGTTCTCACTCGTCGCCCTCACCACTGGGTACTTGTACTTCGCTCTCGTCGGGCAGCTCGTTGAAGAGGATGACGAATGGTTGACAGGGAAGGCGGCGGAGACCAGGCGAGTCGCGGAATCCCGGACCGGCGACTCGCCCGACCTTCGCCGGCTCGTCGAGACGGGCGGCGGGCGGGCGGCCGAGCGCATCTACCTCAGGGTGAACGACGCGCGGGGGCCAGTTCCATTCGCAGTCGAGACGCCGGGGCTATCCGCGGCGGTCCCTACTCACGCCTTCCCAGACAACCTGACAACGGGGGTTCGTGATTTCCGGTCCGAAAACGGCCGCCTCTACCGACTGCATGTCGAGGGCGATCCGGCGGGGGTCATCGTCCGGGCGGCGATGGATCGCACCGAGGACGAAGAACTGCTCGAAGGCCACCGACGCCGGCTTTCATACGTTCTGGTCGTGAGCTTGGTGGTTTGCTCCGTGGGCGGTTACCGGCTCGCCCGTCAGGGGGTTCGCCCGATTGAGGGAGTGACGGCCACCGCGCAGCGGATCGGCCCCGCACGCCTTGGAGAGCGGATCGACACCCGCGGCCTCCCGGCTGAGGTCAGCGACCTCGCGGGCACTTTCAATGCGATGCTCGGCCGATTGGAGGACGCATTCAACCGCCTGTCTCGATTCTCGGCGGACATCGCCCACGAATTACGGAACCCCGTCAATAACCTGAGGGGCGAGGTGGAAGTGGCTCTCGGCAAGGACCGTACCCCGAACGAATACCGGGACGTTCTGGGATCGTGCCTTGAGGAATGCGGCCGACTTGGCCGTTTGATCGACGGTTTGCTCTTCCTCGCCCGGTCCGAGAATCCGGGGGCCGAACTGCGAACCGAGCCGGTGAATGTGGCAACCGAACTTGTGGCGGTTCGCGAGTTCTTCGACCCCGTTGCGACCGAGGCCGGCTTGACACTCGCAGTTGACGCCTCGCCGGATTTGGTCGTCCAGACGGATCGGACTCTTTTCCAGCGGGCGGTCGCGAACCTCGTGACGAACGCCCTGGCTCACACGCCGACGGGCGGGACAGTGACGATTGTCGCGACGCATGAACCTGCTGCGATTCGGGTGGATGTTCGGGACACGGGAGAGGGGATATCAAACAACGACCAGCCCCACATCTTCGATAGGTTCTACCGGGCCGATAAGGTGCGAACGTCCTCCACGGGCCGGGTTGGTCTCGGTCTCGCAATCGTGAAGGGAATTGTGGAATGGCACGGCGGGAGCGTATCAGCGGTGAGCAAACTCGGCACGGGGACGACCGTGACGTTACGATTCCCACACCCGAAGCAGATGACGAAAACGTAATCTGGCCGTCATCTTCCTGTGATCTCGGCCGGTTACAGTCTCGTCCATGAACACAACCAACCACATTCAAAACGCCCGGCGGCACGGGTTCACGCTGATCGAGTTGCTGGTGGTCATCGCCATCATTGCCGTCCTCATCGGCCTCCTGCTGCCCGCCGTGCAAAAGGTCCGCGAGGCGGCGGCCCGGAGCAGTTGCACGAACAACATGAAACAGATCGGCGTCGCCCTTCATGGCTACCACGACGCACAGAAAGTGTTTCCGCCCGGCTACACGTCGGGCGTGACGGGCGGCGGCAACGACACTGGGCCGGGGTGGGGGTGGGCCGCGTACCTGCTCCCGCACATGGAGCAACAGCCCCTCTTCGCTCAGATCAACCTGTCGCTGCCTATTGAAGATGCGGCGAACACCACGGCCCGCGTTCAGATTGTGAAACCATACCTGTGTCCCGGTGACACGCCGCCGCAAGCCGTGAGCGTCGGCCCACGCTCGGCTGCGGGGCAACTGACCTCCACGACATGCACCGTGGCCCCGGCCTGCTACGTCGGGAACTTCGGGATCGGTGAACCCGGTGTTGCCGGCGACGGGCTGTTCTTCCGAGGCAGCACCGTCCGCATCGGCGACGTTACAGACGGGACGAGTTCGACTTTCGCGGTCGGCGAGCGGTCGTTTCGGTACGCCGACGCAACGTGGGTCGGAGCGGTCACGGGTTCGCAACTGGTTCCGACCACCGGGAGCGGTCTTCCGCTGCAAATCGACGTTGCAGCGAATTACGTTCTGGGCCACGCGGGCGAGGCTTACGGTGGCCCGGGCGCTCCGCCTCCGGAGGCGAACAACTTCAGTAGTAACCACGTTCGCGGGTCCAACTTCGTGTTCGCCGACGGGCACGTTCGGTTCCTGACCGCGTCGGTCGATTACGCGACGCACACGGCGCTTTCCACTCGCGCTGGCGGGGAAACCATCTCTGGGGATTATTAATGCGCCGGATCATGCTGGCTTTGGCCCTCTGTTTCCTGGCACTCGGTTGCCGGGAGGTCGTCGAGGGAAAGAAGACTCCGATGAAGCTGGAAGAGGTGCCGCCGGAGGTCATGAAGGCGGCGAAGGAGAAACTGCCCAACGTGACCTTCACCGACGCGTTCCGCGAGAAGAACGGCGACGTTGAACTCCGCGGCAAGGACAAGACGGGGAAGGTGTTCGAGATCGACGTTTCCCCGGACGGTAAGACCGCCAAGATCGAGTGAACTCAGGAATCAGGGTCACGGCCGTGAAGCAACGTACCCCGCGCCGCCGCTCACTGCTGGCCCTGGTTGCGCTTCTCGGCGTGGCTCTGCTCGCAATTGAGGCTTACCACCTCAGCCCACCGATCCGTCTTCAAGCCGTGGCGTTGCGGGAACGCGTCGGTGCGAGCGACTCACTCGTGAGGATGTTGTCGGACTCGGACCCGCACGTCCAGTTGGCCGCCTCTGACTCGCTCGTCCGGCTGGGGCCGGCGGCCGTCACCGCGTTGATCCGCGGCACGGGCCACCCAGACGGGAATGTGCGGGCCTTCGCGCTGGCCACCCTCATACATGAACCTACTGTGACTGTCTCATCTGACATGCCGTAAAGCCTTGCAGGGTCTTGTGTTGCCGGCACAACAAATGGGACAGTCACAGTAGGTTCATGTATCAGTCGGGATTACAGCGGCCGAGGTGCTGGGCCGCCTGGGTGGGCGGGCCGGGCAGTCCGTTCCTGCCCTGGTTCGTGCGCTCGGTGATCCCGTCGTAGGGGTTCGGCGTGAGGCGGCCGAGGCACTCGGGGCGATGGGTTCGGTCGCGGCTCCGGCCGTTCCGGCGTTGATCCGTGCCCTCAGCGATTCCAGTCCGGATGTCCGAGCCGAGGCTGCTGAAGCCCTTGGGAGCTTGGGGAGGGCCGCACGCGCCGCCGTTCCAAGCCTGATCTCAGCCCTCGGGGATGCGCACCCCAAGGTCCGGAGTGAGGCTGCGGAGGCACTCGAAAAGATGGCGATGAACTGGGGTGAGGGCGACTTACTGTTGCGAAATCAGACGCTCGAATCACTCAAACTTAGGCGGAGTTCGGCTCCGTGAGATACGGTCTGCCCTTCCCCACCAGAATGAATTCATCGCAGCGACGATGCTCGTGGTCGTCGCGGTCACGATCCCGGCTCGATTGGGAGCCTACAGACCGGGGCAAGCTGAAGAAGAGTTCGTCGTTCTCACCCCGGCGACCATCGCCCGATCATTTCTTTTCAGGCATGTTCTTCTTCGGGAGTGGCATCTCCTCACCGGTCTTGGCCTTGTATTGTGCCTTCGCCTTCTCCATCAACGACGGGTCGCAAATGAAGCACTGGCTTTTCGCCCGCTCGTGCTTATCGCACCAGTCGCCCTTGGCTCTGAACTCCTTGGCTGCCTTGGCGCTGCACATGCTGCAATCGTCCTCCGGAACGCCGTGCGGTCTGCACCACCAGCTACCGTCTTCTTCGGAATCGTCCTTCGGCTTCACCTTTGGGGTTTCCTTCGGATCGGCCTTCGCGACCTCCTTGTCCTTCTTGTTCGCACCCGTGTTCTCGGCGGGCTTCTGGCCGCAGCCGACCACGACGAACAATCCTGCGAGCAGGGTCAAACTCGTCCACAACTTCTTCATCACTCGAACCTCCTGGAAAGGTACGCCCGTCATCGGGCGAGAAACGTCTACTGGGTCACCTCAGCGAGATGGCCCTTACCCACCGTTTCGGGTGTCCGCCGCGTTGGAAATCGAAACACAACGAACAGCACCCGCAAGACCAAGAGCGACATGACCATCGCCGAGATCACGCCGCCGATCACCACCGTGGCCAGGGGCCGCTGAACTTCGGCACCCATGCCCGTTGAGAACGCCATCGGCACAAAACCCAAGCACGCCACGAGCGTCGTCATCAGCACCGGCCGCAACCTGGTGATTGCCGCCTCCTCGACGGCCTGCTCCAGGGTCCGGCCCCGCTTCTGGAGTTCGCGGACGTAGCTGACGAGAATCATGTCATCGAGGACCGCCACGCCGGACAGGGCGATGAACCCGATGCCCGCCGAGATTGAGAACGGCATATCTCGTAGCCACAGGGCAAAGATGCCGCCGACCCACGCGAACGGCACACCTGAGAACACCCGAAGCGTGTCGATCACTGTGCCGTAAGTCGCGAACAGGAGCAGGAAGATCAGCAACAGCGCGACGGGAACGACGATCATGAGTCGAGTCTGGGCACGTTCGAGTTGCTCGAACTGGCCTCCAAATGCGACGTGGTAGCGGCCCGGCGGCATGGCGACTTGGGCCTTCACTGCGCGCCGCACGTCGGCGACGAACGTGCCCAGGTCGCGACCACGCACGTTGCAGGTGATAACGATCCGCCGCTGACCCCACTCGCGGGTGATCGTGGACGGGCCTTCGAGGGTGCGGATGTCGGCCACCCGCGATAGCGGCACGCGCTCGCCGTTCGCTGTTGGAAGCTGGACCGCTCCCACCGCTTCCGGACTGGATCGCCACTCGTCCGGCAAGCGGACCACCAACGGGAACCGGAACTGACCGTCCACGACCTCGCCCATCGGCTTCGACCCGATGCTCTCAATCAGTTCCATGACGGAACGAGCCGGTATGCCGTACCGGGCGAGTTGATCCTGCTTCACTTTCACTTCCAGCACTGGTTGGCCGATCACCTGCTCGACGGCAAGGTCCGCGACGCCGGGAATGTCCTTCATGACCTTCCTGATTTCCTCGGCCTTCGCCTTCAACACGGTCAAATCGTCGCCGAAGAGTTTCACCGCGAGATCGGAGCGCGTGCCAGCAAGCATTTCGTTAATCCGCATCTCGATGGGCTGCGAGAACGCGAACTTTAGCCCCTGGATCGTTCGCAGTTCTCGCTCGATGCGGGTCGTGAGTTCGGCCTGCGTTGTGGCCTTCGTCCACCCCTTCCGTGGCTTCAAGCTGATGAAGATGTCGGTCAGTTCCACGCCCATCGGGTCGGTGGCGACCTCGGCGGTTCCGGCCCGGCTCCAGACGTGTGCGATCTCGTCGGGGAAGGCCGCCAGCAAGGCTTTCTCGACTTGTGTGTTGGTCTGGACCGACTCTTCCAGGCTCGTGCCGGCCAGCCGCACCGTTCCGAGCGTGATCGCTCCCTCGGACAGTCGCGGTACGAATTCCGAGCCGAGTTGCGGTGCGACCATGCCGAACGCCACGAACAACACAGTGGCTCCGAAGATCAGCACCGCTGATTTGAACTGCATCGTCTGCTTCAGAATCGGGACGTACACCGCCTTGATGATTCGCAGCAGAAGCGGCTCGCGTTCCGAAATCCTTCTGGGCAGCACGAGACTCGCCAGTGCCGGCATCAGCGTCATCGACAGCACCATCGACCCGGCGAGAGCGAAGATCACGGTCAAGGCCATCGGGCGGAACAACTTCCCCTCGATCCCTTCGAGTGTCAGGATCGGCAGGTAGACGATCAGGATGATGAGTTCGCCGAACAGAGTTGGCTTGCGAACCTCGACGGCTGCGTCGCGAATTACCTCACGGCGGCTTTTCCCTTCCAGGTTGTGAGCGAGGTGCCGAACGCAGTTCTCAACCATCACAACCGACGAGTCCACGACCATGCCGAAGTCGATGGCACCGAGACTCAGCAGACTCGCGGCGATTCCGAACCGGAGCATCCCGCTGAACGCGAAAAGCATCGACAGCGGGATCGCCAGGGCGACGATGAACGCGGCCCGGAGGTTCCCAAGGAACAGGAACAGCACGCACACGACGAACAGCCCGCCCTCGAACAGGTTCGCCCGCACCGTGTCAATGACGTAGTCCACAAGCTCCGTGCGGTCGTACACCGGCTGCACCTTCACGCCCGACGGCAGCGTTGCCTTCACCTCATCCAGCCGGTTCTTTAACCCCCAGGTCACTTCGTGGGAATTCTCGCCCATCGTCATGAACCCCAGGCCGAGAACGACCTCACCCTTGCCATCGGCGGTCACCGCACCGCGTCGCACTTCGTGCCCGATTCGCACTTCGGACACGTCGCCGAGTAACACGGGCACCCCATCCTTCACCGCAACCTGAATGCTCCTGATCTGCTCCAGCGTCGTCGTCCGTCCGACTCCGTGAACGAGAAGGGTGCCGCTTCCCCGGTCGATCACCCCACCGCCGACGTTCTGATTGTTCTCGCGAATCGCAGCGGTGACGATGTCGAACGTCAGCCCGTACTTGGCCACCTTCGCCGGGTCGATGCGAACTTGATACTGCCGCTCGAACCCACCCCACGAGTTGACCTCGGCCACGCCCTTCACTCGTCGCATCTGCGGTCGAACGATCCAGTCGTGGACGGTCCGGAGTTGCGTGACATCGTCGCCCTTGCCGGTCACAACGTAGTGGAACACCTCGCCCAGGCCGGTCGAAACCGGTCCCATCTTGGGTCGATCAAGTCCTTGTGGAAGTTGCACCGTCGTCAACCGCTCGGTGATGAGTTGTCGAGCGAAGTAGATGTTGGTGCCGTCCTCGAAGATCACCACGACCTGGGACAGGCCGAACTTCGAGATCGACCGCATCTGCGCGATCTTCGGCAGCCCGCTCAACGCTTGTTCGACCGGGAACGTGATCTGCTGCTCGACTTCTTCGGGACCGAGTGACGGGGCGACCGTGTTGATCTGGACCTGTACCGGCGTGGTGTCCGGGAAGGCGTCGATGTCGAGGAACCGCAACGACACGGCACCGGCCACCGCCGAAGCGACGGCCCCGATGATGACCAGCCAGCGGTATCGCAGCGAAAAGTCGATGATCGCGTTCAGCATGCCGTTGCCCTCTCGTCGTTACTTGGGATGGCAACAGGCACAACCCTCACCGAGGTCGGCCCTGAGCAGTTCGGTGAGCAGCAGGCCACTTCCCTTGGTCACCACGAGTTCGCCCGGCAGAACGCCAGCGATGATCTCCGTGTTCTTTGCGTCCTTCGCCCCGAGCCGCACCTTGCGGACGTGGAACACCTTGGGCGACCCGGCCTTCAAGTAGTCTTTGTCGCGGACGAACACGACATGGCAGCAACCCTCCCAGTGAACTGCGTCGTTCGGAACCGACACGACTTCGGCTTCCTCACGCAGGATCACACGACCCGAGCCGAACGTGTTCGCGACCTGCTTCCGCTCTGGGTCGGTGAGATCGGCTCGAACCTTGACCGTGCGTGTCTTGGGGTCGGCCTGACTGCTTCGCCACGCGATCTTCCCGACCAGTTCCTCACGCCCGTTGTCCGGCTTGAACCGCACCGGGTGACCGATGCTGACGCGGCGGGCGTCCTCACCTTTCAGATCGAAAGTGAGCCACAGGGACCGAGTGTCCACGACCTCGAACAGGATGCGTGTCGTGTCCACGACTTCCCCGACTGCCATTTCCCGAGACACGATCAGACCGTCCATCGGCGTGACGAGCGGGAGAAGATTCGTGGTCGCCGTTTTCGCGTCGAGCGACTTCGCAACATCGGTCGGGATGCCGAGGAAGTGGAGTTTCGCCTTGAGTTGCTCGGCAGTCAGAGTTCGGATTTCCGCTTCATCGAAGTGCAAACCAAGATTCGTGAGGGACTGGCAGCCCGCAGAAAGCCGAATCTCGGCCTCGATGACTGTCGCTTCAACTTCGCGGAGGCGGGCACCTGAGACGGCACCGCCGGACTGCTTGATGCTGGCGAGGGTCTCGGCCTTCAACTGGTGCCCCGCGAACGCCTGGAGCAACTCGGCCTTCGCCTTCCCAACTTCGGCGGCATCGACCAACGCCAACAGTTCCCCGGCCTTCACGTCCTGGCCGAGGTGCTTGAAGACCTTACGCACCGTGCCGGGCGAGCGGGCCGAGAGGTGAGCGACATGCGACTGATCGTACCCGATCTCGCCCGGAGCCGAGACGAACTCGACAGCCGGAGCCGTCCACACTGGCTCAACGGCGATACCGGCTTTGTCGGCATCGCGGGCCGTAGCGAATTGAATGCGACGGTGGTACGAGCGACAGATGGAGTTGTTGCCCGGCCGTTCGGTGAAATCCAGTGCCCGCTTGGCTCGCTCAAGATCAGCGGCGGTGACGACGGGTGTTTTCGGCAGTTGGGCGAGTTCGGGATTGCACAGAGTGCATTCGGGCACGCCGTGCAGCTTGCACCACTCGCGAAAAGCGGGCCTCGGCAACAAGTCCGGGTCACACTCCACGCAGATGGATAGCGGAACGTTATGCTCCTCGCACCAGTCGTCCTTTGCGTTGACGTTGCCGTTCAACTCCGAGAACTTGGGCAGTTTCCAGCCCGAGTGGTGCCCCCACCAACCCACGACCCCGGCGACGGCCACGACAAAGAGCGTCGGGAGCGTCCCGGTGATGGAGCCGATGGCAGACCCGATGTATCCCCGTGGGTGGGGTGACCGTGGGTGAGGTTCGGCGTTTGGAGCAGGCGATTCCAATACGGCACCGCCGGTGACAGGCTCACTCATGCCCGACTCCCTTTCCGAGTTCGTGAATCACATTGCACAAGGACGCACAGCAAGGCACCGCGATCATGCGGTTGGTTACCGGCAGCCGATACGCGGAATGATGTTTACCGGTTCCAACGGCAACGCTGCGGTGGACCGACGTGGAAGTGTTGTTGAGCTAAATGACGAGCGAACAGTGGGTCAGGTAGAATGGCGGCGAAGACGGCCAAGTCGTTGATGTGATGGTCGGAAGGGTGGCGAAACAGACGACTTCAATGGGCAGAAAGGCAAGAACCTCGACAGGCGGCATGTCGTGGTCGAGCGACTGGACCGGCTCGACCCACTTGAAACAATCCACGCCCGGAGAGGCCGGACAGCCCGGTGAGTGCGAATCGTCTGGAATCGGGTCGGAGGAACTCGGCTCGCCCGCCTTCGTCGGTAACGTGGGGGGGCGTTCGCTGTTGCAATGGCGGCAGGTACAGTCGGACGAAGGAGTATGCGGGGCATCGGCTTGAACCTGGACAAGTCGGTCATTCTGGGCCTGGGTCCGCGATGCGGCTTTGCAAATGCAAAACCCTGTTGGTTGGAGCAGTGGCACGCAGGCCACCAGCATCAGGACTCGGGCCAGGGTTGCCAAACGGGTGATTCCTCGCTCGATGGTGGATTACGATTGAAGGATACCGCTACGGTTCAGACACGTCAACCTCACGGGGGGACGGCTCACGGCAACTCAAGGCAACTCAACTCCGAAGACATTGTTAAAGCGACTGGTGAAGTTCGCTTGGGAGACGGTTGCTGCGAGTATTACCAAATGCTCCGAGTTGAAAACGAGTTTCAAGCGGTTTATCACGCCCTCTTCAACGCGACCTTCACGGGTCCATTGTTCCGTGAAGCGAAGAACGTCCTTCTCGGCTTCGGTGTAAACGTCACTCGACTCGAATCTGTCCAGATGGCCGATTTGCGAGTCCGTAAGACCGGCTCTCCGACCGAGGATTTCGTGGTAGTGCCGACAGACGTGGCAGTCGGTCATTTGAGTCACCTTGAGGTACGCAAGCTCGCGCACCTTCGGATCAAGGTCGCTTCGGATTGCCTGGGCCATCGCCACGGCAGCAGAAAGGACTTTCGGAGCGTGAGCGAACGTCCGGTACATATTCGGCACCTGACCCAGCCGTGCTTGTAAGCCATCAAGCACCGCTCGGGCGTCGGGCTGCGTTTGGTCGTCCTTCAGTGGAGGCAGAGTCGGCATCGTTTGATCTCCAAACAGATTCACGCGAGTCGCGGCATCACGGACGACGCATCAGCAATCCCCAATGCCACGAACAACAGCAGAGCGACTCGTAGCGGACGAATTCCAAACCCGCAACCTCGCCCCAAACCCGACACTCTTCTGCGGTCGGTCGGATGTCCGGCGACGGTCCCCGCGGTGTTGGAATGTCCCGCCGCCAGTGGATGATCCCCACCATGCCGTTCTGCTTGAGTACGCGGTGAGCCTCACGGAGCAAACCGACCGGGTTCTCGACGTGCAGGATGTTGAACAGCATCGCGTAGTCAACACTTTCGTCCGGCCTTCCGCACCCGTCTGCCAGAACGTCACGGGGTTCGGTGACGACATTTCGCAACCCGGCCTCGGTGGCGATACTCGCGGCCTCGCATACCAATTCCTTCTCGATGTCCAGCGCGTACACGGTTCCGAAATTGAGTCGAGCGGTGGGGATTGTAAACGTTCCGTACCCACACCCGAACTCAACGATATCACCGTGCAAACCACTGCAATCGAGTCGCACCACGATACAACTGGGATTGAAGAACGATTCCCAGTAGTCGCGGTCTGGCATCCCACTTTCTCGCCCCTTCATCGGACCACCCCTTGATTGCTACCGTAAAAACCTAACCCGGCGATAGGCACGCGGTCCAGATAGGATTGCCGGTCGAGATCGGTTCATGCGTTCAGTTTTTAGTGTTCGTGGCGGTGGTGAATGTCCGGGTAGTGCAGGTGCGAGTGTCGCATCGTCAAGTGGTCGTGTGGGTGACTGTGCGGTTCGCCGGGTGGGTCGTCCGGCCCGTGTTCGTGCTGGTGATGTTCGTCGTGAACGTGGCTGTGGTCGTGGGACATGGCTTCGTGTTCGTGTTCATGTTCGTGCCGCTCAGTCAGGTGCAACCAGACCCCGACGCCCATGAGTGCCGCCGCGAGGAAGAAGGTGACCGTGGGTCGGTCACCGAGCAGTGCCAGGGAGATCACAGCACCGACGAAAGGCGCTACCGAGAAGTATGCCCCTGTTCGGGCCGTCCCGAGATTTCGCAGAGCCAGCACAAACAACGTAAGGCTGACCCCGTAGCCCGCCAAACCCACTATCCCACAAGCCGCGACCGTCCAGAAGTCCGGCACTTCGGCCCCGCGAGCCAGTGCGATCCCCACGTTGACGGTTCCAGCTACCAACCCCTTGATCGCGGCGATCTGCATGGGGTCACCCGCCGACACCTTCCGGGTCAGGTTGTTGTCGATGGCCCAGGCCAGACACGCCCCGGCGACCGCCAACGCCCCCAATGGTATCCCAACTTCCGGCCCGCCCTCCCAGGAAAGCAAGACGCCCCCGGCAGTGATCGCGACCATGCCGAGGGCGATGCGGCGGTCGAAGTTCTCCCGGAACACGAACCACGCCAGCAATGCCGTCAGGACGCCTTCCATGTTCAACAGCAACGAGGCCGTCGAAGCTGGTGTGGCTGTCAACCCGGTCATGAGCAGGACCGGAGCGACCACGCCACCGAACAGGACTGCACCCGCGAGCCAGGGCAAGTCGGCATGCCGCAAAGAAGCTTCGGACGGCCAGTGTCCTTTCCGACGCAACCAGAGCCGATCCCACGCGAACAGGCCGCACCCCGACCCGAGGTACAACAACCCGGCGAGGAGAACCGGGTCCACCTGACCGACCAGCATTTTTGCGAACGGAGTGCTGGCCCCGAACAATGCGGCGGCGGCAAGGGCGTGAACGACGCCTCTTATGACCGGAGAACTCGTGGGTTTACTCACGGAAGTTGGCTTCGTTGTTTCGACCTCGCCCGGTTGGGCAACGCGACGGAGTTACCACCCGCCGAGGCCGGTTGAGTCACCATCAAAAACCATCAATCCAGGAACTTGCTCATCCAGTGCTTACCGTCGATCTCGGAGGTGGACATTCCCTTGAATTTGCCGACGCTGCCCAGCCGGTGCTATCGGCTGATCGCAAGTTCCTCATCGTGCGGGTGGTCACCCTGGCAGTGGTGAACCTCGACGGTGATGTGGACGAGTTCCTCATGCACTCGCAACCGCTCCTTGTAGTAATCTGGCGGCTCCGGGTGGGCCGTCACCAGCCCTACAATGCAAGCGTACTTGCCCGGCCCCACCCGCCAGACGTGCAAGTCCACGATGACCGTCTCCCCATCTCCCTCGACCACGTCGCGGATTTCTTGCACGACCGGGTCGTCCATCTCCCGGTCGAGCAACACCCGGCTCGTCTGCCGCAGCAATCCGATGGCCCAGTGAGTAATGACCACGGCACCGACGATTCCCATGACCGGATCGAGCCAGTCCCACCCGAAGAGTTTGCCGCCGAACAGGGCGACGATGGCGAGAACCGAAGTCATGGCGTCGGCCAGGACGTGGAGGTATGCCGCCCGCAAGTTCAGGTCGTGATACCCCTCTGCGTTGTGGTGGCCGTGGTCGTGCCCGTGGGAGAGGTTGTCGGGGTCGTGTTCGTGACC
Organism: Planctomycetota bacterium; assembly: GCA_021413735.1. Classification (GTDB taxonomy): domain Bacteria; phylum Planctomycetota; class Planctomycetia; order Gemmatales; family Gemmataceae; genus Gemmata. The sequence continues at coordinate 27,544 of JAIOPV010000108.1, forward strand.
GTGGAGGAGCCACGCACTCAGGAGGTTTACGGCCAGCCCGATGACGGCCACGATGATGGCATTGTCGTAGCTGATCGGCAGCGGGTTCATCACCCGGACGACCGACTCGTAGGCCATGTACAGGGCCACGATGCCGAGGATGATGGCACTGGAAAATCCCGCCAGGACGCCGACCTTCCACGTCCCGAAGGTGAACCGGGGGTCGGCGGCGTGGCGGCGGGAGTACCAGTAGGCGAACGCGGTGATGCTCAGGGCCGCGACGTGCGTCCCCATGTGCCAGCCGTCCGCCAGCAAGGCCATCGAGTTGGTGAGCCACCCGGCGACGATCTCGCCCACCATCATCGTGGCGGTCAGCAAGACGACCCGGCGGGTGCCTCGCTCGCCGCTCGCATTACCGGTGTCGAAGTCGTGATTTTCTCGCCAACGATTATTGTCGATCTTATGCATGGTGTGTCCTCGACGGGCCGGTCGGCGGCGACCGGCCCGTGTAACGGTGATAGCCCTCGCGTCGTTGTCTCAGCCTACTCCTTGAACTCGCCCGACGCGGGTTTGCCGTCGATCTCGCCCGTGATCGCGCCCGTGTGTTCTGCCTCGGTGCCGAGGCCGTCGTCGGTGCCCATGAACTTCGTGGCCTTGCCGTCCTTCTCGTCCACGGGCTTCAGCTTGATCGTCATCGCCTTGACGACCTCGCCGTTCTTGCCCTTCGTGTCCTTGGTGGTCACGGTCACGTCCTTCGCCGCCACGGCAACCGGCGTCTTCTCGTCGTTCCCGAGGATCAGGATGTACATCTCCTTCTTGTCGTGCTTGATGTCCAACTCGGCGTGGTACTTACCGAAGTCGAACACCACGCCACCGTTCGGCCCCTTCCCGTGCGGGGCGTGTTCGTCACCCTTGCCCCCCTTCTTGTCGTCGGCCTTACTCGGGTCGGCCTTCTTGTTGCACCCGGTCAGGGCCAGGGCAGCGATCATCAGCACCAGTCCGAGCATCTTCGCGTACTTCATCGCATCGGTCCTTTCACAGAGAAGGAAGAAAACAGGTTGAGCATCCGTGCCGTTATGCCGCCCGGAGGAGTTCCGCGTCGGAACCCTCGCTGCGGACGAGTCGCTCGGCGTCCTTGCCTGAGAACTTCCAAAACAGTCCGGGGTGGATGAGGAACTCGCAGAACGTCGAGGTCATCAGCCCACCCAGGATCACCGTGGCCACCGGGTAGAGAATCTCCAATCCCGGCTTCTTGCCGCCGACAACCAACGGGATCAAGCCGATCCCGGCGGTGAGCGCGGTCATCAGCACCGGGGCCAGCCGCTCCAGACTGCCCCGCAGCACCGTCTCGCGTGAGAAGGATTGGCCCTCCTCCTTCATCAGGTGGAAGTAGTGTGTCACGAGCAGGATGCCGTTCCGCACCGCGATCCCGCCGAGTGAAACGAACCCGACGAGGCTTGCCACCGTCAGGGTTTGGTTCGTAATCACCAGGGCCAGCACCCCGCCAATGAATGCCGTGGGGATGGCGTTCAAGATTTGCAGCGTGACCCTCACCGAGGGGTACAGCATCAT
>JAIOPV010000109.1 GCA_021413735.1 Planctomycetota bacterium
GCGTCGCCCCGCTGGGGCGACCGCTAAACGTGTTTGAAATTACTCGACTGGTGCGATGTGTGCAACCGTTCACTTCAATTCGTCGCTTTCCTCCAGTCTTCCCGAATGCTGGATCGCCCGAAACAGGCGATACCCCAGAATCCCGCTCGCGAAGGAGCCTACAACACCAAACGCCGACGCTCCCCAGATCAACGGCGGAGCCGAGAACGCCCACAGCATCGACGAACCCACAAACAACGCACTCACCATCAGCCCAAACACCAACCGATTCACCGACGGTTCAAGGTGTCGGTGAACCAACTGCACGCCCATTTCCTGCCGCTGCACCATCCGATAGAGAGTTCCGAGTTGTTGCGGGAGCCCACGGATCAACTCGTCCCAATCCGCAACGGCCGTACTCAACTTCCGCCATGCCCGCCGCGGAGAGAGCCTCTTCAAGAGCATCGCACGCTGATACGGCTCCATCAACTCAACGAGGTTGAACGCCGGCGACAGCATCCGCCCTGTTCCCTCCAACATCACCAACATTCGCATCAGCAGCGCGACCGTCGGTGGCAACACGATCTGGTATCGTCGAATGGCGTCGGTCATTTCGTTGAGCGCGGTTCCGAGCTGAAACTGTTCCAGCGGCATCCCGTGGTAGAACGCGAGCTGCTCGGCCACTTCGCATTGCAACGCATCCGCATCGAAGCGAGTGGGCACTTCACCAACCTGAATGACTTGCTCCGTGAGCGTCACCGAATCTCGCCCAACCGCAGCGGCAACGGCTCGACCGATTCGATCACGCAAGCGGTCGTCGATCCGCCCAACCATGCCCGCATCGAGAAGCCCGATAGCGCCTTCGGGGTACTCGGGCGAAGGTCGCAGGTACAGCACGTTTCCGGGGTGCGGATCAGCGTGGAAGAACCCATCCCGAAAGACCATGTCGAGGAAGACGCGTGCTCCGCGATGCGCGAGTTTGTTGAAATCGACTCCAGCCGCTCGCAACTCCTCCACTCGACTGAACGCGATTCCATCAAGGAGTTCCATCGTCAAGATGCGGCCCGTCGAGTGAGTCGGGAACGGTTCCGGAAATACGATCCCCGCATCCGCACGGAACGCCTGACGGAACAGTTGCAGATGCCGTGATTCCCGACGGAAATCGAGTTCTCGCGTCAGCGTTCGCTCGAACTCAGCGACAAGTTTCACGGGTCGATATGAGCGCAGTTCAGGCAGGAATCGCTCCACGAGAATCGCCAGTTCCCCCAGGATCGCGATGTCGTCGGCAATCTTGGGACCGATCCCCGGATGTTGCACCTTCACCGCGACCCGTCGTCCGTCGTGGAGAGTCGCACGGTGAACTTGGCCGATTGACGCCGACGCCATTGGCTCAGGCTCGAACGATGCGAACGCCTCCGTCAACGGCCGACCGAGTTCCGCTTCGATCGTGGCCTGCGTGACAGAAAAAGCATCGGCCGGAACTTCCGACTGAAGCTTCTCCAACTCCGTGCCCAAGGCGATGCCGATGAGATCGCGACGGGTGCTCAACACCTGACCGAATTTGATGAATGTGGTGCCCAGTTCCGTGAGGGCCAGTCGGATGCGAGCTTCACGGGTTTCACCCGAGAGCCGAGCGACTTCCGTGCCTCTCGTCCAGTGCCTGACGAACCGATAGTCGAGCCGCGTCAGGACGTCCCCGAACCCATACTTGACCAGTGTGCGGGTGATCTCGACCATGCGGCCAAGGCTTCGCGCCAGCCGGGGGATCGAGGTGAGGTCAATCATGTTGGGCAAACTCAGGTGGTGGTTCAAGCAAGACGATCGAGATCACGCAAGCGACGGTCTGCGTCGAACGTAGGCGGCGGCAGCGATTCGGCCAAGCGAATCGCCTCGGCTTCGCTGAGATCGCGTTTCGCAGTGCCGTAACCACGGAACACCGGCAGCTTCTTCTGCATCGCGATAATCTCTCGCCGCGTTCGTCCCTTCGGCGATTCTGGCCAGCGCCCACCGTGCTCCTGAAAGTCGAAGAACACAGGCACCACTGCGGAAATGTACTTCCAGTAACCCGGATTGTCTGTCTGCACGACGAACAGCCCGCCGGGCTTCAACGCACGATGCACGCTGGCCACGAAGCTGGGCGTGATGAGCCTGAGATGCACCTTCGCGGGATCATAGAACGGCTGCGGATGGTAGCAGTGGATCTCGGCCACGGAATGCGGTGGGATGTGCTTCTCCAGGAACTCGCGACCGCCCAACACCGCGAACTTGATGTTCGGCAATCCTCGCTGGTTGCCTCGCTTGCGGGCATAGCGAATCACAACCGGAAGAATGTCGGTGCCGAGGTGGTCGTGATCGGAGCGCGCGAGCGCCGAGCCGATCAGATAGCGACCGTTGCCGCAACCGACATCCAGCACGATGGGAGCATCGCGGCCGAAGAGTTCCTGCCAGTTTAGCAGGCCGTCGGGCATCGCCTTCAGCGCGGTTTGCGTCCACTTCGCTTGGTCGAGAATCTGGCCTGGGAATGCGACCCCAAATTCTCGTTCGATCCGACTCGGCTCATTCATAAATTACCCAGTTTAACGCCGCTACGCCCATTCTGAGCTACACTATCACTTGATTATGATGTGCGGAGCCTGCTGTTGTTCCTGTCTCGGCTGAGAAACCGCGAACGGATTCCCGAGTTGATGGATAATCCGGGCATCGACCCTGGGGAGCATCGTCGCGCGCTTGCGGGGCTGGCCCGCATCAATCGCCTGAGCGGTTCGACTGGTGTGTTATGGCCCTCGATTACACGGCTCGCCAAGGAATTGAAGCGAACCGTTCGCGTTCTCGATGTGGCAACCGGAAGCGGAGACGTTCCCGCCGTATTGCTGCGGAAGGCAACCCGAACAGGCGTTTCGCTCGAAGTGGCGGGGTGCGACATCAGCCCCACGGCAATCGCGACCGCTTCGGCGAACTGTCCGGGTGGGAGGTTCTTCGTTCACGATGTCATCCGCGACCCGCTCCCGACAGACTTCGACGTGGTAACCTGCTCGCTGTTCTTGCATCATCTGTCGAGTGACGATGCGGTGTCACTGCTTGCGGGAATGCGAGAAGCTGCTGGCCGTTTGGTGCTGGTCAACGATCTTGCGCGGTCGCGGTTCAGTTTCATCGGCGTGTGGCTGGCGTGCCATTTGCTCACTGGGTCGAAGGTGGTGCGCTTCGATGGCCCCGCATCAGTGCGGTCGGCATTCACGCCAAGCGAAGCAGTTGCCCTCGCGACGAAAGCTGGCTTAATGGGCACGACCGTGCGCAGCAAGTTCCCCGCGCGATTCCTGCTCTCATGGGAGCGCTCATGATGTGGGATGCGCTCGTCATCGGAGCTGGACCTGCCGGATCGGTCACCGCACGCGAACTTGCTCGTCGTGGGCGTCGTGTGCTGCTCGTCGATAAGGCGACGTTTCCACGAACGAAGGTGTGCGGGTGCTGTCTGAACGGTGCCGCGGTGAAAACGCTCGAACGCATCGGACTCGGGCACGTTCTTGAAGGAGCGGTACAGCTGAATCGCGTGAACATCGCCGCTGGTTCGCGATCCGCGAACGTGCGACTGATGCGGGGCGTCGCGCTTTCTCGCGACGTGTTCGACACTCGGCTGATTGAATCTGCGGTGCAGGCGGGCGTCGAGTTTCGGCCGAACACGATGATCCCGTTGAGCCGCGACCTGACGGGAAGTGAGTTCGAGGCTGGCGTCGTGATCGTGGCTTCCGGACTCACGGGCGGCGATGCGATTCCTGAACCCGGTTCACGAATCGGTGGTGGGGTCGTGTTGCCTGCAAGCGCATCCGACAGGTTTTTCACGCCGGGTACGATCTACATGGCGACCGGCCGCAACGGGTACGTCGGACTCGTGCGTGTGGAAGACGATCGACTCGACATCGCGGCGGCGTTCGATCCGGCATTCGTGAAGTCGTCTGGCGGCTTGGGTCCGGCAGCAGAAACGATCTTGCAGGAAACCGACTGGCCGGTTCCATCGGGGCTTGCGACTGCCGCGTGGAAGGGAACGCCGGCTCTCACGCGACGACCGACGCGGCTTGCGGGTCACAAGTATTTCGTGGTCGGCGACGCGGCTGGGTATGTCGAGCCATTCACCGGCGAAGGCATGGCGTGGGCCGTGATGTCGGCTGCGGCACTCGCCCCCATCGCTGCGCAAGAGTGGCATCCCGGCTTGATTCGCGAATGGGAAGCGACCCATCGCCGCATAGTTGCTCGCCGACAGCACCTGTGCCGGGTCGTGTCACGGGTCTTGCGGTCGCCGATGCTCACCGGCCTCGCAGTGCGTGCGCTCGAAGTCATGCCGATGCTTGCCAGACCAGTTGTATTGCGTTTGAATCGCCCAGACACACCGCTCAACGTGGTGCCGACATGAGTTTCGTCATCCACGGTCTCGGCACGGCTCACCCGCCCGAGTATCTCACACCCGAGCAAGGGCTTGGGGTTGCGCGTTTCATGGCGGGTCCGGATGTCCGCACGTCAACGTGGCTCGGTCCGGTGTATGCGAACTCGGGCAACAACCGACGGTATCTCGTGATCGCTGGCGGAGTCGTTCAAGACATCCTCAATGGCACGCGGCACACCAATTCACCATTCATCCCCACCGCTGCGAATGACGGCGTCGGCCCAACGACCGGCGAGCGGATGCGGGTGTACGCGGAGTTTGCCGGCCCGCTCGCGCTGCGAGCCGCGATCGAAGCGATGACCGAAGCGAAGTTTCACGGCGAAGAAATCACACATCTCGTGACCGTGTCGTGTACGGGGTTCCTCGCTCCGGGAGTCGATCTCGCCTTGATTTCTGGGCTGAGACTGCGTTCGACAATTCAGCGAACGCACGTTGGGTTCATGGGTTGTCACGGTGCGATGAACGGCTTGCGGGTCGCAAATGCCTTCGCCACCGCCGACTCAAATGCCCGCGTGCTGGTGGCTGCCGTGGAGTTGTGTAGCCTGCACTACTACTACGGCAACACAGCGGACAAGCTCGTCGCGAACGCGATCTTCGCGGATGGTGCCGCAGCCGTGGTTGGAAAAGGAGAAGAACCTAACCCCCCAACCCCCTTCCCTAAGAAGGAAGGGGGAGCAAGAGTTGGGTTTGGTTTTAGCCCCTCTCCCCTTGGGGGAGGGGTTGGGGAGGGGTCTTGTCTGCGGCTCATTGCCTCGGGTTCGTGCGTGATCCCTGATTCGACCACCGACATGGCCTGGACCGTCGGCGATCACGGCTTCGAGATGACGCTTTCTCGCCGCGTGCCGGGATTCATCGCAAAGCACTTGCGACCGTGGCTCGAAACGTGGCTCAGTGACAACGGGCTGTCACTCGGCGATGTGCGAAGTTGGGCTGTTCACCCTGGCGGGCCGAAGATCGTTTCGGCTGTCGAAGAATCACTCGGGCTGACGACGGCAGATCTCGCAGCGTCGCGAGGCGTGTTCGCCGATCACGGGAATATGTCGAGTCCGACGGTATTGTTCGTGCTTGATCGACTCAGGCAGCAGAATGCACCGCGACCGTGCGTCGCTCTTGGGTTTGGTCCGGGGCTGGTGGCGGAAGCGGCGCTCTTCGTGTGAAATAGAAAGCCCCGGACTTCGTCCGGGGCTTTCGTTTACCGATTCGGATGCAGTCTACTTCTCGGCCTGATCCGCGGAAGGCTCACGGCACCGCCGCCCTAGGTGACCTAGGCGCGTATTCGGTACCACGACTCGCGGGGTTGCCCCAGTCCGAATACGCGCCTAGGTCACCTAGGGCGAAAGCGGTGCTGGAACAGCCTTCCTCGTGCAAAACAGCGAGCTAAACAGAAACCCGAATCGGTTCGTGAAGTTGTATTCCCACTGCCGGAAGCGACCAGCCGGGTATAACATCTCCGCAGCACGTTCATCCCCCGAGATTCGCCATGTCCACCGATCCCGTTTCCCGCCGCGATTTCTTCGCCGGTGTTGCCATGACCACCGCTGTCGCTGCTCAGGCTCCTGCCGCTGACATCCCGCAAAAGAAACCGGCGTTCGGCTTCTGTCTGAACACCAGCACGGTTCGCGACAAAGACGGCAAATCGCGGCCCATCACCGAACTCATCGACATCGCCGCGAAAGCTGGCTACAACGCGATCGAGCCGTGGTCGTCCGAGATCGAAGCTCACATCAAGGGCGGCGGCAGCACCAAGGAAATTCGCAAGCGAATCGAGGACGCGGGATTGAAGGCCGCCGACGTGATTGGCTTCGCGGAGTGGATCGTCGAAGACGAAGCTCGTCGCAAGAAGGGGTTGGAGATCGCCAAGCGCGACATGGACTGGGCCGCCGAGATCGGCAGTCCGCGAATCGCCGCGCCGCCCGTCGGCGCGACCGGCGGTATGAGCAAGCGCGACGACCCGAAGTTCACACAGCCAGTGATGGATCTCGTCGCGGCCGGGGATCGCTACCGTGCGTTGCTCGATCTCGGGAAGACCGCCGGCGTCACGCCATTGGTTGAAATCTGGGGCTTCTCGAAGACGCTCCGACGGCTCGGCGAGGCGCTGTGCGTCGCGGCCGAGTGCGGCGACGGCAAGGCCGCGATTCTGCCCGACATTTACCATCTGTACAAAGGCGGCTCCGACTTCGCCGGGCTTGGGCTAATCTCTGGCAACGCCGTCGGCATCTTCCACGTCAACGACTACCCCAAGATCGAACGCGATAAAATCAACGACGCCGACCGCGTTTATCCCGGCGACGGCATCGCACCGATGAAGGACATCTTCGCCGCGTTGCGCTTGATGAACTACAGCGGTTTCCTATCGCTGGAATTGTTCAATCGTGAGTATTGGAAGCAAGACCCCAACGAGGTCGCGAAGACCGGCCTCACCAAAATGAAAGCGGTGGCCCAGCTATGAGTAACGCTACGAATCGCCCGCTGGAATGGGCAGACCGGCTCGCGAAGCTGTACACTCCCGTCGTGGCCGACATACTCGACAAACTCGGGTTCCGCAGTCAATGCATGAATCAGCGAGTGCGTCCGCTGTGGCCAGATGCGAAGGCAGCAGGCTTCGCGCTCACCGTGCAAACGGTGCCTGCGCGTGAAGTGGCACCCCCCTGCCCTTACGCGGGCGAACTCGCTGCTGTCGATTCGCTCGCACCCGGAGATGTGTTGGTGGTCTCGGAGTCTGCGTGTAGCTTCTGGGGTGAACTGCTTTCGACAGCAGCAACCTACAGCGGTTGCCGTGGCGTGATCCTTGATGGGCCGACGCGCGACTCAGGCGCGATTCACTCGATGAAGTTCCCGGTGTTCCACGTTGGGTTTCACCCTGCGGATAGCCTCGGGCGGCTGGATGTTGTCGGGCACAACATTCCGATCGAATGCGGCGGCGTTCTCGTGTATCCGGGCGATCTCGTGCTTGCGGATCACGATGGCGTCGTGGTTGTTCCGGCGGGGGTCGCGGAGGAAACCTTGCGGCTCGCGGAAGAAAAGGTGAGCGGCGAGAACCTTGTTCGCAAGGCACTCGCCGATGGCATGAAGACCGCCGACGCCTTCAAGAAGTTCGGCATCTTGTGATCGTGGCTTTGCGGCGTCGAATGACCCACCAATGACAGATGACCACGGATTGGTTATCCCTTCGTCTGTGAGCGTCGAAGCCTGAGCTCGGCGGTGTGCGTAAATCCACCGTCTGCCTGACCAAATCCACCGTCGGCCTGACCAAATCCACCGTCGGCCTGACCAAATCCACCGTCGGCCTGACCAAATCCACCGTCGGCCTCACGGCTCGACGCTCACAAATACCTGGCATCCGGGTCTCAAATCCAAGGAATCGCGGAGCCCAGATTCACTTCTCGATCTTCAATTGCACCGATTTCGCCGCGTGTTCGGCATTCGTGCCCTCGCGACGTGCGAACACCACAATCGGCTTCTCCATCGGCTTCACCCACGGCTCCGCATAAAGCACAATCTCACGGTTCGTGTCGCGTTCCGTCACGAGGATGCCGTTCAAGCCGATGTTCAGAACGCGAACGCCGTGCGGCAAGCCTCGCACTTCCAATGGCACTCGACCCGCGAATTTCCCCTGACGAGCGATGTCCACCACGAACTTCGTTTCCTGACCCGGCTTCAGTGTCACTTCCGTTTCGCGGGTCGTGGTCACGATGTCGCCAACCGGAATTACCTTCGGCATCCCGCCCATCGTTTCGTGAACAACCTCCTTGCCGTCGATCATGCCGCGAGCCACGAGCTTCAGTTTCGTCTCGGGAGGAACCTTCGCATCAACCGCGGCGAACAACGTGAATGCAGTTGTGGTGTGGCCTGCTTCGACGAACGTTTCGGGTGCCGAGAAACCAGCCGGCAGACCTTCGAGCTTCACCTGCACGCGACCGTCGAAGCCATCGATACGGTTGAGCGTCACGTTCACCGGGATGCCGCCACCAGTATTCACCGACGGAGCCTCGGGGCTGAAGGTCACAGTGAAGTTCGGCTTCGGCGGTCGCACCGTCACGCGGTAAATGTGGTTCGCACTCGCTCCGCCGCGAGCATCCATGATCCGCACCTGATATTCGCCGTCAGCGGGTGGTTCGAACATCAGGAACGAGTCCTTGCCGAAGCCGCTGCCGCCATCGTCGTTGCGGTAATACACCGGCACCACCGGCAGGCCGTTCGGTGGAAACGCTTTGCCCGGCGGGTGCATCTCGATCTTGTACATCGGCGTGCCGAGGGCGTGATGGCCCGGCGTGGTGCCAAGGTAACCAACACGCTGCCCGCCGACCTGATAGAACTGGCAATCGTCGTCCGGGTTCTTCGGCAACGCCACGATTCGCATCACTTCGCCATCAACGAGCAGATAATCGTCGATCGCCATTTCGTTCCACGTTTCCATGCGAATGCCGGTGGCGGCGGAATCGTTATCGCGGAACGTGGTGTAGGTCTTCGCGACACAGCGGAGTGTCGCGCGCTGCACCGGCTTGCCCGAGGAATCAAGAATCTCGATCACCGGATCGACCAGCGACCCGGCCCGGCGTGCCAGCACTTCGACGACCAATCTCTCGCCCTTCTTCGCCGTGAAGCGTGCGAGTTGTGCCACGCCGGGTTTGGTGAAGATGCCATCCGCTGACCCTGGAACGCGAATATCTGCACCCGCCACGGGATCGGTCACCACGGAAGGAAACTCGGCGACCATCACGAACGCGGCACCGAGCGGCTTTTCGCCTGTCGTGGGCAGCGGCACATTCACACGCGAACCCACGGCCGCATCAGCGGGAACGCTCACTTTCACCTGCAAACCGGACGCCGCCCGCAGATTCACGCCTTCGATATGAACCTCGGCCGATCGCCCCCGTTGCACCGCCAGCGGGAACACCGATGTGACCACCGGAATGTCGCCGATACTGAGCCGATAAGTGAAGTCCGCAGCGCCACGGTAATCGCGATCGCGGATGCCGATGGAGTAGGTTCCGGCTTTCGTGATGCGATACCCGAGAACGCTGCTTCCTTCCGCAAGCACGACGCCTGCTGCATCTGCGAGCATGAGTGCTGGTTCGAGCTTCGAGCCGGTCGTGAGTGCTTCGACGCCAATCTGATCGCCAACCTTCGCTTCGAAGCGGTAGAAGTCGGCATCGCCTGCGCGATCAATGACGCCAACCACCGTGACCGGAAGCGTCACGAGTTGTGCGACGCGAGCGGAATCGCTGCTGCCGGCTTCCTTCACCACCGGGAAGCGATCTTTTGGCGCAGGCTTCGGTTCCTGATGTGCGGCAGGTGTGATTTTGGGATCAGCAATTGGTGCTGCGAGCGCGAGTTTCAACTCAGATGTCGGCTTGCCGGTTAGGGGATCGACCAGCAACGCAACTCCATCGAAGCGTGCGAGCGCGAACTGCTTGCCGTCCGGCCGCAGTGCGAAGTCGAGAATGGTGTCGGGCTGGGCGGGGTAGGTCTTCGTCTCGGTGAGCTTCGCCGCGTCCCAAGTCTTCATCACGCGGTCTTCGCCCACAGTGAAGAGTTGCTTGCCATCTGGCGTGTACGCCAACCGCCAGACGGGCTTCTCGTGTGCGAACGCGGAAGCGACCAACTTGCTGCCGTCCTTGTTGGCTTCCCACACACGAATGCTCTTATCGACGCCGCCAGCCGCGAGGTGCTTCTTGTCCGGACTCCACGCGAGGCAATACACCCAGTCGGTCGGGTCGCCGAGCGTGTAGAGCCGCTTGCCGGTCGCGATTTCCCACACCTTCACGGAGCGATCCGCCGCCCCGGAAGCGAGCAGCGTTCCATCGTGGTTGAACGACACCGCGTAAATCGTGTCGCTGTGGTCCTTGAGTGTGAGCTTCGGCATCTTCATCACAAGCGGTTGCGCGGGTGCCGCCGAGAACACTTCCCACAGATGAATGACGCGGTCGTAGCCCGCCGTGGCGAGGGTTGTGCCATCCGGCGAGAAGGCGACGGCGAACACGGAATCCTTGTGGCCGCTGATCGTGAAGCTAGCTACTTTCGCCGCCTTGCCTTCCGCGTCGAGCTTGAACAGCCGCACGTCGCCAGACTTGCCGGGTTCACCGCCTGCCACCGCGAGCCACCTGCCTTTCGGATCGAACGCGAGCGCCGTGACCTGACCCGGCGACACTGGCGACCCTTCAATCGGCTCGCCTTTCAGCGTGTCGAACTGTCGCACTTCGCCGTGGATGCCGAACGCGACGACCTTCCCTTGCGGGTGATACGCGGTCGCGGTGACAGCCGGCGGTGCTGCAAACGCCATCGCCGGAATCAACGTGACGACAGCGGAGAGGATGCGAGTCATGGGTGAATCATCCGAGTGAAGCGGAGGCCCCAACGGGGCTGAATCACTTGAACATGGCGAAGGCGGCACCGGCTGTGAGGAACAGCCCGACGAACAGCGCGACGGAACAGCTTGCGCAGCCATCCAAGCAGCCCAGCGCATCGGCGATTGATGCGCCATCGAGCGCCGCACCAATTCCATCGCCGACGCCACTCACAATATCGCCGGCACTCGTGCCACCGTCCGTGGCAGCGCCGTCGAGAGGTGGTTGCTGTTGTTGATTCGGGTCGTTTCCGTCGAGTCCACCAGGACGCATGTCTTCCGGGTTCATCGCTTTCATGGGCGTACTCTGTTTGGGTCAACTGAAGAAATACTTCGCCACCGCAAGCAACAGGATAAAGATGATCGAGCAGGTGAGACACGATTCGACACCCACAGCAATGTCGACGGGCACGCCTCCGCCCAAACTCTCTTTCTCCAGTTCGGCAAGGTACGCTTCGTCTTCGGCGCTGAGAGTGTCGTCCTCTTGCGGGCTCGCGTTCGTTTCTGGCTCCTGCTGGTTCGGAGTCATGGCGAGTCTGATCCGGACTCAGTGGTTGAAGAAGAACTCGCGGCCGGTCAGCACTGCCCACACGAAGTCTTCGATTCCTTCGCGTCGCGATTGCGGCCCATCCTTCGCGGATTCAGCCAGCAACGCCGCGAATTTCTTCTTCTCGGCAGCGGTCGGGTCGCGGGTGAGTGCTGCCGCGAACACGCGGTCCACGATCTCGGCATCGGAGAGCTTCATGTCGAGCCACTTGCCGACGACCGATTGCTTGTCGCGGAGTTTGTCGTTGAGCGTCACGCCGTTGTTCAGGTGCAATGCCTGCGTCACGCTCGCGTCGGCTGTGCGTTCGCAGGAACATGTGCCAATGCGATCCGCACGCCCGAACGCTTCGAGGAATCGCGACAACAGCAGCGAATCCGGAAGCTGCATCGCTCGCGTCCCAGGGGGATAGGTCGTCACGGCTGTGGCCGAGTCGCCCGCTGCCGACTTGATTTGATTGAATGCCGTTGGCACGCCGGTCAGATCGGAGTACGCATCGAGGATCACTTCTGCCGGCAGTCGCCGCACGAGATACCGCGAATAGAAGCGATCATCGGCCGCATTCGCTGGCAGCGGTTGCGACGACCGCTGATAAGCCGCCGACAGCAGAATCTTCCGCATGAGCAACTTCACGTCGAACCGGTTCTTCACGAAGTCGTCGGCGAGAGCGTCGAGCAGTTCTGGGTTGCTCGCGGGATTCGACACACGCAGATCGTCCTCGGCTTCGACCAACCCGCGACCCATGTAGTTTCGCCAGATGCGGTTCACGGCTGCTTTCGCGAAGAATGGGTTATTCGGAGCCGTGAGCCAGTCGGCGAAGTACGCTCGGCGGTCGTTGGCAGCGTCGAGCGCGAGCGGCTTGCCATCGAGCGGCATCGGCGGCATCGCCACACCCTTCCGCAGATGTAACGCGTCGCCGTCGAGTCGCGACTGTACCAGTACTTCGCCGGCACGGTCGCCGTTCTTTAGCCCGACGCGCGAAAACAGATTCGCGAATGCCCAGTATTCGTCCTGTGTCCACTTCTCAAGCGGGTGGTTGTGGCACTTCGCACAGCCGATGTTCGTGCCGAGGAACGTGATCGCCGTGGCTTCCGCGAGAGCGCTCACGTCCTTGTGAAGCACGAAGAAGTTGCCGCCACCGTCGCTGAGGGAACTTCCCGACGCCGTGAGGATGCCGCGTGCGAATTTATCCCACGGTTGGTTATCGGCCACGCTTTGCCGGATCTTGCGATAGAAGGCCCACATCGCCGGTTGCTGCAATCGCCGACTCGACACCAACAGCAAATCCGACCAGCGATACGCCCAGTAATCCGCGAACTCCGGGCGTTCGAGCAACTTGTCGATGAGCTTCTCGCGCTTCTTGGGGTCTTTGTCCGAGAGGAACGCTTTCGCCTCTTCGACCGGCGGGAGAATGCCGCAGGTATCGAGGAACGCCCGGCGAACGAACTCGGCATCGGTGCAGTTCCCCGCCGGCGGCAATCGCAGCAATTCGAGCTTCTTCAGGATGAGGTCGTCGATGTAGCTGGTGCCTGCGGGGCGTGCGAACGCTGCTGCATCGACCTTATTGGGGAAGGGCACTGTGACGGAAAGCGTGGTCACCTTCGTTCCGAAGTTCACAATGATCGCCGCTTCTCCGCTGCCGGTGACGGTGATCGCGCCATCCTCGCTAACGCCCGCAACAAGGTCTTCGCTCGATGTGAACTTGGCCCAGCGAGTCACGTCTTCGGTGGTGCCGTCGGAGTAGATGGCGCGAGCGATCACGCGAATCTTGTCCTTCGGCTTCAGCAACGCCGCCTTGGGGAAGACTTCGATGCGTTCGAGTTGCGTGTCGGCATCGCGTGGGCCGTGCCCGCCGGATTTGATCCAGTCGAGCAGCAGCGAATAGTTGTCGTCGCCTTCGGTGATGCGAGTGCCGCCGCCGTGCGGCATCAACTTCGCGGCCTTCTTCAGCAGCAGACTATCAGCGGGCTTCGTCTGATCGACGCGGCGAGCGAGGGCTTGGCGGGTGAGCACGAACCAGTCGGATTCAGGGTCGAAGCCGCGAAGCGAGAGCTTCATGCCGCCCTTACCCGCGAGGGCACCGTGACACGCGCCCGAGTTGCACGCCGCCCGCGTGAGCACCGGAACGACGTGGTTGCGGAAGCTCCATTCGATCGCCTTCTCGAATCCCGAGACTTTGACTTCAACCGGCGTAGGGCGTCCGTCGAGAGTGACGAGGAGCATGACCCCGCCGTTGCTCACTGCGGTCACGACGCCGCTGGGGCTGACCTTCGCGATCTTCTCGTCGTTGACAGAGAACTTCGCGCTGGCCGTGTAATCCTTGACGACGCGGCCGTTCTCTTCTGAGACGACGAGAAGTTGCTGCGTTCGGTTCGGTCCGGAGAGCTTGACAGGCGATGGGTAGATACGCAGTTCGCCCGCCGACGCGGGCACAGCAGAGCACAACAGCACAACAACGGAGAGAAGTCGCAGGTGCATTTCGTGTTGTCCGGCAAGTGTATCGCGTCAGATCAGAATAATTCGTTGATCGGCTTCAGGTTGTAATCGACCAGCGGGATCGGTCGGTTTTGCGGTCCGGGCAACTCCTTGTGCGGGTCAAGCCCCAAACCCTTGTACAGCGTCGCAGCAACCTCTCCCGTCGTCACCGGCCGTGTCTTTGGAGCGTAGCCCAACTCGTCGGATTCGCCGATGATCTGCCCGCCCTTGATCGGGCCGCCGCCCATCAGAATCGACCACACATGCGGATGGTGGTCGCGACCGCCTGCGGGGTTCACCTTCGGCGTGCGGCCGAACTCGCCACATGCGATCACCATCGTGTTCGACAGCAAGCCGCGTTCGGCGAGGTCTTCGAGCAGTGCCGTGTATGCCGTGTCGAAGTTCGGCGCGACTTCCTTCGCCATCTGCTGCACGTCGGTGAACGGCCGCGAGCCGTGAATGTCCCAGGTCACTTCGTCGAAGACCGTCTCGAACATGTTCACGGTCACGAACCGCACGCCCGCTTCAATGAGACGACGAGCCATCAGGCACGATTGCCCGAATCGCGTGCGGCCATAGCGATCGCGGGTCTTGGCTGACTCCTTTTCCAGCGCGAACCCCTCACGAGCTTTCGCCGAGGACATCAGCTTGTAAGCGAGTGCGAAGTTGTCATCGAGTTGCTTCGCGGCTCCGTTGTTCTCGAACGCAGCGGTCGCACCATCCACGGCATCACGGAACTTCTGCCGACGCTCAGCCCGCAGTCCCGTGATGTAATCGGGCGGCAACAGGTCAGGCACCTTGAAGCCGGGGGCATTCGGGTCGGCGTTCAGAATGAACGGATCGTGCGTCTTGCCGAGATAACCCGCCGCGTGACCGTGCGGCAGATTCCCACCCGTGCGGCCGATTGGCTTCGGAATCAGAACGTGTGCGGGCAGTTCGCCGCGACCGCCCTTGAGGTAGCCGAGTGCGCAGCCGACGTGCGGGTACTCGATGCCGCCCGCGAAGAGTCGGCCCGTCTGCATCATCTGGTGGCCCGTGTCGTGGACGGCCGTGGCGGTGTGATACACCGAGCGAATGATCGAGAACTTGTCGGCGTGCTTGGCGGTCTTCGGGAAGATTTCGCTGATGTGTGTCCCCACGACGTTCGTCTTCGTTGCCGTGAACGGTCCCCGAACCTCGGCGGGGGCTTTCGGTTTCGGGTCGAACGTGTCGAGCTGGCTTGGGCCACCGACAAGGAACAGCATGATGCAGTTCACGTCGTTGTCTTTGGTGGGGCCGGCAGCAGCTTTCGCTCGGTTCAACCCGGCGAGGGTGAGGCCGAGCGGCGCAATGGCCCCCGCATGAAGGAAATCGCGGCGGGTGTGACCGTCGCAGAACGTAGCGGGGCGGTCGGCATCGAGCCGGATCATGGCTGAACCCCTATGGAATTGCGGCAATTGCTCTTCAACCTGTCGTAGCCGATTGTCCCACACCCAGCAACGAGAAACAACGAAGTTGGGCGATGATGGGATCACTTCTTTGGTTCGATGGTGCCGCCGTCCCACTCGATCTTGCACTGGGGCAACGCCGCCGCAAGTTGCTTCACGCCCGCTTCGGTGACGCTTGTCTTGCGAATGTCGAGAACAGTCAACTTCGACTTGTCCACAAGTTCCTTCAGCCCCGCGTCGCTCACCCGCGTTCCGCTCAGGTAGAGGTACATGAGGTTCTGGCACTCCTTGAAGTTTGCGAGTCCAGCATCACCCACCTGTGTGTTGTTCAATTCGAGGCGAGTGAGGTTCTTGCATTCTTTGAAGTGTGCCAACCCCGCGTCACCCACCTGCGTGTTGGTCAGGTAGAGACCTGTGAGGTTCTTGCATTCTTTGAAGTGAACCATCCCCACATCGCTCACCCGCGTGAAAGCCAGGTGGAGGAACATGAGGGATTTACAGTCCTTGAAGTGTTCCAGGCCCGCATCACCCACCTGTGTGTTGTTCAGGTTGATGCCCGTGAGGTTCTTGCATTCTTTGAAGTGTGCCAACCCTGCGTCGCTCACCCCCGTCTTGGCGAGGTTGAGGACCGTGAGCGCCTTGCAATTTTCGAAATTTGCCAGCCCGTCGTCCGTCGTCCCTTTCTTATTCTCAAGGTTCACGCCTGAGAGCCTGAACGTCTCCTTCGGTAACTCGCCGACGGCCTTGATGTCGCGATTCTCACGGTTGATCTGCACGGTGCCGCCCATGCCCAGCACATATTCCGCGGCGAGGCGGTCGGGCGATTTCCTCGGCTCGATGGTGTCGCCGTCCCACTCGATCTTGCACTCGGGCAACGCCGCCGAAAGCTGCTTCACGCCCGCTTCGGTGACGCTTGTCTTGCGAATGTCGAGAACAGTCAACTTCGACTTGTCCACGAGTTCCTTCAACCACGCATCGCTCACCTGTGTCCCGTGCAATAATACGTACGATAGGTCTTTGCAATCTTTGAAGTTGGCCAATCCCGCGTCACTCACCTTCGTGTTCATCAAGTGGAGCCGTGTCAGGTTTTTGCAATCTTTGAAGTTGACCAACCCCACGTCGCTCACCTGTGTGCCGCTCAGCCAAAGACCGGTGAAGTTTTTACAGTCTTTAAAGTTTACTAGCCCCACGTCCGTCAACTGCGTGTTGTCCAGGAGGAGAGACCTCAGGTTTTTGCAATCCTTGTACGTAGCCAGAACCTCATCGGTCACCTGCTTGTTGTCTTGCAGACCCAAGTAGGTCAACTCGAACGGGGTTGCCGGCAACGCGGCGACGGCCTTGATGTTGCGGTTCTCACCGTTGATCTGCACGGTGCCGCCGATGCTCAGCGTGTATTCCGCGGCGATGCGGTCGGGGCCTTTCTCTTTCGCTGACACACTCCCCTTTTGGTCGCGGTTAACGGGTTGCTTGTTCTCCAGCGGCGACGGTTCGGGTTGCACCACCTGCTCGGGCTTCTTGCCCGTCTGCGACACGACGAACCCGACGATGCCAGCAACCGCGAGCAACACGACGCCCACGATGGCCCACATGGGGAAACCACGCCGAGAACTCCGCTCCCTCGCAGTCGCGGCTCGTCCAGATTCCTCCGCCTCTTGCGGCGGTGCATCCGCCGAGTTTATCTCTGTTGCGTCGAGATCGGCGAATGGGTCGGGACCTTCCGGCGTAACGATCAGCGGCGGTGGCGTCCCCAGTGGAATCACTCGCACGGCGTTGACCTGACTCGCTTCGATGGCCCGCAGTTCCTCCGCCACCGCTTCCGCTGTCGGCGGACGATTTGCCGCGTCCTTCGACAGCAACCGCGTCGTCAAATCCGAAAGCGACGGCGGAACTGCCGGATTCTTCTCGATTGGCGGCTGTGGAGTCTCGGCGGCGACGCGAGCCAGGGTCGCCATCGCGTTCCGCCCTTGGAACGGTATGTCGCCCGTCGTCATCTGGTAAAGGATGATCCCGAGACTCCACAAGTCTGTGCGGCCATCCACAGCATCGCCGCGGGCTTGCTCGGGGCTCATGTACGCCGGCGTCCCGACGATCGCACCTTCCTGCGTGACCGGTCCGGTTGTGCTGTTCTCACTGTCGGTGAGGGCATCCGAAACCCGGGCGAGTCCAAAGTCGAGCACTTTGACGCGAAGTTTCTTACCTTCGAGCCAGATGTTCGCGGGTTTGATGTCCCGGTGAACCAGTCCCTTCTCGTGCGCTGCTGCCAACCCTTCCGCCACTTCACGCGCGATGCGGATCGTCTCCGGCAGTGGCGGTCGCGGATTCGCTCGCAGCGCGGCCTGGAGCGTCATGCCCTTCAAGAGTGGCATCACCAGATACGGCAAGCCGTCGGATTCATCGACGCTGTGGATTGCAGCGACGTGATCGTGTTCGACTTTCGCTTGAGCACGGGCTTCGCGAACGAATCGCGCCTTGGCCATGGGATTAGCTGCGAACTGTGGCAGCATCACCTTGAGTGCGACTTCGCGTTTCAGCTTGCTGTCCTCGGCACGATACACGACCCCCATACCTCCACGGCCCAACTCGCCGAGTAGAACATAATCGCTGAGGCGAGTTGGTACGGGCGAACCATCCAGATTCAGCGGTTGTGCAACCGTGTCTGACCCGGCCCCCGTTGCCTCGGAAACCGACGGCGCGGTGTGCGGGTTCGTTATGGAGTTGTGGTTCAGCTCACGCATGGGCATCACTCCGTGGCGTTCCTGCGATTGTACCGATGCTGTCAGCAACGTGAAACAATCGTTCCCTGCAAGCACCTGTGGACCTAGAATGGGGTTACACTCTCCAGCGCACCGATCCGCGTTCCTGATCGTGTTTCGAGGGGTTCTGATGTGCCGTTGGCTGCTCCTGTCTCTCGTGTTCGTTCCGGCTTCCCCGCTCATCGCGGCCCCGCACGCCCCACCGAAGCCGACTCCCGAGCAGATCGAATTCTTCGAGAAGAAGGTGCGGCCAATCCTGGCCGATCACTGTTACACCTGCCACGGTCCCAAGAAGCAGAACGGCGGGTTGCGCCTCGATACCGTTGCTGGCATTAAAGCGGGCGCTGACGATGGCCCCGTGCTTGTTCCCGGTGACCCCGCGAAGAGTCGGCTGCTGAAATCGGTTCGGCACGAAGGCGACTTCAAGATGCCGCCGAAGATGGCACTGCCTGCGGAAGCGGTCGCGACTCTCACAGAATGGGTGAAGGCCGGTGCTGCCATTCCAGCGGAAACCGCTACCACGGTTACCAACGACCCACGCAAGCACTGGGCATTTCAGCCTGTAAAGTTGGTCGCAGCGCCGGACGTGCCGAACCCGAAGCAAGAAACCCGCAATGAGATTGATCGCTTCATTCTCACGAAACTGGCCGGCGCGAAGCTCGAACCCGCACCACTCGCGGATCGCCGCACGCTGATTCGCCGGGCTTACTTCGATCTGACCGGCTTGCCGCCTGGCGCAGATGAGATTGAAGCGTTCGTGAAGGACGCCAGCCCGAAGGCGTGGGAAGCGGTGATCGACCGGTTGCTCGCGTCGCCGCAGTACGGCCAGCGTTGGGGCCGTTATTGGCTCGACCTCGCACGCTACGCCGACACGAAAGGCTACGTCTTCAACGAGGATCGCAACTTCCCGTTCGCGTACACCTACCGCGATTACGTCATTCGGTCGCTGAACGAAGACAAACCCTACGATCAGTTCGTGACGGAGCAACTCGCCGCGGATCGCCTGCCACTCGGAGCCGACAAGCGACCACTCGCCGCTCTTGGCTTCCTCACGCTCGGCAGGCGATTCCTGAGCAACACTCACGACATCATCGACGATCGCATCGACGTCGTGACTCGCGGGCTGATGGGCCTGTCGGTGGGTTGTGCCCGGTGTCACGATCACAAGTTCGACCCGATTCCGACGGCCGATTACTACTCGCTGTACGGGATCTTCGCGAGCACCACCGAACCGAAGGATCTGCCACTTATCGGAGAGGTGGTTCGCACGCCGGAAGTGATCGCGTTCGAGAAGGAAGTCGAGAAGCGTGAAGCTGACTACAAGGCCGAACTTCAGAAGCGATACACGACGACGCTGAAGAAACTTCGCGATCCGTCAACGGTGGCCGATTACATTCGTGGGGTAATAGATGCTCGCAAGATCCCCGAGGCGCAGCTGCAGAACTTCGTCCGCGAACGCGATCTGACGCCGCACGTCCTCGGCCGCTGGCGTGCGTTCTTGTCGCAGCAATTCAAGCAGTGGTCGCCGGTGTACGGGCCGCTGTCCATTCTTGCGGACGTACCTGATATCGACTTCCCGGAGAAGTCGGCAGAACTGCTTGAAGGCATGACCAAGAACCCGAAGACGCCACCAAACCCGCTCGTGCTCGATGCACTCACAGCCAGGAAGTTGAAGTCATTCAGGGCTGCGGCCGAAGCGGTTGCGAGTGTGATTACCGCAGCTCCACCCACCGGCGAACAGACGAAGGAACAGGTCGAAGTCTTCAAAGTGTGGGGGCCGGGCGGGCCACTCGACATCCCGATCACGGACTTCGACAAGATCCAGAATCGTGCCGACCGCGACGCACTCACGGCGAGCCAGAAGAAGATCGACGCGTTCAAGGCGGCGAGTCCGTTCGCGCCGCCGCGGGCCCATGTGCTGAACGACAAGCCAGCTCCGTTTCAGTCGTATGTGTTCCTTCGCGGCAATCCGGGAAACCACGGTGCGAACGTGCCGCGACAATCGCCGGAGATCGCAACGCCGAATCGCAAGCCGTTCACCGACGGCAGCGGTCGCCTCGAACTCGCGAAGGCGATCGTAAGTGCCGACAACCCGCTGACCGCTCGCGTGATGGTGAACCGCGTGTGGGTCGGCCACTTCGGGCAAGGGCTTGTTCGCACGCCGAGCGACTTCGGCGTTCGTTCTGATGCTCCGAGTCATCCGGAACTGCTCGACTGGCTCGCGGTGCAGTTCGTGAAAGAGGGTTGGTCGCTAAAGAAACTCCACAAGCTCATGATGACGTCGGCCGCGTATCAGCGGTCGTCGCTGGTGTCGGCGGAGGCGTTCAAGCTCGACACCGACAACAAACTGCTGTCGCATCAGAATCGCCGGCGGCTCGACTTCGAGGCGATGCGAGACAGTTTCCTGTTGGTATCCAGCAAGCTCGATCTCATGGCCGAAGGCAAGCCGGTCGATCTGTTCAAGGCACCGTTCTCGACGCGCCGCAGCATCTACGGGCTGATCGACCGCACGAATTTCCCTGGCACGATGCGAGCGTTCGACGTCGCCAGCCCGGACACACACAGCCCGCAACGCTTCCAGACAACCGCCCCGCAGCAGGCGTTGTTCCTGATGAACAGTCCGTTCGTGACGGAGCAAGCCAAGCACCTCGCGACCCGCACCGACGTGATGATGGCGAAGACTCCAACCGAGAAGGTGACGCTGCTGTATCGGCTGGCGTTGAGTCGTAACCCGACGAAGGCTGAACTGGCGTTGGCGTTGGAGTTCACAGCGGAAGAAGACCCGAAGGCTGCGTTCGGCGTGTGGCCGCAACTGGCGCAAACGCTGCTGCTGTGCAACGAATTCGCGTTCATCGACTGATCATGTTTAGCCACGCTCCCTCTGGGTCGTGGCTAAATGATGGGAAATTCTTTTGGAGTCCGTCGATAATGTTCCCCTTCAATATGTCCCGCCGTGACCTGCTCAACCGCTGTGGCGTCGGCATGGGGATGCTCGGCCTCACGCAGCTAATGGGGCAGTCTGGGCTTCTCACGGCTCACGCCAAGGCGGCTGATGGCCTGAATCCGCTTGCACCGAAGCAACCACACTTCCCCGCGAAGGCCAAGCACGTCATTCACATCTTCGCCAACGGCGGGCCGAGTCAGGTCGATACGTTCGACCCCAAGCCCGCACTTGCGAAGTACGCCGGGAAGCCGTTGCCAGCCGCGAACCTCAAGACCGAACGACGCACCGGAGCTGCGTTCCCGTCGCCGTTCAAGTTTCAGAAGTATGGGCAGTCGGGCCTCGAAGTTAGTGAGATCTTCAGTAACACCGCCAAACACATCGACGACATTTGCGTCATCCGCTCGATGCACGCCGACGTGCCGAACCATGAGCCGTCGTTCCTGCTCATGAACTGCGGCGAACCCAGGCTCATCCGTCCGAGTGTGGGCAGTTGGGTGACCTACGGCCTCGGCACCGAGAACCAGAACTTGCCGGGATTCGTGGCGATGTGTCCAGGTGGCTTCCCGCTGCAAGAAGCACAGAACTGGCAATCCGGCTTCCTGCCCGGCATCTTCCAGGGAAGCTACGTCGATACGCGGAACACTGACGTCGAGAAGCTCGTTGAGTTCGTCAAGAACAAGACCGCCCCCGGTGCCGCACAGCGGAAACAGCTCGATTTGCTGGCGAAGATGAACGCGGCACACCAGGCGGAGCGGCCGAATGACCCGCAACTCGAAGCTCGCATTCAGTCGTTCGAGTTGGCATATCGGATGCAGTCAGAGGCGAGCGAAGCGTTCGACGTGAGCAAGGAACCGAAGCACATCCTCGAAGCGTATGGCCCCGGTGAGCAGGCCCGCAGTCTGCTTCTCGCTCGGCGGTTGGTCGAGCGTGGCGTGCGGTTCGTGCAATTGAGTCACGGGCCAGTGCAGCCGTGGGATAGTCACGACGATCTGGAGAAGGAACACCGCCGACTCGCGGGGCAGGTCGATAAGGGGATCGCGGCTCTGATCTCGGACCTGAAACGCCTCGGGCTGTTCGAGTCAACGCTCATCATCTGGGGTGGCGAGTTCGGACGCACTCCCGTGGTGGAGTTGCCGACGCCTGGCTCGAATCAGGGCAAGGTGAACGGCCGCGACCACAATCACTGGGGCTTCACGGTGTGGATGGCGGGCGGTGGCGTAAAGGGCGGGCAGGCGATCGGCGCGACCGACGAGTTCGGCTTCAAGGCGGTGGAGAATCCTGTTCACGTCCACGATCTGCACGCGACGATTCTCTGGCTCCTGGGCTTCGACCACGAGAAGTTCACGTATCGCTATGCTGGCCGCGACTTCCGCCTGACAGATGTGAAGGGCAACGTGGTCAAGCAAATCCTGAGTTGAGGAGGGTACGCCGCTCCTCGATGAAGAATGCTGATTCTGCTTTTTGCTGCTCATCCCACGTGATTGGGGATGAGCAGCAGCAATTTTCTTCTCGTCCTGAATCTGGGACGATCCTCGCTACCGAGTCACCGGTCGATCTCTCCCATCACGACGTCGATGCTGCCGACGATAGCTGACACGTCTGCGATAAGGCAGCCTTTGCAGAGTTCCTTCGTCACGCTCAGATTGCAGAAACAACTCGACCGTGCCCGCACCCGCAGTGGCACGTTCTCCTTCGTGAACCGACCCACGATGTGGAAGCCCATCTGTCCCCGTGGGCATTCCGTTTCGACATAACACTCACCGGCGGGCAACGCACGCGGCGGCTCCACACGGTGCGAGTATTTCGTCTTCATCAGTTCCGCGAGTTTGGTAGCCGCTGGACCCTTGGGTTCCTTGGCGATATCTGCTGCGAGTTCCGCTTTCACTCGCTCGCCCTCGGCGTTCAGTGCGTCGTACTTCTCCATCGCCTGTTCCACGATGCGGATGCTCTGCACCACTTCCATCATGCGAACGTAGAAGCGGTGCCAGCAGTCGCCGATTACTGCGCCATTGGGGGCACCATCGAACGGCGGGATTGGCACGTCGAACGCGTACTGCTCGTAACCCGAGTACGGTTCCGTCTTGCGAAGATCCCAGGCGGGGTCGCCCTTGGTGCGATCGAGCGAGGCACGGAGCATCGGACCGGTGCAGCCGTAACTCAGCGCCATTTCCTTCGAGAGAACGCCGATGTTCGCGGTTCGCTTCACGAAAATGTGGTTGTTCGTGAGCAGTGCGTGATACTCGGGAATGCGTGGCTTGAAGTAAGCGAGGAACTTGCGACAGCGTTCAGTCCAACCGACGGGAAGATCGTCGTGAGCACCGCCGATGGTGAGGTAGCTGTAGGTGAGGCGGGCACCGCAAACGTCCTCGAAGAGATCGAGGATGTGTTCGCGTTCGCGGAACGCATACAGGAACGGCGAGATGGTGCCGAGGTCGAGCCCGTAGGCACCCATGCCGACGAGGTGCGACGCGATGCGGTTCATTTCGCAGATCAGCACGCGGATGATCTGGGCCTTGTCGGGAATCTTCAGGCCGGCGAGCTTCTCGATGGCGAGCGAGTACCCGAGGTTCATGTTCATGCCGGCGAGGTAGTCCATCCGATCCGTGTACGGGATGAACTGAATCGGCGTAACGTTCTCGCCAATCTTCTCGGCGCAACGATGCAGATAACCGAGGTGTGGGGTGACTTCGGAGATCATTTCGCCGTCGGTGCGAAGCACGAGCCGCAGCACGCCGTGCGTGCTGGGGTGTTGCGGACCCATGTTTACGAGCATCTCGTCGGTCCGGACATCGAACTCGACGATGGTGGGGTCGTTGCGTTCTTCGGGGGGCATGGTTATTTACGCAGGTTCCGTTTAGCCGCGACGCGGAGTCTTCGTAGCGGAGCCCGTGGAGTTAAAACCGCTCCGCTACGAACGCGCTCCGCTACGAAGACTCCGCGTCGCGGCTAAACCGCATGGGGTTTGTATGGGGTAACGAACGACCACCGCTGTTGTGGGAGTCCGGCCTTCACGGGGTTATTCTCGACATATTGGACCGCAGACGCAATGCGTTCGTTATCGTTGAGGAAAACTTTCCATTCACCCCGTGCCCAACACTTTGGGGGCAGTTCAGCCGGATTCGCAAGATCAGCAAATGGGTGAAGCCGTTCATCGAGAAGTGCAGCGGTTGCCTCGCCCTTCAACTGGATGACGATTTGTTCGACCGACAAGCGGAACGGCCCCACGACGAGATGCACATGATCCGGCATGATGGCACACGCCCAGACCGGCAGCCCCGAGCGAGCAACGTAGTCGCGAAATCCGTGGCCGATGGCTCGTGCCTGCAACCCGGTGAACTTCACAGGCGGTCGAGCAAGTTCGCGTTTGACCGCCAAGCGTTTCGAGCGATCATGTGGATCGTACGCCAACGAACGCGATTCGGTTGTCTTGGTCGCCTTTCCGCCAGCGAGAAACAGTTCCCACGCACCCACGAACTCGGACCACGAACCACGCGGATCGTTCGGCAACCAAAAGCCATACGCGCTGAAAATGATGTGATAACCCAGAACCATTTTGAGGCTCCGACCACGTTCCGCGAAACCCGCATAAACTATCACACTGTCCCCTCCTCATCACGGAAAAACCATGCTGCCTCTCTTGCTTGTAGCTGCGTTTCAGCCGCCCGAAGTCGCACCACCACCGCACGCGGTGACACCCTTCACCAAGTGGGAGAAAAGCATTCTCGCACTCGAAAAACGACTCGCCACGAACCCGCCGAAACCGGGCGGCGTGTTCTTCGTCGGTAGTTCCAGCATCGTTGGCTGGGATCTGAAGAAGTCATTCCCCGATGCGGGCTACGTGAACGTCGGCTTCGGCGGTTCCGTGATCGCGGATAGCACTCACTTCGCTTCTCGGATCATCACACCGTTCAAACCCGCGGCGGTCGTGTTCTACGCCGGAGACAACGACATCGGCGGGGGTCGGAAACCTGAACAGGTCATCGACGACTTCAAGGCATTCGTCGCTGCCGTGCGTGCCGACAATCCTTCGTGCAAGGTGCTGTTCATTGCCGTGAAGCCGAGCATCGCCCGAGCAAAACAGTTCGAGGTGCAAAAGAAAGCGAACTCGCTTGTGAAGGAGTTCTGTGAGAAGGGCACCGGGTTGGTGTACGTTGATGTGGTGCCGTTGATGCTGGGATCGGACGGCACACCTGTTGTGGAGTTGTTTCAGAAAGACGGCTTACACATGACGCCAAAGGGCTACGAAATCTGGGCCGCAATGGTGAGCAAGTCGTTGAAGTAGCCGAGCGGTTACAGGAGTTTGCCGTCCACGAGAATCGAGTTGGGGAACGTGGCTCCGCGAAGCACGTATCCCTTACTCGTCAGGAGTTCGACAGATTCCAGTTTCTGTTTCGTGGTCCCACCGACCAATGTTTCAACGCAGATCACTTTCGGACGCAGTTTCTCGAAGTTTATGGACTTCAGGATGGGGACTTCAAATCCTTCGACGTCCAGCGAAATATAGTCCGGAGCTTCGCCATTGAAGTTCTGGGTGAACACATCGTTGATATTCATCAATGGAACTTTGATGACTTCCTTTACAGTGATTTTCCCACCGCTAACCTTTGAGTAGGTATCGGCTGTTTCCTTATCGAATGTGTTCCAACTCGGTTCGGTCGTGCGGTAGTAATCGGCTTCTTTCTCAGAACTCACACCGATCCCAACAGGTAGAACCGTGTCTTTTGGTCGGGCATCTCGGAGGCGGGCAGTCAAATCTGGGTTCGGTTCGACCAACACACCACGAGCCCCATTCCGGTAAAACCAGTACGTGTTGTTGCTTTTGATGGGCTCCCAAGCCCCGATATCCAGGTAGGAACGCACCACGAGACGCAGAGAAACGAATATGTGGTTGACGATCAGGTCTTCACCCGATTGAGCAAATGATCGATGAACACCCTCGGTGGGGTCGAGGCTCGCGGCGATCCACTGAGCACTCTGAACGACGCACCCTCCCGCAACAGCACCGACCAGGAATTGTCGCTTTGAAAACTTCGGTGGGCCTTGCTCGTTTGCAGCTTCGGGTGTCGGTGGAATTGGGTCGGGTGTCGATGGAATTGGGGACGCCATAAACAGTCTCGCATTAGATTCAGGCGATGTTCTGAACTCACTCTAGAACAGGAACCTGGGATTCGTGCGTGACTTGAACGAAATCCCGCGACCAGATATTTGTCGTGATATAGAGGTCAGCGGCAGCGAATGCCGTGATATTCGAGCGGGAACTCGTAGTCCTTCCGCAGTGGGTGCCCCACCCAGTCGTCGCCAAGCAGAATACGAGTCATATCTGGGTGGCCGAGGAACTTTACGCCCACGAGATCGTAGACTTCGCGTTCCTGCCAGTCGGCGGTTCGCCACACGCCGCAGAGCGATGGCACTTCCGGGAGTTGACCCACAACGCCATCTTTCCACCGAGGTAGAACAAGTTTCACGGTGAAGCGTCGGCCTGGGAAGCTGAAACTCGACAGGTGATAGACCACTTCGAGGTGCGGATCGAAGCCCGCCTTCGCGACCTTTTTCGGGTCAGTCTCGAAGTAATCGACGCCCGACACATCGTTGAGCAACTCGAACTTCAGTCGGGGATCGTCGCGAAGAAACAGCGAGACATCGAGCAGCTTCGTGGGATCGACCGTTACGAACGGATCGAGAGCGTCCGCGTTCTTGGCGGTGATCGCGGATCCGAACTGCTGTTCAAGCAGAGCGATGATTTCGGCGTGTGTCATGGTTTCGTCACTTCGCGGGTTTGGCCCGTTCCTTGTTCTCGGTCAGGAACGCGAACGATTTCTCTGGCGTGGCCAACTCGGGTGGCAACAGGACGCTTCCTGTGCGGGTCGGCACGGGCACCTCGGCAAGTTGCCCCTTGTGGTATTCCTTCATCTTGTGAATCTTATCCTGAATCCGCATCAGTCCTTCGAGCAACGCCTCGGGTCGTGGCGGGCAACCGGGCACATACACATCGACCGGCACCACAAGATCGACGCCCTTCGCGACGTTGTAGCCGTACTTGTAGTACGGGCCGCCGCCGCAAGTGCAGGCCCCCATCGCGATGACGAACTTCGGATCGGGCATCTGGTTGTAGAGCCGACGCACGCGATCCGCCATCTTCAGATTCACCGTACCCGCGACGATCATGAGGTCAGCTTGTCTTGGCGAAGCGCGGAATGCGCCAGCACCAAAGCGGTCGATGTCGTATCGCGGTGCGCCGGTGGCCATCATTTCGATGGCACAACACGCCAGCCCGAACGTCATCGGCCACAGACTTGATTCGCGAGCCCAGTTCACGGCCGCTTCCAAGCTCGTGACGACGAATCCGTCTTCCATTCTGCCTTCGAGCAATCCCATATCAGTGCGAGTGGTTAGTGTAAGTGTGAGTGAAAGACCGCCCGTGGTGCCGTGGCTTCGCTAACCACTCGCAACCTCTCCTTGACCCGCTGTGCTCCGCACCCATTCGAGGTCGCCACGCCGCCAGAGATACGCGAACCCCACCAGCAACACGCCGAAGAACACCAAGATGTCCGCGAACGCGACCCACGCGAGCGATTTTGCCGCTGCGGGTTGCGGAGGCGTGTCCGTTGCCGACACAGGAGGCTCGCTTTGAGGTTGCAGGTTCTTCGCTGCTTCCAGGCGAACCTCGGCAGGTTTCGATTCATCACCGGTTCGGACGGCGCTGCCAAACACGACAGCCCACGGGAAGAAGAACGCCAGTTCCACATCGAAGATCACGAACAGCAACGCCACGACATAGAACCGCAGGTCGAACTGAATCCACGCATCGCCGATCGGTTGCTCGCCGCACTCGTAGACTTCGCCCTTCTCGGCGCTCGGCTTGTCCGGGCGCACGAACAGTCCGAGAATCAGGTTCGCCGCAAGAAGCGTGAACCCGGCGACTGTGAAGATCAGAATGACGAGGACGAGTTCAGTCATTGCGGAATTCAGATTGCGGGTTCATCGTTTAGCCGCGACGCGAAGCGTTTGCGGTGGGGCTGAGTGTCGCCTGTCCGGAGGCGACCTCTAACGGTAACTTCGCGTAATCGACGACGCAGCCATCGCGGCCAAAAGTGCTGAGGTCAAAGTTCGAGCCCATGAAGATGCAATCGACGGGGCACGGGTCCACGCAAAGCGCGCAGAACATGCACTTCGTGTAGTCGATCTTGAAGCCGGTGACCACGAACCCCTTGGCGGGCGGAGTGGCCTTTTCCTTGTCGATGTAGATGCAATCGACGGGGCAGGCACGAGCGCATTTGTCGCAGCCGATGCAGGTGGTCAGGTCGAAGCGATGGAAGCCGCGGTATCGCGGGCGGATTGGCACCGGCTTCTCGGGATACTCGAAGTATTGCGTGAACGGCTTGCGACGGTACGACTGCACGAAATATTGAAGGGTGACGTACATCCCACGGGCGATTGTCGATGTCGCCAGAGTAACGTTTCGGAACCAGCTCTTCATGGTTGGTTGTGGGCAGAAGGCAGCGGAGAGTCGAACCCTTGCGAATTGTAGCAAGCTAACCAACCAGATGCATCCGTGAAACGAACGAATGTCGTCGGCACACTCCGTGTGCCGTTCTTGGCTTTTCTCCGAATGCGTTTCGAGTGTGCCTTCTCCATTGAAACGAAGAAGACCGGCAACCCGCGAATGGGTGCCGGTCAAGTTTGTGTTTCAGCACGACTCAACCTTAGTGGCTGTCTGCGATGCCGCTGCTCGGGTGGTGCTCGACGTGGCGTTCGCAAATTTCGAGAGCCAGCTTCTCGATGAACTCGCGACGGAACGCACTGACAGGCTTGGTACTCGCGTCGCGGAACCCTGTCTTCGGATACGCGAACCCCTGTGAGTACGTGTTCTTCGGGTCGCCCGGACCATCTTCGACATCGTACATATCCACGGTCGCGTCGGCCCGCCCTTCGTAGAAACTGTTCTGGCTTCCCGGCTGGAAGAGGCTCATCTTCTCGAGATCGATCACGAGAACGAAGTCGGCGCCGAGTTGCTTACCCCGTTCGACAGGGTGCATCAGCTTCCAGTTCGGATTCTTCATCTTGAACTTGTTCACCTGAGCCATCGTGAGAACCGTCAACTTCTGCTTCTGCTTGGTTTCCTTGACCATCTCGGGGAGGCGTTTGATGATTTCATTCGCCAAAGCGCTGTCGGCTCCAGCGAATTCATAGCTTTGCCCCGTGCCCTGACTCACGAACAGGGCCACGACAATCTCTTCCTTGTCCTTCTTCGGACCTTCCTTGTACGTGAGTGGAAACTCGGCTGCCACTTTCGTGTCTTTGTGCGTCAGGAACGCGATGGTCGTGAGCGGATTGCACCCAATTGTGCAAACCACGAACAACGTTCCCCACACGGCCCGGCGGGCCCACCGATAAGTCTTGTTCATCCGTGAACGCCCCCCAAGCAAGTGTGAGTGGCTAGTGCGAGCGCGAGTGAAAACCGGGAAGACAATCCCCGACTTTCCCTCACACTCACACTCACACTAGCCACTAATCAGAATCCCCACCCACCGAATCAGCATCAGCGTCAGCACCACCCCGACCACCACCGTCAGGATCAGTTCGCCCCGACCCTGCGGGATGAACAGCGGTCGATTCTTGATGCCACTGGCCAGCGCCCACACCATTGCCAGTGCCCACAGCACTGCGATGATTGTGCCTGTCCAGTTCGCCCGCATCGACGCTGCCACGTCCCCCCGGACGAGCAGCGAGAAGCTTGTCGTCATTCCGCACGCCGGGCACGGTTTGCCCATCATCATCACGAAGTTGCACGGCGGCATGCCAAGTTGCGTGTGCGTCGCCATCGTCCGCGGCGAGCCATCCGGCCCATACGGGTTGATGTAGAAGGCCGCACCGAACACGCAGGCCAGCACAGCAGCCACCGCAAGCAACCCGAAGCGGGCGTATCGCCCCGCTCGAGCGGCTTGCATCGCCGCTGACTCCACCTTCGGCAGTTCTTCTTCGTTATCCATATCGGTATGCTCGGGTCGCACGCATAGCCTCCGATGAAATGCGATGCAAGCGGACTTTCATCTTCGTTGTCGATCCGCCACGATAAGTTCATTCTACCAGCCAGTATGAATGAGAACCCGGCAGGCCGCATTCTCATTCAGTTCGGTGAATGAGAACCCGGCAGGCCGCGTTCTCATTCAAGCGGGGGTAATTTACGGTGACGCGGGTATTGCGCGAAGTTCGGCGATTCGTCTCGGCGCTGCCAGTATGCCGTGAACCCGCCGTGGTTGCTGTCTCTGGTGGTGCGGACAGCGTCGCACTGCTTCGAGCGCTCGCAGCATGTCGCACGGGTGTTCTCACGGTGGCTCACGTCAACCATCAACTGCGGGGAGCCGAGTCGGATGCGGACGAAGCATTCGTCCGCAACCTCGCGGCGGAACTTGGTCTGCAATGCCGTGTGAAGTCGCTCGATATCGCGGCTCTCGGCGGGAATCTGGAATCGACGGCCCGGCGAGTGCGTTACGAGTTCTTCGCGGGACTCGGGGCTGCCTGGATCGCGACGGGACACACCGCCGACGATCAGGCCGAGACGGTGCTGCATCGTCTGGTGCGTGGCACCGGCATCCAGGGTTTGCGAGGAATAGCCCGGAGCCAGGAAAGCAACCCCTCCCCAACCCCTCCCCGAAGAGGAGAGGGGCTAAATTTGACTCCCCCTTCCTTTTTAGGGAAGGGGGTTGGGGGGTTAGGTTCTTCGATTCTCCGTCCCCTTCTCACAGTCACGCGTGCCGACGTCCTCGCACATCTCGCCGAACTCGGGCAAGCGTTCCGCGAAGACTCGTCGAACGCTGACCCGCGGTTCACCCGCAACCGCATCCGTCACGAACTGCTGCCATTGCTGCGGACCTTCAACCCGGATGTCGTGACGAGTCTCGCTCGGCTCGCGGAACACGCTGCGGAAGCTCACGAGATCATCGCGGAACACGCGACGGCTGTGCTGGCAACAGCTGAACGCCCGCGAGTTGGTGACACCGTCATTCTGGATGTTACGGATTTGGGGGCGTCGCGAGCGGTGGTGCGTGCGGCGTTGCGGCTCGTGTGGGAACGCGAAGGTTGGCCGATGGATCAGATGGACGCTGACGCCTGGGATCGGACGTGCGATGTTGCGGGTCGTAACGTTCCCGCGTGGGATTTCCCGGGCGGCATCTCGGCACGACACACGGGGCGAGTGGTTCAGATTGGGCCACGCAAATAGAACAAAGGTTTCCGCATGAGGAACCTTCTATGTTGCGTCCCATTCGCCGTGCGTTGCTGAGCGTCTCCGACAAGACCGGGCTCGTGGACTTCGCTCGTGAACTCGTCACTAAGTACGGCGTCGAGCTAATCGCCACTGGCGGCACCCGCAAGGC
This sequence comes from Planctomycetota bacterium, assembly GCA_021413735.1. Lineage (GTDB taxonomy): Bacteria > Planctomycetota > Planctomycetia > Gemmatales > Gemmataceae > Gemmata. The sequence continues at coordinate 31,280 of JAIOPV010000109.1, forward strand.
CATCGCCGACGCGGGTCTGCCCGTGAAGGACATCGCCGAGATCACGAAGTTCCCCGAGATGCTCGACGGTCGAGTGAAGTCGTTGCATCCGGCGATCTTCGCGGGTCTGCTGGCAAAGCGAGACAAAGCCGACCACATGGCGACGCTCGTGGAACACGGCCTGCCCGAGATCGACCTCGTGGTATGCAACCTGTATCCGTTCGAGCAGACGGTCGCGAAGCCCGGCGTGACGGAAGCCGAGGCCATCGAGAACATCGACATCGGCGGTCCGTGCATGGTGCGTGCTGCGGCCAAGAACTTCGAGTTCGTAACCATCCTGCTGTACGCGGCACAGTACACGGCGATCACGGGCGAACTCTTCGCGAATGGCGGTCTTGTGTCGCGTGAGTTTCGCCGCCGTTCAGCTCAATACGCGTTCGCCAGGGTCAGCGAGTACGATGCGATGATCGCCTCATACCTCGGCCAGTCAACGCAACGAGACGTGCGGACCGGGGATATGGGTTCTGCTCTGACACTGCCGTTCGTGAGCAAGCAGTTTCTTCGGTATGGCGAAAACCCGCATCAGACGGCGGCGTTCTATGTCGAGCCGAACATTGCACGGCCCTGTGTTGCCACCGCACAGCAACTCCACGGCAAGGAGCTGAGTTACAACAACATCCTCGACCTCGACTCGGCGTTGAACCTCGTTCGTGAGTTCAGCGAACCGGCGTGCATCGTCGTGAAGCACAACAACCCATGCGGCGCGGCCACGTCCGCGAAGCTCGTCGATGCGTTCAATCTCGCGTGGGATGGCGACCCCCTCTCGGCGTTCGGCGGCATCATCGCGTTCAACAAGTCCGTCGATGCCGACACCGCCGCAGCCATCATGGACGCCAAGGCAAAGCGGTTCATCGAGTGCGTCATCGCTCCCGAGTACGACGCGGCTGCCCTCGACGCTCTCAAAGGCTGGAAGGAGAACGTGCGGCTTCTGAAAACCGGTCCGCTCACAGGTGGTCCGCAGGGGCTCGACTATCGCCGCGTCGATGGCGGTCTTCTCGTGCAGACCCGCGATGTGGGTGCCGACAAGCCCGACGACTGGAAGGTCGTCACGAAGCGGACGCCAACCGATGCCGAGAAGGCTGCACTGCACTTCGCGTGGTTCGTGTGCAAGCATGTGAAGTCGAACGCGATCGTGCTCGGCAAGGGCACGCAGATCGTCGGCGTCGGGGCCGGGCAAATGAGTCGCGTCGTGTCGGTGGAGATCGCGGTTAAGAAGGCCGGCGACAAGTCGAAGGGAAGCGTGTTGGCGTCGGATGCGTTCTTCCCGTTCCCGGACAATGTTCACGCGGCAGCAGCGGCAGGCGTCACGGCGATCATTCAGCCCGGCGGCTCCGTGAAGGACAAGGACAGCATCGCGGCGTGCGACGAACTCGGCATCGCGATGATGTTCACGGGCGTTCGGCACTTCCGACACTGAGAAGAGAAGAGTTTTATCCGCAGATTACGCAGATAGACACAGATTTGAAAACCAAGACGGAGAGTTGAAAGACAGAGATACGAAAGGGAGACGACGATGGAAAACGATCCAAGGACATACGCGCTGATCGGCGCGGCTATGGAAGTGCATGGCCAACTTGGGTGTGGATTCCTCGAAGCCGTTTATCAGGAGGCGTTGGAAATCGAGCTCGTGGCACGTGGAATTCCGTTTCGACCGCAAGTCGAACTTCCAATTCGCTACAAGGGACGAGTGTTGAAGACGTTCTACAAAGCCGACGTCCTCTCACATGATGCGGTTGCGGTTGAGATCAAAGCTCTCTCGCAGCTCGGGCCGGCTGAAGAGGCCCAAGTGCTCAATTACTTGAAAGCAACCGGATATGATACCGGGCTGTTGTTGAACTTCGGCCGCACCTCGCTCCAATACAAGCGGTACGTTCGCACGCAAGCTGAGAACCCGGAGTCCTGATTTTTAATCTGTGTCTATCTGCGTAATCTGCGGATAAAAACTCTTCTCTGGAGAGCTAGTGGAATATCTGTCGCACGAGTTTCTCAAGTCACTGCTCGAAACGCCAAGCCCGTCGGGGTTCGAGCAGCAAATTCAGCACGTCGTTCGCGAGCGAATGAAGCCGTTCTCGGATGAAGTGACCACCGATTCGCACGGCAACGTCTTCGCGGCACGCTTCCCCGAGTGGCGAGGAGACACCACCCCGCGAATCATGCTCGCCGGGCACTGCGACCAGATCGGCCTCATGGTGCAGTACATCGACAGCGAAGGCTACCTCTACATCCAGCCCATCGGCGGCTGGGACATGCAGATCCTCCTCGGCCAATACCTCACCGTCTGGGCGAAGGATGGGCCGATCACCGGGGTCGTTGCACGACGAGCCATTCACCTCCTCAAGCCCGAAGAACGCAGCAAGGTGCCCGACTTCACCGATGTGTGGGTCGATATCGGTGCCAAGAACCGCGAAGAAGCCGAGTCGCTCGTGCGCTGCGGTGATCCGCTCACGTTCGCGCTCGGCTATCGGCCACTGCGGAACAGCCTCGCGGCAAGCCCAGCGATGGACGACAAGGTTGGCCTGTGGGTGTGCATGGAAGCCGTGCGGTTGCTGCAAGGTCGGCCACTGAAGGCGTCGGTTTATGGCGTTTCCACTGTGTCGGAAGAGATCGGGCTTCGCGGTGCGACCACGGCGGCGTATGCCATCAATCCCACGGTCGGCATCGCGGTCGATGTGACGCACGCGACAGACACGCCCGGCAACGACAAGAAGACGCAAGGCGACATCAAGTGCGGGGGCGGCCCCGTGCTGTATCGCGGACCGAACATCAGTCCGCGTGTGTTCGATCTGCTCGAAACGACCGCGAAGGCTCACGAGATTCCCGTGCAGGTTCGTGGAACGCCGCGAGCCACCGGCACCGATGCGAACGCGATTCAGATTGCTCGGGCAGGTGTCGCGACCGGGCTCATCGGCATCCCGAACCGCTACATGCACAGCCCTGTCGAAGTGATTCACCTTGATGACCTCACGAACGCCGCGAAACTGCTCGCGGAGTTCTGTGCCACCGTCGGCCCTGAAACGAACTGGATTCCGTGACCAGCGGCTACCTTCTGAGACCGCGTGGCCGAGCAGCGCGGTCTTGCCACATTTCAGAAGCGTCGAAAGCGTGGTGCCCGCACCGCGAGCCAGGAAGCCGTCCCACACCCAACTGATGCCGCCCACGTTCGGAGCAACCAGCAAGGACCAATGACGAAGGGGAAACGAATCCTTGGTGATTGGTGATTGGTCATTCCTTCGTGATCGGCGGATCGGTGGGTCAGTCGTCGTTTCACTCTTCGTCTTCCCGGAGTTTTGCCAGCACGCTGTAATCCTCCAGCGTCGTGGCGTCGCCGGTCGATTGCCGACCAGCCGCCACGTCCCGCAAGAAGCGCCGCATGATCTTCCCGCTTCGCGTCTTCGGCAGCGTCTCCGTGAACTTGATGTCGTCCGGCCGGGCCAGCGCCCCGATGTTGTGAACGACGTGCGCCTTCAACTCGGCCTTAAGTGCGTCGGTCGGCTCGTTGCCCTGCTTCAGCGTCACGAAGCACACGATGCCCTCGCCCTTCAAGTCGTCGGGTTTGCCGACAACCGCAGCCTCCGCGACCTTCGGATGTTGAACGAGTGCGCTCTCCACTTCCATCGTGCTGAGGCGGTGACCGCTGACGTTCAACACGTCATCCACGCGACCCATCACCCAGATGTAGCCATCGTCGTCGATGCGGGCACCGTCGGCGGTGAAGTAGATGCCGTCGTAGTGGCTCCAGTAGGTCGTCTTGTAGCGTTCGTCGTCGCCGTAAATCGTCCGCATCATGCTCGGCCACGGTCGCTTCACCACGAGGAAGCCGCCAGCGTTCGCGGGCACGGGATGGCCGGCCTTGTCCACGACTTCAGCCGCGATTCCGGGAAGTGGCTTCGTCGCGCTGCCGGGTTTGGTGGGCACAGCACCCGGAAGCGGAGCAATCATGATCGCACCCGTTTCGGTCTGCCACCAGGTATCGACGATCGGGCAGCGTTCGCCGCCGATGACCTTGTGATACCACATCCACGCTTCCGGGTTGATCGGCTCGCCGACGCTGCCCAGCAACCGCAGCGACGACAGGTTGTGGGCCTTCGGGTGCTGATCACCCCACTTGATGAACGCCCGAATTGCTGTCGGAGCGGTGTAGAAAATCGTGACCTTGTACTTCTCGATGACCTCCCAGAAGCGGTCTTCCTTCGGCTGATTCGGTGCCCCTTCGTACATCACGATGGTGCTGCCGTTGCACAGCGGGCCGTACACGATGTAGCTGTGCCCCGTGATCCAGCCGACGTCGGCCGTGCACCAGTAAATGTCGTCTTCCTTGATGTCGAACACCCACTTGTGTGTCAGCGATGCCCCGAGCAGGTAGCCGCCGGTGGTGTGCAGCACGCCCTTCGGTTTGCCGGTGCTGCCCGACGTGTACAGGATGAACAGCGGGTGTTCGCTGTCCAGCGGTTCGGCGGGGCAGTTGTCGCTGGCCGCCGCCATCAGATCGTGCCACCACACGTCACGACCGGCCTTCATGTCGACAGCCGTGTTGCAGCGGTTCAACACGATGCACTTCTGAACCGTCGGCGACTTCGCGAGGGCCTCATCGACGTTCGTCTTCAGCGGAATCACCTTACCGCGACGCCAGCCGCCGTCGGCCGTGATGATGAGCTTGCTCGCGGCGTCGTTGTTGCGATCCGCGACGGCGTCCGCCGAGAAGCCACCGAACACGACCGAGTGCATCGCCCCGATGCGGGCACAGGCGAGCATCGCGATCGCGGCTTCGGGCACCATCGGCATGTAGATCGTGATGCGGTCGCCTTTCACCACGCCCAGCGATTTCAAGGCGTTCGCGAACTTGCACACTTCGCGGTGGAGTTGCTGGTACGTGATCGTGCGGCTGTCGCCCGGTTCGCCTTCGAAGATGATGGCGGCCTTGTTGCCGCGGGTCGCGAGGTGCCGGTCGATGCAGTTATCACTGGCGTTGATCTGAGCGCCGACGAACCACTTGGCGTGCGGGGCGTTGCTCCAGTCGAGAACCTGCGTCCAGGGCTTCGTCCAGTGCAGCGTCTTGGCTTGTTCGGCCCAGAAGGCATCCGGATCGTTCTTGGCCCACTCCGCGAGGCGGTCACGTTCCTTCGCATCGACGTGAGCCGCAGCGACGAATTCGGGCGACGGCGGGAAGACGCGGGTTTCCTTCAAGACGCTCGTGATGTTCTTTTCGCTCGACATGGGAGTGGTGCGTGGGTTGTGGGACGTTGGTTGTGTTCGGAGGAATTCCCCGATTGGTATAACATACTGCGGGCGAAGAACCAACGACCACCGAACAACAACCCACGCAAAACCAGCCATGTCGGATACGTTTACCATCGCAGCCGTGCAGATGCGAATTACGGCGGATAAGGAAGCCAACCTCGCGAAAGCCGAAGCAGCGATTGCCGACGCCGCGAAGAAGGGGGCACAGATCGTGTGCCTGCCGGAGCTGTTCACTGGCGAGTATTTCTGCCAGAAGGAAGACATCGCACTCTTCGATCTCGCGGAACCGATTCCGGGACCAAGCGAATCTCGCCTCGCAGCTGCGGCCAAAAAGAATGGCGTCGTCGTGGTCGGTTCGCTGTTCGAGAAGCGGATGCCAGGGGTGTATCACAACACGGCGACAGTTCACGATGCCAAGGGCGAACTCCTCGGCATTTACCGCAAGATGCACATTCCGGACGACCCGCTGTTCCTCGAAAAATTCTATTTCACGCCGGGCGACCTCGGCTTCAAAGTGTTCTCAACCCCGCAGGCAAAGGTCGGCACGCTCGTGTGCTGGGATCAGTGGTATCCGGAGGCCGCGCGGCTGACGGCACTCATGGGGGCGGAAGTGATCTTCTACCCCACGGCGATCGGCTGGCACCCCCGCGAGAAGGCGGAGTTCGGCGAGGCACAGCATTCCGCTTGGGAAACGAGCATGCGGGGCCACGCCATCGCGAACGGCACCTACGTTTGCGGCGTGAACCGCGTAGGGCACGAGATCATCGTGGGTGAGGGGCTGGAGTTCTGGGGCGGCTCGTTCGTGAGCGACCCGTTTGGGCGGGTGATCGCGAAGGCGAGCCACGACAAGGAGGAAGTGCTGGTCGTGGAGTGTTCGCGGAAGCACATGGAAGACGTGCGGCGAAACTGGCCGTTCTTCCGCGATCGCCGCATTGATGCGTTCGGCGGAATCACGAAGCGCGTCGCGGATTGAGGTCAACCGAACCGGCTCAACCCATACGGTGCGGGGTCGATGTGCGTCTTCCCCGCGCCGAGCATTTCCGACACGAGCTTCCCCGTCGCAGTCGCCATCGACAGCCCGAGCATGTTGTGCCCCGCCGCGATCAGCACATTCGACATTACCGGGCTGCGGTCGATCACTGGCAAGCCGTCGAACGTCATCGGTCGCCAGCCCCACCATTCTTCTTGCACTGGTTCCGCCAGCGGATCACGCAGATAGTGCTTCGCCGCGTCCGTGAGAATTGACAGTCGGGAACGGTTCATGCTGTCGTCGTAGCCCGCGAACTCCATCGTCGAACCGAGCCGATACCCTGACGCGAACGGCGTGACAGCAACGCGGTGTTCCTCGAAGATCAAAGGATATGTCGGGCACACTGCTGGTCGCGGCATCGTGAGCGAGTAACCCTTCCCAGGCTGAATCGGGATGCGGCAACCGAGTTCCGCGTTCAACAGCGGTGCCCACGCTCCGGTTGCAATCACGACCTGATCCGCCACGATATCGCCGGTGTTCGTGCGAAGGGCGGTCGCGGTATTGCCCGATTTCACGAAGCCGCTGACCGTGCAGTTCTCGCGAATCTCGACGCCGAGCCCGACCAGCACGCGACGCAACTCCGACATGAGCTTGTCTGGCCGCAGGTGGGCATCGGACTGATAGAGGTAGCCGCCAGCCATACCCGGCTTCAGGGCCGGTTCCAGTGCCGCCAGTTCCGACGAGTCGAAACGCTTGGCGGGCATCGCGAACTCGTGACTGAGCAGCTCGTCGGTGTGGGCGTAATGCTCGAAGTGCTTCGGCGTCTGAAACACGAAGAGCAGCCCCTTCGTTTCCCATTCGCACGAAATGTGTTCGTCCTGCAGCAATTGGTCGTACAGGGCGCGCGACGAGTTCAAGAGCGCCTGGATGCTGCGACCCGTGGCGAGCATGTCGCGTTGATTGCAGCGACGGGCGAAGCCGAGGAACCAGCTGAGGTTTCGCAGCACGACCCCCGGCCGCACCTTCAACGGCGAGTTGCGATGGAAGAGCGTCTTCAGCGTGGACGTGATGGCACCCGGCACCGCGAGCGGCAGTACGTGACTCGGGCAGACGTAGCCGCAGTTGGCGTGCGAGCAAGCCGCTCCGAACTTTGCTCGATCGACGACGGTGACATGCCAGCCCGCTTTCGCGAGGTAATACGCAGAGCACGCCCCGACCACGCCGCCGCCGACAACCACGACACGCCCAGGCATACAAGCCTCTGCCAAAAAATGGGATTCGCCGCTTGCGGCGTAGCGCTCCATGGAGCGCTACGCCGCAAGCGGCGAAGAAATCACAGACTCGGCTCACCATCTTATTGATTGAACAGGAAGCCCTTGCTGTTCAGCAGCGCCCAGATGATGTTCTCATACGCCATCTTTGTGGTCTTTGCGGCCTTGTGCTTCTCGATGTGCTCAAGGGCCAGTTTCAACTTGTCCTCGCTCGGTTTGCTGCCGACTGCCACGACGAACAACTCCGTCACCTTCTCGGCGTCGGGACGTGGGTCCTTCGCGATCTGCTCGGCACGAGCGCCGGCGCGAGCAATCTTGTCCTGCACTTCCTGACTGTTCAGCAGGTGCAGCGTCATGGCGAGACTTGCCTCGTTTACCCGTTCGCACTCGCACGCACTGATACGCTGCGGGCGGCCGGTCACGTCCAGGAAGTACGACGCGAACGACTCGTCTGGCAGCATGATCGCACGGTTCGGCGAGAACTTGTCCGACGGCAGGCCTGGGAACACGGTCGGGCTGTCGGTCAACTTGCACACGGCGTCGAACAGCACTTCCGCTTGCAGACGCTTCGGATAGTAGCGGGCGAACGATTGCTTGTCGGCCGAGTTGAAGTCGTTCGGCATCGACGACAACTGATACGTGCGGCTCTTGCAAATCGTCTTCACGAGCGCCTTCAGGCTGTACTTGTTATCGATCAGGTTCTGTGCGAGCGCTTCGAGCAGTTCGGGATTCGACGGCGGGTTCGTGATTCGCATGTCGTCGAGCGGGTCAACGATGCCGCGACCGAAGAAGTGAGCCCAGTAACGGTTCGCCACGGCCTTCGCGAAGAACGGATTCTTCGGGCTCGTCATCCAGTCGGCGAACTTCTGGCGGGGGTCTTCGTCGGTGCCGGGGGTCATCGGCTCGCCGTCGAGCGGCTTCATCGGAGCCGTCTGGCCCGTGCGCTTGTTCTGCACATTGCCAGAGGTTTTCACGAACAGAATCTGCCGTTGGTTCTGCTGGTTGTTCTGCTGAATGCGGCCCGGAATCTGAACCGTCTTCGTGCCGACGCGAGCGAAGAACGCGGCGAAGCCCCAGTAATCGTCCTGGCTCCACTTTTCGTATGGGTGGTGGTGACAGTTCGCACACGCGAGGCGCTGCCCCAGGAACACCTGGCTCACGTCATCGACGAAGTTCTCGGGCGTCTTCACTTCCTTGTACCACACCGTCGTCGGCGACTTCGACTCGTCGCCGATCGCACACACGATGTCACGTGCGAAGTCGTCGTAGCCCTTGTCGGCCGCGATCGACTCACGAATCCAGGTGTGGAACGCGAACGTGCCGTAAGCACGATCGGCCTGATTGCGGCGCTTCACGCGCAGGATGTCGGCCCACTTGTTCGCGAAGAAGTAGGCGTATTCGGGTGTCTCCAACAGGCTATCGACGAGCTTGTCACGCTTCTTCGAGTCTTTGCTCGCCAGGAACGCAGCAACGTCCGCCGGGTTCGGCAGCGTGCCGCACACATCGAGGTACACGCGGCGGATGAACACTTCATCGCTGCACAGTTCCGACGGCGTGATGTTCAGTTCCTTCCACTTGTTCGCGGTCGCCTTGTCGACAACCGTTTGCTCGGGGAAGTCGAACTTCACCACGTCGCCGGGTCGCGGGACGATCGCACGGAACACCGCGACGTTACCGTTGAAGCGCGCCATCACGGCGGCCTGGCCAGTCATGGCTTGAGTGGTCACGACGCCGGCTTCATTCACGCTTGCAATGTCAGCATCGTTGCTTTCGTACTGTGCCCGGCGGGTCACGTCTTCGACTGTGCCGTCCGAGAAGTGAGCGTGCACGGCGACCTGTTGCCGACCCTTGCGTTCGACAACACGGCTCTCCGGGTGAATCGTGATCTTCGTGACGGTTGGGTCGCTCGGCGTGCCATACGGCAGGCCAGACGCGATCCACCGCCGAACGATCTTGTATTCTTCGCTGCCGACTTCGGTCTTCTTGCCGCCACCGTGAGCAGCGGTTCCGCTCATCTTCGTGAGAAGCAAGCTGGCTTCCGGCGAAGCCGGGAACACGCGGCGACCACGACCTTCCTTCAGCAGATTCTCGTAATCGAACTGCGGATCGAAGCCGAGGAGCGAGAGGCGGAAACCGTTCTGTCCCGCGATCTTTCCGTGACAGCCGCCGGAACTGCACGAGAGTTTCGTGAAGATCGGCACAACGTGATTCGGGAAGTTCAGGGGCAGCGGTGCTTCCATCTTCTCAGCAGTGACCGCCACGCGAATCGTCTTGCCCTCGAACGTCGCGGTGATCTCTGCGGAACCGTTCCCAACCGGGAATACCCGACCGTTCGGCTCGACGCGAACCACCTTGAGATCGGATGCGGTGTAGGTCGCAGCGCCCGACAAATCGACTTCGCGACCGTCAGCTTGTTTGCCGGTGATGAGCAGTTGTGGCGCGTCGTCCATTCCCTTGAGCTTGAGGCTGGTTGGGAACGCGGTGATTGCCGTCACGGGTTTGGGAGCCTGAGCAGTCGCGGCAGCGGCTGAGAGTAATGCGACGGCAGCGGTGAGCAGGAAGCGAGTCATTGGCAGCTCCGACGGGAGGTGATTCTGGCGGGCAGGGTGAGCGTCGCCCGAGGGCGATGTGGGCACCGGAATTTCCGGTGCCCGTTGGAACAACAAACGCAGCGTCCCAGTTTACTTCTTTTTCGGCGGGTTTCCGGGCTTGGGAGTCTCGACGACTTTTGGTGTCTCTGCGGGGGCGGCGTCCGCCTTCAAACGAGTCAGTTTCCCAGTTCCGTCGGTCCCCGTGATCGTCATATTGTCACCGTCGATCTGGATCTTCAAGCGGCTTTGGTCGCCTTTCCCGAAGAGTCCTCCGCCTTTCTTGGGATCATTCAATCCCGAAAACTCGACATCGTCTCCATTCAGGAGTTTGTACTTTCCGGACATGCTGGTCTTCTCGCCGGATTTGGCGATCATCTCCTGCATCGTGGGGTCGGTGAAGCCAGCCCCAACAGTGACCGTCCCGTCTTCCTTGAACTCGAAATACACATACGCCTTGAACGCCTCCATCATCTTGGCTTGTTCGTCAAACCCAGGGGCCGACACGAGTTTCCACTTCCCATTGATCTTGCCGGAGTTGTTTGAGCCGCAACCGGAAACAACGACGGCCAAACTCGCGAAGACAAGGAACGCGAGCTTTCGGGGTGCGAGCAGCATGAATCTGCCTCAGTGAAGAAGAGCCCGAACGTCCGCAGAGGTTCGACGGGATACCGTTCGGGGCGATTCATTTGTACCGCCCCAAACGGTGAAATGCCAGCTTCGAAGCGGATCAACTAATGAGTTCTTTCACGACATCGCGGTCGTCGAGAATGTACATCGGGCGACCAGCGCCGTTCGGGAACGTCATTGCTGGGTCGATGTCGAGTTGGCGGTAGATCGTGCTCAGCAGTTGCGGCACAGTCACCGGGCGATCCTTGGGTCGCTCGCCCTTCGCGGTGCTGGCCCCGACCGCTTGCCCCATCTTCAGCCCGCCGCCAGCGATCATGGCACCCATCACCGGGCTCCAGTGGTCGCGGCCCGCGTTCATGTTCACCTTCGGTGTGCGGCCGAACTCGCCCCACATCACCGTAATCACGTCGTCGCCCATGCCGCGATCGTGAAGGTCTTGGATCAGGTTCGCAATGCCACGGTCAACCTGAGGAAGCTGCTTCTTCAAGGTCTGGAAGTTCTGGCCGTGCGTGTCCCAGCCGCCGATGCTCAGCGTGACGCAACCGACGCCAGCTTCGACGAGCCGACGAGCGGTGAGGAACTGCTCGACGCCCTTGTATCGTTCCTGAACCTTCTGGTCTTCCTTGCGGATGTCGAGAGCGTTGCGAACAACGCCAGCCGTCACCATTTCGATGGCCTTCTCGGTGTAGGAGTCCATGCCGAGCATGGTGCCGCTGGCGTCAATCTCACGACGGGTGTCGTCGAAGCTCGTGAGCAGGTTCTTGCGGTCGTCGAGGCGATCGACGGTCACGCCGTTGGCCATCTTCAGGTTCGAGTTGCCCTGACCGCTTGGGGTGAACGGACGATGCGCGATGCCGAGGTAACCCGGCTCTGTGCCGCGGCTCATGCCACGCAGCGAAACGAATGGCGGCACAGCTCCGTTGCTCTCGGAACGCAACTTCGACACGACGGAGCCGAAGCACGGGTGATCGGCGATGCGGTTGACGCGATCCGGGTAGCCGGTCATCACGAGAGTGTCGCTGTGTTCATCAACCGACACAACCGAGCGGACGCAGGCGAGCTTGTCCCACATCTTGGCTTGCATCGGGAAGTGTTCGCAGATTTCAACGCCGGTCACGTTCGTCTTGATCGGGTTGAATTCACCCTTGAACTCGACGGGTGCCTCGGGCTTGAGGTCGTACATATCCATGTGCGACGGGCCACCGGGCAGGTAAATCATGATCGCGGCCTTGTTCGACCGCGAGGCTTGTTTCTTGGCTGTCGCCGCCGAAGCGGTGCGAGCGTGGAGCATGTCGGCCAGCGTGAGGCCAGCGCCGAATGCACCGATTTGCAGGAAGTCGCGGCGAGTGCCGCCATCACAGAACTTGTGAGATGCGCCGAGGAACCGCAGCATGGTTCGCCCTCAAACGAAAGGAACGGAGCAGAAGGTGGGAAGCAACGCAATCGGGGTGTGGCGGGTACCGGGTGATCCGGTGATTTTGGTGGGATACCGTCAACTGGGTGGATGAGAAATCGACAGGTCGCGTTCTCATCGCGTTCGCCCCGACAACTCGGATAATCACACAGGATTGGGGTGAAGTCAACTCAAAAAGCCGTCCGAATTCCCACGGAATCACCACGGGCTTCCGAAGTTGAGATGGCCCCTTAACGCCGCCAATTAAACCAAAATCTCTTTCACCACGTTGCCGTGAACATCGGTTAAGCGGTAGTCGCGGCCCTGGAAGCGGAACGTCAGCTTCGTGTGGTCCATCCCCATCTGGTTGAGGATCGTCGCCTGCAAATCGTGAACGTGAACCGGGTTCTCCGTCACGTTGTAACCGATCTCATCCGACTGCCCGTAGAGCAGACCGGGCTTGAAGCCGCCGCCGGCGACCCACATTGTGTAGGCGTCGATGTGGTGGTCGCGACCGATCGTTTCGCGGCTCTCGCCCATCGGTGTGCGGCCGAACTCGCCACCCCACACGACAATCGTGCTGTCCAGCAGCCCCATTCGCTTCAGGTCTTTGATGAGCGCCGCACACGGCCGATCGACTTCCTTGCAAATGCTGTCGAGCGGTTTCGTGAGGTCCAGGCTGCCGCCGTGCATGTCCCAGTCGGTGTGATAGAGCTGCACGAACCGCACGCCGCGTTGAACCAGCCGACGAGCCAGCAGGCAGTTCGTGCCGAAGCTCGGCTTCCCCGGCGTGACGCCGTACATATCGAGAACCTTCTGCGGCTCCTTCGACAGATCGGTCAGTTCCGGAGCCGACGTCTGCATCCGATACGCCATCTCGTAAGCCGCGATGCGCGTCTCGATTTCGGGGTCGCCGGTCGCGTCGAGTCGCAGCTTGTTCAGATCCTTCACGGCATCGACGAACTCACCCTGCTTCGCAATGTCGACGCCAGGAGGCGGTGCGAGGTCGAGAATGGGACTTGAGCCGCGAAGGAACGGCACGCCCTGATACACGCTCGGCAGGAAGCCCGACCCGTACAGGCTCGCGCCACCACGCGGACCCCGTGGCCCCGACTGCAGCACCACGAACCCAGGCAAACTGTCGCATTCGGAGCCGAGGCCATACGTGAGCCAGGCACCCATGCTCGGTCTACCAAACTGCGGCGAGCCAGTGTTGATGAAGCACTTCGCCGGGCCGTGGTTGAACACGTCCGTCTTCATGCTGCGAATCCAGCACAGTTCGTCGGCGACTTCGGCGTGATGCGGCAGCAACTCACTGATGTCCATGCCGCACTTGCCGGCTTTGTTGAACTTGCGGGCACAGCCGAGGATCTTGGCGTCGCCTTTGATGAAGGCGAACCGTTTGCCGTTGGTGAACGACTCGGGCACCTTCTGGCCGCTGAGTTCGTTGAGCTTCGGTTTCGGCTCGAAGAGTTCGAGTTGGCTCGGCGCACCGGCCATGAACAGGTAAATGACGGCCTTGGCCTTCGCGGGAAAGTGCGACTTCTTCGGTACGAGCGGGTCTTTGCGTTCGGTTGACGCCTGCGAATCGCGTGCGAGCAGCGACGCGAGCGCCATCGACCCGACGCCAACGCCGCAATCGTGGAAGAAGTGCCGCCGCGTGCGGGCGAGTGTCAATGCGTTGTCAATGTCGTGTATTTGCATTTGATTTCAGCCCTGGAAGGGCGTCGGATGGTAGCCAGGGGTGGAGCGAAGCGCAACCCCTGGAAACGCAAACGTAAATCCAAAAACGCGAACCAGCCAATCACCCAAGCCCCGGAGGGGCGACAGAAGTTTCAATCGTCGACGACCGACCATGTGAACCGCGACTTCCACGATCCATCGCAATGGAGGTATTCCAGAAACGCTTGCGTGATTTGGGCTATGGTCAGATGCCCGTCAGCAACGAGAAGATCTCCCGCCGGAGCGCGATACTCCAATCGGAAAGGAGTGGAACCCGTCTCCCGGAGAAACCTCGCGGACACTTCTCCTGGCTCCCACATACAAGCTACCTGGATAAACGCTTCCTCAGACGCAGACAACACAGCGAATTTTCCGAACGTCTCTTCCGTCAATATCTGTTCAAGCTGGTCTGCGGTCACGTCCTCGATTTCGGGAAGATCGTCGGTCGTGAGTCGCATCGTTCTGTCGCCCCTCCGGGGCTTGGCGTTCTGTATATCGTCGGCTTCCAGGGGTTGCGCTCGAAGACTCGCTCCACCCCCTGGCTACCATCCGTCGCCGCATCCGCGGCTAAAAACAAATCACTCCCGTGTGATGAACTCGTCGAGGTTCATCAGCACGCGGGCCACGGCTACCCAAGCAGTCTTTGGGTCGGCCTTGCGCTTCGCGTCGAGATACGCCAGCACACGCTCGGCTTCGGTCGATGACGGGTTACGCGAGAAACACACCCGGAACGCGAACGCAATCTTGCCCGCGTCGTCGGTCGGGCCTTCCTTCTCGATTCGCTTGCCGAGGTAGCTCGCCAACTCCGCGAACACCGGGTCGTTCGCCATGTGCAACGCCTGCAACGGCGTGTTGCTGCGGTTGCGTTTCGTGCAGGCCGTCTGTGCGTCCGCAGCGTCGAACGTCGTCAGCAGATGGTGCTGCGATTGCCGCCAGATGTAGGTGTACATGCCGCGACGGAAACGTTCCGGACCCGTGCTTTCCACCCAGGCGTGATTGCTCTGCGTGAACAGGAACACTTCCTTCGGCTGCGGTGGAAACACCCCGGGGCCGCCAACCTTCGGGCTGAACTGGCCACTGGCACACAGCGACGCATCGCGGATGATTTCCGCTTCGAGGCGTAACCGTGTTTGCCGACCAAGCAGCAGATTGCGGGGATCCTTCTGGGCAATGTCGGCACGCGCCGCCGAAGATTGCCGATAGGTTGCGGACATCACGATGAGCTTGTGCAACGTCTTGAACGACCAACCGCGTTCGCGGAACTCCACCGCGAGCCAGTCGAGCAACTCAGGGTGCGTCGGGAAACTGCCCTGCAAACCGAAGTCGTTCTCCGTTTCCACGATGCCACGCCCGAAGAACTTCTGCCATTCGCGGTTCACCGTCACGCGAGCCGTCAACGGATTCTCGGCCGATGTGAGCCACTTCGAGAGATCGAGCCGTGACAACTTGCCAGGCGAGCCGATCACGGCACTGATCGCCGTCGGATACGCCGGTTGCACCACGTCGCCTTTGCGAAGGAAGTCGCCGCGAATCTGAACGTGCGTCTCACGCTGCTTCGGACGTTCTCGCATCACGAGCGTCGTCGGCACCTTCCCCTGCAACCGCTTGATCTGTGCCTGCACGACGGCGATGTCTTCGCGACTGCCGCCGTTCTTCTGGATGTACGCCTCCATGTGCTTCAACTTCGTGATCGTCTCTTCCAGATCCGGCGAGCCGCCAATCGGCATCGTCGGTTCGTCGCACGAGTCGAAGAACGCATACAGGCGGTAGTAGTCCTTCTGCGAAACGGGGTCGTACTTGTGGTCGTGACACTGCGCACAGCCAGCGGTGAGGCCAAGCCACACGGCAGCAGTCGTATTCGCCCGATCAACCGTGCGTTCGACGCGGAACTGCTCGGCGTCGGTGCCGCCTTCCTCGTTGAACGACGTGTTGCGGTGGAAGCCCGTCGCCACCTTTTGGTCGTTGGTCGCCTTCGGCAGCAGATCGCCGGCGAGTTGTTCGGTGGTGAACTGACTGAACGGCATGTCGTCGTTGAGTGCCTTGATGACCCAATCGCGGTATGGCCAGATGGAGCGAGCGCCGTCGATGGTGTAGCCGTTGCTGTCGGCGTAGCGTGCAAGATCGAGCCAGTGACGTGCTTGGCGTTCGCCGTAGTGCGGCGACGCGAGCAACCGATTCACCACCGTTTCGTAAGCCTGCGGCGAGGTGTCTTTCAGGAAGTCATCGACTTCTTTCGGCGTCGGCAGCAACCCAGTGAGGTCGAGCGTGACACGGCGAATCAGCGTGGCCTTGTCGGCTTCCGGCGACAGTGACAGCCCGTTGTCACTCAGCTTCGCCTGAACGAACGCATCGATCGGGTTTGGAAGTGCTGTCTTGGTCGCAGGAACGGCTGGCCGCTTCGGAGCGATGAACGCCCAGTGCGGTTTGTACTCCGCGCCTTGTTTGATCCACGCGGTGAGTTTCGCGATCTG
Organism: Planctomycetota bacterium; assembly: GCA_021413735.1. GTDB lineage: Bacteria > Planctomycetota > Planctomycetia > Gemmatales > Gemmataceae > Gemmata. The sequence goes on from JAIOPV010000109.1 coordinate 47,602, forward strand.
TTCCGGCGTGAGGCGGTCACCGATCTCGACAGGGGGCATCCGGCGTTCGTCGGAATCGGGCAGCGTCAACCGCTTGAGGAGTTCGCTCGCCTCGGGCTTGCCGGGTGTGATGGCATCCTTCCCGATCGCGGCGGCGCGATCATCGAGACGGAGCTTGGCCTTCTGTGTCGCGGGACCGTGACACTTGAAGCACTTGTTCGACAGAATTGGTCGAATGTCGCGGCCATAATCAACCTCATCCGCAGCGTGTGCCACGGCAGGAGCGATCAGGATTGCGACAACGGAGAAATAACGGATAGCCGGCATAGTGGCTCCGGTGGCAGCCCGAAGCTGGGCAGGACACGCATTAAAGCACAATTGCCACAAAAAGGCACGACGAAGACGCAAAAAGTAGACGAAAACCGGAGGCCGCTTCAGGAGCCTTGCGTTGCATCGAACCCCCAACTCCGGTATACGTTCACTCGGGGGCTTCTGCCCCCGCCGCCGTTCCGGAGTCTTCCATGCACATTGGTATCGCGTTCGACCTGAAGCCGGCCGGCCCCGCACCCGCTGACGCCCCCGACGACATCCACGAAGAGTTCGACTCGCCGATCACCGTGAAGGCCATCGCCGACGTCTTCCGTTCGCTCGGCCACACCGCGAGCGAACTCGGCAACGGTCGGCCACTCATCGAAAGCCTTCTCCGCAATCCGCCCGATCTCGTGTTCAACTTCGCCGAAGGCTCTGGCATCTCGCGTTCACGCGAAGCTCGCGTGCCGGCCGTGTGCGAAATGCTCGGCGTGCCGTACACCGGTTCCGATCCGCTGGCACTCGCTGTCGCCCTCGACAAAGACATGACTCGCCGGTTCGCGGAGTCGCTAGGGCTGACCGTTCCGAAGGGTATCACGCTGGCCCCGCCGCCCGGCGACTATGACGGCGACTGTGCCGAGTTCCGGCCTGTGCTGGAAGAAGCGGGGTTGCCGTTGCCAGTGATCGCGAAGCCGACGTGCGAAGGATCGAGCAAGGGTATCCGCAACCGCTGCGTGATTCGCACAGTGGAAGAGTTCGGGCCGACAGTCGTGGAACTGTGGCGAAACTATCACCAACCCGTGTTAGTGGAGGAGTTCATCGCGGGCGAAGAAGTGACGGTCGGCATTGTGGGCAACGACCCGCCGGAACCGCTCGGCGTGATGCGAGTAATCCCGAAGACCGCGAACGAACACTTCGTTTATAGCCTCGAAGTGAAACGCAACTGGGAAGCAACCGTCGAGTACGAAGCGCCAGCGAACTTGCCTGCGAGTGTGATTCGTGCCGTGGAAGGCGATGCGTTGGCGATCTTCGCGGGGCTCGGTTGTCGCGATGTCGCGCGTGCTGACTTCCGCATTCGCGACGGCATCCCGTACTTCCTGGAGATCAATCCGTTGCCGGGGCTGAACCCCGAGTCCGGCGACATCGTGTTCCTGGCGTACCGCATGGGTCTGACGTATCCGCAACTCGTCGGCATGATCCTCGACGCCGCCGTGAAACGCTGCGGTCTGGGGTGAGCAAGTGGCGATACATTTCGTGCGTGCTGGAGACCCCTCAATGGATGAGCAAGAAGCAATCCGGCGAGCCTTGGCTTTTCTTCAGAGGCGGACGTCGATTGCAGATGAACACACCCCAGTACGAGTGGTCTATGAGGCCTCAGGTGATGTGCATCCCTTTGAACGATGGCTAGTTGGTTTCGAGACGCATCCGGGATGTGCCCCAGCCTTTACCGTTGTGGAGATTCAATACCCGTCGCTAAAGATGAGATCTCTTCCTCTGATGTAAAGCGTTGAGATGCCCTGTCATTTCAGCAGGATTCTGATCGGATCTGTACTCGCGCCTGGGACCAGGGCACGGTCTTCACGCGACCGCTTCGCACGTCTTCGATCCGCTGTTGAATCTCTTTGTCCCACGCTTCGCTGGCGGAGTCATCAATTTCCGAATCGAGGCTTTCCAAGAGTTGCGCGGCGAGTTCTGCTCGATCCGCAGGAGTGAGTTGGAGTAGGGTTTGGAGAAGTTGATTTGCTGCGGTTGTCATGGCTTACCTCAGTTCACCAGAATACTAATCCACTCCGCAAATTCTCGCAACCACAGGCATCTTAGACTTATGGCAATCGTTGCTGGCGTGCTGCTGACGCTCTACTTCCTCGGCATCGTGTTCGTGCTGCTCGCTCCGCATCGCGGACCAGACCCGCAACGCGGGCAAGCGGTCGGTTGCCTCATGATTGTGGCGGGTGGGTTGCTGCTGCTCGGCGTGTCGCTCGGTCTGGGAGTGGCGTTCGATCTCACTTGGCTCGTCGATGCAATTGTCGCGGTGGTCGTCTACCCAAGTCTGATTCTGCTGGCGAATGGCGTCTACTTCGTTGTGCGAAAGTTTCGGCAGTGAGCGTCACTCCCCAAGGTACGCGGCTCGGATGCGAGGGTCGTTCAACAGCACGTCGGCCTTGTCCGTGAACGTGATGCGGCCCGTTTCCAGAACGTAACCGCGGTGTGCCACCTTCAACGCCATCCGGGCGTTCTGCTCCACCAACAGCACCGACACCCCCGCCTTGTTCAACTCCTTGATGACGTCAAAGATCTGCACCACGATCTGCGGAGCAAGCCCCAGCGACGGTTCATCGAGCAGCAACAGCTTCGGGCGTGCCATCAGCGCACGCGCGATCGCGAGCATCTGCTGCTGACCACCCGACAGCAAGCCACCAGCCTGATGTTGCCGTTCCCGCAGAATCGGAAACATGACGAACGCCTTCTCGATGTCGGCCTTCACGCCGTCCTTGTCGGAACGAGTGAACGCGCCCATCTCCAGGTTTTCCAGCACCGTGAGCCGCGAGAAAATCTTGCGGCCCTCCGGCGACTGTGCCAGCCCGAGTTTCACGATGTCGTGAGCGGGAACGCGATCGGCTACGAGGTCGCGGCCCTCGAATGCGATCTTGCCAGCACGGGCACGCACCACACCGGAAAGACACATCAGCGTCGTCGTTTTGCCGGCACCGTTCGCGCCGATCATGGCGACAATCTCGCCGCGATCAACTCGCAGCGACAGCTTGTGCAGCACGTTAATTGGACCGTAGCCCGCTTCGAGATCGGTCACTTCGAGCAAGGCGGAACTCACGTCACTTCCTCCTTGCCCAGATACGCTTCGATCACCTTCGGATCACGGCTCACATCAGCAGGACTGCCCTCGGCGATCTTCACGCCGTAGTCCAACACCGCGACGCGATCTGAAATGCCCATCACGAGGTTCATGTGGTGTTCGATCAGCAACACCGTCACGCCACGATCGCGAATCTTGCGAATCAGCGTCATTAGGTCGGCGGTCTCGCTCGGGTTCATGCCGGCGGCGGGCTCATCGAGCAACAGCAACTTCGGCTTTGTGGCGAGCGCGCGAGCGATTTCGAGGCGTCGTTGATCGCCGTAAGGCAGGTTTTTCGCGAGTTCGTTGTGCTTCCCAGCCAACCCGACGAACGCCAGCAACTCGGCCGCTTGCTTCTCTGTGTCGCGTTCTTCTCGCCGGTGCGGCGCAAGATTGAGTGCGCCCAGAATCGGATGCGACTTCATCGAGTGGGTCATGCCGACCAGAACGTTCTCGATGGCAGTCATGGCGTGGAACAGCCGAATGTTCTGGAACGTGCGACCGATGCCTTGCTGCGAGATGTTATCGGGAGCGTGTCGGCTACGTCGCCAACTCGCCAGTGTACCCGCAACGCCGATGAACAATCCCAAACCAAAGCCGAGACCGGCACGCTTGCTACGGTCGGCGAAGTGCTGGCCCGCGTCGTCGAATGCCTTGCCCCACGGGAACGCCTTCTTCCGCTCGAAGTTGTCGCGAATCGCCGTCTGCCACAGCGTTTCGATGTTCACCGCGAGCGTCGCGAACACGACCCCCGCGAACAGCCCGACCGCCGCCGCGAACGCGATCGTCCTCGCGGCGATCGGCTTCACGAGCGGTCGATCCTCGAAAAGAACCCGGCCTTCGGTCGGTTCGTAGATGCCGGTGACCGCGTTGAAGACGGTCGTCTTGCCGGCTCCGTTCGGACCGATCACGGAGAAGATCTGCCCTTGCTCAATGGTGAGATCGACAGCGTTCACCGCGGTGATGCCGCCGAACCGCATCGTCAGTTTTTCAATCTTCAACACTGACATAGGGGGTAGGGGATAGGGGGAAGGGGATAGAAAAGACACGCTGCAGGGTGACGATCATCCCGTTCCCGGCTTGGTATTTACTGTCTCCTCGCCCCTCTCCCCTACCCCCTCGCTGAGTTCGCACGCAACTCGCTTTTCCGGAAGCAACCCCGCCGGTCGGAACCGCATCATCAAGATCAGCACCATCCCGAAGATGGAGAGCTTCCACCCGCTGACCTTCAGGTAATTCGAGCCGCCGGTGCCGATCTGCTCCTGAATCAGGTTATCCAGCATGTTCGTGGCTATGCGGTCGAACCCCATGAGTAGGAAGACGCCAAGCAGCACCCCGGGCCGGTTGCCGAGTCCGCCAAGAATCACGCAGCAGACCATAATCATCGACAGCGTGAAGTCGTATCCCTGCGGGTTGCCGGTCGTGCGGAGGGCCATCGCATAGAACGCACCCGCCAACCCCGCCAGCCCCGCACCAATCGCGATCGCCGATAGCTTGAGGCGGGCCGGGTTCAGCCCCATGCACGAAGCCGCGAGTTCGTCTTCCCGCAACGCGATCCACGCGCGCCCGAGCCGAGAGCGTTCCAGATTCCGCAGGAACACCATCACCATTCCGAGCGTGCCCAGCGCGAGGAAGTACAGGTACGGGTACTTGTACCACCGCACGCCCCACTCGGAATTCACCTTCAGAGAACTCAAGTCGACGTCTTCCGCGACGCCCGGAATCGGTCCGGCCTCGATCGGGTTCAACCCCTTCGTTCCCTCGGTGATTGCGTCGAGGTTGCGTATGGCGTAAAGCGTGATGAGCCCGAATCCGAGTGTCACGAGCGCGAGATAATCCCCACGCAGTCGCAGGATGGGTGCGGTGGTGACGACCCCAACGAAGGCCGCGAGAAGGGTTGCGGCAATGGCTGCGACCAGGAAGCTCTGTTGAAACGGGAAGAACGGCACGGTTAGGATGCCAACGGTGTACGCCCCGATGCCGAAGAACGCGGCGATGCCGAGATGCAACAGGCCGGTGTAACCGATGACGACGTTCAAACCCAGCGCAAGAATCGCGTAGATGAACAAGATGGTGAACTGCTCACCGCGGTTGGCCTCGGCAAACGGAAGAAACGGGTAGATGGCCAGCAGCGCGAACAGGGCGGGAACCCACGACCGGAGCGAAGTCATACCTTCTCCCTGATACGGGCACCGAGCAGACCCGTCGGTCGGAACAACAGCACGAGAATCAGGATTCCGAAGATCAGTGCTTCGCTCCACTTCGCCCCGACGTAGGCCTTGCCGAGTTCACCGACCACGCCAATCACAAGACCGCCCAGCACCGCACCGGGGATGTTTCCGATGCCGCCCAGCACAGCCGCCGTGAACGCGTACAGCCCGTTCTGAAAGCCCATCTGATACTCGACCGCCTTGATGTACAGCCCATACACCACCGACGCGACACCAGCCAACGCCCCGCCGATGGCGAACGTCACGGCAATCACGCGGTCAACGTTGATGCCCATGAGCTGCGCCGCGGTCGGGTTCTGAGCTGTCGCCCGCATGGCTTTTCCGAGCGAAGTGAACTTTACGAACAGCGTCAGGGCGATCATCGCGGGGATGGTCACGCCAATCACCATGACGTCTTTCCAGGTGACCACAACGCCGGTGTCGGGAGTGAGGTTGGTGTCTGGGATCAAGTCGGGGAATTTAACAGGTGTCGCGCCCATCCAGAAGAGACCGACGTTCATGAAGATGAAGCTCACCCCGATTGCGGACACGATGACCGTCAGTTTGGGGGAACTTCGGAGAGGCTTGTAGATCACGCGATCGGTGGCGACGTTCAAGGCAGCACAGGCGAGGGGAGTCACCAAAAGCATCACGAAAAGTAGCCCGATCACCGCCCCGGCACTGTTCGCGTCGCCGACAACATACCGCAACCACCACGCGGACAGTTGCAACGCCAGAAACGACCCGAGCATGAACAGGTCGCCGTGCGCGAAGTTAATGAGCTCGATGATCCCGTAGACCATCGTGTAGCCGAGTGCGATGAGGGCGTAGAGCGATCCGAGGACAAGCCCGAGGAGCAAGAACTGCCCGAACTGGGCCGTTTCGGACTGAGCGAACAACTCAAGCATCGGCCCCCCTCGAGAATTTTCGCCGCTCGCGGCGTTGCCAATTGAGTGCAACGCCGCGAGCGGCGAAAACCAAGAATCCCTTATGAACGCGGGACAGGCGAGAACTTCCCATCAACGATCTTGCTGATGGTGAGGTCTTGGAGAGTCGTGTCGCCGTCGTTGTTGAAGCTCCATTTACCGAGTACGCCCTTGTCGAAGTCCTTCGTTTCGAGGACAGTCTTGAGGAGGGCTGCACGATCCTTCGTGCCGACCTTCTTCACCGCTTCGAGGAACACCTTGGCGGCTTCGTAGCCGTAGAGTGCGTAGGCTTCAGGATCGTTCTTGTACTTCTCCTTGTACTTCTTCACGAAATCCCCACCGGGGCCGCTCGTCAACTGGCTCGGGTCTTTGCTGCCGATAGTGGCATAGCAGGTAAGCGTCTTGAACGTGTCGGCGCCGGCCCCGTCGATGAACGCCTTCTCGTAGCAGCCGTCCGGAACGACCAGCGGACAGTTCAGGCCCAACCCCTTCATGTCGATCGCAATCTGCGGCGCACCGCTCTGACTCGTCGCTCCGAGGTAGAGCACATCGGGCTTCAGAGGCATGATTCCGCGAATCGTCGCCTGGTAGTTGCTCTGTTTCGGGACGATGTTCTCGTGACCCAGAACCTTGATTCCAAGTTCGTCGCACTTCTTGTGGAACAGGCCAGCGATGCCCGCACCGTAGAGCTCCTTGTCGTCGAGGATGTAAACGGTCTTCGCCTTCAGAACCTTCGCCACGAACTCGGCGGTCAATGGGCCTTGTGTGTCGTCGGTCGGGCAAACGCGGCAGAACGTGATCTTCCCAGACTTGCGGTAGATGTCGGGTTCGCCGTTGTCGAGTCCCGGGACTTTCTTGGTGAGACCAGGCCAGGTTGCGGCTGGCGAGATTTGGAGCAATCCTGCTTCGTTCAGCAGCGGCATGGAGACCTTCGCGGCCCCCGAGTTATACGGCCCGATAAACACCATCACGTCTTTGTCGTTGGCCGCTTCGCGAGCGTTGTCGGCTTCTTTGCCCGCGTCCCATTGCCCCTGGGCGGCAGTCGCGTCGTCCATGTCCTGATGATGAATCTTCATCCCGGCGATTTCACCGTTGTAATCGTCAATCGCCATCTTGATGCCGTTGACGATAGTATCCGTCTGCCCTTGGGCACTGCCCGTACGAGGCAAACTGGAAGCGATCTTCAGGACGTTCTCTTTCTTGCCGCAACCGCTGGTGAGAAGGAGCCCACCAGCGGCAACCGCGCCGACTCCGCCACCCGCGACGGAAAGAAACTTGCGACGATCCACGATGAACTCCCGGTTGTATTGTGCGAAGGGAATCATTCCGAATTTAGGGGCAAACGCTGCCCACGTCAACGATGCGATCCCCAAGCTGCCTCGCTTATTCCCCGGGAGCAGTTTACGCGACCCGCCGCACAACCTTCTGTCCGGTCACCGCGTCGAGATACTCGAACAGTTCCGCCTCGAAACGATCCTTCCGGAATCGCACCGCCTGCCGACGCGCTGCCTTGGGGTCGAACCGATCCGCGTTTCGCTCGAATTCCTCGATGGCTTCGACCACCGCATCCGGGGTTTGCTCCGAAAAGAACACGCCCGTCGCGTTCGCACCGTCGCCCAGCGGCCGAACCGTTTCCGTCAAGCCGCCGCGACCATAGCCGATCACCGGGCACCCACACGCATGGGCTTCCAGGGGAACAATGCCGAAGTCTTCTTCGCCTGGGAAAAGCAACGCCTTTGCACGCCGCAGATGGTCGCGAATCACCTCGTCCGATTGCCAGCCGAGGAAGGTCGTGTTCGCGTTCGCGTGAGCCTTCAGTTTCGCCGCGTTCTGGCCGCTGCCGATCACGATGAGCTTCCGACCAAGTTTGCGGCACGCGTCCACGGCCAGATCGAACCGTTTGTACGGTGCCAGCGCCGAAACCACGAGATAAAAGTCTTCGCGTGGCTCGTTCGAGGGTTTGTAGAAGTCGGTGTCCACGGGCGGATAAATGACGTCGGCGTCGCGGTTGTAGCAGTCGCGGATGCGGTCGCGGACGGTGTTACTGATGGCGACGAAATGCGTGACGCGGTCGGCGGTGCGGCGATCCCAGTCACGGATTCGCGAGAGCAGCAGGTCGATGGCCTTCGCTTTCAGGCCGCCGATCAGCCCATTTTTCGCGAAGTACGAATCCTTCATGTGCCAGGCGTACCGCATCGGCGTGAAGCAGTAACAGACGTGCGGAACACCCTTCGGCGGGCGAACCGACTTCGCGACGGCATGACTCAGGCTCACGACGAGATCGACGTCGGTGACTCGCCAGCCAGCCGCGAACGGCATCAGCGGCAGGAGATAACGGTAATAGCGTTCGACCTTCGGCAAGCGATTTAGCACGCTCGGCTGAAGCCGCGTCTGCTCAATAATGGGAGAAACGCTTCCGGGCTTGTGCAGAAGTGTGAGCAACCGGCTCGCGGGCCATCGCTGACAGAGCGGTTCGAGACATTTCTCGCCGCCTCGCATACCCGTCAGCCAGTCGTGAACCAACACCACGCGTTCGCCGGCATCCATGCCATGCTCCTTCGCGGAACCCCGTGAAAGGGTCCAGGGGTGCGGAGTGTAACGACTTTGGGGGATACGTGAAAGGGATACCTGTCGAGAAATCCGTGAATCCTGGGGCTTGGATTGCCCCACACAGTTGCCAAGTGTAAGCTAAACCTAATTAGACGCAGCTCGCGCCCCGCGATAACCATTATCCTGTGGCATCCGGACGCACTCAGTTGAGTCGACGGTTCCGCTCACGTCGCGAGTTCGGGGATCGATCTTATGGCATTCACGCTGAACATCGGCAAGTGCAGCTTGCTTGGCAACTATCGCGAAAACAACGAAGACTCAATCGACGTGAAGGCTTTCCCGGACCTCACGGTGACGATTGTCGCCGACGGTATGGGTGGGCAGGCAGCCGGTGAAATCGCCAGTAAACGGGCGGTTGAAATTATCCCGGCGGTCTTGCGGAAAACGTTGGCACCGAGTCTGAACGGAGAAGCGGTCAAAACCGCGACTCGGCGGGCGATTGTGCAGGCGAACGAAGAAATCATGGCGATGGGTGCCCTCGACAAAGACATGAAGAACATGGGCACGACCGTCGTGCTCGCGCTCTTCCGGAAGGGTGGCGAGGTGTACGTCGCGGGTGTAGGCGATAGCCGTGGTTATCTGGTGCGGAACAAGAAGATTCAGCAACTCACCGTCGATCACTCACTCGCACAGGCGTTGGTCGAAGCGAAAACCATCACGCCGGCCGAGGCGAAGGATCACCGCTTCAAGAACGTGCTGTGGAAGTACCTCGGCAGCAAGGAAGTCGGCGAAGGGCCGGAAGTGTCAGTCGTTTCCGTGCAGTCCGGCGACCGTTTCCTGCTCTGCACCGACGGTTTGACGGGTGTGGTTCCTGACGAACAACTCGCATCCGAGATCGCGGCAGCCGAGGACATGCAGGCGTTGGCGGAAGGTCTTGGGCAGCTCGCGCTCACCCAAGGCTCCCGCGACAACGTCTCGTGCATCGTGTTTGAAGTGATCGAGGGCTGATGGTTACCAGTACAGTTGTGCCGTCGGCTTGATGACCAGCTCCGGCACCGACACCCGTGGCGGCAACGTCGCCACGAAGAACACTGCTTCCGCCACATCTTCCGCCTTCAGAATCACCGCTCGTTGTTCCTCCGAAACCGGTCGCGGTCGCGCTGCCAGAATCGGCGTGTCGATCTCGCCCGGATAAACATTGCTCACCCGGACACCGCTGTCTTTCTCTTCGCCAGCCAGCACCAATCCGAGCGCTCCCATGCCGAACTTCGCCGCGACATAAGCCGCGCCGCCGAGTGGATTCGCACGCTTCCCGGCCACCGAAACCACGTTCACGATGACGCCGTCCTTGCGGTCGAACATCTGCTGGAGTACGGCCTTCGTGCAGTAGAACGCACCGTCGAGATTCGTGCGGATCATCATGTCCCACGATTCAGGGGTGAGTTCTCGCAGCGTGCGGTCCTTGATGTTGGTGCCCGCGTTGTTCACGAGGATATCAACCCGTCCGAAGGCTTTCGTGGCAGCGGCGATTAACGCCGAACACTGTTCGGCCTTGGTGACATCCGTGGGAACTGCAATCAGTTTGTCGCCAGCCTTGAGTTCAGCCACGACGGCGGCGAGTTTGGCTGCGTCACGCCCGGCGATGACGACCTTCGCGCCTTCCTTCAGGAACAGCGCTGCGGTCGCTTTGCCGACGCCGGACCCGCCTCCGGTGATGACCGCTACCTTGTCTGCAAGTTTCGACATAATTGGTGCCTCACGCGGTCCCGTTGGGACCGCCGCTATTGCTTGGCCTTTGGTGTGTGAACCCTGTTCGCTATGCTACTGTCTAACTGATTGGGTGGCAGACGCCCGGCGACTTCACAAAGGACGATTCCCATGAACGCAGACCTCCGACGGCGAACCGACGAGCTGTGCGCCCGACTCACCCAGCTACGGGACTCTCTTTGACTTGCCTGGCAAAACCGCATACCGCAACTCACTCGAAGCCAAGCAAAGCGAACCCGACTTCTGGACGAATCAGGAGAAGGCCAAGGGCATCATCGCGCAGATCAAGGTCGCGAACTCACTGGTGAAGCCGTTCGAGGAACTCACTGCCGCAACCACCGAAATCAAGGCGATGGCGGAGTTAGCTGAGGAAGATGCTTCCTTTGAAGCCGAGATCGAACCGGTCTTGTCGAAGGCCGAGACGCAGTACGAAGCGTTCGAGCTTCAGACGATGATGAGCGGCAAGCACGACTCGGCGACGGCAATCGTGTCGATCAAACCTGGCGCTGGCGGCACCGACGCTTGCGACTGGGCGAACATCCTGTTCCGGGCGTACTCGCGCTGGGCACAGCGGCACGGTTTCGACATTCCGAAAGATGAGATCGACCTCGAACCGAACCTCGAAGCGGGTATCGCGTCGGTGTCGTTCAAGATCGTCGGGCCATACGCCTACGGTTACATGCAAAGCGAAATCGGCGTCCACCGACTCGTTCGCATGAGTCCGTTCGGCTCCGGCGACACTCGCCAGACGTCATTCGCCGCGGTGGATGTGTTGCCGGAACTGCCCGACGACATCGAGATCATCATCAAGGACACCGACCTCGAATGGCAGCACTTCAGCACGGGCGGCCCTGGTGGGCAGCACCAGAACAAGACGCAATCGGGGGCGCGCTGTATCCACAAGCCGACGGGCATTCGCGCCGAGAGCCGCGTCGATAAGAGCCAGCACAAGAACAAGGACAACGCCTTGAAATTGCTGAAGGCTCGACTCTACGCGATCGAGGAACAGAAGCGGATTGGCGACACGGTGAAGGCTTACGACGCGAAGGGCGAAATCGCGTTTGGCTCGCAGATTCGCAGCTACATCATGCAGCCGTACACGTTGGTGCGGGAGGAACGCGAAGGGATCGACGTGAAGACGCCGGCCATCAACGACGTGCTCGACGGTGACTTCGACCAGTTCATGCACGCCTTCTTGCGGAACAAGTCGGCCAAGCAGAACAAGACGAAGAAGTAATTCTTTCCGCCGCTTGCGGCGTAGCACCAAATTGAGCGCTACGCCGCAAGCGGCGAACCCCATGATCCTCGAAATCCCTGATCTCGCGGCCACGGAAGCCTTCGGACGGCAACTCGGCGAATTGCTGTTCCCAGGGGCAGTGATTGCCCTCATCGGTCAACTCGGAGCTGGCAAGACACATCTCACGCGAGCCGTCGCCGAGGGGCTTGGCGTCAAGAATCCCGCCGCGGTGAACAGCCCCACGTTCGTGCTCATTCAGGAATACCCCGCCCGTTTACCCATCGCGCACTTCGACGCTTACCGACTCAGCGGAGCGAAGGAGTTCGCGGAACTCGGCGTCGATGAATACTTCAACGGCGACGGCGTCTGCCTCGTGGAATGGGCCGACAAGGTGGAAACGACTCTGCCCGTTGAGCATCTTCGCATCGAAATCAGCATCGTGGACGAGAACCGCCGACGGTTCAAATTGATTGCGACGGGCGAACAATACGAGCGATTGTTGGAGAAGATTTCGTCGCCCGGATGAACACCATTTCACCACGCTCTCGCACAAACGTCACGGTTCGTTTAGACTTGTTGAAGATTCTGCGTTGTTCCGGAGCGAGGGCATCGAGGATGTCGAAGACGGCACCGACTCCAAACGGGGCTGACGCCAAGCCCGTCTCTCCTCCGGCGAAAGCCAGCGACGGCGCCGTTCCAGCTGGACCGTACTCGTTCCTCCTGCCACCCGTTGAGCCAGACGAAATCGGTCGAGTCGGGCACTACCGCGTCCTGCATCTGCTCGGTTCCGGCGGAATGGGAATGGTCTTCGCCGCTGAAGACATCGCGCTCCAGCGACACGTCGCGATCAAGGTGATGCATCCGGAGTTGGCCTCCGACCCCAGCGGTGGCTGGCAGCGTTTCCTCCGTGAAGCCCGCGCTTTGGGCGGCGTCAAGCATCAACATCTCGTCACCGTGTACCAGGCGTTTCAGGATCGCGGCACCGTCTTCCTCGTCATGGAGTTGCTCGAAGGCGAATCGCTCGAAGCACGGATTCGCCGTCCGGAACCGCTCACTCTGCCGGAGATACTTCAGATTGGCCGCGAGATCGCGGTCGGTTTGGCTGCTCTGCACGGCCAGGGCTTAATTCACCGCGACATCAAACCCGCGAACATCTGGCTGGAGAGGAAGCCGCAGGGGGCAAGGCAGAAGGCAGAATCCGAGCCAACAGTGCAGGTAAAGATTCTCGATCTCGGGCTTGTGCGGTCTGTCGAGGATGAATCGGGGCTTACCGCGTCGGGGATGGTGATGGGCACTCCGGCGTATATGTCGTTGGAGCAGGTTCGCGGGCTTGCTCTGGATCACCGCACCGACTTGTTCAGTCTGGGCTGTGTGCTTTACGCCATGTGTACGGGGAAGGCACCATTCCAGGCCGACAACCCCGTCGCACAGGCCACAGCGCTCATCAGAGGCAGGGTGCAACCCGCCAGCGATTTAAACCCGACGATTCCGAAATCGCTGTCCGACTTCATCATGAAACTGCTCGCCAAAGAACCCGAGGACCGACCCGCGTCGGCGCTAGAAGTGGTCGAAATGCTGCGAGACATTCGGCGACCCTCGCCGACCGCAACTGAGATACGCAACCCGGAGCAGAAAACCGAACCAATTCGGAAGGCTCTCTCGGGACCGAAGACCGAGCGAATCGCGAAAGCCGGACCAACGACCGAACCGATCCGGAAGCTGACACACAAGACACAGGTTGCACTCGTTTCGGACCTGGAACCCAATCAAGACACCGAGAGACCGAGTCGCCGCACGAAGGCGAAACGCAAGAAGAAGAAGTCGTTCATCAAGCAGCACGGGCTGACGCTACTTGCGTTGTTGTGGCTCATCGTTGCAACGCTGCTCGTGATCTCCGTGGTTGGTCGGGGTGACAAATCAGCACCCAACAACACACCCGACCCCACGCCACAGCCTTTGGCGAAAGGCTCCGAGAAGGGGCCGAATGTCGTGTACCTTTCCGAGTTCCCGACCTCGAAGACGGTCAGCGGAGCGTTGCCTCCACCGCCGCCAGGATACGACGGCACGATTCGTGTGGGTGGTCGCCTCGTGGATCACGGCCTCTTCATGCACGCGGCTCCGCCCGATCGTCCGCCTGCTCGAATCACCTACAAACTCGGCAAAGAGTTCTCCAAGTTCAATGCGGAAGTTGGCTTCAACGATACCGCTCCGCCGAATGCTTCCGCTGTGCGGTTCATCGTGTATTTCGACGGCGTGAAGAAGTGGACATCCAGCCCAATCCAACGCGACACGCCACTCATTGCTTGCGATCTGGACGTGAAGAGCGTGAATGAGTTGACGCTGGAAGTTACCTGCGACGGAACCGAACGCGGGGCGCACGCTGTGTGGCTCGATCCGCGAGTCAAGAAGTGAGTGTGTCCAGCACCGTGCGAGTCGGCATTGTTCGCGATGCCGTCATGCGGGTGACCAACTCGAAGACCATCCGATTGAGCGGGCTCGGTGTGCCGGTCTGTTCCGCCAACCGAATGAGATGGCCGTTATAGTTGTCGATTTCGGTGCGGCCCTTTTCAATCTCGCCAGCCATCGAGCAGTAGGTTCCCCGCAGAGACGGCTCGAAGAACTTCGCCATCACGGCCGCGAGCAACTTCCGCCTGAGAATCCACGCCACGGTCGCCGGATGAAACGGCCCAACCTTCCCGAGTTCGATGCCAGCGGCGCTCAGAATCCGATGATTCTCCTGAAGCAACGCGAAGAACAATCGGCGGGCGACCGGCACGGAGAGAAGCTGTCCGTTGTCGATTCCGGCAGCAGCCTTCGGTCGTGTGCCCGAATGCATCCAACTGCGGATCGAACCCGTTCTGGATGGGGATCAGTTCCACGCCGTGCGGCAGTTTCGCCAGCACGGCGTGGTTGTCGTAGCACTTGGTACACAGCAGAACGGGTACATCGGGGAGCGGTTTCCAGTCGTCTGAGGGGGTGAACTCGGCCGTGAGGGGAGAACGTTCATCGACTCGCACACCGTCACGCAGCCCGGCTGCAATTTTCGCTGGGTTTCGCTCCACGAAAATGACTCGCACGCCCGCAGCACGCAGAGCGTAACCGACCGCACAGCCGATGCCCCCTGCCCCAACAATTTGGACGACATCCATGCCAACCACGCCCCCAACTTGAATCCGTTGCAGTATGCTGGTAGGTTACGATCTTGAGACCGTGGATTCTCGTTTAGTTCGCCCCCAAGACGACCGGCCATGTCGCTGACTCTCGAACAGTACGTCGAGCGCCTCGACTCGCGATCCGACCTACCCTGGCCGATCGCACCGAAGATTGACCCCGTAAAGGCCAAGCCGTCGCTGCACGCGCTGCCCGTTAAGGCCGTTTTCTGGACCGTTTACGGCACCCTCGTAGCCATCCCCGGCGGCGAATTGCAATTCGAGCATCCGCAGGATTTCGTAACGGATGCAGCGCTCGAGAAGCTCATCAAAGAGTTCAAAATGTGGAACTCGATGAGCCGGAAACCTGGGGCACCTTCGGCGTACATGAAGGAACTGTTCCGCAAGGCGCTCACGACGATGCAGATGGCCGGCAGCGGCGGCGAAAAGTTCCCTGAGATTCAAGCCGAGCGAGTCTGGGACGACATCGTCAAGAAGTTGCTCCAGAAGGATTATTCCTACGACGCTTCGACTTATGGGTCGATGGGTGATTACGTCAAGAAGATCGCGTATTTCTATCATGCGAGTATCCAGGGTTCCGGAGCGTACCCCGGCGCAGCCGACGCTCTGAAACTTCTCGCGGATCGCAGCATCACGCAGGGGTTGCTTGGGGATGGTCAGTGCTTCACCGTTGGCCAACTGCAACGGTGCCTGAAGCAGCAAGATCCGGGGTTCGAGTTGGCTGCTGTGATGCCCGAAACAATGCGGTTGATCTCATCCGACAAGAAAGCGAAAAAGCCGTCGGAGACGCTGTTCAAGGCCGCGGTTCAGGCAGCATCGGCGCGTGGAATTTCGCCAAGCGAGGTTCTCCATGTGGGATCGAGCCTGACCCGCGACATCGCACCCGCGAAGAAGGTCGGGTTCCGCACCGCATTGTTCGCGGGTGACCGAAACAGTTTGGTAGCCACGCCTGAACAGTTGAAGGATCCTGCCACGCGGCCCGACGTCCTGCTGACGGAGTTGCCGCAGATTCTCGACGCGATTGCGTAAGTCCCTGACCCATTCGCGGTGATGTTGATGTGTGTGTAGGGTGGCAGTGCCCACCGCTGTTGCTGGAATTTGAGACGATTGATTGTGGTTGAGGAGAAGCCGCGTGCCCGCTGACCCACCCATCGACCTGAGCATCTTCAACTTCGACAATCCCGTGATCGGGCTCGAAGCGATTCGCGCTGTGAATCCGCAGCGGTTCGAGTTCGAGATGCTCTCGGGCATCGTTCACGTCGATACGGATAAAAATCTCGTTATCGGCTTCAAGGATCTCACCCAAGACGAGTTCTGGATCAAGGGGCACGTGCCTGGTCTTCCGATGTTGCCGGGCGTGCTGATGTGCGAAGCGGCTGCACAGTTGTGTGGTTACTACATCGCGACGTATGTCGCCGGAATTGGCTCGATGATCGGCTTGGCCGGAATCGACGAGGCTCGTTTCCACCGCCCGGTTCGACCCGGGAAGCGGCTCGTGATGGTCGGAACCGGAATTAAGATCCATCGCCGGCTCACGAAGTTCCGGGTTGTGGGCACAGTCGAATCCGAGAAGGCGTTCGAGGTTGTCGTTGCGGGCTTGTCGCTTGGGAAACTCACGGAGCTGCGAGGTGCGTAAGCTCCGCCGCTTCAATGCTGAAGAACTCGCTCCGTACCAGTGGACGTTCGAGGCGAGCGGGAGGCGTAAGCCTCCTGTTTCTCAGGATGAACAGGGGGTTGCCCCTCCACCCGCGCCAAAGCCAATCGACTGGACAGGTCTATTCGGGAATGCCAACCCCGTTGAAATCGAGGTCGGCATGGGCAAGGGGTTGTTCCTGCTCACGTCCGCGGTCGGTCGCCCCGACACGAACTTCTTCGGCATCGAGATCGTTCGCAAGTATCAGCTTTACGCAACGAGTCGCTTCAAGGTCCGCGAATTGCCGAACGCGAAAACGGCGTGTGCCGACGCCTTCGCGGTGTTTCGCCGTTTCGTTCCGACCGCGAGTGTACAGGCTGTTCACGTCTACTTCCCCGATCCGTGGTGGAAGTCTCGCCACAAGAAGCGACGAGTGTTCACGCCTGCTTTTGCTGCGGAAGCTGCTCGAATTGTGCGGCCAGGCGGCCGGTTGCTGCTTGCGACCGACGTGGAAGAATACTTCGGCGTGATGACCGCGATTGTCCGAGCAATGCCGGCGTTCCGCGAGTTGCGAGCGGTGACGAGCACGGGGTCAATTGAAGAGGCAGGCTACGAGACGAACTTCGAGCGAAAGGCACGCCAGAAGGGTACGCCTGTCTGGCGAGCGGAATTCGAGCGGACCGCTGAGCCGATCACCGAAGTGACCGACCCAGCGGGTTGACGCTCAATCACTTCGCGGCTTCGGCGCAGACCTTCGCGCATTCCTTGCAGACCTTCGCGCACTCCTTGCAGCACTCCGCGTCGGACTTGTCGCACATCGCGGCGCACTCCTTGCAAACCTTCTCGCACAGCTTGATGGCTTCAGGAGCCAGTGGCGACTTGCTCGCGCACAGTTCCGAACACACATGGCACATGCGGGCACAGGTCTGGCACATCTTCGCGCAGGCGTCGCGCTTCGCCGTGATGCAGCACTTCTCGCAGCTCTCGCACTCCTTCGCGCACGCCTTGCAGACCTCAGCACACTTGGCCAGGTCGGGCTTCTTCGCGTCTTCAGCGGAGGCGAACGAAAGGAAACCGGTGACACACAGCGAGGCAGCAACAGCGATCATCTTGAACATGGTTTTCTCCAGGGAATTACAGGTTACGGTTGAGTTTGGATTGTGAAATCGGCGCACGACGAACCGTGCACAATGATGTCGCGAGCCACGGGGTTTATCCCCGTGGTCTTGTCATCTCCAGCATCCCCGGGGTAAACCCCGTGGCTCGCAAAACAACTCAACGGGATTTAACCGCGCATGACGTGACGCGAGAAGAGAGCTTCAGAGCGGGTATCCACACCAGCACGCTCGGGCGGATCGAGACCACCGAGCAAGCCGAGGTGTTCGAGGGGAACGGCCGTCTGGAGGAGAAACAGAACTGGAAGCAGTTCGCCCGTGAATTCCGGCGTGGCAACTTCCGGAGCCGTTTGCGGCGGAGCCGCGTCCGACCGCTCACAGGCACACTTGCACTGCGGTTGCGGCTTCGGATCAGGCTTGCTGTCGGGCACGGTCGGCTCCGCGCAACACGCATTCTTCGCGGGTGTTGCTTGGTGCTGACAGCAGGCTGGCGGCTCAGGGGTTGCGGTCGAACTTGGCGAGCACGATGGGCACATCGGGAATGAACTGTCGGACGCAGCCGCACGACCGGTGAGGTAGTGCAGATTGCAGCAACAGAGAGCTGGGGCGAGAACCAAGAGTGCCGCCAGCTTGATGTGAACTAGTGCCCGCATTCGTGAGGGTTGCTTTCGTGTGTAGACAGACCGCACGGCTGCATTATTCGCTTCGAATGGGCGAAACGTCAACAGCGATCTGGCGGGTTTGGTCACTTCTTCTGCGGGATCAGTTCCAGCGCCAGCAACTTCCCTTTGCCGCGAACGTACATGATGCCGTTGCTCAACACCGGCGGCGCCCAACACGGATACTCCAACTCCGACACTTCATACTTCGAGACCTCGTCGTACTTCTCCGAGTTCACCTTGATGAGCGACAACAACCCATACTCCGACAGACTCACGAAGTGACCATCCACCAGCAGCAGCGTCGATCGCGTGGTCCGCTTCTTCGCCCATTTCACGTCGCCGGTCTTCAGATCAACGCACCGCAGTTCCGCCTCCTCCGTGTGCCGGCCACTGCTGCCGTAGACAAAGCCATCGACGTGAATCGGCGTGTTCCAGTGACACTGAAGCGACTTCTCGGAACGGTCCTTCTCCTCATCCGACCAGAGCACTTTCAACTTGCCGGCCTTCGCTTCGAGTAGCACCGCACCAGGACCGTAGCACTCCGATAGCAGGATCTTGTCGCCGATCACTGCGGGGTTCGCCGCGTTCACGCTCTCCTCGATCTTCGCTCGCCACGGATAACGAAACGCGATCTTGCCGGTCTCAGGCTCGAAGCCGGTCAGCCCGCCACGACCGAAATACAAAGCCGTCTTCTTCCCATCAATCACAGCAATCGTCGGGCTGGCGTAGCTGGCGAGTTCATCGCCGACCTCGTACTTCACCACGCCGGTTTTCTTGTCGAACGCGACGAAGCCGGTGCCGTTCGGTTTCACGTCCCGGAAATCGACCGGGCGCATTCCTTTATCGCTGCCGCCGACCGCGACGATGAGCAAGTCGCCATCCACAACGGGAGCGCTGCCGACGCCAAAGAAGTTCTGCTGAAACTGGTATTTCGCCTTCGTGTCGAGCTTCCAGACTTCCTTGCCGTCCTCGGTTTTCAGGCAGTAGAGCATTCCCTCGGGACCGTAAAGATACACGCGGTCGCCATCGACCACGGGGCACGCACGCGGGCCAGGTTCGTATCCGTAGCGATCTTCGTAGGTGGTTGGGTACTCGAACTTCCACAGCACTTTCCCAGTGACCGCATCGCGGCACGTCGCGCGTGCCTTGTCCTCGAAGCGACCGAACTCGTAGAGCTTCCCAGCAACAACCACCGGCGGCGCGAACCCGATGCCGAGTTCGCACTCCCAGAGCTTCTTGAGCCCGGTCTTCGGCCACGGAGTGATGATGCCCTTTTCAGATGAAACGCCGTCGCGAGTCGGGCCGAGGATCGTGGGCCAGTCGGCAGCGGTTGTGGTCGCGGTGAACAGGGCAACTGTGAGTATGAGGAGCAACGGCTTCATGTGGAGACCCGTGGTGGAGTCGCGGTACATCAGCAAGCGTAACCAAGAATGGCCCGCTGTGGAAGACTTGGGATATGTGAGCGCTACGCCGCAAGCGGCGAAGGCCTATTTTCTTGATGCGGCTCGTTCGACCAGATATGCGGCGAGCGCTTCTTGCCAGGCTCGCGGCGCGGTAACACCCACTGAGGCGAGTTTCGCGTTCGACAGCACGCTGTACGGCGGCCGACGCGCCGCCGCTCCGAACTGTGCCGACGTGATCGGTGCGAGGTCAGCTTGCAGTTTCGCGAGGCGGAATATCTCCGCTGCGAAGTCGTGCCAGGTCGTGGAACCCGCGTTCGTGACCTGAAACAATCCGCTGGCTCCGGCGCGAATCAGTCCGATAGCGGTCTCGGCGACATCGACCGTGTAACTCGGCGTGCAGAACTGATCGGCGACCACGCGCAACGGCTTCCCCTGCCCCGCAACCCGCAGCATCGTTTCGACGAAGTTCCCGCCCTTCCCTCCGCTGCCGTGAACGCCGTAAAGTCCGCAGGTGCGAATCACGAGCGCATTCGATGCCGTCGAGAGCGTCAGGTATTCGCCCGCGAGCTTCGAGAGTCCGTATACGCTGACCGGGCCAGGCGGGTCGTTCTCGGTCCGTGGCGTTGAGCGGGTCGCGTCGAGCCCGAAGACGTAATCGGTGCTGAAGTGAACGAGTCTGATCTTTGCCGTGGCACACGCCTGAGCCAGCGCTCGAACGCCCCACGCATTCACCGCGAATGCCGCTTCCGGCTCCGTCTCGGCCTTATCCACGAAGTTATAGGCGGCACAGTTCACCAGCACATCGGGGCGAGCAGTTGCAAGAGCTGTCGCGATGCTGGCGGGCTGTGAAAGGTCGATGTCGGCGCGAGTGAGGGCAATCACGTCGCCGGGAAGTCGCGGGCAAAGATCGCGACCGAGTTGCCCTGCCGCACCGAGAACTGCGATTCGCATGATGAAGATCCTGCCTGGTTCACCAACGAAAACACGGACGGCAAAGCCGTCCGTGCGTCGTCACAACGGCTGCGAGGTCACTTCTTCGGTTCGATGAAACTGGCAGTGTCGCGCGTCTTCACGCTGGTCTTCTGTTCCTGCGACAGTTCGACCTTCGTGTCAGTGCCACCGATGGCAACCGTCAGTTCACCCTTGAGGTTGATGACGACATCGGCCGAAACGACTCGCTGGGTCTTGGGATCGTACATGATCGTGCCCTTCGAGGGCTTCTCTGGGTTCACGCCGAGCGTGCCGCTGTTGATCCGGAACAGCAAGCCGCCACCGGCGGGGTCGTCCTTCTTCGGAGCGACGTATTCGAGCTTCGTTTCGACTTCGATCTTGTCCAGATCCTTCTCGACGCCAACGTACTTGAAGTTGTACGTGATGGTGTAGGTGCCGATTGGCCCGAGGTTGATGGTGCCCTTGCGAGTCCAGCTCTCGCCGACCTTCTTCGGGGCGTCTTCCGGAACGAGTTTCAGCGTCGGATCACACAGATCCTTGAGGGCGTCGTCGGTGAGAATCTTGTTGAGCAGATTCTCCATCTGCGGGCTGCCGGTCGAGAGGCTCTTCACGAACGTGTCCTTGCCTTCGACCTTCTCAACCTTGTAGTTCTTGTCGAGGGTAGCGGTGAACTCGGCTCCGCTGAGTTTCTTGAAGAACTCGGTCAGGCCAGGGTTGCCGGCCGTGGGGGTGTCACCCTTGGTCGAGTCGTAAGTGATCTGGTTGCCGGAGATGTCGATGGTCATTTTCAGACCTTCGACCGTCTGCTTCACGGTCCACTTGTCGCCTTCGAACTTGATCGGCGTCCACTTGAAGTAGAAGGTGCTGCTCTGGGTCTGAACGAGATCCTGACCCTGAACCTTGACGTACTGCGTCAGTGTGGTCGTGGTTTCCTGGTAGAAGGACTTGTCCTTCTCGAACTTCGGCTCGAACCGTCTGCCGTCCACCTTTGGCGGTTCAGGTTGCTTCGGCGGTTCAACCTTCGGTGGTTCAACCTTGGGCGGGTCTTTCTTGGTGTCCTGGGCACTCACGAGAGTGGCGAGGGCGAAGACGAGAGCGGCCGAAACGCCGATACGGATGCGAGCCACGATGACAACCTCCAAGGATCACGACAGTCGGTAGTCAACGAAATGAGGATATCGCACCCTCATTTGATGTCCGGGTGTTCTACCTGTCGCGTTTGCGGAAGCAAGGGAACACGGGAGAAAAGACCCACAGGGCTTCCGCCCTGTGCTACAAAAGCCGGTCCCATCCGGGGCGAAAAACCAAGACTCAAGCGCCCTCTCCGCCCTGGAAGGGCCGTCTTTCGTAAGCAAAGGGCGGAAGCCCTGTGCTTTCTCACAGCCGGCAGATCAGCAACTCGCGTTCGTACACCATCTCCGGCGGCAACCGGTCGTGCAGTTCGATGAACAGTTCCTCGTGTCCGAGCACTTCCGAACGCCACGCACTTCGGTCGAAGGCCTGCAATTCCTCGAATTGCGTCTTCGAGAAGTCGAGGCCACGCCATTCGATGTCCTCGTACTGCGGCATCCAACCGATTGGCGTTTCCTTCCCTGCCGCTCGCCCACGGGCGCGATCGACGATCCACTTCAGCACCCGCATGTTCTGGCTGAAGCCCGGCCACAGAAATTTGCCGTCGACGTTCTTGCGGAACCAGTTCACATGGAAGATTCGTGGCGTCTCCGACAACGCCCGCTGCATCCGAATCCAGTGGCGGAAGTAGTCGCCCATGTGGTAGCCGCAGAACGGAATCATCGCCATCGGATCGCGACGGACCTTGCCCACGGTGCCCGCTGCTGCTGCCGTCATCTCGGAGCCAGACGTCGCCCCCATGTAGACGCCCGTACTCCAGTTGAACGCCTGATACACGAGCGGAACCGTCGTCGCCCGGCGACCACCAAAGATAATCGCGCTGATCGGCACGCCTTCGGGGTCTTCCCATCTGGGGTCGATGGTCGGGCATTGAGAAGCCGGAGCCGTGAATCGCGAATTCGGATGCGCGGCCTTTGCTCCGGTTTCGCGAGCAATTTCGGGCGTCCAGCGTTTCCCCTGCCAGTCAAGACATTCCGCCGGCGGCTCGTCTGTCATGCCTTCCCACCAGACACCCCCATCGGGCGTCAGCGCGACATTCGTGAAGATCGTGTTCCGCGAAAGTGTCGCCATCGCGTTCGGGTTCGTCTTCGCGGATGTGCCCGGAGCGACGCCGAAGAAACCCGCTTCGGGGTTGATTGCACGCAGCCGATTCTGATCGTCGGGCTTCAACCAGGCGATGTCGTCGCCGACGGTCCAGACTTTCCAGCCCTCGAAGCCGGCCGGCGGAATCAGCATCGCGAAGTTGGTTTTGCCGCACGCCGACGGAAACGCAGCCGTCACGTAGGTCTTTTCGCCCTTCGGATCTTCGACGCCGAGGATGAGCATGTGCTCGGCCATCCAGCCTTCGTCGCGAGCAATGTTCGACGCGATCCGAAGCGCGAAACACTTCTTGCCGAGGAGTGCGTTGCCACCGTAGCCGGAACCGTATGACCAGATTTCACGCGTTTCCGGGAAGTGAACGATGTACTTTTCCTTGTTGCACGGCCACGGCACATCTTGCTGCCCCGCCGCGAGCGGTGCCCCCACGGTGTGCATACACGGCACGACACGCTTCTCGCCCTTGTCGATCTCAGCGAAGACCGGCATGCCGATGCGGGCCATGATTCGCGTGTTCACGACGACATACGGCGAATCGGTGAGTTGCACGCCGATCTGCGACATGGGCGAACCAACCGGCCCCATGCTGAACGCCAGCACATACATCGTGCGGCCACGCATGGAACCGTCGAACAACTCCTTGAGTCGCCGCCGCATCTTGAAGGGGTCCTCCCAGTTGTTGGTTGGGCCGGCGGCTTCCTTCGAGTACGAGCAGATGAAGGTGCGATCCTCGACGCGGGCCACGTCGCTCGAATCGGAGCGTGCGTAGTAACAACCCGGCCACTTCTCCTGATTCAGCTTGATGAAGGTACCTTCCTCGACCATCTGAGAACAGAGAGTGTCGTTCTCTTCCTGCGAGCCATCGACCCAGTGAATGGCGTCCGGCTGGGTGAGCCTGGCCATCTTCTCGACCCACCGGAGAAGGTGGTTGTTTTTGCTGAGGGGATGCGCTGTGTCGCGGGGCGTGGTCATGTCGAATGTCTTCCTGTTCGACCGCGGATTTCACGAGTCCATCATGTTAGTCATGGAGCGAAGGATTGGGTTGGTGAGATGGGTTTTTCGCCGCTTGCGGCTTCGCGGTGTGAAACCGCAAACGGCGAAATCAATCACTTCTTCGCCCCCTGAATCACCACTGTGATCGGCGTCGCGGGGTACGTCGCCACGGGCTTCCCCTTCGGTGCGTTCGCGGTCTGCCCACGCAGCACCAACGTGTACGTTCCCGACGGCGTGTTCGCCGGTACATCTACGCTCACTTTGGATTCCGACTTGTCGGCCGCGATCGTCGCCAACAGCGGCAACGGGTTGTTCCCCTGCTGCTTCGGTCCGAAGTTCGGCACCGCCGAGAACACCGCAATCCCGTCCTTGAACTTCTCGTCGCGGGTCACCTTCAGCGTCACTTCGAGCTTCTCACCGGCTTTCCCCTTCAACTCCGTCTCGACAGCAGAGAGCGTGAACGGAGCCGTTCCCCGCACTGCGAGCGCCAGCCCTGGACCGCGATCCATTCGCGTCAGCATTGGCGAGTTCGGCGGCGGCTGATTCGCCTGGAAGCCCGTTGGCGTCCACATCACGGTGAAGGGTCGCACGGTCGAAGTCAGTTTGTCGGCCTTGCCCGTAATCATGACGAAGCCTTCCCAATCCTTGGCGTCCTTGTCGGCAGTCAACACGAACGTTCCGCGAGTCTGCCCTGCTGCGATCGTTTGCGGTGGACACTTCACACCCGGCGGCAAGCCCTCGGCGGTAAGCGTGATCGCATCGTTGAAGCCATCCATGCGGAACACGAACA
This sequence comes from Planctomycetota bacterium, assembly GCA_021413735.1. Lineage (GTDB taxonomy): Bacteria > Planctomycetota > Planctomycetia > Gemmatales > Gemmataceae > Gemmata. The sequence goes on from JAIOPV010000109.1 coordinate 72,377, forward strand.
CCGTATACAGCACGGCGCTGTTGCGTGCGAGCGTTCCGGCATCCGGCATGTGCGGCGTGACAGGCATGATCGCGAACCGGAAATCGGGCTTCTCCTTCGCGATTCGCAAGATGTACTGTTCGCGAACGCCAAACTGAATCGCTGCGTCACGACTCGATACCATCAGCCGATATTTGCCGTCGCTCGGCACCGTGAAGCGATAACGACCGGGGTCGTCGGATTTCGTGAAGAACTGGTTCGTGCTCAGCGAATCGAGGCCGTCGTCTTGCTCGACGATGACCTTGCCCTTCTCGTCGGTGAGGATGAAGAAGGCGTCGATCTGCGAGCCGATTCGCTCTGCGAACACTTCGATTGTCCACACGTCGCCCTTCTTCGCGTCGAAAGTGTACCAGTGGCGATCGTTCTTCTTCGCGATGCGGCCAGCCACGTCGCAAGGCAGCGGAATCGTCAGGGCTTTCTCGACGGTGCCATTGTCGCCGGTGTCGCGGATGCGAGTGCCACCCGACTGATTCAGAATGAGGGGACTCGTTGGCAAGCGTGTGTCGCCTGTTGCGTCGAGATTCCCAGCGGTCGGGGCAATGGGACTTGCCGAAAGGATGAACGGGCCTGACGGAAAGCCTGTGCCCTGCCCTTCGGTGCTGGAATCGAACGGCCGACCGTCGGGACGGTTGAACACCGTGTCGGGTTTTGCACGCGGCAGATTGCGGCCGTAGATCGTGAGGTGGTCATCTTCAACTGCCGGGAACACCGCGTCGATCCACGGGCCAGTGGTCACGGTCAGACGGTAGAAGTGATCCGGGCCGCCGGTGGTATACGCGAACTGCGCGAGCCGCACGAGATAATCGCCGTCAGCCGGGGCTTTGAAATCGAGAACCGCATCGCCACCACGATAACCACGATTCGCAGCGATTGCCTTGCCGTCCGCGGTGCTCACGAGAATGTCCGCCGAGAGGCGGCTGTCGATGCTCGTGGTCAAGCAGTGAACGACGATGTTCTGGCCAGCCTTCGCCTTGAACGAAACGAAATCGACATCCGTTGGCGCTGAGATGACACCGTTGACAGTTGTTTCGAGTTCGATCTTCTGGGCCTGGCCGATGTCGTTGTTTGGCTCGGTTTCGTTCACTTCGGCCAACTCGCCGACCAAGAACGTTCGCGGGTTCGAGAGACCGCTCTTGCTCACGACACGCACGTCGAACACGCCAGTGTGTGGGGCGGTTACCTTGAACTTCACCGACGCGGTCGGCTGACCTTTAGGAGCTTTCGGATCGACTTTCGCTTCGCCGACGCGTTCAGCCTTGAAGCCAGGCACGCTGAAGAGCAGTTTCTCCTCGCCGTCGAAGCCCGAACCCGAGAACGTGACCTCGACGGTTTCCTTGGCCTTGGCTCCAGGCGGAAACACAGTGAGTAGCTGTGGCCCGCTTTGGGCGCTGGCGAGGCTGGCTCCGAGTAGCAGTGAGAAGACAGCGATCCGACGTGCGAACATGGCGACTCTCCTGGCGGGGGTGCTTGCAGCGTAATCCGGACCGCGATGCGGAACAAGACGCCACTTCAATACCTATGATGACATCACGCGACCCGTGAGGGGTCATGATTTCTTCATCCGATGCCGGACAACGCATGGAACCGACTGAAACGCCGTCTTCAAATCAACTGGAAACGTTCCCGAATCCGCGACCGGAGCGCGAGTTTGTGATCGAGATCGTTTGCCCTGAGTTTACGAGCGTTTGCCCGAAGACGGGTCAGCCGGACTTCGGCACGATCACGTACACGTACACCCCTGCCGCGTCGTGCGTGGAACTGAAATCGCTGAAGATCTACTTGCAACAATTCCGCAACCAAGGGATCTTCTACGAACACGTCACGAACAAGTTGCTCGATGATTTCGTGGCGGCGTGTCAGCCGGTGCGGTGCAAGGTGGTATCGGTGTGGACGCCTCGCGGCGGCATCAGCACGACGGTGACGTGCGAACACGAAGCAGCCAAGAAAGGCTGAACGTGAAGGTCACTTGTTGTTGAAGCTGGTGGGTGGGGTGATCTTGCATTCGGGGAGCGTGCTTCGGAGTTCATTCAGACCCGCTTCCGATATCTTGGCCTCCGACAGTTTCAGAATCCTAAGGTTGCTCAGTTTGCAAAGCTCCTTCACGCCCGCGTCCGTGATTTCGCAGTCGAGTGACAAATACTCAAGTCGCTTCAGCGTTCCGAGTTCTTTTAGTCCCGCAACCGTCAACGGAGTTCCCAGGGACTGCAACGCGGCCAATTTTTTGAGGCCGACGAGTTCTTTGATCCCGACATCGGTGATCCCAGGCCCCAGGGTCACCCACTCCAAATTTTCCAGCGAACCAAGTACCTTCAACCCCGCATTCGTAATGTTCGGCGGCGCGAGAATCACGGCGAGCACATCCTCGTGCTTGAGTGGAATCCCATTCGCTGTACGTAACCGTTGCTGTTCAGGTCCCCCCCGAGCATAAGCCAGAACACCCAGTTGTTTCGCCCTCGCAAAGACCTGCAGTGTGTGATCGGTTGTCTGCTTCCATGGCAAAATTAGCGTGGCAAGTCTGTCGAACTTGGTAAGTTCCTCCGAGCTTGCATCAGTGATCTTGGTGCTGTCGAGATTGAGGTTCGCTAACTTCTTGAGAGCGTGCAGTTCCTTCACGCCCGCGTCGGTGACCTCCGTGCCAGTCAGGTCGAGTGATTTCAGTTGCTTCAGATCCTCAAGGGCTTTCAAACCCGCATCCGTCACCTGCGTTCCGCGCAGATCAAGGCTCAGGATGTCCTCAGGCTTGGCTGCTCGTTCCCGCTCGGCGCTCGCATTTTCGAGAATGTGCAACTGATTCGACTTCGCAAACACCCGAAGTGTCCGATCGGTGATTGTGCCCGCCGATAGGGTCAGCGTGTTCAGTTTCTTGAACTTCGCGAATTCATTCACGAACGCATCAGTGATCTGTGTGCCTTGCAAATTCAGGACGGTCAGTTCAGTCAACTTCACGAGTTCGGGAATCGCAACATCCGTAATTTTTGTGCCTCGCAGATGTAGCCAGGTCATCTTGTTGCACGCACCAATGTCTCTCATTGCGGCATCGGTGATCGCCGTACCGCTGAGGTCGAGCATCGAGAGATTCTTGAGGTTCGCAAGACTTTTCAGCCCCGCGTCGGTGACCGCCAAACCGGATAGATCGACCGACCCAATCTCGTCGGTGCTGGTTGCACGTTCGCCACTGCGTTTGCTGAATCCAGGTAGCAGGTGAAGAATCGCGTGTTCACGAAATGCGAGAAGCACCGAATCGTTGACTTTGATTCGGCCGAGTTTCAGCGTCGTCGGGTTCTTCAGGATGGCGAGATCTTTGAAACCCATTTCGTACAGCTTGGACCCGCGGAGATCGAGGGTCTCGAGATTCTTCAGTTGAAGGATCTCCTTGATTCCTCGCGGCGTGACACCTGTGTATCGCAGATCGAGAGCGACCACTTCCTCCGTACTCGTAGCTCGCTCGCCGCCTTTCCCCCTCGCGAGAGGAAGCAGGTGGAGTAACCCCGCTTCTCGCAGCACTCGCAGCGTGTCGTCCGTGACCTGTACGCTACTGAGCGTGAGCGTGGTGAGGTTCTTGAAAGCCGCGAGTTCTTTCAATCCGGCGTCGGTGACCTGCGTTCGGCTCAGATCGAGTGCGGTAAGGTTCTTCAACTCGACGAGTTCTTTCAACCCAGCGTCGGTGATCTTCGTGCCATTCAGATTCAGAGTCGAGAGGTTCGTGAGGCCAGCGAGTTCCTTCAATCCGACATCCGTGATCGATGTGCCCCAGAGATTCAATGCGGTGAGCTTCTTGAGTGCGGCGAGTTCTTTCAAGCCCGCGTCAGTGATCTTCGTGCCATTCAGGCTGAGAGACGTGAGATTCGTGAATGTCGCGAGCTCCTTCAAACCCGCGTCAGTGATCGGTGTGTTGCTCAGGCTCAGGACCGGAAGGCTTTTGAACGCGGCGAGTTCTTTCAGGCTCGCGTCAGTTGCCAGGGTCAGGTTTAACCGCACTTCGACGACTGGCTTGCCGGGCTGCTTCTCGTCACGTTTGACGTTCCCGCCGAGTTGCTTCACGAACTGAACGGCCTTGTCTTCCGCGTCGTCGGCACGTGTGGCCGAACCGAGAAAGCCCACCGCGACGAGGACCATCAGCCGAGACATGGTGAAGACCTCAAGCCCATCGACGGATCGACTCACCAACTGATGCTATCTCGTGGCACAAGGACGGGCAATCATCATTCAGTGGCACAGCAGTTGCAATAGTCTGCCCCTTCGTAGGGCATTGAAGACCCAGCAGGCGAACAAGACGATACGGGAGCGGCTTGTGACAAAGCAAAAGGCACAATCGGAGGAGGGTGATCTGCGAACCCTTCTCGGCAACATCGTCCACGATTCCAAGCAACTCATTTCACAGCAAGTTGAGCTACTTCGCGCGGAAGTCGGTCAGGAAGTGCGACAGGCCGGCACCGCCGTTGCCGAATGCGCAGGTGGTGGCGGACTCGCCGCCGCGGGCGGGTTGCTCTCGGGGTTCGCACTCGCGCATCTCATTCACGATGTCACCCGCCTGCCGATGTGGGTGTGCTACAGTTTGGCCGCAGGGGGGCTTGGAGCCGCAGGCATCGCATTGCTGCGTGCAGGACGCAATGGGCTTGCGGAACTTCGCCCTCTCCCACAGACTACGCAGGCTCTCGGGGAGAATGTCGAATGGCTGAAGCAACGACTCCTTCCGACAGCCGAGTAGCGGAAACACCCGAAGCCATTCGGGCCGCAATGGCCGAAACTCGTTCAACATTGACCAATGACTTGGTGGCGTTAAAGGACCGACTTTTCGGTCCTCGCCGACAGACAAAACATAAAGGGAGCAAAACCGTGGCAGTTGCAGCAAGCAAGACGAAGACCGCGAAGACAGCCAAGAAGCCAGCAGCGACCAAGACCGCTGCCAAGGCAACCGCCAGCGCGAAGCCTGCCGCCAAACCCAAGGCCGGCAAGACAGGCAAAGCAGCCGTCGCGAGCGTCAAGACAGGCGCGAAGAAGGTCGCGAAGCGAGCCACAAGCACGACCGATAAAATCGTGAAGGAAGCAAAGGAAGTCATCAAGGACGTGCTGAACGGAGCGGCGACTGGCGCACTGAAAGGTGCTGCCGAGGCCGTGGGTGAACACCTCGACGAAGCCGCGGACGATGTCAAGGCCACCGCGAAGCCAGCCAAGAACGGGAAGGCCACGACGAAGAAGTGATATTTGCCGCTTGCGGCGTAGCGCTCTGGATCGCTAGGCCACAAGCGGCAAATCCTGTCACCGGTTAAACAGGAACTCGCGGCTATTCGTCAGCACCCACAGCAAATCTTGCAGGCCGTCCTTCACGGTCGGGGCCGACTTCACCCAACCCTCGGCCTTCTTCGCCTCGTCGGCTGACGGCAACCGCGACCACGTCACGAGATACAACTCCTCGATCGCCTTCGGCAGCGGCACTTTATCCGCCGTCAGTTTTTCAATGCGGCCCGTTGCGGCTCCGATCTTGCCGTTTAGCGTCGTGCCGTTGAGCAGGTGCATTGCTTGCGCGATGTTCGGCGCTCCCGTGCGTTCGCACTCGCACAACACCTGACGCGCCGGCCGGCCGAACGTGTCCATCAGGTACGACTTCACTTCGCTGTCTGGAAGCTGAATCGCCCGCGTCCCCAAGGGCAAACCCGTGTACTTCTCGCGGGTGCCGGTGGCGTAATCCACAGCGTCAGCGAGTTGTTCCGCACTCAACCGGCGAACCGTGCGATGCGTGAAATGCGTGTTCGCGGCGTCGATCTTGTTGCCGTCGGTGGTCGTCGCGGAAAGCTGATACGCTCGGCTATTGAAGATCGTTCGCAGCAGATGCTTCACGTCAAACTTGGCCTTAGCGAAGTCCTCAGCGAGCGCATCGAGGAGTTCCGGATTGCTCGCGGGGTTAGTGGCTCGCATGTCGTCGAGCGGTTCCACCAGACCGTGGCCCATCGTGTAGCCCCAGAAGCGGTTCGCGAGGTTCCGGCTGAACATCTTGTTCTCCGGCGTCGTGAGCCAGTCCGCGAGACGCTTGCGGCGGTCGAACTCGTCATCCCACGATTGCTTCGGGTCGCCGTCGAGCGGCATCGGCTTTACCGTGATCCGCTTCCGTGGGTGCGACGCCTCACCAGCCGACCGAATGAAGATGACCGTTTCCGAACCGAACAGGCCGAACTCCTGGCTGGGCTTTGTGCCGATGCGGGTGAAGAACGCGGTCAGGCCGTAGTAGTCGTCCTGGCTCCACTTCTCGAACGGGTGATGGTGGCACTTCGCACAGCCAATGCGGATGCCGAGGAAGAGTTGGGCGGTCGTTTCGGCCCATTCATCGGCACCGCGACCGATCTTGAAGAAGTTCGCCGGGCCGTCGAGGAACGTGCTGCCCTCGGCGGTCACGATGTCGCGAACAAACTGGTCGGCCGGCACGTTATCGCGCACCTGGGCACGCACCCAGTTGTGAAAGCTCCACATGCCTTTTTCTTGCAGAGCCGTGCGGTTGATGCGGAGCAGGTCGCCCCACTTGAGTGCCCACCAGTCGGTGAACTCGCCGCGTTCGAGTACCTTGTCGATGGCTTTGCTGCGTTTCTTTGAGTCTTTGTCAGCGAGGAACGCACGAATTTCGTCGGGCGTCGGCATCGTGCCAATCGCGTCGAGATACAGGCGACGAAGGAACTCATCGTCGGTGCAGAGCGCCGACGGCGTGAGGCCGAGGTCTTTCCACTTCGCGATGAGCTTCTGGTCGATGAAGTTGTTCGCGGGAATGTCCGGGTACTTCTCGATCTTCGCGAACGGCAGCGTGACCTGAGCAATCTCGGCCTGCCCGCCGAAGCGAATCATGATGTGCGTCTCGCCCGGCTTCTTTGCCGTGACCAACCCCGCGGCCGTGATGCCAGCCACGGAATCGTTCAGGGCGTCGAACTGCGCCGTGGCAGTGACATCTTCACGCCGACCGTCTGCCCATACAGCCGTGATCGCGAGTTGTTGCTGCTCGCCCGGCACCATGACGCGAGTTGCCGGGAACACTTCCAGCTTCGTGACTTCGATGTCTTTCTTGGCATCGGGTGCGGGGGCTCCGTCTTCGAGCCATTGCCGCATGCGGACGTAATCGCGGCTGTTGTGCTTCAGCTTCTCGCCGCCGCCGTGCTCCATGACGAGCGCCGGTTTCGCCAGCAAGATACTTCGTTCGGGGTCGCTCACGACGACTCGCCGACCCTCGTTGCTCCGCACAATCTGGTCGTGATCGAATGCGGGGTCGAAGCCGAACAGCGACAGCCGGAAGCCGCCGCGACCGAGCGATGCACCGTGGCATGCACCCGAGTTGCAGCCCGCTTTCGTGAGGATCGGCACGATCTCGTTCGCAAAGCTCACCGGCAGATCGGCTGCCGCTTTCTCAGCAACCACAGTTACGGACGCCTTCGCACCGTCGGCTTCGATCGCGATAGTCGTGCTACCGTCGCCCGCAGCGCGAACGATGCCACGGTCAGCGGTCGCCACCTTCGCGTTTCCGCTGGTGAAGCGAGCCGTGCGTGTGAGGTCGAACTTGCGACCGTCCGCCCACACGCCGAGGACGATGAGCCGTTGCTCGTCGCGCGGCCCCGAGAGCTTCACGGCTGTCGGATACACCACGAGTTCTTTTGGCGCACCGGCTGGTGGCTTGGGTGTTGGTGGGGCATCCGCTGCGGGAGTCTTTCCAGCAATGGCGATGAGAGCGATAGCAACGCTGAGAATTCGAGGCAGCATAATGAAACCCCTGGCGGGCCGGGCATGGTGCCCGGATGGGGAAGAAGCGATTGCGGCAGGTAAGTTAATCGTCGCGGATTGCTCGCACAGAGTCAAGAAGAAGACGGCATCCGCAAAGCGATCCCGCTCGACTCGTGTCGACGGGCTCAGCGACGCCAGGGTTTGCGTTCGCCATCATCGTCGTCGCGGTCGTCTAACCGCCGGCGACGCGGTCGATCGTCTTCATCTCCGTCGTCGTACTCGGCGGAACGTCGGCGGCGTGGCCGATCATCCTCGCCTTCATCATCGTAATCGTCAGGCCGACGGCGACGGGGCCGATCATCGTCGTCATCATCATCGTGTCTGCGCCGCCGACCATACTCTTTGGGCGGGGTCATCTGCGAGATGATCAGGACGAAGATGAGCGCTACCGGAAGCCCACTGAGACAAGCAAACGGGATCGCCGCTGCCGCTGAGATGATCCCACCAATTATTCCCAAAACTGCTTGTTTCCGCGAAATTCCAACCATCATCGGGACGCACAAGCAGGTCAGGATGGCCAGAAGGTGGCCAAACATGGCCCCCATTTGGGCGGCCTGAGCGGCCTGATTCTGTTGGTTAAACTGGTGCACCTGGGCGAACAATGCCAGTTCCATTCGGTACTCACGCAATGGGGGAAGTGCGAAGGTAATAAGATGGTACTCGCCAACTTTTCCCGATCCAGTCAGAAATCTTGCTGAAAAGAAAACGTTCGACGCGAAGAGAGAATGAGGCGAACGGGGCGCATTGTTACTGAACTCCACAACACCTGGCGACGGGTTGTGGAATGCGTGTCCGTACAATGTGTGAAAGGCGTTCGCGACCACACAGGAATCGGCACATGCTGGGTCGGCTGTTCAGCAAGATCAAATCGGGGCTCGCCAAGACCAAAAGCGTCTTCGGCGGCGTGTTCGACCTCCTCCGAGGGAAGGGGAAAGTCGATCAGGCGTTCCTCGACGAACTCGAAAAGCGACTGTATCTCGCGGACGTAGGCACGCAGGCCACAGCTCTGATCGTCGATCGCGTGCGGCAGGGATTCCGTGACAAGGAAGTGACCGGCGAGATCGAAGAGTTCGTCAAGAAGCAACTCCGCGAACTGCTGACCAACGAGACGCCCGGTATCCAGTGGGCAGCCACCGGCCCAACGGTCATCATGATCGCTGGTGTGAATGGTTCGGGGAAAACCACGAGCATCGCGAAGCTGGCGAAACGCCTGCAAACTGATGGCAAGAAGGTCGTCGTTGCGGCGTGCGACACGTTCCGGGCCGCGGCAGTTGAGCAACTCACGGTGTGGGCTGGCCGCATCGGTTGCGACATCGTGAAGCAAGGGCAAGGGGCGAACCCGTCGGCTGTCGCGTTTGATGCGTGCGAGAAGGCCAAGGCTCGCCAGTTCGATGTGTTGATCGTGGACACCGCTGGCCGGCTTCACACGCAGACGCACTTGATGAAGGAACTGGAGAAGATTCACGCCGTGGTGACAAAGCAGATTCCAGGTGCGCCGCACGAGGTTCTGTTGGTGCTTGACGCGACAACCGGCCAGAACGCGGTGACGCAGGCCGAGCAGTTCTCGAAATCGGTGAAGTGTACCGGGATCATCCTGTCGAAGCTCGACGGCACCGCGAAGGGCGGTTCGATCTTTGCGATCAAGCAGAAGCTCGGCCTGCCGGTGAAGTTCGTGGGTCTCGGCGAACAGATCGAGGACATGGAACCGTTCGACCCGGATGCGTTCGTGAACGAACTGTTCGAGAAGGGCTAACGGATCTCGGCCAATTCATGAGACAATTCTTAAACTCCGGAACGTTCTGGCGGTGACGCTTTTCGTGTGGTATCCAAGAGTAATCAGCTGCGCTCGCCCCTTCTCGCGCGGCACACAGGCCACACCATTCCGGCCTCGCAATGCTCAAACAACTTCCCATCACCCTCCTCGGCGTTTTGTTGTGCGTCGTCGGCTGCGCCAACGACAAGCGCTCCGAGGTATCGGGCACCGTGAAGCTCAACGGCCAGGACATCCCGCAGGGTTCCATCAACTTCATTCCCATCGAAGGCAACACCGGAGCAGGGGCGGGTGCGGTCATCGAGAATGGCAAGTATCACATTTCACGCGACAAGGGCGTCACCTCCGGGAAGAACCGCGTCGAAATTCGCGCGTTCGTGAATACCGGTCGCAAGGTTCAAGACCCCACCGGACCGCCCGGCACCATGACCACGGAGCGGGTTCCCGCTCTGCCTGCATCATTCAACGACCAGAGTACGCTCATCAAGGAGGTTAAATCCGGCACGGATACCATCGACTTCGACATCAATATTCCCGAGCCAGGCAAGTCCGGGGTGAAGTAAACCCTGAGTGTCAGGCTCGGTTCGCGGAGGATTATCCATGTCATCCGGTTCGCATCGACGGGGATTCACGCTGATCGAGTTGTTAGTTGTCATCGCCATCATCGCCATCTTGATCGGCCTTTTGCTGCCTGCCGTGCAGAAGGTCCGCGAGGCCGCCGCCCGCCTAAAGTGCCAGAACAATCTGAAGCAAATGGGCATCGCCCTGCACGCTTACCACGATTCCAACGCACGCTTCCCGCTCGGCGTCGTGTGGAACAACGGCAGCTACTACGACACGCCACGAAGCGGTTGGAACTATCCTCTGTTCCCGTACATGGAACAGGGGAATCTGTACGCGATGTTCCCGGCTTCCGCCGGGCAACAGCAATGGACGCCATGGTTCAGTGCCGAGGCGACCAGCGCCACCGGCCCAACTCGCGTCATCATCCCGACATGGATCTGTCCGAGCGACACGGGAGTGATGCAGAACGTACAGTCGTGGGGGACGTTCTCGCTGGGGAACTATCACGCGGTGTTCGGCGGCTTGAACCTCGGCGGCGTGGTGGCGAATGCCGCGAATCAACGGTCTGTCTTCGGAGTGAAGTTCGGAGCCAAGATGTCGGAGATCACCGACGGTACGAGCAACTCAATGATGCTCGCGGAGTATCTGCGTTCGACCGGCGCGACCAACGATCAGCGCGGGATGCCGTGGGGCGATCAGCCGGGCTATGGTCAGGTCTTCACGCAGTTGTCGCCGAACAGTTCAAGCCCGGACCTCATCTATGTGGGATGGTGCAACAACCAGCCGACAAAGAATCTGCCGTGCATCGACGGCGACAGCGGAGCGAACAACACGGTGGCGTCGCGAAGTCGACACACGGGCGGCGTGAACATTGTCATGGGCGACGGCTCAGTGCGTTTCATCCGGGACGGGGTCGATTTGCTGACGGTTTGGCGTCCGCTTGCGACGATCGCGGGCGGCGAAGTGATCGGGAATTATTGAAGTGCGAACACGGTTTAGCGGTCGCCCCAGCGGGGCGACCCACGACCTCTGCGTGGTCCGGTTATAACGGCAACATTTCTTCGCCGAACGGCTGACTGGACTGTCCCCATTGATTTCGCGACCTTGACGCTCGAATAATGGCTTGTCGCATCGCTCGGGGCCGCTGTTCGCAGTACCACTTCAACTGCTGACCCAGACGCCCATCTGGATCGAATTTTCACAGCGGTCAGCCCTGATGCCTGCCGTCGGCTCTCCCGACGAAGGTGTTTCATGGTCGCCGTCGTCCAAGATCAAGTGTCTCGACACCCGTGGGTTTCACATTACCCACAGGGTGTCCCTCTCCACCTCGACTATCCGCAGGAACCGGTTCACTGGCTCCTCGAACAAGCCGCAAAGCGAACTCCGCAGCGAGTTGCGTGTCGATTCTTTCGGCAAGAACTCACTTACGAGCAACTGCTCAGGCAGAGCAAGCAGATGGCGTCTGCACTTCGCGAACGTGGACTCCAGCCGGGTGATCGTGTCGGCATCATGTTGCCGAATGTGCCGGAATACCTCGTGAGTTTGTTTGGCACCTGGATGGCGGGCGGCGTCACCGTTCCGCTGAATCCGCTGATGGTGCCGGAGGAACTCTCCGAGATCGTTCACTCGACCTCGTGCCGCTTCCTGGTCTCGCTTGATCTGCTGTTGCCGTTGGTGAGTTCAGCGGGTCACGATCAGCCTGATGTGGTGTTCGTCACCAGCTTGAAGGACCGCCTCCCGTGGTGGGATCGGCAGCTTTACAAGCTCGCGATGATTCACCGCCTCGGAATCGGCTCGCGCCATGTGCCATCGGCTGCGGTTGAACTGACCGATGCACTCGCGGCAGCTTCAAGCGACTTTGTGCCGGAGCATGTGTCGCCGGAAGCGCCCGCGAACATCATGCCCAGCGGCGGCACGACCGGCTCGCCAAAATCGGTGCTACTGACGCACCGGAACCTCGTGTCGAACACCTGGCAGGTGTTCCATTGGAACGGTCAACGCGTGGGCGAAGATGTGGTTCTCGCGTGCCTGCCGTTCTTCCACAGTTACGGGCTGACGACCTGTGCGCTGTGCGGAATGGCGATGAACGCCACGCTGATCCTGCACCATCGCTTCAAGGCGGACACAGTTCTGAAGCTGATCGAGCGCTGGCGGCCGACGCTCGTGCCCGCGGTGCCCGCGATGTTGGCGGCGTTCAACAAGGCACTGCGTCGGCGGAACTACGACCTCGGGGCGATCCGTTCCGTGATGTCTGGCGGTGCGCCGCTGAGTCCGGATGTATCGGCAGAGTTCGCCCAGAGAAGCGGTGCAGTCGTGGTCGAAGGCTACGGTTTGTCCGAAGCCAGCCCGGTTACGCACGCGGGGCCGCTTGATGGCACCGCACGGCCAGGCACCATCGGGATGCCAATGCCGGACACCGACGCGATGGTCGTGGACGCGACCACCGGCCTTGGGCCGCTGCCATTCGGCGAAGTCGGGGAGTTGGTGATTCGTGGTCCACAAGTGATGGCCGGCTATTGGAACGATCCCGAAGCGACGGCGACGGCACTTCGCAACGGCTGGCTGTACACCGGCGACCTTGCAACATGTGATGCGGATGGCTTCTTCAAGATCGTGGATCGCAAGAAAGATCTCATCATCACGTCCGGGGTGAACGTGTACCCAACGGATGTGGAACACGTCTTGCGAGAGTATTCGGAGATCGAAGACATCGCGATTCTCGGCGTGCCGGACGCACAGCGCGGCGAATTGGTGAAGGCAGTCGTCGTGCCGAAGGACATTCGCAAGTTCAGTCGGCGTGCGTTCGACGACTTCGCCAAAAAGCATTTAGAAGTCCACAAACGGCCGCGTGTCGTGGAAGTGGTCGCAGGGCCGCTTCCACGCACGCTGCTGGGGAAGGTTTTGCGGCGAGTGCTTCGCGAACAGAAGGGCAAAGAAGCGACGACAGAAGAACCAAGCCCGGCGAGCGACGACCGTAAGATCGCTGGTTGAATCGGAACCAACGGAGGACTGACGTTCTCCGCTCGTCACGGATACGAGACAAGAAAGGTGATGTATGTCCGCAACACGAACACTCCCGCCGCTTGCCGTGCTTGCTGGAGTGCGAACGCCGTTCGCCAAGGCGTTCGGTTCGCTCGCAAATGTGCCCGCCGACCAACTCGGTAAGGTCGCCGTTGAAGGCGTGCTGGCTCGTGCCAATCTGCGACCAACCGATGTCGGCGAAGTCGTTTTCGGCAACGTCGCGGGACCGCCGGAATCGTCGAACGTCGGGCGTGTCATCGCTCTGCGAAGCGGCATCCCGCAAGATCGGGTCGCACACACCGTGAACCGCAACTGTGCCTCCGGGATGGAGTCGGTCTTCTCGGCGTGGCAAATCCTCGCGGAAGGCCGCACGGATCTGATCGTCGCGGGTGGCACGGAGTCGATGTCGAATGTTCCATTGCTCTGGAACCGACAGGCTCGCGACTTCCTCATGGACTGGAAGAAGGCCGGGATCGGCGGCAAGCTCTCGATGTTCCTGCGACGCTTCCGGCCGTCGCTGTTGAAGCCGGTGGTTGGCCTCGAACTCGGGCTCACCGATCCGACGTGCGGCCTGAACATGGGTCAGACGGCCGAGATTCTGGCGAAGGAATTCGGCATCTCACGCACAGAGCAGGATCAGTTCGCGGTGACGAGCCACCAACGGACCATTAACGCATGGAAACGGGGTTTCTTCGCGGATGAGGTTGTGCCTGTGCCCGCTGATCTCACAAAAGGCGAAGCGGTGACGATGGACACGGGGCCACGGCCGGGTCAGTCACTCGAAGCGCTCGCCAAGTTGAAACCGATCTTCGACCGCAAGACGGGCACAGTGACCGCCGGTAACAGTTGTCCGATCACGGACGGTGCGGCCGCGGTGGTGCTGACGCCAGCCGACAAGCTCGCGGGTCGCGAACCGCTCGGGTACATCCGCGATTACGCTCTCGCTGGCTGCGATCCGCGACGCATGGGTTTGGGGCCAGTGTTCGCGATCCACAAGTTGCTTCGCAAGACCGGCATGAAGCTCGCCGATTTCGATCTGGTGGAAATCAACGAGGCGTTCGCGGTGCAAGTGTTGGCGTGCAAGAAAGCGATGGCGTCCGAAGAGTTCGCACGTCGCGAACTGAACGATGACCGTGCCGTTGGCGAACTCGATCTCGACAAGGTGAACGTGAACGGCGGCGCGATTGCGTTAGGGCATCCGGTGGGCACGTCTGGCACCAGGCTCATCATCACGTTGCTGCGGGCACTGCGGGATCGCGGCTTGAAGCGAGGGCTGGCTTCGTTGTGTGTGGGTGGGGGACAAGGTGCCGCTGTGTGGCTCGAAGTTGCGTAATTCGGTTTGGGAGAATCGCCATGAGGGATCTTCAGCATCTCCGACTTGACCGCGATGAACGCGGAGTCGCTACCGTCACATTCGACGTGCGGGGTACGCCGCTCAACGTCTTCAACGACGAAGTGATCGGCGAACTGCGAACGGTGATCGACGAACTCGAACGCGATCCGCCGCGGGTCGTGGTGTTCAAGAGCGGCAAGTCGTCCGGCTTCTTCGCAGGTGCGGACGTGAACCGCATTCAGCAACTCGAAACGCCAGACGAAGTGCGAGTTGTCATCGACGCCGGACACGATGTCTTCGACCGCATCGAACATCTGCCGTGCCCGACTGTCGCGGTGATTCACGGACCGTGTCTCGGTGGCGGATTAGAGTTCGCCCTTTCGTGCCGACACCGCATCGCACGCGACGACTCTTCCACCAAATTCGGGCTACCGGAAGTGACACTCGGCCTCATCCCTGGATGGGGCGGAACGCAACGCCTCCCGCGACTCGTTGGGCTGCGGGAGTCGCTGCGAATCATCCTTGAAGGCGCGAACTTCAATGCCTCGAAAGCCGCAGCGGCGGGGTTGGTCGATGTCGCAGCGCCGCCGGAAGTGTTCGACGCCACGGTGTCGCATTTCATCGACGACCGGCTCACGGGGCGTTCCGTTCGCAAGCCAAGCCACGGCATTCTCGACACGCTTCTCGATGGAACGTGGCCGGGCAACGCGGTGGTGCTTGCGACTGCTCGCCGACGAATCGAGAAACGGGGGCGAGATTACCCTGCCCTTCCCGCTGCATTGCGAGCCATCGAGGCAGGGTTGCACTCGCCCGGAGCTGCTGGCTTCGAGGCGGAACGTGAGGAGTTCGTCGGGGTCGTGTTCACGCCGGTGGCACGCAGCCTCATCGGGCTGTTTTTCCAGCGTGAACGTGCCCGCAAGCCTTCGACATGGGTACGCGGAACGAAGCCTTCCCCAGTGCAGAAAGCGGCAGTCGTTGGTGCGGGAACCATGGGTGCGGGCATCGCGCAGTTGCTCGCGTTCAACGACATTCCCGTCGTGCTGAAAGACATCAATGACGAGATCGTTGCGGGTGGGATGAAGAAGATCGCATCGCTGACAGATGCGGCTGTCAGCAAGTCGCTGCTGACTCGCGAAGCGGGCGATGCCGTGGTGGGTCGCATCACGCCGACAAGCACATGGGAACCGCTCGCGGGTTGCGATCTCGTGATTGAGGCAGTCGTCGAACGCGAAGACATCAAGCGAACGGTGTTCGGCGAACTGGCAGAGCGGTTGCCGTCGGCGGTGCTGGCGTCGAACACATCGGCCCTGTCGGTCACGCGAATCGCTGACACGACTCCGAACGCTGAGCGGGTCGCTGGCCTGCACTTCTTCAACCCAGTGCATCGCATGCAATTGGTCGAAGTCGTTCGTGGCAAAGCCAGCAACGATGCGACCATTGCCACACTTGTCGAACTGGTTCGCAAGCTCGGCAAGGTGCCGGTGGTGGTCGCGGACAGCCCTGGTTTCCTTGTGAATCGCACGTTGTTCCCGTACCTCGATGAAGCTGTAAGGCTCGTGATCGAAGGCGTCCCCGGTGAAGAAGTCGATCGTGCCGCTGTCCGGTTCGGGATGCCAATGGGACCGCTCGAACTGCTCGATCAGATCGGGGTCGATATCGCGGCCGACGTGGCGAAGACCTTCGCCGCTCTGAGTTCTGACGTGGGCCCCGCACCCGCACGCTTCGCGGAGATGGTGAAGGATGGAGCGCTCGGCAAGAAGTCTGGGCACGGGTTCTACGACTATCGCGGGGACCGTCGCGGCAAGCCGACGAAGTGGGCAACGTCGAAGCATCCACACTCAGTCCCCGACAACGCCGAGCGTGGCGAGTTGTCGGATGTTCAGAAACGTCTGATGTACCCGATGATTAACGAAGCCGCGAAGTGTCTCGAAGCGGGTGTTGTTCCTGAGGCATGGGTCGCGGATCTAGCGATGGTTCTCGGCACAGGCTTCGCGCCGTTCCGGGGTGGTCCGCTTCGCACCGCCGATTCGCTTGGCGTTGCACGCGTGGTTCAGGAACTCGAAACACTCCGTGCAGAACACGGACAGCGCTTCGAGCCTGCCCGGTTGCTTCGCAAAATGGCCGACGAGGGACACGGATTTTACACGGAAACGGTTCCCGCAGTCGCACACGTTTGACGCACGCTGTCCACAGACACGAAAGGTTCACCCATGAGCACCGACGTTCGCACCCCTTCCTTCGCGGAAGAAGCCCTTCGCCTCGGCGGAAAAGGAGCCGAGGAAGTTCGCCGCATGGGAGCGGTCGATACGGCTGACGATCAGGTCGAGGAGCTGTTCGCGGCACGCTACCGCACGAACCTCAGTCCCATTCACCGAGCCGTGTGGGACGCCGAAGTGTCGCCGGAACAGTGGGTCGGGCCATCGCACGCGGTGTCGCCGGAAGCTGAAACCGCAATGCGGAACTCGCTGAACGTCGTGCGGCAACATCTCGTCGAGGGAACACTGCACGACGATGAAGGCAAGATCGCGGAATCCGTGCTGGCTGAGCTCGGCGTCGCGGGTTATTGGGGTCTGCTCGTCGAGAAGAAGTACGGCGGCTCGGGTGTGCCGTTCACGCGGTTCGCGTCGTTCATCACGCAAATGGCAATGCTCGACCCGACTGTCGCGGGGCTTGCTTCCGTTCACGGGTGCATCGGGGCGGTCGATCCCGTGCAGACATTCGGAACCGAAGAACAGAAACGGCGCTGGCTGCCCGAACTGGCGAGCGGTCGACGGCTCTCGGCGTTCGCGCTAACCGAACCGTGTGCCGGCTCCGACCTCACGGCACTCCGCACGGTCGCGGTTCGCGAGGGTGATGAGTTCGTCGTTACCGGCGAGAAGCTGTTCATCACGAACGTTCGACCGGGCCGCACGATCGGCTTAGTATGCCTCATCGAAGGCAAGCCGGCGGTGCTGATCGTGGATCTGCCAGACACCGAGACGCCCGAATTTAGCCTCAAGAACTACGGGTTGTACGCTCTGAAGCATTGCCACAATCACGGCATCGTCTTCAACAAGTTCCGCGTGCCGGTGGCGAATCTCCTCACGCCAGCAGACGGCGACGGTCTCACCATCGCGTATCACGGACTGAATCGCGGTCGTGTATCGCTTTGTGCGAACGCAGCGGGTGCGATGCGGAAGATGATGGCCGACATGATTCCGTGGGCGAAGTTCCGCGTGACCTACGGGGAACCGATCGCGAAGCGCGAACTCGTGCGGCGTCGGCTCGGGCATCTCGCGGGGTTGGTCGTGGCGTGCGATGCCCTCACCGACTGGTGCGCGGGCTTGCTCGATGCCGGTTACCGCGGCGAGATGGAGTGCATCATCGCGAAGATCTTCGGCAGCGAAGCACAGAAGGAAGCGGCCATCGAGTTGCACATGAAGACGCACGGCGGGCGAGCGTTCTTGCACGGGCACCTGTTCGGCGACAACGTTCACGAGTTCCTGGCCCCGTGCATTTACGAAGGCGAAGGAGAAATGCTCGGCATGGCGTTCTTCAAGTCGCTCGTGAAAGAACACGGCGTCAAATACTTCGAGCCGATCGGCAAGGCCCTGTACGCCGCGAAGATCAAGAAGCCGAACCTCTCGAACCCGGCGCACCTGTGGGTGCTCAAGGGCCCGATGCTGGAATACGGCAAGTGGATGATCGGCCAAAAGCTGCACCGCCGCCCGGCTCCGCAGTTCCCGAGCATGCCGGAGAGCCTGCGTCGCCACGCC
>JAIOPV010000110.1 GCA_021413735.1 Planctomycetota bacterium
GTCGCCATTCTCGCCAGTTGCTGGAGGAAACTTCTGGGGTCTCCATGCACCATTGTACACGTCCAAAAGTTTAACATTCTTTGCGCGCCTCTCAGTAATTCGAGATTTTGACACTTCAGCATCAGGCGTGACTGGAATGCGGATCCCCGCGTGGCAGATGCCGTGTTTTTAGCATCCTGGCAGGAGATCGAGACCGATGTAGGCTGTTGAGTGTCCCGGCACGTTTCCCGGACTGTTGTTCGCGGTACATGGCAACGTGTCCGAAATAACTTCCCGGTTTTGGTTTTTGGCTTTGGCCTCCCCTTGTGGGGGAGGTGGCGAGGCTTTGCGAGCCGGTGGGGGAAGGCCTCAACACTTGTAGAGGTTTCACCCCACCCGCTCCTCGAAGACTCGGAGCGACCTCCCCCACAAGGGGGGAGGTCAATACCAAGCCATACCTTTCGGATCGGGAAGTTATTTCGGACACGTTCCATGTCCAACGCCAACCGTTGATCCAGATGGCGTTTGGTTCTCACGCTGTCGATGCTCTGCTGAGCCTTGCGAAAACGGCGATTGGACCTCTCAACCGCATTACTCGTCGCTCCCAACAACTTATCATCCAAAAACCACAACGCCTTCTCCAAACCAGGGCTGAACAGCTTGGCCAAGGTTCGTCGCAACTTTTTGAAACGCCGCACCCTGTGGCGTAACTTCTCCAGACGAGCCAACGCCGTCCGAGTCCGGCACTGCCGGCAAGGGCGAGGAGACGCTCGTCGATACCGGCGTGCGGCGGGTCTGGCAACTCGATCCCGATCGTTTCTCGCTGACGAACCCCGACTGGGGTTTTCAACGGCGATATGGCCACGAGAAAGACGACGAGAATGGTAATCCCAAAAGTGAAAGGACGCGGGCCGATCACGTGGAGCAAGTCACCCCCTCGATCGCGTCGAGGGCCGCTGGGAGTGCCGCCAGATTGGCAATCACGAAAAGCGCACCAGCGGCCGTGAACATCTTCTCCGCCTCGCTTCGCAAACGATCGCGATCTGCCGCTGGCAGGTCCGCGAATTGCTCCACCGATAACCCCACCGCGTTGCCGCTGTCGATGACCGCGACCGCCCACGCACCCGCGTTCCTGGCCTCAGCCACATCCACAGCGGTATCGCCCACCTTCACCACTGCTGTCGGCGGGTAAACGCCGAGTTGCTCCATCACGCGGAACAGCATCCACGGTGCCGGTCGACCCGCAAGCACATCGTCTGCGCACACGTTCGCATCCGGAGCATATCCGTGTTGCTTCGCGACTCGTGCGGTGATGTCGGCGGCTTCGCGGAAATATCCCGTCGTCCCGCCGATCCGCAAGCCTCGACTGCGAAGTTCCTCCACACACTCCAGCAAGCCCGGCACTGGCAACGCGAACCGCCCCGCGGCCTCGACCTGCCGCGGAGTCACCTCGCGATACATCGCTTCCACGTCGGCTTCGGTCCAGTCACGACCGTGCGCTGCTGCCCACCGCTTGCCGATCTCGGGTTCCGATAGCATCACGCGGAGGTGATCCTTCTTGTACATCCCCATCGGGCGGCGGGCCTCGGCTTCGCTCACCGGCACGTTGAACTTGGCGAATGTGTCGATGAATGCTCCGGTCGGCGCGAGGCACCCGAAATCAACAGTGGTGCCGGCCCAGTCGAAGACCACGGCTCGAAGTTGAGTCATTGCGGTTCCTTGTCACCGAGGCGTCGGACTGGACACCGTTGAGATACCCGGATGGTTGGGCCGTTTCCAGCAGACGCACCCAGAATCGGTATGATTGCCCTCGAGAATCTCTTCCCACTCGGAAAGACTTTCCGCCGATGGAAGAACCCAACCGCGACAAGCCCGAGTCGGGACTCAACGGGCTGCCGTTGTTAATCTGGTGTGTGGTCGCGGCGTTCGGGGCGTACTTCTGCATGTACGCCTTCCGCAAACCATTCACCGCCGCGAGCTACCAAGACCAATCGCTCTGGGGAATGGGTTTCAAGACAGTGCTGGTGACGGCCCAAGTTCTCGGCTACATGCTCTCGAAGTTCCTGGGCATCAAGGCCATCGCAGAAGTGCATCCGCATCGCCGCGTGGTGCTGCTCCTCGCTCTGATCGCGATTGCAGAGTTCTCGCTGCTCCTCTTCGCAATCACGCCGTCACCGTACAACCTCGTGTGGATGTTCTGCAACGGCGTGCCGCTGGGTATGGTGTTCGGGCTTGTGCTGGGCTTTCTCGAAGGTCGGCGACATACCGAAGCGCTGGCCGCCGGGCTGTGCGCGAGTTTCATTCTCGCCGACGGCGCGGTGAAGTCTGTCGGCATGGCTCTGCTGCACCTCGGCATCTCGGAATACTGGATGCCGTTTCTCTCGGGGCTGCTGTTCACGCCGCCACTGCTCGTGTTCGCGTGGATGCTCACTCGTGTTCCGCCACCCTCGGCACACGATGTTGCCGCACGCAGTGAACGCACCCCGATGAACGGCGCGGACCGCTGGGCGATGTTCCGTCGCTACGCTCCCGGGCTGGTGCTGCTTGTGATGGTGTACCTGCTCATCACGATTCTGCGGAGCGTGCGTGCCGACTTCGCCCCCGAAATCTGGGCCGGTCTGCAAGCCGACGTGCCCGCTGCAATCTTCACATGGTCCGAAACTGCGGTCGCGGCCGTGGTGCTGGTACTGATTGGTTCGCTGGTGGTGCTCCGCGATAACCGACGTGCGTTCTTCGCGGGGCTGGCCGCGGCACTTGGCGGAACGGTTCTCGTCGCGGTCACGCTGCTGGGTCTACAGGAGGGTATGCTGTCGCCGTTCGCGTTTATGGTGCTGCACGGAATTGGACTGTATCTGCCATATATCGCGGTTCACACCATCATTTTTGAACGGCTCATCGCCATGACCCGCGACCGTGGCAACATCGGCTACCTGATGTATCTCGCAGACTCGTTCGGCTACCTTGGGTATGTCGGCGTGCTGCTCGCTCGCAACGCACTCGGTCCGGCAGAGAACTTTCTGTCGTTCTTCGTGCTGCTCAGTTGGGTGATCGCGGGTACGTGCTTCGCGTTGTTGGTGCCGTGCTGGCGTTACTTCGCGATGCACCCAGCGACACAAGTAAGGAGTTCGTGATGCCGCGTGCGGTCGTGTTCAAAGGTGCTGGCCAGCCGCTGGAACTGGTTCCCTTCGTGGTGCCGGAGCCGCAAGGGAAGGAGTTGCTCGTCCGCGTGACGTGCTGCACACTTTGCCGCAGCGACCTGTACACATACTCGGGGCGACGCACCGAACCGACGCCCACCGTACTCGGGCACGAAATCGTCGGGCAAATCGCGGCGTTCGGTCCAGATGCTCCACATGTCGATGCCGAAGGGAACGCGGTAGAAGTGGGCAGCCGCGTGACGTGGGCCGTGGCCGTCGGCTGCGGTTCGTGCTTCTTCTGCCACGACGACCTGCCGCAGAAATGCGAACGACCCCACAAATACGGTCACCACCGCGTCGCACTCGATCGCCCACTCGGCGGCGGGCTGTCGGAGTTCGTGCTGCTCGTGCCCAACACGTTCTGGTTGCGGGTGCCCGACGAAGTTCCCGATGCGGTAGCCGCTCCCGCGAACTGTGCCACGGCCACGGTAGCGGCGTTGCTGCGACACGCCGGACCAATCGCGGGGCGAAGCGTTCTCGTTCTCGGTGCGGGTGTGCTGGGGGTGACAGCATGCGCGATGGCTCACGCTGCCGGAGCGAAGGCCGTGATGGTCAGTGATCCCGCAGCGGCGAGCCGCGAACGTGCTGTCAAGTTCGGAGCAACTCACACATTCCCTGCCGAAACTTCGGACCTCGCAACGGGAGTCCGCGACGCCACGCATGGTCGTGGTGCCGACATCGTGCTGGAACTCGCGGGTGCGGCCGCCACTGTGCAAACCGCGTTCACGCTGACGCGGACCGGCGGAACCGTGGTGCTCGCTGGAACTGTGGCCCCCGTGGGAACCGTCCCGTTCGACCCCGAGAACGCGGTGCGCCGAATGCTCACAATCCGCGGCGTTCACAACTACCACCCGCGTGACCTCGTCACCGCGTTGAAGTTCCTCGCCGGAGCGGGCCGCGGTTTCCCGTGGCGGGGTTTGGTCGTCGAGGAATACCCGTTGGAACAAACGGAACAGGCATTCACCGCGGCTCAAGGCCAACCCGGGCTGCGGGTCGCGGTTCTTCCCGGTGAGTGACATGGAACAACACGAACGAACCGCCGTCATCGACCGTATTTTCACGCTATTCCGCGAGAAGGGCAGCGGTGCGTACTTCGGCGAAGCGGTCTCCGAGACCGAACACGCCTTGCAGTGCGCCAACCGCGCTATCGACTCTGGAGCGAACGCGGAACTGGTCGCGGCCGCGCTGTTGCACGACATCGGCCACTTGCTCCACGGCTTGCCCGAAGACATCGCCGAACACGGGCTTGACGGCCGACACGAGGAAGCCGGCTCGGCGTGGTTGGCGCGGTACTTCGGGTCTGCCGTCATGGACCCCGTTCGCCTGCACGTCGCGGCCAAGCGTTTCCTCTGTTCCGTCGAGGAAGGTTACTACGACGGGCTGTCCGAGGTTTCACAGCGCAGTCTGGAACTGCAAGGCGGGCTGATGTCTGAAGACGAAATTCGCCGCTTCCAGGAGGAGCCGTGGTTCAACTCGGCAGTTTCGGTGCGCTACTGGGACGACGGCGCGAAGGTGCCCAATCTCGAAGTGCCGGGGTTGGAACATTATCGCACGATTCTCGAAGACGCGATCTCGAAGCGAGGCCAACAATGAGTGCCGAATTCGATGTCGGTGTCGTGGGTGCGGGCATTGTCGGGCTGGCTCATGCGTATCACCTCGCACGCCGCGGGATGCGGGTTCTCGTGCTGGAACGCCACCGCCGCACGCAGGGGGCGTCGGTCCGCAACTTCG
Source organism: Planctomycetota bacterium (assembly GCA_021413735.1). Classification (GTDB taxonomy): domain Bacteria; phylum Planctomycetota; class Planctomycetia; order Gemmatales; family Gemmataceae; genus Gemmata. The sequence continues at coordinate 4,908 of JAIOPV010000110.1, forward strand.
GCATGATCTGGCCCATCGGGCAGCCCTCGGGTCCGAGGTTCCAACTCGCACGGCGCAGTCGCGAACTATGGCTGGAAGTGCTGCGGGCCAGCGGCCTGTGGCACCGCGAGTCTGGCTCGCTTCACGTCGTTTACAACGAAGACGAAGAGCAGGTGTTGAGGGAATTCGTGGCCGACGCCGGGGCGGAACGCGGCTGCGAGTTGCTGACCCCCGCACAGATCGCGGCGCGGTTCCCGGCCGTGGTGCAGACGGGTTTGCTCGCTGGCTTGTGGAGTCCGCTGGAACTCGCCGTCGATCCGCGGCAGGTGATTGCGGAACTCCCCGCGTGGCTCTCGAAGACCTTCGGCGTCGAGTTCGCGTTCGGAACTCCGGTGCTGGGGCACAGCGTGCCGCGTGTCACGACCCCCGACGGCGAGCGCACGGTGAAACGGCTCGTGATCTGCACTGGAGCCGACTTCCGCGAACTGGCTCCCGTCGAGTTCGCGAACAGCGGCCTCGTTCCGTGCAAGCTCCAGATGATGCGTTCGCAAGCGTTCGGTGACCGCTTCCAACTCGGTACGCACCTCGCCGCCGGGTTGACGCTGCGACACTACACGTCCTTCGCTCACTGCCCCACGCTCCCCGCTCTGGCTCGTCGGTTGGATGCGGAGTTCCCCGAATACGGCCGCTTCGGGATTCACGTACTCGTGTCGCAGAACGGGCACGGCGAGTTGACCATCGGCGATTCGCATGAGTACGGCGACGCCATCGAGTTGTTCGATAAGCCGCAGATCGATGAGTTGATTCTGAATTATCTAAAAACGTTCCTGCACGTCCCGGATTTGACGATCGCCGCACGCTGGCACGGCATTTACGTGAAGCACCCCACGGCTCCGTATGTGGTTGCTCACCCCGATGCGAATACGCTGGTGGTCACAGGCGTGGGTGGTGCCGGCATGACGCTCTCGTTCGGATTGGCCGAGCAACTGCTGACGCAGTGGTGACGTTTCTTCACCTCGTCCTGATCGGCCGGCCCAACTTGCTCGGCTCGTTGGAACTGGGCGTGAACCAGGACATCAAGAGCCGCGTGACCGACTCGGTCATCACCAAGCGGTTGATTCCCGACGCGATGCGAGAGAGTTACGCGGAGTGGCTCGATCGCGTCACAACGGAACGGCGGTTGCTGGCGCTCCTGAACCCGTATCCCGCTGCGTTGATGCCAGCGAAGCAGGTCGGTCCGAAGGTCAACTCCGATGCAGTCCGGCAGGCCAGCACTGTCGGCGTGACCCTGCAAGGGTCGGGCACAATGCGATCGCTCCGGAATCAATCAGGTAAGCACCGAACCAGTTCCGCCCGTGAGTGTGGGTATCGGCGAGGAAGTCAACCGATCAGCGCGAGCTATCACGTCGCCTTCGAGCTTGGTGGTTCGTCTTCGTGAGAGTCGGAGTTGTGACCCGTTGGGAGTTGTCGCTTGGTACGATTTTTCGCAATCACAGCCGTTTCTCGGCTGGCTGCAATTTGCCCAACCACCTGCTCGATCAGCGCGTCGAGTTCTGCCGGGACGGTATCGCCCTGGTGAGCAATCTCCCCTCGCACGCGGAGCAACCGACGGAGTTTGGCTTTCAGTTCTTCGTCGGTATCGTTCGCCATGCAGGAGGATACCGGTTGCCGTTGTGAGTCTGTCTTCGCCCGATTGATTTGCGAGTGACGAGTGGCATGGCTATCCCCTCGCAAACGGGATTGCAGCCGGACCACGCCGGTCGCGTTGAGCCGAGTTGAGCCGTTCCGGAATTGATCTTGGCGAGTTTGTGTGTGGTGGGTAAGTGAGATACTCTCGGTAACGGAGGTCGTCCGAGCACAACGGGACAATACAGGATGCACATCACGATCATCCCTCGGCATGGGTTCCAGCGAGTCGAAGACGACGATGCGGTGAGGGAGTATGTTTTGGGTAAACTTGGAAAGCGTTCTTCCCCGTGAACATTCAGTCCGGCAACCCACGATCGATTCTGGTGCCGTCGTCCGGGTCTGCCGGTTCGTTCGGTTCCATTCTCGGCGGCATGGCTCTGACAGCCACAACACGCAGCCCCTTCGCCGACACCCTTTCGAGCTACTCCCACCTTCAGTCGCATCACCCACCAACACAAGTCTATCCGATGACTCCGGACGAGGCTGAGCGAGGCCGTTGAAGGAAAAGAAACAATGAGGGAGACCGCAAGTGCGAACGCCTGAGAAGCCGTACAGATGTGGCGTCTGCCGCTGGCAGGGGCAACTGGAACCGATCGACGCAGGTGACGCGGCACCATGCCCGCAATGCGGCGTCTATCTCTATCCGCTCACCTGGATCCAGACGTGGGGAGTTGCGCTTGTCATGATTGCCGGGACTGTTGCCGCAGTCTTCGTGATGGTGTTTGTCATGAAGGGAAGTAAGAGGCTGTCCCATATGTCGGTTTAAGCTGCCAAATGGTAGTGGAACTCAGCGTCCACGTTTTTGGGTTCCAGCCGATTGAGCATGAGTTGGATCATGGCCAACTTGACGAATGCTTCCGATGACATCACGCTCTTC
>JAIOPV010000197.1 GCA_021413735.1 Planctomycetota bacterium
CGTTGTGCCCAGGTTTGGGCGACGTCCACGTCAGGTCGGGAACGAGTGATCACGTCGGGCACGATGGCATCCTCCGAGAAAGGAACGAATGCCATCCACGATAAACTACACGTCAATTACGTGATCCACCGAGCGCGTACCGCCTACCTCACAGTTTGGCCCGAGGTCGTCGTTGATGCGCACGCTGACCGTTGGCCAGACAGCAAAGTTACGCGAACCACCTGCTGCGATTGGCCCACCGCGTGGCCACCGAGTTTCCGAACATCGAAGTCTGGGACCATCTGGAAAAGGCACTCCGGCACTCTCTGCGATGGTACAACCCCACAAGGGGGACGTACGACAAGCTCTTCGAGAAGACCCTGCGAGAACGGCTTGAGAAGGCAGAGGCTCGGGCAGCAATCACCAAGCGTCGAAGGCAGAACGCCGAAGCTGAGTACGCTATCGCACGCACGGCGAGGACAAGTCCTGACGAAAGGTCTGTGGGCTTCTACCGATGGGCGTCGTTATTGCTCGACCGCGCCTGCGACAGACTCGACCACCGCACTCACGCTTTCCTACTGATGCGCCGCTCAGGAGTAACAGTCGCGGATATTGCCCTCAACTTGGGAACGACTGAGCAATCTCTGAAGAATCAGTACGGGGGACAAAAGGTTGCGATGAAGGTGAAGCATGCTGTACGTCAGATGGTTCTCGAACTGACGGATTGGCAACGCCGACTTTTGGTACGCCACCTGCTCGAGAACGTGGAGTTACAACGCGAGCAAGTGCAGGCCCTCCTCGGCGTGGAAATCGACGCAGAGGGGGTACCAGTGCTGCCGGAGGCGTGGCTTCTGAAAATAATTGGATGGGAGAAAGAAAAAACGAGAAATCTTCGGAATGTTCGGCAACTGGAGGCGAGGACTGGGAGTATGTATTGTAACTCCATCTCGAGTGAACCCTTCTTAGAAGAATGTTTGTTCCATTAGCGTTGAGCGGAGCCCAAAGCGGAGCCGAAACGCGAAGGGATGCAGTTACAAAAACGCCAAGCAAGGAGTCTGTCCTCATTCGGACTGGCGAGATGCTTTCTGTTCGTCACAACATCGAGAGATTTCGGCCTCATTTCAGGAATTGAGCCCGTTTATTTGTGAGCAGGAAAAGCAAAGCTGCCGAACTCCACATTGAATGCGACCTCGCAGAGCCTGAACACACCGCACGAAGAAAGCAGACCAAGCCAACAAGACAAAGGCAGAGCCGCTCGCTGCCGCCGCTTCGATGGTTCCGGCAGAACATTCTTCCGCCCGGAAAACATTCTCGCTGCCGCCTCGCGCGGCCCATCCTTTCTCTGCTCAAAATCGCATTTCCGCGCGCTAATCGTGTCAAGTAGGAAAACCCTATTTTGTCTGCGGGGCCGATTCCCTGTTCTGCCTCTCGACAGAATCGGATTCCATGGTCTGATGACGTGACGGGGCGAACTGCTCGCCCAACTTTGCCTTTGTCAACTCTTCCACCGGCCCGTCGCCGGAATTTGTCGTTGTAACCCTCACTCAATCAACACGTCCCGCCCGGTTGTTTGTCCGAGTTCGGGCCAATATGGAGTGCGACTGAATGGGTCTCGTCAAAGAGCACCTCTACGACGCCGAGAACGCCGCGTGGGAGGCGAGCCCCGAAAGGCGGGCCGAGCGCGAAAGGCTCGCCGGGGAGCGTGACACAGCGGCGGCCCGAGTCCGCCGCGAGTCGGTCTGGGCCGCGCGCCACCCGGGCGAGTGGGAGGAGTGGGTGCGGGTACAGCTACTGCTCAGCATCAGCTTCGAGTTCGGGGCCGACAACACGTTCGACTTCGACGACTTCTTGATGGACGTGGGTCATCGCCCCTCCGCCGCCCATCACGTCACCAGGGTCGACGAGAGCAAGCCTTATCAGCAGGGAAACCTGACCTGGGCGGTCCGGGCGGTCGAGCCGCCGAAGTCGCCGTATTTGAACGTCGAACAAGCCGCCGCCTTCCTCGGGGTGGCGGTGCAGACGGTCTACAACAACCGCCGCCACATCCCGTCGCTACCGGGCTTCCGCACGCTGATGTTCGACCGCAAGGTGCTCGAGGGGCTCCGGGCCTCACCACGGTTCATGTCCAAGCGGCAGTCCGAGACGCGTCGCAGTCGCTGAACCACTGTTTCAGATTGACCAACTTGACCGGCCGCTCGGCAGCGAGCGCGGCCGAGTCGTTGTCGTCATTGAACCAACCACGAGGAGATGGTCATGGGGCGTCACGCCAGGAATGTCATCACGGTGTCCGACGGGGTTCAGGTTGGGTACTCACCGAAGACGCGGGGTGGGCTGTTCCGGGTCCAGTTCCGGCACCCGACCGAACCGGGCAAGTACGTCGAGGCGGCGACCGGGGTTGCGGTGCCCAAGGGGTGGAACCCAAAGAAGAGCCCGCCCCCGGAGTGGTTTGACGAGGCCCAGAAGGCCATCAAGGCGGCGTACACTACGGGACCGGGTGCCAGCGCCCCCGGACAAAGTCGGGCTACGTGGGAGGAGGCCGAGCAATACTTGATGGAAGACGTCCACCGCGACGGGAGCGAGCGGACGTACCGGTCAGCTCTGGCCTTGCTCAAGGCAGGCCTGTCCGGGCTCAAGGGGCCGGCCGAGGTGACCCCGGCCCACGCCGCGCGGTTCGCGAAGAAGTACGCGACTGAGGGCTACCGCCGGTCGAAGTCGGACACTGGCGTCACTCGCACCCGGTCGGCACAGACCGTGCGGACTACGCTCAACAACTTGTCGGTGCTGTGGAGCCGGCTGAAGAAGCTGCGGCTGGTGTCGGAGAACGCATGGGCCGAGGTGGACCGCCCGCGAGTGCCAAAGAAGCTGCCCCGCCTTCCGTCAGAGGACTCATTCGGGAAGATGTTTCAGTGGGTCGAACGGCGCTTCCCGGGACCGGACGGGACCGGGTGGGAACTCCTGAAGACGTTCATCCAGGTGAAGATGGTGGCCGGCTGCCGGCTGAACGACCTGTGTCAGGCCGAGACTCATCAGTTCGACCCGAAGGCCGGCACTCTCCTGCTGACCGCCGACCAGGACAAGACCCACCAGGAGCGCCTCATCACGCTGCCCCCGGTTCTCGTCTCGTCCCTGGACCGTTTGAAAGGCAACCGGTATTTGTGGGAGCGGTACGCCTCGGACTCGGCCGTGCATCGTCCAGGCGGACGCCGGGCGAAGGAGTTCACCCCGTCGGTGTTCTACAACGCGGTGAAGAGCATCTTCCGCGAGTATGGACGGAAGATGCCGGGGGACAAGGTGAAGACCCACGACCTGCGGAAGCGGGCCATCACGCTCACCGTCATGGCCATGAACGGCGACCTGGAAGCCGCAGCCCAGGCCATTCCGGTTACGGCTGACACCGCCCGGCGACACTACCTCGATACGCAGCGGGCGTACAACGCGGCGGACATTCAGCGACGGACCGCGCCGGCCCTGCTTGGAAATTGGGGCCAAGAGTCTCCCAAAGAGAACGTGGACCCCGAGAAGGAGAACATGGACCCCGAGAAGCCGACCTTTTGATTCTGGGGCGATTCTGGGGCGGCGGAAACTCAAGTCAATTTTAAAACGACACAACCCCTGGATAATCCAGGGGTTGCAAGTACACCCGAGAGGATTTGAACCTCTAACCCTCGGTTCCGAAGACCGATGCTCTATCCAGTTGAGCTACGGATGCGTCTGAGGAAATTGTAGGCACTCAACCGCCGACGCACAAGGGGGCGCCGGAACTCTCTTCGTGTTCCGGCTGCTCTCGCTTCACATCAAGCGTTCTTGTCGCCGTCAGCGCTGTCGAGACGAATTGGGGTCACAACGGATCGAACCTCCTCCGAGGTCGCGTTGTCTGGTAGAAAGACCGTGGCGAGATGATGGCGGGCATTTTCCGCGTCACTCGTTCGGTACCAATGAGAACGCGACCTGTCGCGTTCTCATTGAGGAAAAGGAAGAGGGCATGGCCGCAAAGACCACCTGGTTCCAGACCACCGCAATCGACTACCCCAACAGTCGGCCGCACATCGGCACGGCATTCGAGAAGCTCGGAGCCGACGTACAGGCTCGCTATCGCCGCATGGAGGGGTACGACGTCTTCTTCCTGATGGGCAACGACGAAAACACGGTGAAGGTGAGCAAGCGGGCCGCCGAACTGGGGCTCGACACGCAAGCCTATTGCGACGACATGGCTCGTCAGTTCCGCGAAGTGTGGGACGCGCTCGACATCAGCTATGACACCTTCGTGCAGACCAGCAGCGACCGGCACAAGCAGTGTTGCCGGAAGTTCATCCAGAAGGTGTACGACAACGGGTACATCTACAAAGGGAACCACGAAGGCTGGTACTGTCCCGATTGCGAGGAGTTCAAGTCGGACAAGGTTCACGGCGAGAACGCGGGGAACTGTCCGGTTCACAAGAAGCCTCTACAACGACGCAGCGAGCCGTGCTACCTGTTCAAGCTGTCAGCGTTCGCGGATCGGCTGCTCGCCCACTACAAGGAGAACCCCGACTTCATTCAGCCAGATAGCCGACGCAATGAGATCGTGAGCCTGATCGAAACGGAAGGGCTGCGTGACATCAACATCTCGCGAACCGGCGAAGCGTGGGGGCTGCGGATTCCGTTCGATGAAGAGTTCACGATCTACGTGTGGTTCGACGCCCTGCTGACGTACATCACGGGCATCGGCTACGGCGACAACGAAGCGACGTTCCGCAAGTGGTGGCCGGCGGACACGCACTTCATCGGCAAGGACATCACGCGGTTCCACTGTGCGTTGTGGCCGGCGATGCTGTGGGCTGCGGGCGAGGAAGCGCCGAAGAAGGTGTTCGGCCACGGCTTCGTGAACTTCGACGGCGATAAGATCGGCAAGTCGCGAGCGGAGGAACTGAAGAAGAAGGGGCTTGAGTACCTGCTCGAACCAATGGAGATCATCCGCAAGTTCAGCAGCGAGGCGTTTCGGTACTACTTCCTGCGGGAGTGCCCATACCCGTCGGACGGTGAGTTGAGCCCGGACAGGTTCATTGACGTGTATAACTCGGAGTTGGCGAACAACCTGGGGAACATGCTCTCCCGCGAGATGAATCTCGTGTGGAAGAACTACTCTGGGAAGCTCGACGGCACCGCCGACAAGGTGCCCGAGGCCGTGGTGACCGGGTTGAACCTCGCTGAGTTCGTTGCCACAGTTCGCGGGCATGTTGAAGGGTGTCGCTACAACCTCGCACTGCAAGCAATCGTGCAGGACTTCCTCACGCCGACAAACCAGTACCTCGAAACGAACGCTCCGTGGAAACTGGTGAAGACGGACAAGGAAGCCGCGAAGAAGGTGCTGTTCAACGCGGTGCAGTCGCTTCGCATCGCGAGCATTCTGCTGAAGCCGTTCATTCCGAGGAGTGCGGAGGCGATCTACACGAGCTTTAACTTCCCGACGCCGTGGGCCGAAGTGAAGTACGCAGACGCGACGGAGTTGAAGGCTCAATCCGAGGATTTACGGGTGACGGCTGTTATCACCGGCGACAAGATTACGCCGTTGTTCCCGCGAATCGGGTGATTGCTTCTTGAGTCGCAAAACAGAGTCGCCGTCGAGGAAATCTGGGTTCCTCGACGGCGACTTGTTTACGCAGGAGCTGGCTTCACATCACGGCGAGACCGATAAGCCCGAAATTGTGGGCAGCGGACGCGACACCGACGGCAACAAATCGGTCGCCTTCTGAATGGCGAGATCGAGTTGCCGTTGCGGGTGCATTTCCAGAATGTCTGGGGTCACGCCAACGCCGTTAATCGGCTCACCTCGTGGCGAAATCAGCTTCGCGATCGTCAGCCGAACGCCCCCAGATTTCTGCGTCTTCGGGCGGCCATGTTCGTCCTTCTCATCGAGCGAATCGAGACGGACCGGATACTGAATCGCGCCCTTCCCGAACGTCGGCATTCCAATGAGTGTTGCTCGTTCGTGATCCTTCAACGCAACCGCCAACACCTCAGCCGCGGACGCCGTTTCTCCATCCACCAGAACCACAACGGGAATGTCGTGGGCACTCATGCCGCTGTCGGATGAAAACGGTTGATTGTCAACCTGCGTCAGTTGCCCCTGCGTCGTGACGATGACGCCAGCCGGGATCAGTCGCTTCGCCGTCTCGACGCCAGCCATGAACGAACCGCCCATGTTGCCGCGAAGATCCAGCACCACCGACCGCACGCCACGAGCCTTCAGCCAGTGGATCGCTTCGTCGAGTTCGCGGGGCGTCGTCGCCGAGATACTTCCGATTCGCGTGTAGCCAACGCCATCCTTCAAGTTCACCACCGTCGTGCCGTAAACCGTCGGCACCACGACCGGCAACCGAGCCACAACCGGAACGTCCGAGTCGGCGGGGATGGCTTCGATTTCGTGGAATCCCTCGATCGGGTTGCGAAGCGCCTCGGCCGCAAGCGCCGGGGTTGTCAGGTCCGTTGCCTTGCCGTTGATGCGCACAATGCGATCGCCCTTGTTCAACCGCTTGTCGAGCGCCGCCCACGAACCGGTAGCAACTCCCGCGACGATCATCTTGCCGTCCGCGAAGCCGAGGTAAACGCCCTGAGCGGTCAGATCGGGCACGGCCGACAGCGCGCTGGGGTTCAGTTGCGTGGGATTCAGGAAGACGGTGTATTCGTCCAGCCCGGCGCACGACCCGCACACGATCTCAAGGATGAGTGCCGAGGGCACCCGAACCGTGAACGATTCCTGAGCCGCGAGGATCAGTTTGCGAAGGAGTCGTTGAGCTTCAGCGGAGGTCGCCACCGGCTGTTTCGCCCACGAAACCCGTAACGAATCCCGGAAGCCTTCGACTTTGTCTGCCCTGGGATTGTCGAGGAAGCTCTGCCGGAAACCCTGGTGAGCGAGCGCCCGCGACAACTCTTCAAGGCCGTGTTCCCACAGCAGTTGCGGCGTGGCTCGTTCGCGATCAACGAACAGAACGGGAACTTTCGTCAGCACTTCGCTGAACAATTTCATCGCATCGGAGACGGGCATTGCCCCTGCGAATTGCTGGAAGTTCGGATCGCGGTGTCGGCGGAGTTGTTGCGCTCGGCGAAGAGAGATGTTTAGCTTTTCGCGAACTTCCGCCGAGTTGCGTTCCGCGACGAACAGGTGGCAGTAAGCGGTGAAGGCAGCTTCCCAGTCGCCAGCTTTCTCGGCGGCTTCGGCAGCGGCTCGCCACTGAACCGGAGTTGGTTTGTTGGGTTTGTTTAGTTTTGCTGGCTCGTCTGCACCCTGAACGAATGCCGGCAACGCAAAGATGAAGAACAGAGGCAGTGCCGCCCCAATTCTTGCCCGGCGGATTGTCGCCCACGCGGTCATTGCCAACATCCTTGGTTCAGGAGGTCATTGCGCTCGGCTGGGGCGGGGGTTCGGGGAGAGGGTGAACAACGAACAGCCACCTAAAGCCAGATAGTAACCACTTCGCACGATCCACGTCAAACCTTAATCTAAGACGTTACAGCTACGTGACTCGTTTGGCCGGGTTGCGACTTTTGGACAGGTTCGGTAGTTACAGGAACATACGACACGCTCGCACTCGACCGGTCAAAAAATGTCCCTGCCAGCTCATACCGACCCGATTCGCCTCGAAACCGTGGGCCGCGCGTCCACCGTCGTTATCAAGGTCGGAACCAACGTTCTCGCGGATTCCACGGGCCAACTCGACCGCCACCGCATTCAATCGCTTGCCGATCAGCTTCATCGCGTCCGAACTGGTGGGCGAAAGGTCGTGCTGGTCACATCGGGAGCCATTGGGGCTGGCGTCGGCAAACTCGGCCTCTCGAAGCGACCGACCGACTTGCCCCAACTTCAGGCATGTGCAGCGGTTGGGCAATCCGCTCTGATGCAATTATATCAGGAAAGCCTCGCGCCGCACGGCGTTCACACCGCCCAGATTCTCCTGACGGCGGGCGACTTCGACAGTCGGGCACGTTATCTGAACGTCCGCAACACGATCCGCACGTTGTTCGAGTACGACGCACTGCCGATCATCAACGAGAACGACACAGTAGCGGTTGCGGAAATCAAGTTCGGGGACAACGACCACCTCGCCGCGATGGTGACAAACTTGCTTCGCGCTCCGCTACTCGTGCTGCTCACGAATGTGGACGGCCTCTATTCCGACGATCCCCGCAGTAATTTGGATGCGAAACTCGTCGCAACCGTTCCCAATATCGACAAATCGGTTACGGAACTCGCTGCGAACACGAAAAGCGCCCTCGGCACTGGCGGCATGAAGAGCAAACTGCGGGCGGCACGGCTCGCCACGGCGGCGGGCGAATCGGTCATCATGGCGAACGGTTCGCTCGATGGCATTCTCGATCGCGTGTTCGCGGGCGAGCCAGTGGGAACGCTGTTTCTGCCGCACGGCGACGATGTTCCGGCGTGGAAACGTTGGCTCGGCTACACAGCTCGACCCAAGGGAACGCTTCGAATCGACGCGGGTGCAAAGCGTGCGCTTCTGGAACAGGGGAAGAGCCTGTTGCCGGTCGGCGTGACGGCTGTGGAAGGCGAGTTCGGCAAGGGCGACGTCGTGGCGATCTGTGACGCTGACGGGGCAGAAATCGCACGCGGGCTGAGCAATTATGCTTCGGAAGATGCATCAAATCTTCGCGGAAAACAAACGGAACAAATCGCAAGTCTATTGGGGAGCGTGCCTTACCCCGAACTCGTTCATCGCGACAATTTGGTGGTTGTCGGTTAGAATCCAGGAAAGTCGTCGTCTTATTGGGGACAACGACGCCGGACCGTTCACTGAACGAACTGACTGGTAGATGCCGCAAGGCTCAGCAAATACGTCCGACGTGCCCGAAGGCTCACCCCGTCGGGCGGAGTTCGAGGCGCTGTACGCCCAACATAGCCGCGAGGTTTGGGCGTTGGCCTACGCCCGTTGGATGGATTCCGATCAGGCAATGGATGTGACGCAAGAAGCGTTCATGCGACTCTGGAAACAATGGGAAGCCGGCGAAGACATTCAGAACCCGCGAGCCTGGTTGCTCAGGGTTGCACGAAACTTGGCTGAGGATTATGCCAAGAGTTCGTTTCGACGGAACGGAACACAGCCGCCCGAGTTGTTAAATGGTGTGCGGTCAGCGCAGCCGCAGCCGATTGAGAAGTTGGAGCAGGAAGAGTTATTCGCCCAGTTGCGGGCCGTCTTGGAAGAGCTGGCCCCGCCCGACCGCGAGATTCTGACCCTGCGATACGCCCTGGATTACGACGCGAATACCATCGCCGAACGGCTTGACATTGCTGTGACGGCGGTTCATATGCGGCTCAGCCGTGCTCGCCAGCGGTTAGCCGAAAAGCTCTCGACCCACGGAGATTTCGATTCCGCTCAACCCGGAACCGAGAACTAAATCATGAACAAGACCCCTCTCTCCGAAGAATCGCTCGACGCGATGTTTTCGGATTTCTTCAAAGCGAAGATGCAGAAACCGTGGCCCGCGGCACCCGCAACGCCAACGCTTCGCAGCGAACCATCGAGTCTGGCCGCTGCTCGCGCTACCCAAACACCAGTCGAAGCCCCACGGAACCAGCCGGTTGCCGTGAATCACGATTCGAGCAGCAAGGCCCGTTACACGCTCGCCGCTTCGGTCGCGCTGCTGATCGGGACTTGCTGGACGCTCTCGAACGGCTTCCAGCCCAGCGAACGTGCGACTCCGAACGGGACGCCGAACTCGGTGAACATGAACCCGATCACGGCATCCGATCCAGACGCCCTGAAAGAACTCCGCAAGGAAAACGCGACGAAGGGCAACAACAAGAACGACGGCTTCGTGCCGCCGATGATCGACCTCGGGCCGTGAACAGAATCACAGTGAGACCACGAAGAAGACCCACCCGCAACGGTGGGTCTTCTTGTTTTGCCGCTTGCGGCGTAGCGCTCTCATATTCGCTACGCCGCAAGCGGCAATACCCAAAGCGCCGTAGACACCCCCGGTGCGACAGTTTAAGATAGGTAAGAATTGGAAGTCCGGCGTGTTGCTGCACGCCCTTCCTGTCAGGTCGCGATTGCGTTCGCGCAACACCCGACTGACCGATCCGCGGACACACAATCGTCTGCCTGAATACACCGCGGACGCACAACCCAAGGGCAGACACACGCCAACGATGGAGTCTGTGTTGACCCCCCCAACCGACGGGGATTTCGAAAATTCCCCCGAGCTGGACCCTGAATCAACGGAACTCGAATTTCCCACCGAGACCGACGCGACAGACGAAGCCAACGAAATCGACGACGGCACTGACCTCGAAGAGCCTAACGAAGTCGAGCAGGACGAAGCAGCCCTCTCTGCCGATCCAAATCACGAGAGCGCCCTTCCACCCGAAACTGATCCCGCGATGACGTTCGCGGACCTGAAACTCAATCGAGCCGTTCTCGACGCGCTCAACTTCGCCAAGTACACACACCCGACGCCAATTCAGGAAGCCGTCATTCCGCCTGCCCTGCTGGGTAAGGATGTGATTGGCCAGGCTCAAACCGGCACCGGGAAAACCGCCGCGTACATCCTGCCATTCCTGGCACGCTGGCGACCACACAAACTCAAGGGACCAATCGGCCTCGTCATGACCCCGACGCGAGAGCTGGCGTTGCAGGTCGCGAAGGAAGCCGAGAAGTTCTCGCCGAGTTCACGCTTCTCGACGGTGGCCGTGTACGGCGGCACCGGCATGCAGAAGCAACTCACCGGTCTTCAGCGTGGTTGCGATCTGGTCGTTGGCACCCCTGGTCGAATGCTCGACCACCTGCGCCGTGGCTCGATGAATCTCGACCACGTCCGGTATGTTGTCCTCGATGAAGCCGACCGAATGCTCGACATCGGCTTCCGGCCTGACATCGAACGCATCCTCAAGCGTTGCCCGCTGAAGCGTCAGACACTTCTAATGTCGGCGACTGTGCCGGATGAGATCAAGCGGCTCGTGAACCGCTACATGACCGATCCGACGCACTTGCACATGACCCCCGCCACGCCGACGGTCGATAAGATCCGGCAGTCGTACTTCACGGTCGACGCTGACAAGAAGATGGAACTGCTGAAGCGGGTGATCGCCCGTGAGAAGCCGCGGCAGTGCTTGATCTTCGTGGAACGCAAACGGTGGGCGGATAACCTGTATCGCGACCTGAAGCGCGTGGTCGCAAAGGCTGCGGTGATTCACGGCGACTTGCCGCAATCGCAGCGTGAGAAGATCATGGCGGCGTTCCGTACCGGCGAGATCAAGTACCTGATCGCCACGGACGTGATGAGCCGGGGTATCGACGTGGAAGGCTTGTCGCACGTCGTGAACTACGACCTTCCCATCGACATCGAGAACTACGTTCACCGCATCGGCCGCACGGGCCGTATCGGCCGCGACGGAATCGCAATTGCGTTCGCGACTCCGGAGCAGGGTGGGTTGCTCACCGATATTGAGTCGATGATTAATCGGCTGATTGAACGCGACGAGATGCCGGGCGAATGGTACACGTCTCGGCGAGTTTCGTCACCGACGTCACCACCGCCAGCGCCACCGCCGCCGGTGAAACGCGACGAACACGGTTGGGGCGTCGAGGACGACTTCGGGCCAATCGAGAAGCTCGGCACCGCACCGGGTGAAGCCGCTCCGACCGACGATCCGTTCGCCCCGCAATCGTCTGACGCGGGGGCTGCACCGCCCGCGAAGAAAGCTGTGTACGGTAAGAACAAACGGCGATACTCAGATCGGCTGTGATTGAGGCTGGAGGCTCGGATGGCAACCACACAGCAACGAGTTCCGCTGAGGGCGACAATGGCTGGCTTTCGGCGGTTCACTGTGCCGGAGTACCACAAACTGATCGAGGTGGGCGTTCTAACAGAGAACGATCACCTCGAACTTCTCGACGGCTACTTGGTAGAGAAGATCCCACACGACCCGATCCACGACGGAGCGATTCAGCTCGTTGAAGATTCGATTCGGTTGTTGCTTCCGGCTGGTTGGTGTATTCGCGTCCAGTCTGCCACGACCCTCAGTTTGAGCGAACCTGAACCCGACGTCGCGATCGTTCGAGGCGGGAAACGCACTTACCTCGCCCAACACCCCAAGCCGAACGACTTCGGAATTATCGTTGAGGTTTCCAACACGTCTCTTGATTCCGACCGCGACGACAAGATCCCGATTTACGCCCGCGATGGCATTCCCGTTTACTGGATCGTGAATCTCGTAGATCGCCAGATTGAGGTTCACGAACAGCCATCGGGTACATCGCCAAGTCCGACCTATGGCACGCGGCGAACGTTCCAAACCGGCGACTCAGTGCCCGTCGTTATCGATGGCGTCGCTGTGGGAACGATTCCCGTTGTTGATCTGTTGCGGTGAAATTGTCACCGTCGCAGGGGTTCACCATGCGGCACTGGGAAAGCTCTGCTTCTGTCGCTGATCGCTTCGCTGGCTGCCTCATCGGGCTTGCGGTCGGCGACGCCATCGGCGGGCCCTACGAAGGACTCACCTCAGCCGACATCTACTTTCAGTTCGGCACACCCGAAGTCATCATTCGCAACCCCAGCAACGAAACGCTCTACTTCACCGACGACACCGAGATGATGTTCGGTGTCGCGGAAACGCTCATCGAGTGCGGCAAGATCGACGAAGCTCGCCTGTGTCGGGCGTTCGTGGAGAACTACCACCCTGATCGCGGTTACGGTCAGGGTGCTCGTAAAGTTCTCAACGCGATGGCGGAAGGCAAGAACTGGCGTAAGATCGCGGCGACGCTGTTTCCGGGCGGCTCGTTCGGCAATGGTGCTGCGATGCGTGTCGCTCCGATTGGATTGCTCTTTCGCGATCAGAAGGAACTGCTTTGGGAGCAGGCGAAACTCTCGGCGTTGCCGACGCACACGCATCCGCTTGGCATCGAAGGGGCTCAACTTCTCGCGGTTGCGATTGCTCTCGCATCAAGAGCTACCACATTCGACCGACGCGACTTCTACCGTGAATTACTTGACCTGGCAACGACCGAAGAGTTTCGCTGGCATCTCGATATCGCGGCTCAACTGAAGCCTGGAGATTCCGTTTCGGGACTGGGTAGCACCCTGCACGCTCACCGATCCGTGGTCACGGCGATTGCGTGTTTCGCCGCGACACCCAGCGATTTCGAGTTCGCAGTGGGAAGGGCAATTGCTTTGGGAGATGACACCGATACGCTTGCAGCGATGACCGGGGCACTCGTCGGTGCGTTCGCTGGTCAAGCGGCGATTCCTGCCGAGCGTGTGGTTCAACTCGAAGAACAGGGGAAAGGCGGGAAGTACGTCGCCGAGTTAGCGGAGAAGCTGCACACTCGCTACGCTGCCCAAGACCCGGTGGCGAAATGATCGAGACCGTAACTTTTACTTGAGCGCGGTATTTCCCCTTACTCGGCAGTTGGTCGGAGCCCGAGCGCCAAGCGAGGGACCAAACGTGCCCCTCGCTTGGCGCTCGGGCTCCGACCAAGCGTCCCACCTTGACGGCATCACACGCCAGGCTTGGCGTCAGTCTCTTCCTTGTGCATGTCCGCGTCCATCTGGCGAACCTCTTCGCTCTCGTGCTTCGAGCGCCACCACGCCCAGCCCACAAGCGTCGCCGAGATGGTCGCGATGACCGCTCCCACCATCGTGTTGCCCGGGCCGTCCTTGACGTTGTGCAGAATCACCAACGGCAACGCCAACAGGCTCACCATGTTCATCACCTTGATGAGCGGGTTGATCGCCGGACCCGACGTATCCTTCAGCGGGTCGCCAACCGTGTCACCGGTCACGGATGCCTTGTGCTTCTCCGAGTGCTTGCCGGTCTTCTCGGTTCGCGGCTCGTCTTCGATCATCTTCTTCGCGTTGTCCCAAGCCCCGCCCGCGTTCGACATGAACACAGCCATCAGTTGACCGCTGAGAATCATCCCCGCGAGGAAGCCACCCAGCGCGAACGGTCCGAGCAGGAAGCCCACAATCAACGGCGTGCCAATTGCGAGCAACCCCGGCCCGATCAGTTCTTTCTGAGCGGTCGTGGTGCAGATGCCGACGACGCGGCCGTAATCGGGCAGCTTCTTCCCGGCCATGATGTCGGGATCCTTGAACTGCCGCCGGCACTCGAACACGATCAGATACGCTGCCCGCCCGACCGCACGCATCGTCATCGCACTGAACAGGAACGGCACCGCACCGCCAATCAACATGCCGATGAAGACGAGCGGTTCCGCGACCGTCAGCTTCGACGCCCCCGAGGTGAAATCGCCGATGAGCAACTGCCCGATCTTCTCTTCGCTGCCGGTGACCAACACCGCGATGAAGCTCGCGAATAGCGACACCGCCGCGATCACAGCCGACCCGATGGCGATGCCCTTCGTGATGGCCTTCGTCGTGTTGCCGACGGCGTCGAGGTCCGCGAGAATCTGCCGGGCTTCCTTGTTCGCTTGCGGCGAGAGATAGCCCGCGTCGCCTTCTTTGAGATCCGGACCGCCGAACTCACCCTTGTTGAACGCCATTTCGCCGATGCCGTTCGCGTTGTCGGCAATTGGGCCGAACACGTCCATGCTGATCGTGTCGCCGGTGAGCGTCAGCATTCCGATGCCGCACATCGCGACCCCGAACGCCATGAACAGCAAGTGATCGGGATGGCCGATGAGATACACCGATCCGAAGATCGCTGCCGAGATGATGAGCACCGCCCACACGGAACTCTCCAACCCGAGCGCGAGGCCCGAGATGATGTTCGTGGCGTGACCCGTGCGGCTCGCCTTCACCACTTCCTGCACGGGGCTGTATTCGGTGCTCGTCCAGTATTCGGTGCACTTGTTCAACAGCACCGCGAGGATGATTCCGATGAGGCAGCAGAACGCCACTCGCATGTTCAGCCCTGGCGACAGCGGAACGTGATACCGCACCTGTGCCAGTTGCAGCAGCGTGAGGTCGTATTTCGTTTCCTCCGGGAGCGTGTGGTTGTATTCCGCGAGGCGGTTCCGTTCGATCACAGTGAGGTCGGGCACGCCGATCTTCTTGGAAGTGAGTTCTTCCTTCTTCGCTGCGTCGAGCTTGTGCCACGCTGTGATGGCAGCCACCCGCAGCACGTCAACTTGCTCTTCGAGCTTGAGAGTCGTTTCGGAATTGCGTTCGGACCCGCTTCGTTTCTCGCGGAGCTTGGCAACATCTTTCGCAACGGATCCCGCGACCGGCTTCAACCCGAGTTCATCCCGCAACGAGGGGTTGTCGTACAGTTCCTGGTACAGTCCCTTCTCGATGCCGCGTTCCACGATGTAGGCGGCGTCGAACTGGAGGTAGATCGCTCCGAGTGCGAGGAACCCAACGGTGCTGATCGCGGCACTTCGCCAGAAACCGCGGTTGATGGAATGCATTGCGGTCGAGGCGTTGCCGGTGGTCATGCCGCGACCAACCATCGACGTACTAATCATGCTGCCGATCACGCCGACGGCCTGCACAAGCAACGGGAAGATCATGCCCTTGTAGCCGAACGCCGCGTAACCGAGCATCACCGCCGCCACCATCGTCACCGAATAGCTCTCGAACACGTCGGCTGCCATCCCCGCACAGTCGCCAACGTTATCACCGACGTTATCCGCGATCGTGGCAGCGTTCCGCGGGTCGTCTTCGGCCATGCCCTTTTCGACCTTGCCGACGAGGTCTGCACCAACGTCGGCGGCCTTGGTGTAGATGCCACCGCCGACCCGCATGAACAACGCCAGCAACGAGCCGCCGAAGCCGTAGCCGATGAGGATTTCGTAGGCGAGTTCGCCGAACACAAGCAGGATGATCGCACCGCCGAGCAACCCGAGACCGCACGTGAACATGCCGGTGATGGTGCCGGTCTTGTACGCGAGCCGCATCGCTTCGCCGAAGTTCACCCGAGCCGCAGCCGCCACGCGAAGGTTGCCGGCCGTGGCGAGTCGCATTCCGATGAAACCGACCGCAGCCGAGAACAACGCCCCGATGAAGAACGCGATGCCACGCCCAAACGCGATGACGCGCAGTTCGCCTTCGGAGTGCATTCCAGGCTCAAGCATCCACGGCCACTTGCTCGCGATGATGACACCGGTTAGCACGACGATGAGCAACCCCACGACCGTGAACTGTTTCCGCAGGTAGGCGTTCGCACCATCGCGGACGGCTTTCGCCACGAGTTGCATGGCGGGCGTGCCAGCGTCCATTGCGTACACTTGCTTCATGAGCGAAGCGGCGTAACCGAGGCCAGTGACAGCCACGACCAAACACGCGAGCAGTCCGAGCTTTTCGCCGTAGCCGTAGGTGCTGGATGTGATGAACCCGAACGGTTCCCATCCGTTGCCGAACAGCGTGAGCGGGCTTGTGGGCGCGGCCCCAAGGAGGCCGATCGGCAAGGCACAAATGATGACGAGCAGCCAGGGGAATCTGGCGGCCTGGCGAGGTCGGCGAGACGGCATTTGACGATCCTATGTCAGCCCGGTGATCGCGTGTTACTCGGCGGAGGCGGGGAGAGATCGCTTTTGCCGAACGCGATGAGTGCGGGTACGGTTTGCTCGGTCACGGCGGGTGGTCCGCCGTTGAGATTGCTCAGAATAGACCATCGATGCGGCCGCGTCTACAACCCGGCGGGAATCCTGACATGGGTTCTCGGACATTTTGGGAGTTCAGTTTGAATGTCATCGCGGCGAATCGGTGAACGATTGCTCGATGTTCACGCCGACGAGATCGGACCACGCGGCGAGCAGCTTGCGAAACATTGGGCCGGGCCACTCGTAGCGATGTGGCTTGGGAAGCCACGGAAACATCTCCCGCACCCCCGCAAGACAGAACCCCGTTCCCGTGAGCATCGCCTCCGATTGCGTCTGAATTTTCGACAGCGGCAAGCGTGCTTCGGCGAACGGGATGCCAATCGAATCGCACAGTTCCCGCGTCACCCGCAGGCTGATTCCGTCGAGGATCGTTTCGTGTGGTGGCGACGTGACCACGCCATCGACCACAGCCAGGAAGTTCGCCACGCTGGTTTCGGTGAACGCACCGCTCGGACTGTCGAGAAGAATGCTGAGTGCAGCCGGATTCTTGGTGAGCGTTCGGGCGTTGTAGTCGGCGATGTGCCAGACCATTCGGCTGCGGTGTTTCACGGTCGGCGACAAGATGCTCTCGCTGCTGTTCCCGTGGCTTCCCGCAAGCGAAAGCGTGACGCCCTCCGTGAAGAAGCGGCGATAGCGTGCGAACGGCAGCGGATACGTGACCATGCCGAGTGTGGGCGGGCCGTTCGCGGGTTCGCCGAGGTAGACACCGAGTGGTCCGGGTGTGGCGAACATGACCAGTTGCAACTCGCCTCCGGGTGGCAGCAGATTCGCGTTGTGCGCCACGAGTTCTTCGGCGGTCGCGGTGAGTTGTTCGTCGCTGAATTCGAGGGGAACGTAGCACGTTTGGCAATCGCGTCGGAAGCGTGCGAGGTGATCGGGCCAGCGGAAGAGTTTGTGGCGAAAGGTGCGGGCGTTATCGACGACCGTGGCCCCCGACACGAATCCGGCATCGTGCAGCGGCAACGCCGCGTCGGTAAACGGAACGAACTTCCCGTGGAGATACGCGAGCGGTGTGTTCATGGCGAGCCCCGATCGTCAGATCGGGGTTCTGGGATAGGGTGAAACGGCACCGCAACCTCGGGCCGCGTGTGAGTGAAGTTCGCAAACCCATGCTTCTGAGCCATCAGGACGTGGTTTGGCCCAATCAGTCTGCGATCTCCGGGTGAAGCCACCGGCGAACGCTCCTCAATCCAGTTGCGAGCGTCATCTGCCGAGATGCCGACGGCGATGAGGTACAACCAAATCACGTTCGGCGAACGAAGCTGCCCCGCGGCGCAATGCACGTAAACATGCGAACCCGGCTCCGAGACCATTCGGTGGAGCGTGTCGAGAATGTCTGTCGCGGCGTGCTTCGGGATGTACACTGAGTCACTCAGCGGCTTCCACACAATCTCCTTGAATCCGTGGAGTTCCGCGATCAGTTCATTCGGTCCACTCGCTACGTTCAGGATGTGTGTGACGCCAGCGGCACGCAGCATCTCGCCGCGTTCCAGCGACGCGAACGGACCCACCGACAACACTTGCGTAATGCGATACATGGCTACTCTTTTGCTTCGAGCAAAACCACGGTGAAATCATCCTGAAATTGTCCCGAACGCGGCAACCGTGCCGCGTTTTGAAGGGCCGTCAGCAGTTCTTCGCCACCGAGTTGCGTCGCCAGCGTGCGAACGCGATCCCAGCCGACGTACTTCCAGACGCCGTCGGTCATCGCCAGGATTTTCCAGGGCTTCACCAGCGACATCTCGAACGGCACGAACACCGCTTCGCCCGAACCCACCGGCGGATTCTTCTGTTGGTGTTGTGTGAGTTCCGCGATTGCTCCCGACCCACAGACAGCGAGAACGGCACTGTCGCCGCACGATGCGCCTTTGATGTGGTCGTCTCTGACATCGAACCCGAGCAGTGTCGTGAAGCCCGCTTCTTTGTCCGCTGTGACTGAGCGGTCGATGCTTTGGAGCAGTTCGCTCCAGGAGCGCTTGAGGATGTAAAAAAGCAATGCTGCCCCGTCGCAAGCGAGTCGTGCAGCCTTCCCGCCACCAGCCCGACCACCCTGGCCATCCGTAAGGCAAACGAACATCCCCTTCGCTTCACCCACCAGAGGGTTTGCGACGAATGCGTCTTCGTTCACCGGATGGCCGCCGGCTTCGCTAAAAGTGAAGGTTTGGATCATGGCACCGACCGTGATTGCGTCGGTGCATCTTACCCGAATCAGGCCGCGCGAGTGAGCGCGGTTGAAGTGAGAATTGCGTCGATCACGTCCAGCGTTCGCTCAGTCGCGCCCTGCTGCCGGCGAACGAGCTCACGAGCCGCCAGCCCCATCCGTTCCCGGAGTTCCGCATCCGCGATGAGCTTCGCCAACTCCGTTTCCAGTGCCGCCGCATCGCGAACCATGAACGCCCCGCCGACTTCCACGAGCTGCTTGGCAGAATCTCGGAAGTTCCACACATGCGGGCCGAACACGCAAGGCACACCATACCCCGCAGGCTCGATCATGCTCTGACCGCCGCGTTTCCCGTCGAGACTGCCACCCGTGAAACCGACATCGGCCAACCCCCACGCGGCTCCGAGTTCGCCAACTGTGTCGAGCAGCACAATCGCGGGCATCTCGGAGAGCGGTTCGCGAATCGCACTGCGCCGAAGGGCCGACAGCCCAGTTGCGTGAACGAGCTGCGCGACTTCATCGAAGCGGTCCGGATGACGCGGCACGAGGATCAGCCGCAATTCCGGGAAGCGTTCACGGAGACGGGCGAACGCAGCCAGGATCAGTGATTCCTCAGGGGCGTGCGTGCTGCCGGCGAGGAGGATCGCAGGCAGCCCCGCTGGGACGGCCGCTAAACCGAGTGTTTGCCGCAATCGTTGTGTTTCGAGCGTTTCGCGTGACTTTGAAGCGCCGTCGTATTTGATCGACCCCGTCACGATGAGCTTCGACTGCGGCAACCCGAGTTGTCGGAATCGCACTGCGTATTCGTCTTCTTGCACGGCGAAGCGGGTGATCTTCGAGAACAGCATCCGACGTGCGAACCCTGCGAATCGTCGGAGCCGTGCGAAACTTCGCGGACTCATGCGAGCATTCACGACAATCACCGACACGTTCCGTTGCTTCGCCGCCGTGAGGAAGTTCGGCCACAACTCGCTTTCGGTCAGCACGACGAGCGACGGCTTCACTGCGTCGAATGTCGCCCCAACCGCCCACGAGAAGTCGAACGGAAACGCGATCACGCACAGGTCCGCGAAGCGGCGACGGGCTTCTGCGAGACCCGTGTCCGTGGTTGAAGAGATCACGACGAGGTATTCGGGGTGTCGCTTGCGGAACGCGGGGATGAGCGTGCCGAGGAGGTTCACTTCGCCGACGCTGACAGCGTGAAACCACGCGACCGGTTTCGCCTGCGGATTGCGAACGCTGACGCGGCCAAGGAGCTTCGCGGCGAGTTCGCGTCGATAGCGACCGGTGACGACGCTTCGCCACACGAGCCACGGCGACAGCACGGCAAGAACGAGCAGATAAGCGAGATCGAGGAGTAGCATGGGAATCCGTTCCCGTTTGCGAGTGGCTGCTGGTTACGGTTTCACTTCGGTTTCGCCATCGGTTGGTTTCGGCGTTTCCGGCTGCGGAGTCATTGGCTTCCGTTGCGGTCGGCCATATCGCGGACGTGCGAGTTCCTCCGGTCCCATCTCCAACGCGGGACTCACGAAAGACTGAACCGGTGTCGCATTGTGCATGAACGCTTCGGACGAATGATGAGGATGTTCTGGTGTCATTTTGGTCTCCGCTGCGGTTAATGGAGAACCAGAGTGGTATCGCACACCCATGTATTGTGACAGAAGAGATCGAAGACGTACAATCCGGGTTCTGGAAAACGCAGATTCTCAATTGTCATTGCAGGCTGAACAATGGTGGTCCGACTCGGAAAATGAATCGTCCGAACCAGCGTTGTGAAGACTGGCAAATCTTCACCTTCTCGCCGAATGTCGATGTAAAACGGAACCTCACCAAGCCCACCTGTCAGTTGAGCAAAGACAACAAGTGATTGGTGATTGTGTGGGTAAATTGCTGGGCGAAGTGCGTTCAAGATGCCATACAGATCCACGCGGCCATCTGCATAGCCGACGTGGAAATCACACAAGAACAACGACCGCGATACTGGAATGATGCGCGTACTCACCGCCATCCCTCCGCATCCGCATCAATCGCCGTCGGTGAGGCCAGGATAGTTCCGCATCACGAGGTGACTGTTGATCTTCTGCACGAGGTCGAGAGCCACGCTAATCACGATCAGCAGACCGGTGCCGCCGTAGAAGCTCGCCACCGCCGGCGGAATCTCCAACTCGCTGGAGATGATGTTCGGGATGATCGCAATCACCGCGAGGAACGCCGCCCCAACGTACGTGATTCGCATCAGCACTCGTTCCAGGTAATCCGCCGTTCGCTTACCCGGTCGATACCCCGGAATGAAGCTGCCGTGATCCTTCAGGTTGTCGGCGATTTCCTTCGGGTTGAAGGTGATCGCGACCCAGAAGTATGTGAACACATAAATCATGGCGATGTACATGATGTTGTACACCCACGAGCGGTGATTCTGGAACAGGCTCGACAGCGTGCCCGCCCATTCGAGTTTGCCGTCGGAGAGCGTGTACAGCAGGTTCAGCACGAACCAAGGCAGAATCAGTAGCGTGCTCGCGAAGATCACGGGCATAACGCCAGCCGCGTTCACCTTCATCGGGAGGAATTGCCGCGTGCCGCCGTAAACGCGACGACCGCGAACGTGCTTCGCACTCTGCGTCGGGATGCGGCGTTGGGCCTTCGTCATCGCGATGACGCCCACCACCACCGCGAGGAACAGGAACGCCAGCACGAGCAGCTTCTCGAAGCTGATTTCGCCTGGCGCACCGCCGAGCGTGAAGACCGAAGCCTTGATCGTGCCGGTCGTGCTGTCCATCAGGAGAGCGGTCGTCGCGTCCGGGATGCGGGCCACGATGCCAGCCATGATGATGAGCGAGATGCCGTTACCGATGCCGTATTCGTCGATCTGCTCTCCGAGCCACATCAGGAAGACCGTGCCCGCTGTCATCGTGATGACAGCCGCGAAGCCGAACCACCAGAGGTTGAAGCCGGTGTCGTATCCGGGAGGAGCGAGACCCATACCACCGTCGCGGCTTTCCGGGCCCATCACCGACTGCACGATGATGACCGCCTGGATCATGCAAATCGGCACGGTGAGGTAACGGGTGATTTCGTTCAGCTTCTTGCGGCCGCCTTCACCTTCTTTGCGAAGGCGTTCGAGCGAAGGCATAACCCCGCTGGCGAGAAGCTGAATGATGATGGACGCCGAGATGTACGGCATAATGCCCATCGAGAAGATGCACGCCTGGCTCAGGTTACCGCCCGAGAACTGCTGCACGAACCCGAGGACTTGTCCGAGAGCGCCGGATTGCGCCTGCTGCATCTTCTCCGCGAGTTTCACCTGGTCGATCATCGGCAGCGGGACGTAATACCCGATGCGGTAGACCATCAGGAACATCAGCGTGATGAAGATTTTCTTCCGCAGTTCCGGGATGCGGAAGATCAGGAAGAGTTGTTCGGGAGCGATGCCGAGGATGGTGGCAGCGGCACCGAACAGGACTAACGTCCACCCAGCCCAGCTTGGGCCACCGTAGGAGAAAAGGGTGATCCCGCCAATCAGGCTGAAGACACCGGCGAAAAGGGAGACGCTACGCCACGGCATGGGAATCCATCCTTCGAGCAAAATGCGTAACCGCGACGCAAAATGGAGCGCGGAGTAAACGCGCTCCGCTTCGCGTCGCGGTTAAGCGATTGCGGGACTCATTCAGCTCGCCTTTGGAGCCTTGGCCGCTGCTGCGGCCTTGATCGCCTTCAGCTTCGACCCCATCTTGTTGCGGACAGGCGCCTTCGGCTTCGCGAGGGTTTCGCAGGTGCCGCCGGCCTTCTTGATCTTCTCTTCGGCGCTCTTCGAGAAGTGGTTGGCCTTGATGGTCAACTTCTTCGTGATTTCGCCGTCGCCGAGGATGCGAACGCCGTCGAACGTACCCACGACCAACCGCTTCGCCTTGAGGGTGGTCATGTCTACTGTACTGTTCGCGTCGAACTTCTCGCTGATGTCGCCGATATTTACGACCGCGTATTCCTTGTCCCACGTTCCGTGGCTGAACCCGCGCTTGGGCAACCGTCGGAACAGCGGCATCTGCCCGCCTTCGAACAGGCCGCTTGGCAGGCGAGCACCGGCGCTGGCGTACTGACCCTTCATACCGAGTCCGCACGTCTTGCCGTGACCGGAACCGATACCGCGACCCACGCGGCGCTTGAGTTTCCGCTTCTGAATATCGCGGGAAACGCTACTGAGATCCATGAGAGTGCCCTATTTCATGAAGCCCCAACTTGTCGGGGCTATTGATCAATCTCGAATCAGAGCGCCACGCCCCGCAACCGAACGACTTCTTCCTTGGTCCGCAGTTGCAGCAAGCCCGCGATGGTCGCCTTCACCAGGTTCAGCGGATTCGTGCTGCCGTGAACCTTGGTCAGGATGTTCGTGATGCCTGCGGCTTGCAGAACTTCACGCACGCCAGGACCAGCCTTAACGCCAGTACCGGGACCGGCAGGCACCAACACAACACGGCTCGCGCCGTACTTGCCAATGACGCGGTGCGGGATGGTGTTCCCACGGAGCGAAATCTTCTTCGTCCGGTTGATGTTGCCTTCGCCTTCCTTGATCGCCTTCTCGACGGCCGGAGGCACTTCGTTCGCCTTGCCGTAGCCGTAAGAGACCTTGCCGCGACGGTCGCCGACGACCACCAAGGCATTGAAGCTGAACCGGCGGCCGCCCTTGACGACGCAGGCGCTCCGTCGGATCTTCACGACGAAATCAACCAGCGCGTTGTCACGCGAGTCGGTTTCATTCCTGTCACGCCGCTCTCGGGCCATGTGCATTCCTCAAACCACAACCCTTTCGGGTCGTGGTGAAACGGTGTTACTTCTTCTCGCCCTTATCTTTCATCGCGAAGTCGCCCTTTGGCTTGCCTTCGCCCTTCGGTTTGCCTTCACCACCTGGTTTGCCTTCGCCCTTTGGCTTGCCTTCGCCCTTCTGCTTCCCATCAGCCTTCGGCTTGGCGTCGCCGCCCTTTGCCTTGGCTTCTTCGCCCTGTGCGGTGGCGGCGGCTTGTTTCGCCTTCATCGCGGCGAGGTCGGTGCAGATCAAACCAGCTTCGGTCGCGGCAACAGCGAGAGCTGCGATGCGGCCGTGGAACCGGAAGGGCCCCCGGTCGAACGCGGCCTTCGTGACGCCCTTCGCCTTGGCTGCCTCGGCGAGCTTCTTGCCGATCTCGGTGGCGGCCTTGATGTTCGCCCCGTGCTTGAGGCCGGACTTCTTGCCAGCGCTCGTCGCCGCTGCCACCGTGACGCCGTTCAGGTCGTCGATGAGCTGAGCGGAGATGTGCAGGTTGCTGCGGAACACGCTCAACCGCGGGCGTTCTGGCGTGCCGTAAATATCGCGGCGGACACGGTAGCTCCGTCGTTCCGATCGCTTCAGCTTCAGTTTTTGTGCGTTCATCGGTTGACCAGCGTTCGGGAGTCAGGATTCGGGATTCAGGTGAAGTCGGGGCCGGCGGGACAGTCGGGAGTCGGCTCAAGGTTCCATGAACCCCAAATCCAGACCCCCGCATCCTACTACTTACCGGCTGCGAAGGACTTCCCTTCCTTGCGGCGGACAACTTCCTTCTCGTACCGTACGCCTTTACCCTTGTACGGCTCCGGCTTGCGGCTCGCGCGAATCTCAGCCGCGAACTGCCCAACAACTTGTTTGTCGGCACCGCTCACCACGATCGTCGTGGGGTCGGGAACGGCAACGGTGATTCCAACCGGCGGCTCGTGGTAGATTCGGTTCGCGAATCCAACGGTGAGTTCGACGCCTTTGCCCTTCGCAGCGGCCTGGAAACCGACGCCTTCAATCTTGAGCTTCTTCTCGTAACCCTTCGTGACGCCAACCACCATGTTATTGATGAGCGCCCGCGTGAGGCCGTGAAGTGCGCGATTGAGTCGTTCGTCGTTTGGGCGGGTCACCTTGACCTGCTTCGCGTCGGCTTCGACCTTCATGTTTGGGTGGATCGCCTGCGAGAGCTTGCCCTTCGGCCCCTCGACCTTGACCGTACCTTTGTCGATGGCGACCTTCACCCCTGCTGGGATGACGACCGGTTGCTTTCCAATTCGCGACATTGCCAATCTCCTCGGGCTTCACCGAACTCAAAGGCTCGGACCGCAGCCCGTGTTGAAAAATCCGTGTCACCAGACGGTGCAGAGAATCTCGCCGCCGACTTTTGCCTTCTTCGCTTCGCGATCCGACATCACGCCACGGCTCGTCGACAGGATGGCGATGCCAAGACCGTCGAGGACTCGTCGCACTTCCTGGTAGCCCTGGTACACCCGGCGACCCGGCTTGCTGTACCGCTTGATGCTGCGGATGACCTTCTCGCCATCCGGACCGTACTTCAGGAACACTTGCAGAACAACGTGGGCCTGCCCGAGATCCTTGACTTCGGCGAAGTCCTTGCTCTTGGTGCCGTCTTCGTTCTGCTTCTCGGTGTACTTGCCAGTCCGATAGCCGAGGATGAAGCCTTCTTTGAGAAGCACTTCAGCGAGCGCAACCTTGAGCTTGGTTGCGGACATCTCGACGAACGGGCGTTCGATGTTGCTTGCGTTGCGGATGCGGGTAAGCATGTCCGCAATCGGGTCGGTCATCATAGCAGTGTCCTCCCTTTCAGTGAACGAGAATCGAGTTCTCGTTCAGGATTGCGGTGTTACCAGGATGCCTTGCGAACGCCGGGGATCAACCCACTGCTCGCGAGGTTACGGAAACAAATTCGGCACACACCGAACTTGCGGTACACGGCGCGGGAGCGGCCACAAATCTGGCAGCGACGGCTGAAGTGAACCATAAACCGTGGGGCAACGAGCTTCGACGCATCGCGCTGGTCGGCTGGCTTCTTCATCTCGGCGCGGTGCGCTTCGATTTGTGCCAGTTCCTTCCTGTGCGTAGCTTCTTTCGCGTTGGTTGACATCGCGTGGAGTCTCTGTTTGGCGTACCAGTCCGGAGTTGGGGTTCCGCACCCCAGTGGGCTGGCCGTTCCTATCTGCTGGTGTTTTGTGTTGGGTGTTTAGTGTTTTGTAAACCGAGGCACTCGCAAACGCCTCACTGAACTAAACACTGAACACAAAACACAAAGTTACTTCGTTTCGTCCCGGAACGGCATTCCGAACAAGCGGAGCAGTTCGCGGGCTTCGTCGTCGTTTCGAGTCGTCGTCACGAAGGTGATATCCATACCCTGCGTGAAGCTCACCTTGTCCGGGTCGATTTCCGGGAAGACGAGCTGCTCGGTCAGACCCATGCTGTAGTTGCCGTTGCCGTCGAAGGACTTCGG
Organism: Planctomycetota bacterium; assembly: GCA_021413735.1. Classification (GTDB taxonomy): domain Bacteria; phylum Planctomycetota; class Planctomycetia; order Gemmatales; family Gemmataceae; genus Gemmata. The sequence continues at coordinate 25,959 of JAIOPV010000197.1, forward strand.
GTTGATCCCGCGGAAGTCTCGAATTCGAGGCAGAGCAACGTGAATGAGCCGGTCGAGGAACTCGAACATCCGCTTGCCGCGGATCGTCACTCGGCAACCGATCTCGTTGTTTTCACGGAGACGGAATCCGCTGACCGCGACGCGAGCCTTGGTGATCTGCGGGCGTTGGCCTGCGATCAAACCGAGGTCGTTTGCGGCGTGCTTCATACGTTCCTTGTCCTGGAGCGCTTTGCCGACGCCCATGTTCAGGACAATCTTGCTGAGCTTCGGCAGACTGAGCCGGTTCGTCCGCCCAAACTTCTTGGCGAGTGCGGGAACAATCTCAGCGTTGTAGTATTCGAGCAGCCGGGCCATGATCGTTTCTCACCTTCACTGATGCGGTTTCACGTAACCCCGGATTTTGCCGGGGGCCAACTCAACATCAGGCTTTCTTGGCGTACTTTGCGTTGGGCTTCGAGAGCAACCGAATGCGGGACATGCTCTTCTTTGCGAACAGTACCTTGGAACCGTCTGGAAGATAGCGAACGCCAGTGCGGGTCGGCTTCTAGGTCGCGGGATCAACGAGCATGACGTTGTTGTCGCCCCCGGAGATCACTTCAACAACGTCGTCTTTGCGGATATACATGGCAGTTTCGTGTTTAGTGTTTGGTGTTTTGTGTTTCGGAGTCAGCGTTTAGGAACCGTTGGAATTCATCCCGTGTTCCGAACTAAACACTCAACACCAAACACTCAACACTCCCTATCAGACCACTTCCGCCGCGAGGGTCAGAATCTTGTTGAAGCTCGCTCGCAACTCGCGGGGAACTGCCCCGAAGATGCGGGTGCCACGCGGGTTGTTGTCGTTGTCGAGCAACACGAGCGCGTTCCGGTCGAACCGAACGTAGCTGCCATCCTTGCGGCGGGTGGCAACGCGAGTGCGAACCACAACGCCCTTCACCACGTCGCCCGGCTTGACGTCGCCGCCGGGGATGGCTTTCTTCACGCTGGCCCGAATGATGTCTCCCAGGTGCGCAACCCGGCGCTTGCTGCCGCCGAGAACCTGGATGCACATCACTTCCTTGGCCCCGGTGTTGTCGGCCACGTCCATGAAGGTATACATCTGAATCACGGGTATCCCTCGAAGCCACCCATCAAAGCGGGCGGCTTGATGTCACTTTTTCTCTTCGGTCTTCGCAACTGGGGCAGCAGCATCACTGCCTGCAACCGCACCTTCCAGGTTCGAGAGCGTGCGGCTCGGAGCCTTCTTCACGATCTTGACCAGATCCCATCGCTTCAGCTTCGACAGCGGACGCGATTCGACGATCTCCACCGTGTCGCCGAGGTGCGACTCGTTCTTCTCGTCGTGCGTGTAGCACACCGTTCGTCGCTTGACGAACTTGCCGTACCGCACGTGGCGAACAAGCCGTTCAACCTCGACCCGGCGGGTCTTGGACATCTTGTCGCGGGTGACGATCCCCTCAAGGACGCGCCGCGCCGTGGTTTTGCCTTCGGTCTTCGCTGGCGTCTTGGTGGTGTCGGCCATTACTTACCGCTCCCTGTCTTGGCTGTCTTTGCTGCAACGGCGACTTTCCCAGCGTGGAACCGCTTCAGTCGCTTGGCCTGACGGAAGGCAACTCGCTTGCCTGGCACATCCTCGCTCACCTTCTTATCGAGAGCGGTGATGCGGGTGGCGAGTTGATCGACCGGCAGATCCGCCAGTTTGACCAGTTCCCGTGCTCGTTGAATCGTCTTGATCCGGGCGATGTCGCGCTTCGCCTTGCGGATTTCGGACGGTGTCTCAAGTCGGTCTGTGGCCGACTGAAACCGGAGCTGGAACAGGTGTTTTTCACGATCCTTGAGGGTGACGCCGAGATCCTCGTCGCTCATCCCCAGGAGTTCTTTTGTCTTGGCCATCTTCCACCTTCGGTGGTGGTTGGTGGTGGTTGATTGTTGTTTGTTGGTGAGCATCGGACACCCAGCGGTGCCGACCGTTTCTCAACGGCGAAACTCAACCAACAGACAACACACAACAACCCACAACCACGAATCAAACGTTTGGCCGGCGTGTCACGAACCGGCACTTGAACGGCATCTTGTACGCCACGCGAGCCAGACAGTCCTTGGCGGCGGTCTCTGGGAGGCCACCGATCTCGAACAGAATCTGCCCGGAGCGGACAACGGCGGCCCAGTATTCGGGTTCGCCCTTGCCCTTACCCATTCGCGTTTCCGCGGGGATCGACGTGATCGGCTTGTGCGGGAAGACGCGGATATAATACCGGCCTTCGCCCGACACGAACCGAGTCATCGTGATACGACCGCTTTCGATGCACTCAGCGCTCAGCCAGCCGCCTTCCAGCGATTGCAGGCCGAAGTCCCCGTAGGCGACGTAATTGCCGCGCTGCGCGAACCCCTTGATGACGCCGTTGTACTTCGCGCGAGTCGTCCTAGCGCGGACGACGCCGCGTTGACTTTTTCTGTACTTGACCCGCTTGGGCATCTGTGGCATCGGCGATGTCCCCCGTCAAATAGTCGCCCTGGTTGACCCAGGTCTTGATTCCGATATTTCCCTGGGGCGTACTCGCCTCAGCGAACCCGTATTCGATCTTGCAACGCAGGGTGGAAAGCGGAATGCTTCCCTCCATGCCCTTCTCGCAGCGAGCCATTTCGGCCCCGCCGAGGCGGCCGGAGAGTTGCAGCTTCACGCCGCGTGCTCCGCCTTCCATCGCCCGCTGCATCGCTTGCTTCATCGTGCGGCGGAAGCTGGCTCGACGTTCCAGTTGCTCCGCGATGTCTTCCGCGATCAACTGAGCGTCGATCTCGGGCCGCGTCACTTCGACGGTCTTCACCTCGATGTGCCGACGGGTGAGCTTCTCGAGCGCCTTCGTCAGCTTGTCGATCTTCTCGCCCTTCTTGCCGATGATCGCCCCGACGCGACTCGACGTGACGACAACAGTCACTCGTTCGCGGGTCCGCTCGATGCGGATGTCGGCGATCGCGGGCCGCTGTTCTTTGCGGTCCTTCTTGTTCGTCAGGAACTTCTGGATGAACGCGCGAATCTGCACGTCTTCGAGGAGAAGTTCTGAGTAGTCGGCTTTCGTCGCGTACCAAGTACTGCGCCAGGGACGCATGATCCCGGTGCGGAACCCAGTCGGTCGGACTTTCTGACCCATGAGAATGTCCCTTGGTCGAACCACCCCGAACTCACGTTCGAGGTTCGCCTCGCTCGTCTGTTCCTTAAATAGCGGAGACCGGCTTCGTTGCCGGCCCCACCCCGGTGATCACTCAGCCGTCAAGCTCCGGCTGTTGCCGGCGCTGGCGTCTCAGTCGTCGCTGGTGCTGGCAACGCGGGCGTTCCTTCTGGAGCCGGCGTCGTTGGCGTCGCTGTCGTCGTTGCCACCGGTTCGCTTGTCGTTTCGACTTCCGAACCCGGAGGATCGGAGAGAGCAACGATGATGTGCGACATCCGGCGAAGAATCCCGAACGCGGTGCCGCGAGCGCGAGGCTGAATACGCTTGAACGTCGGGGCACCGTCAACCCGGCACTCGCTCACAACGAGGCTGTCTGGGTCTGGATGTTCCAGGTGATCCGCGTTGCCGTAGGCGCTCTCGATCACCGCCATAACCAGCTTCGCTCCACGGTTCGGGTAGAACCGGAGCAACTGGAGGGCTTCATCGACGTTCTTGCCGCGAACCAAGTCGGCGAACAACCGGAGCTTCCGGGGTCCGACGTCCGCGAATCGGTGGATGGCTGTGTATTTCATGGTCGTTGTCAGTTGGTTGTGGGTGGTGGGTTGTTGGATACTGTTCGTTGCGGTGACTTCCCGACGAACAACTCACCACAACCCACATCCCAACTCATCACTTCCCAGGAGCCGCGGCGGCTGCCTTCTTGCCGCCCGAGTGACCCTTGAACGTTCGCGTGAGGGAGAACTCGCCGAGCTTGTGCCCGACCATGTCTTCCGTCACGTACACCTTCACGAAGGTCTTGCCGTTGTGAACGAGGAACGTCGCGCCAATGAACGCGGGGATGATGGTGCAATCCCGCGACCAGGTCTTGATCGGTTCTTTGTTCGGTCCGAGCTTGTCGACTTTCGCCAGGAGGCGTTCATCGACGTGCGGACCTTTCTTGAGCGAACGGCTCATGCGTGTCTATCCCGAAGATTCGGGCATCCCTATTGGGGTGAATAAGAACTCGACAAGTCGCGTTCTCATTCCTGTGGGGTTTCAGCGATTCTTCATCGGCACAAAACGAAAACCCGGCGCTATCGTAACCGGGACTGAATACTTTAGTGGCCACTCCATCATGTGACCAGTTGATTTCCACGAATCGACTGGTCTGCTGAGCCACGGGGTTTATCCCCGTGGCTCGCTAAAAACTATCACGCCGTGTTCTGGAACGGACCAGCCGGACGACGGCGAACGATCGCCTTGCCACCTGGCTTCCTCTTCTTGCGGGTCTTGCCGCCCTTGGCCGGCACGCCAGTCGGCGAAACCGGATTGCGACCGCCCTTGCTTCGCCCTTCACCACCACCGAGCGGGTGGTCGGTCGGGTTCATCGAGGTGCCGCGGTTGTGTGGCTTGCGGCCCTTCCATCGCATACGGCCTGCCTTGCCGATGCTGATGTTCATGTGCTCGGCGTTCGACACTGCCCCGATGGTTGCACGGCACTTCACAGGCACCTTGCGAACTTCACCGCTTGGCAGCGTCAGCAGCGCCCAGTCCTTTTCGCGAGCCGCGAGGACTGCGCTGCAACCCGCACTTCGACAGATCTGACCGCCCTTGCCGGGGATCAGCTCGATGTTGTGGATTGTCGCACCGCTTGGCACCTTCGAGAGTGGCATGCAGTTGCCGACCTTCGGCTCGACGTTCTCGGTGTCACCGGACATCACCTTGTCGCCGGCCTTGAGGCCGTCTGGCGCGAGGATGTAGGTCCGGGAGAATTCGTACTTCTCGTCGCGCGGATACTCGATGAGCGCGATGCGGGCGCTGCGGTTCGGATCGTACTCGATCTGAATAACCGTGGCCTCGACGCCGTCTCGCTTCCGCTTGAAGTCGAGCTGACGGTACCGCTGCTTATGGCCACCCCCACGGAACCGCGAGCAGGTAATGCCCTGGTTGTTGCGGCCGCCCTTTTTGGGCTTCGGGTGCAGCAGCGACTTCTCGGGCTTGTTTTCGCGCGGGAAGGTGCAGTCCGCGAAGTCGGACACCATCCCGGCTCGACGGCCGGCAGAAGTCGGTTTGTATTGTTTGATGCCCATTGTTCGTCCGCCGTTGATTGTTGGTTGTGGATTGTTAGGCCGCAGCCCATTCCCAATTCCCAACACCCTGTAGATCGCTGCCAATCAACAATCCACAATCGTCGATCCACAACCCACGATCAAAAGAACTCAATCTTGTCTTCGCCGCTCAGCGTGATGATCGCCTTCTTCCAGCGAGGCAGTTGGCCGAGCCGTTGCTGGAAGCGTCGCTTCTTGCCGTGACGGTTCTGGGTGCGAACCCCTTCCACCTTCACATGGAACAACTCTTCGATTGCGGCCTTGATCTGAGTCTTGGTCGCGATCGGGTTCACCTGGAAGGTGTAGGCGTTGTACCGGGTGCTCTGGTGCGTGCCCTTCTCTGTGACGAGCGGACGCAGAATCACCTGGTACGGTCGCAGATCGACGCCTGGCTCACCGTGAACGCACGGCTTGCGGCGCTCGAGTCGGCGCACATACTTTTTCGGGTGTGGTCGTGATGTTGCCATTGTTCTGTCTCTGTCTGGTCTGCGAAGCCGCAAGCGGCTTCAAAGTTCAAGCCGCTTGCGGCTTCGCACAACCCACAACTCACTTCTTCGCAACCGTCTTCTTCTTGCGTGCGGCGAACTCAGCGGCACGACCTCGACGAACGATCCCGTCTTCGGGAGCAGTTGTCGCGGGACTCGGCGTGCCACCCTTCGCAGGTTCAGGCTTCAGCAACGCTTCGAGGGCAGCTCGCGTCAGCACGAGTCGCTTCTGCTTCAGCACGGTGTAGCAGTTGAACTCGCCCGCTGGCAGAACCTTCACGCCTTCGATGTTGCGAGCCGACTTGTAGATGTTCTGGTCGAGGCCTGCGGTGCCGATCAGAACCGTCGTGTCGGCGAGGCTCACGTCCTTTTCGCCGGTCTCCGTCACCTTCTTGCCAATCTTGATCGCCTTCAGAACCCCTGTGATCTCTTTCGTCTTCGGTGCCGTCAGCACCAGTTCATCGAGGATCACGGCTTCCTTGTCCATGAACTTGGACAGGATCGCCATGCGGGTCGCGGCCTTCACGGCCTTCTTCGGCAGGTGATATTCGTAGTCGCGTGGCTTCGGGCCTTTCGCGGTACCACCACCACGGCGCTTGTTGGATCGCTTGGTGCCGACGCGGGCGTTGCCGGTGCCCTTCTGGCGGAAGAGCTTCTTCGTGCTGCCCGCAACCTGACCGCGGCGAAGCGTGTGGTGAGTACCAGCTCGCTGATTGGCGAGGTACATCACAACAACGTCGTGCATCAGTTGACGGCTGATCTTCCCGCCGAACGCGGCTGGGTCGATCTCGACGGTACCTTTGTCGGCACCGGCTTTATCTACAACGCGGACGGTGATCTTGTCCGTAACCTCGACAATCCGAGGCGGCGACGACGCGATTCCGTTGCCCGCAACTGGGGCAGAGTCCGGCGTGGTATTTTCAGCCATTGTTCAGCCACTCCTGGCCCCACCAGCACCGAATTGCTCGGTGTTGCCGCTGAGTTGACTCTCCGTTTTTCAGGAGAATCGGCGGCGAAGCGGGGTTGCTTCTGCATAAAAACCGCCCGCCAGTTTTGGCCTCGGGTGAGGCACCACGGCGGGCGAGAGATATAGTTCTATCGTGTTATGAAGCGTCGTCAACGCGCCCACACGATATTTTCATCAACCAGCTGCGATCACTCGAATCTTGATGTCCACGCCTGGTGGCAGGCTCAGACCCTTGTTGAGCGCTTCGATCGTGCGCTGCGTTGGGCGCAGGATGTCGATGAGTCGCTTGTGGGTTCGGATCTCGAACTGCTCGCGGCTCTTTCGGTCGATGTGAGGCGACCGCAGAACGGTGTACCGCTCAATTCGCGTTGGCAGCGGAATCGGCCCGTGAACGTCGGCTCCGGTTTCCTTCGCCGTGGCGAGGATTTCGCTTGCGGTTCGGTCGAGAACCTCGTGATCGTAGCCTTCCATCCGGATGCGGATGCGTTCGTTCGTCAGGGCCACACTCAACTCCTCGTTCGCGTTCCCATGAAGTGGGAAAGCTTCAAAGTAGGTGCGACCAGTACAACCGTCAAGGGAACGGAGCGGGATTTCGCGATCTGCCGCTGACGGCGCCGGGGGCCGTTTCATTCTGCGGTTTTTGGTTTGTGGGCGGGGCACTCTTGCCCCGCATCGCGATTGGAGTGGGGCAAGAGTGCCCCACTTACCCGAGAATGAAACGGCCCTGCCAGCGGCGCATCCGGGCTTTTTCGTTTCACCGAGTCGGGCTATAAGACCGCAATTGTGGGGCGTCGGTCCGTTTGTCGGGCAGCCCCGTTTCGGATTGTTGCAGAGGAGTTCTCGTATGCGACCCGCCGGCTTCACCCTCGCCGCCTTTCTCATCGGCGTCACGGTGGTGTCCGGGCAGCAGCCCGTGCCGCCAGCAGCACCCGGTGGGCAGGTTCCGCCGTTGCCCCCAGCCGCGCCACCCGCCGACCCCAAACTCGATGCCCACCTCGCCGGGTGGGAAAAGACCATGGGGAAGCTCATCAACTTCCGGTTCGTGCTCGATCTCAAGCGAACCGAAGCCACATTCAAGACCGAGCGTGGATATTCCGGCGTCGTGCTGTTCATGAAGCCGAACTTCACAGTTCTGCGACTGAATAACGACAGCGACAAGACCGGTGCCGACTACGAAGCCGTCATCTGCGATGGGAAATCGTTCTACGAGTACAACGGACTCGCCAAGACCATCACCGAACACAAGATCCCGAACTCCGCGACCAAACCCGGTGCCCCGACCGACAATTTCATGCTCGACATGCTCTCCGGCATGAAAGCCAAGGACGCCAAAGAACGCTTCGATCTCACACTCTTCAAGGAAGACGCCTACTACGTCTACCTCGACGTGAAAGCGTTGAATCCCAACGACAAGAAAGACTTCACACAGCTCCGCATGGCTCTGTATGGCCCGAATACGAAGACGCCATATCTGCCTGCTCAGGTGTATATGTCGAAGCCCAACGGCGACACGGAAGTGTGGAAGTTCAAAGACCCACAGACGGACATTCCGAACCTGACCCCAAAGCACTTCGAGGCTCAGAAGATTCCAGGCTGGAAGGAACAAGAAGGCGGAAAACCACCAGCGCCGTCGGGGGTTGGCCCCGGTCAGCCGAAGTTGCCTCCGGGGATGGTTCGCCCGGACCTCCCCAAGAAGTAATTTCCACCTGATTCCCTCTCTGTGCCGCTCCTTTTTGGGGCGGCTTTTTGCATTTCTCATCCCCTTTTCACCGTCGAGACGTAACGATGTGGTCAGTTGGCGATTGTCGTCACAGTTCTGCTCAACTCTCGGGAGAATATGCCATGCGTGGAATGCGTTTCGCAGTGGCCGGGGTGCTTGCACTCGGGATGGTCGGTCTCGCACAGGCTCAGTTCCGTCCGGGTGGTGGCGGTGGCGGCGGCGGCCCTGCTTTCTTGGTCGGCAACAAGGCCGTGCAAGAAGATCTCAAGCTGAGTGAGGATCAGATCACGAAGTTGAAGGAGTGGGGCAAGGAATTCCAGAAGAAAGCAGCCGAGATCCGCAAGGACAAGGGCGTTGAGTTCAGCAAGGGCGGCTTCGGCAAGATCGAGCCCGAAATGCGTGAGAAGATGGACGCCGCCAACGCTGAAATCTCGAAGGTTGCTTACAAGGAACTGGCCGATGTGCTGAAGAAGGAGCAGATCGATCGCCTCAAGCAGATCTCGACCCAACAGCAGGGCACGGGTGCGTTCACCAACGCCGAAGTGGTCGATGCTCTCAAACTGACCGCCGCTCAGAAAGACTCCGTCAAGGGAATCACGGGCGATCTCGCGAAGGACACCAAGGAAATCTTTGGCGAGCCGACGAAGGGTAAACCGGACTTCACGAAGTTGGAGGAGAACATGAAGAAAGTTCAGAAGCTCCAGAAGGAATACATGGGCAAGCTGGAAGATATCCTCGACGATTCGCAGAAGAAGATCTGGAAGGATCTGAAGGGCGAAGCGTTCGACACCAGCAAACTGCAGTTCCAGTTCCCGAAGAAGAAAGACTGATCGGTTGCTGCTTGATCGAATTCCTTTGCGAGCCACGGGGTTGATCCCCGTGGTCTTTGACTTTTGAGAGGACCACGGGGCTTATCCCACGGTTCACAATCGACGCTCGGTTACACCCACTTCATCATCACGCCAAGGTAGTTGTCCTTGTCCTTCAGCAATCCCTCGTAGGCATCGCCCATCTGCTCCGGGGTGATGGTGTGCGTCACCAAGCCCGCGAGGCTCAACCGACCGCTCGCCAACTGCCGCAATAACCACATCTGAGCCTTGTTGATGTCCCAGGCTCCGGCGAGCCGCGTGTGCGCTGCCTCGAACAGCATGTTCCCGTGGGCACCGGTCACCTCGATGTACCGGCGGTGCAGGTCGTCGTAGAAGTTCACATCCTTCGCGATTCCTCGCGGACTGCCGACCACAACTACCTGCCCCGCGTCGCAAGCCAGGCTCATCGCCGTCGGAATCGCTGCCGGAACGCCGGTCGCGTCGGCCACGACTTCCGCACCCTTCGCGTTCAAGAACGCGGCGAGTTGCTGCTTCGTGTCGCCTGCCGTTGGGTCGATGACATGATCCGCACCCGCTGCGAGAGCCGCGTCGCGTCGCATCTTCACGGCGTCGATGCCGACGACAGGCGACATGCCCGCTGCGAGCATGCACCGCAATGAGAATTGACCGATGATGCCCAGCCCCAGCACCGCACCGCTGCGACCGAGCGTTAGTCCGGCTCGCACGGACGCACCCATGCCGTAACGCGAAATGCACGCGACCGCGGCCTTCTCGAAGCTCAACGAATCGGGCATCTTCCACACCCGGCAGCGTTCGTGGCCGACGGTCAGCAACTCCGCAGAAGCGTGGTTGCCGGGGTAGCTGACGCGGTCGCCCTCCTGAAAGCCGCCGGGGAAGTCTTTGCCGACCTTCAGCACGCGACCCGCAGCGGAGTAGCCGGAACGGAATGGGAACTTCCAGTCGGGCAGGTTCGGGTCTTTGAGCCACTGGTGCGTGCCGGTGTACACGGCGAGTTCGGTGCCTGCGCTGATGGCGGAGTATTCCGCAGCGATGAGGATTTGATTCGGGGCGGGGTCGGCGAGTTCGACTTCGCGAACGCCGGTCTTGAATGGCTCAGTAATAACAGCTTGACGTGCGCGAACCATTGCGGGCCTCTGAGAGAATGTCGGCGGGAGTGCGATTTGCGAATTGTAGATGGCAGGGCGAAGAGTGGCGAATCACGCATTACGCTCGAATTCGCCGTTTTGGACGCTAGGATGTTCGAATATCACTGTTAAACACGGATAACTACATGCCCATTACCGTTGTTTGCTCAGTTTGCAACGCCCCGTACACGCTTCGCGATGAGTACGCTGGCCGTCGTGTGAAGTGCCCCAGTTGTCAAAACTTGCTCGACGTGCCGGAACTGTCCGCGGTCCCAGTTCCGGTCGCAGACCCGAGCGAGGCAGACTTTTCCGATGACCTCCCCGAAGAGTTCCGCCGCGACAAGTTTCTGCTCCGTCAGAAGCTCTGGGCGATCAAGGAGAAGTACCGTGTCGCGGACGAAGAGGGCGAGCCGATCTTGTACGTCGAGCGACCGGTTTACTTCACGCAGGGTTGCATCGCAATCGTGGCCGGTATCCCGATCATTATTGGGGCAATCGTGCTGGCTGCGTTTGTTGCGGACCAGATGAAGGGCGAGGCGGGTGGAATCGCGGCAGTGGTCGTCGGTGGGATTGGTGCCCTGATCGGGTTGGCGGTTATCATCGCCCTGTATCCCAAACGGCACGTTCAGTTCTACACGGATGAATCGAAACGAACGCTCGTGTTGGAGGCGAAGCAAGATCAGAAGATCGCGTTCATCAACTTCTGGTACACGCTCACCGACGAGAACGGCGAAGTGCTCGTCCGGTTCCGCAAGAACTTCGTCCACGGGATCCTCCGCAAACGCTGGTTCATTCATGCTCCGAACGGCGAGATTCTGTTCGAGGTGAAGGAAGACTCCATTATCCTTTCGCTGTTGCGTCGAACGGTTGGGTCGATCGTGGATGAAATTCCGCTGTTGGGCCTGGTGATCGCCGCGGCATTGCGGACGAACTTCATCTTCACTCGCTACGGCGAAACGAAGGTTCTGGGCGAGTTCAATCGCCGTTTGACGCTCCTCGACCGGTATGTTCTTGATCTGAGCGACGACCCCGGACGTGAGATCGATCGTCGCGTGGCTGTCGCGATGGGCGTATTGCTCGACACCGGCGAACGACGTTAGGAAATCAAGTGTCACTGCGTTTATCTTCCGGTAGGTGCCGCGAGCCGCATTTAACACACTCGGAGAGCAGGCGGTGAGCAACGGGCTTCACGATGACCACGACGACGTTCTCGAAATCGGTTCGCACATGCTGCACCGAGAGCGTGCCGAATTCGAGGACGGAATGGGCTTCTTCCCGCCCGTCACGATTGTGCTTTGCGTGTTGTGTGTCGTGGCGTTCTTCGCGCAGTTGGCCATCGGCGCGTTGAAGAGTGAGCAGGCGATACTTGATGCTGGCGCGATGAGCGGACCGCTCGTTCAGGCTGGCGAAGTGTGGCGAATGGGTTCGGCCATGTTCCTGCATGGCAGCCCCGATCACCTCATCGGCAACCTGATCGTGTTGTACATCCTGGGCATGGCTGCCGAGCACGCCTACGGTTCGACGCAGTTTCTCGTTCTGTATGTGTTCGCGGGAATCGTCGGGTCAGCGTTCAGCATGATCCACGGTCAGCCGTCGGTGGGGGCTTCCGGGGCGGTGTTCGGAATTGCGGGCGGCGTGGTCGCGTTCTTTGTGTTGCATCACTCGGCGTTCCGATTGCGAGATGCTCGCGTCGGCACGGTGCTCGCGATCTGGGCGGTGTATCAGATTGGGCTTGGGTTCATGAATCCGCTCGTGGATAACATGGCCCACCTTGGCGGGTTCATCGGCGGGTTCGTGATCGGAATCGTGATGGATCGCCGACTCCAGGGCGGCACCGGCGGCGATCCCACGCGACCGGGTCAGGGAATGGCTCTGCTCGCGGCGATTGGCGTTCTCTTCTACACCGCGATCAATCTCGTTCCTCGCCTGATGAAGTGAACCCTTGATGTTCGCCGCAAGTGGCGAAGGCATAAAGGTTGGAATTCGCATGACAGCCGACGAAGTGATTCGCGTTCTGAATCTGCAACCGCATCCGGTCGAGGGTGGGTTCTTCCGCGAGACGTACCGCACCACCGCGACGCTTCCCGCTGGCACGCTGCCGTCGCACAACGGCGTTCGCGCAGTGTGTACGGCGATCTACTATCTGCTGAAGCCAGGACACGTCTCGGAACTGCACGTGTTGCCGGGCGACGAAGTGTTTCACTTCTACCTGGGGTCGCCGGTGCGAATGCTGCAACTGTGGCCCGACGGCAGCGGCAAGGAAGTGGTACTCGGCTCCGACATCGTGGCTGGTCAGGTGCCGCAGTTGGTGGTGCCTGCGGGCGTGTGGCAAGGGACGCGGCTCGTCGGAGACAGCGGCTTCGCGCTGCTCGGCTGCACGGTGGCTCCTGGCTTTGACTACGCAGATTACCGCAATGCGAGCCGTGCGGAACTAACCGCGAAGTGGCCCGCGTTCACGGACGAGATCAAGCGACTCACACCGAAGGGATAGGCACGCGGCCTGGTCGTGTGTTCCTTTTGAGCAAGCCGCGACCGCAAGGGAGCGGTAGAGTTGTCCCGCTCCCTTGCGGTTGCGGCTCGCTCAAATCTGATCAACCAGTCCGGCCGGATGCTTCAGCAGCGATTTCATGTCTCACCAAAGTTCCAGAAGGGCATTTCCGGTGTTAAGATGGGCACCTTCCGGACATGAACGCACTTCATCTGTGGCGTTAATTTCGCCACAAATATCGTTTTGGGTGACTGTTGCAATTACAATGACGATCTTTCTTCCGGACAGGTAAATTGGTTCCGGAGGTGGGGTGGGCATGTCGCCCGGAACCAATTTCACGCCCAGGTAGAAAAGGCCGGATGGTTCGTCTTGTGGTGCGAGGGCCACGACGCTATCTCGGTCCCCTTCCAAAATCGGGGGACTGACATGTACGGGATTCTGCTCACGGTCGTATTGTCGTGGCAAGTGATCGCTCCGTTCGCGATCAAGCCTGGGATGAGTCGAGAAAGTACAGAGGTGATGCTCGGCGAATTCGGCTCCGATTGGGTGGCCTTCGGTAACTCCGACAACCCCACCACAATCGTTCGCTATCACCGAGCCAACTGCTTCGTCTACTACGACGCGAGCCGCAAGGTCCAGTTCGTTCGCATCACAGCGTCTTCAGATACTCAATCAGAGCCGAGCGTTCAGCGTCAGTGAGGTCGTCGCCGTAGGTGTGGCCGCCATTGCTGCGGCCAGACTTCGACGTGTCGTACACCTTTCGCTTCTCACTTCCGGGTGCTTTCTCACTTGGCGGTTTCCGCAGTTCGGTGATCTTCCAGCCCACGTTGACCTTGTCGTAATCGGCCTCATCGGTCTTGAAACTGCGTGTGAATAGCTTCGGTCGCGACTTCGAGTTCAGTACGCCAGCGAGCGTTGGCACGCTGCCGTTGTGGAAGTATGGAGCCGTCGCCCAGATGCCATCGAGGGGCGGTGCCTGATATCCCGCCGTCCAGCGAAGCTGCTTGCCCGGAAGAAACCAACCCGCCGACTCCTTGCCGAACCACGACTCCGAGTACGCCGCTCCATACGCGATATCGACGCCCGCGTGGCGTGTTGGGTCAGTGCCGATTTCAGTCAGTGGAATCACCTTGTTCGGGTACGTCCACTTCTCGCCGTAGGTTCCGTGACACTTCGCACAGTTCTCGGTGAAGATCGCCTCGCCCTTCGCGGCCTTCACTTTGTCGATGGCGAACGGATACTTCGGCGGGTCGAGGTTGATGAGGTATTGCGAGATGTCGCGGAACGCGGGTTCCGCTTTCGTGAATGCTTCGGGACCGTTCAGCGGATGCAGCATGAACTGCATCAGCGTGCGGATGCTGCGGGAGTCGGTTGCGCCGGTGTGGTAGATGGTGCGTTTCTTCTTCATCAGCCACCACGCGGGCACGTCGGAGCAGGTGTCGTCACGCAGGCCGAGGTTCTTCCATTTCGGGTTCAGCGTGAGGTCGGGGTTGCGGTAGCCGAGCAGGTACACGCCGAAGCCGTCGGCCTCGTTGGTGCCGCGAACATTCGAGAACGTGAACGGCAACTTCTTGATGATGCCATCCGCTGCCGCGAGATCCACGAACAACGATTGGATATCGAGCGAACTGTTGCCGAGGCCGATGTAGCTCTTTCCGTTGATTGAACTGCCATGGCACAGCATGCAGTCGTTGCCGACGCCATCGGCGAGCAGAAGCGGCGCTTTTCGCAACCCCATCGGCATGCCGTCGTTCGGATACGGCGCTTCGTGTAAACCGTAGCGGTCACGCAGTTGTGCGTCGAAGTCGTCGGGCTTTTCCTTCACGCCATCCCACTGCTTCCAGATGTTCGGCACGGCCTTCGCGGTCCAGAATCCGGGTATGAATGGCGTTTCGATGAGTGCCTTGTAGCCTCGCTCGGCAGGCGTGGGCTCGGCAGCCGTGGCTGAGATACCACAGGCGAAAACAACGAAAAAGGCAAGCAGTCGGCGCATGGATGAACCTCGGATGGGCACTGTCAGGATAGCCGATTGCGGTCGGGGTTGCGACGCTGTTTCGCGTCGTGCTAGAGTCGCCCGCCCCAGGAGAACAGTCATGCGATGCGTTGTTACGGGAGCGGCGGGATTCATCGGGTCGCACCTCTGCGAGCGATTGCTGGCCGAC
The DNA here is from genome assembly GCA_021413735.1 of Planctomycetota bacterium. Lineage (GTDB taxonomy): Bacteria > Planctomycetota > Planctomycetia > Gemmatales > Gemmataceae > Gemmata. The sequence continues at coordinate 41,010 of JAIOPV010000197.1, forward strand.
GGGCACACGGTCACCGGCATCGATTGCTTCACAGACTATTATCCGCGAACGGTGAAGGAACGTAACCTCATCGAGCTGCGGGAACATCCGCATTTCACGTTCCGCGAACTGGATTTGTCCGAAGGCGTGTCCGCCGATGTGGTCGGCGGCACCGAGTGGGTCTTTCACCTCGCGGCGATGGCCGGGCTAACGCGGAGTTGGGTCGATTTCGACCTCTACAACCGCCACAACCTCACGGCGACGCATCGGCTGCTCGAATCGCTCAAGGGTTCGCCAACGCTGAAACGGATGATCTACGCCAGTACGTCGTCGGTCTACGGCAAATACGCGAGTGGTGACGAATCGCTGCCAACGCGGCCGAGTTCGCCATACGGCATCACGAAACTGGCGAGCGAGCAACTGTGCCGAGTGTACGCGGACGAATTCGGGCTGCCGGCAACAGTGCTGCGATTCTTCAGCGTGTACGGCCCGCGACAGCGCCCCGAGATGGGTTATCACCTGTTCATCGACGCGATCCTGAAGGGCAAGCCGATCAAGCTGACGGGCGACGGTCTGCAAGTTCGCGGCAACACATACATCGCCGATTGCGTGGATGCGGTCGTGTCTTCGACGGTGGCGTTGCCTGGCGAAACGTTCAACCTTGGCGGCGGTGAACTGGTGACGGTGCTGGAAGTGTTCCGCAAGCTGGAACGCATCATTGGCAAGTCAGCGATTATCGAGCGTCACCCGGCACGCAAGGGTGACCAACTCGCGACGGGGGCCGATGTGTCGAAACTGACGCGGCACGTTGGCTGGAAGCCGACGACCAGCATCGACGAGGGCCTGGAACGTCAGGTGGAGTGGCAGCGAGCGATGCTCTCGCAGAAGTCGAAGGTGTCGGTATTTCTTCAGCGGGTCGCGGCGTGATTGCAATGATCCAGGCCATTATCCTCGGCGGACTGGTGTTCGTGGTGACATTCTGTACCTGCTTTTGTCTGGCGATGCCTGTCGTCGTGGTCACTGCGATCTTTGAAGTGGACGATCATCGGACGCTATCGGACTGGAATCACTCGGCCATTGTTTTCATGGCGATCATGATTCTGAGCCTGTATGCGGGATTGCGAATTGGTTGGTGGGTTGGCAGAGACTGGTATCGAGCGGATGTTGGGTTCACGCTTCCAGGGGTTGCGCTTCGCTCCACCCCTGGCTACCATCCACCGCCCTTCCAGGGCTAAACCCAAGCATTGCTCTGAGTCCCGGAGGGACGGCGGATGGTAGCCAGGGGTGCGGCACGCTTGCGTGCAACCCCTGGTCCGGAAGCAATCGAGAGTCGCCCGTGCCGGTGTGTTTCAAGGATGAATCTGATGCTCGACTACTTGAATCGCAATGTGATGCACCCGTTCATGGCGTGGCGAGCGGGCAGCAAACACCTTCAGCACTACCGCGAACTGAAGATGCGGCAGTACGATTCACCGGAAGCCATTCGCGCACGCCAACTCATCGCGGTGCGAAAGCAGTTGCAGCATGCCTACGAAACCGTGCCGTACTACCGGGCTGCGTGGGGTCGTGCCGACATTCACCCTGACGATCTGAAATCTCTCGAAGACCTTGAAGCGTTCCCCATCCTCACGAAAGCTGACATCCGCCGATTCGAGCGAGCACTGCTGTCGTCAGGGTTCGACGCCACGAAGCTGAGAGTGAAGCGCACCTCCGGCTCGACCGGCGTTCCGCTGAATATCTCCATTGACGAACCCGCCGTGCAGTGGAAGACCGCCTGCACGCTGCGTTCCGACGAGTGGAGCGGCTGGCGACTCGGGCAACGGGTTGCGAAGGTGTGGGGCAACCCCGAATATCGGCACTTCGGTCTGAAGGGTCGGCTGCGAAACCACTTCTTCGATCGTGCCGTGTACCTCGACACGCTGAACCTCAACGATGAACGCATCGCGGAATTCGCGGCCAGCATTCGTCGGCAGCGGCCGGGGTTGATCTTCGGGCACGCCCATTCGCTGTATCTTCTGGCGTGTCAGCTCAAGAAGTCTCGCGTTTTGGACGTGCGGCCCAACGGCATCATCTCGACGGCGATGTTGCTGCACGACTGGCAGCGAGCCGTGATCGAGCGAGTGTTCGACTGCCCGGTGACGAACCGTTACGGCTGCGAAGAAGTGAGCCTGATCGCCAGCGAATGCGAGGAACACAACGGCCTGCACATCAACGCCGACAGTGTTTACACGGAAGTGCCAGCGTGCGGAAAGATGCTGGTCACCGACCTCAGCAACCGGGCGATGCCGTTGATTCGTTACCAGATCGGCGATGTGGTCGTGCCGTCGCAGCGGTGTTGCCGGTGCGGTCGCGGGCTGCCGATGATCGAACGCATTGAAGGCCGCGACGCGGATTATGTTCTCACGCCAGCGGGGCAACTCATCTCGGGCATCTCGCTGACGGAGAACTTCGCGCTACTGATTCCTGGCACCGCACAAATGCAGATCGTGCAGGAATCGCTGTACGAGCTGCGCATCCGTCTCGTACCGGATGATGATTTCGGCCCGAACAGTCAGCGCATGATTGGCGAGTTGGTCGAGGAAACGTTCGGTCCCGAAGTGCGGTTCGACGTCGAAATCGTGGACGCGATTCCGCAGGAGCCAAGCGGGAAGTATCGCTTCTGCATCTCGAAAGTGGCCCGCGAACACATGGAAGCAATGAGCGTGTGATTGTCTTTCGCCCTCTCCCCTTGCG
>JAIOPV010000198.1 GCA_021413735.1 Planctomycetota bacterium
GACATCGTCGTGTCCCATTTTGCGACACGCTGGAAGGAAAGCCAGCCGGCCAGCATGTCAGCTTGCTGACATGCTGGCCGGCTGGCTTTCCAGTGAGGTTGCAGGTCCGTTTGAGCTGCTGCCGGAACCCGTGAGTTACAAGACGCTCAAGGACACAGCAGGGTGGCTCGGTTCCATTCTTCGTGCGGGACAGAGAACACGCGTGAGCAAGTGCTGTTGCAAGCTCCCGACGTATTGAAAACTCTGCAAACTGAGATTGCGGCCGCTAATTCCTGGGAAAGGCCGATTCGGCCTTCTGAAGTGTGGCCATCAACAGGCAGAGTGTCCTGGGTTGCAAAGGCGATTCGACAAAACCACACGACTGATAGAAGCGGCGGCCGTCCTCAGAAATGGCGTGGACCACAATCGCGGTTAGCCCAACACTCTCGGCGACCTGGAGTGCACGCTGTAACGCGTCACGAAGCAGAGCGTGTCCGAGCCTTTGGTTCTGGTAACGCCGGTCCACAGCCAACCGGCCGAGCACCAGAACGGGAATGGGATCTGGCATATTCCGTCGCAATTGGGCAGGAGCCTCGTTGTGGAAAATAGCACCCGTGGCGAGGCTGTAATAGCCAACGATCGCATCCGCGTCGCACACGACATACGTGCGTGAAGCACCAGACAGATTGTTCTTCGCGGCCCGTTGTTTCAACCAATCGTTCAGAGACGCAACGCCACAGTCGAACGAACTCAAGTCATGGTTGTCGTTAAGGAGGGTAGGGGCAGACAGTAACCCCAAGGTCATTCCCAGGGGGCTTTCGTCCCCATAAGGTCACAAAGGCGTGTGCTTGGCGCGGGTGGGTTGTGGAGCAAGTTGGTGAACGCCACAAACGCCTGGTCAGTGAGGGGGAAATAGATCTGGTCGAGCACAATCTCCTCTGCCTTGCGGCAAGCGACCTCGATCACGAAATCAGACGACGTCAGGCCAACACGCTTGGCAGCCGTGTCGATCAAGTCACGCTGTCGGCTTTGTGATTCGAGGTTGATGATGAGAGGTGGTCGAACGGGCGTGTCAGGCATTTGGTACATCCATGATAATATATTAAGATTTTATAACAATTTGTTTGGTTTGTCGAGGGAAATGAACCGCAAGCCGTCCTGCACTTAGCTAGGAGTCAATAATCTCGGGGAAACAGAGGCTTGGTGAACCGCTTGTCCGCCGACAGTTTTATAAACGCAGTGGAAAGCAACCCGAGCACTGAACTCGGGCCGCCAGCATACCGGTTGTCGCAGTGAGAGTGTTAGCTCACGCGAGAGTCCATTTGCCCCGACGAATTGGCAAGCGGCGACTCGGCTGCAAGCCGTTCCGCCGTGGAGTTGAAGAACAGCTCGATTTCTTCGTGTGCATCGGTTGGAGCGTGTTCCAACGTGATGTACTTCGCCTCTTCCCATCGCCCTGCCGCGAGATGTCGACGAACGGCTTCACAAGCAGTAGCTGGGAGCAGGATGTCGCGATGCAACCGGACGAAGTGCCGGTTGTCCGCGAAGTCGGTCACGGCTTCGACGTTCTTGACGGTCTGGCCCATTGGCACGTTCCCATGCACAGACGTCCTTTACCCTGTCTCGTTCTGTGCGACGAAACAGAGGTTTTGGCGGTTCGGAACAGACGAACCTCACCCACGACGAACGCGAACTATAGTCACGTAACTATAGTTCGCATACACGCCGGGCGTCAAGTGGTAGAGTCCTGTGCGTGTTTGGGAATCTGCTAAAACAAGCCCGGCTTAAGGCCGACCTGACGCAAGAATCGCTGGCCGCGAAAGCCTCGCTGACCCGAGAGTACGTTAGTTTGCTGGAACGGGATAAGCGGAGCCCGACCATTGAGGTCTTCATCCGGCTCGTGCGTGCTGTCGGGTTATCACCAGCTGAGGTGATTTTGGAAGTGGAGAAATTACTCCCCGAGTAAGCGTTCCTGACCTAACGGACCCATTCCTCAGATTTCAATCCGAATAGCTCATCTTCTTTTCCTAATTCATCAACTTAAGCTGTGCAATACAAATTTGATGGAACACTGGAGCAGTTGCGAAACTGCACAACTTGGCCAGTTCTCCATGCCAACGAGTTCGCCAGCTATGCTCTACGACTGGCGATGATGGGATTCCCAACCAACGGAAACGCTGTGCATCGATGCGGTCACGGGCGAGTGCGTGCCGCTCGTCTTCCAATACGACACTTTGGCCCACCTCGGTGGACACTACCAACTCTCGGCGGAGGGCAGGGGAGTCGTTTTCGATCAAGTGACGCGGCATCCTGTCGAGATCTGGGAGGTTCGTCACCTTCGCCTCATGAGGCTTCTCGAAACAGCAACCCCACATCACGCCGACTCCTGCCACGCTTGCCAGTGCTCGCGTCGTACTACGCGACAGAGCGGAAGTTGATGGTGACTGCAGTCCCCCTCGACCGCTACGAACATCGTTGCGACGTCGAGAAGTGGCGGGATCGGCTCTTGGCAGATGGCATGCGATGTAACTCTGACGGGAGAAGTAACGGAAGTGCTGTCGTTATGCACCGCAGCAAAATCCAGGGGCTGCGGATCGTTGGGTTGGGGACGGGAATGATCGAGGTCGAGAGCCTATGGAAGACTCGCGACCGAGCAGAAATTGAGATGTTACCATGCGGCATATACTCCTTGCTGGCATTGTGATTGGGACGTTGGCTGTCTCAAAATCGAGTCGGTGTGGGCGTTGGGCAGTAAACTGCGAATCCCACCCTCAACTGGTTAAAACTTCTGAGATTGCTGTTGCGCCACCGCCGCGAGCCGTCGAAGATTCTCGGATCTCGCTCGACTATTTAAAAGAATGCGCGTGGCCTGCAGATAATGACCGCATCTACGAGTGCAATGGTGTGGAGTGGCGGGTAAAAGTGAAGATTGGGAGGTTATTGTCCACGGGGAAGGATACGATTGAGTTTCATTGGAAGATGAAGTACTCGGGGCCTCGCCCTCCCTTGAATATCCTCATCCCATCGCTCATGAGTTCTTGGCCGAAAACGACTGAGGTTCGTGTATATGCCTTTCCTTTGGGGACTGAGTTGGGGCGCATGATCAAATTTCAAACTCCAGAGCCCGAAGATGGAATTGTTGGTCTTCTCTTCCGCGGCGCTTTGCGCGAGTGGTACATGACCATTCGCGATAAAGAGACTGAGAGTGGGATTGTCGTTCTTGCGATAGATGATATTAAAACAGAACTCAGATCAAAATTCCCTTCGGAGTTCTCTGGCTCCGAGCCGCCTATTCTTTATGTGCGAATGATTCACCAGCCCGAAGACCGTGGGCAAAAGTTCAATCTGGACGCGTGGACCGGTGTCTTAATTACAGATCATTTGCAAGTAGATAATTTCAAAAAATGGTAATTTCGTAAACCACTTTCCCGCATTAAAGACGGAGTTGAAATGTCCTCTCACAAATTTCTAGCTCGCCTGAAATTTGAGTCGCTTGACGCCCGTTGCCTTCCTGTTGTTTGGCCAGTCACTATTCCACCGGGCAAGTCGGGGGTGCTACTTGGGACTTATGGCCAATTCCAAGAAACATCGAACCCATTCAATGATGTGGGTATCCACTTACATGAAGGCCTTGATGTCGCCGCCGCGACAGGAGATCCAGTCCGGTCGGTTCTGCCTGGAATCGTCGAGGCGATTTTTAACCCGCAAATGGCCCCATTTTCTGCAGTTATCATAATCCGCGATTTGGAGGCCGATAACACCGGGGCAATGCAGCCTGGAAAAATGGGCTGGAACTATAAACACGTAGTAGCCTTGCCGGGTTTGCGAGTGGGTGACCGTGTTACTGAAGGGCAACAAATTGGACAGGTGGCCAATAGTGGTCCTCTGCAAGCAACATATGGCGACCATGTGCATCTTGATCGAGGATTCGCAGCAAAGGCGAAGCCGGGCGATGAAACTCGCGATCCAACCATGGTGAGTACAAGTTTTTATCAAAATGCTAAAAAGAATAATGTCGCCTCCCTAGTCACCGCGTTACAATTTGAGTATATGCCCACAATCAATCCTCTGTATGAATTCTCATCTAGGACAGTTCCTGAGGGTATTGGTGATCAAATCGATCCAACAGTGGTTTCAATTGATTTTAGGCGCAATGCTGATGAGGCCTCGTTCAACAAATTTGATACGACAGCTAAAGTCAGAGAAGACGTTCGTTATTTTGGGCAAACCGGTGCTTTTGGCGCTATTGGTCCTACAACAATAATTGGCAAGAACGCGATCGCAACATCAAGCGAAGGGGTGTCGACAAAAATCGGTGATCGTGAATCGGGAAAAATCGATTTTGTTGTCAATGCATTTGATGAATATGGCCTAACTGGGTATGCGGGGTCTCCGCACCTCAATCCGGCGTATTTCCAATTTACGATTGAAGGCGAGTCGTTTGGGGTTAGTACAAAGAAGTATTCATTCGATTTTAGTGGATTCAGTAAGGCGGGAGTAAATGATTTTTTCACTCTCGCTAACACGCTTTCATATTACAACAATGACAAAACGCACGATTCAAAGATGACGGGCGGTGGAAAGTTCTTCTACAGCGTCACCAATTCTCCCAAAGTCAACGCAGGAGTCTCTCCTCCAACAACAATCCCCTCGGTGGGGAATCGAGGTTTTTTTTGGGCATCAAATGCTAAGCAAGGCGCCGCATTCTCAAGTGAGTCTGAAGCCAAGACGAATGCGGAGGCTGCATACCCCGATGATATTTACGACATTACTGTGACCGCTACAGATCTTTCAGGAAACAGCGGTGCGAAGACTGTGGGGGTTCTGCTTGATAACTGGACACAGACTTTGTTGGCAACAAATCCGGTTTCCAGCAAATCTCAATTAATCTACTCAGCCAACCAAGCAATCAAATTCACCGGAGAGCAATATCGCCCAAATTCCACGGTTCAGCTGTATCGCATCCCAGCAACCAACATACTAACGCCACCATCAAACAACATGGTACTGTTGCAGGCTAGCATCACACCTATTGGTACTGGAACTACCGATGCAAATGGTGTATTGACTGCAAATATTGCTGGCATCAACACGCCTGGGCTGTATTCAATCGTTGCGGATTACGATGGTGATTCTGTCTACAAAGCCGGCCTGGATGCTTACACCTTCATTGGCATTCAGGACGCTGGGAAAGCACCGGCAAAAATAGGACTGTCAGCTCCCAACGGTCCGTTCATCCAAGGCGATACTGTCCACTTGATCGGGAATGTCGCAGCAACAGATAGTAACAATCACTTGGCCCCAACGGGTGAAGTGGGTTTCTTTATTGATGGTGACTATCTTGGTTCTGGTACTATTTCCGGAGGAATTGCAGAGTTTGACATGCCAGCCATCGCAGCTGGTTCGCACCTGTTTGCAGCAGTGTATTTTGGCGACGATAACTTCGATTCTGCGACGGATCAACTTAGTGAGTTGGTCGCCGACAATCCAACTGATACGACTCTGGTAACCAGTTCACCTAGTTCTCTATTCGGTGATCTGGTGACCTTTACTGCTCATGTGGCTCCTCATACAACCACTGCCACTCAGCCGACAGGTGATGTGACGTTTTATTCGGATGGGAATGTGCTGGGGGTAGCGGAGTTGGACGAGAGTGGAAATGCCGTCCTTTCGTTTGACGACCTTCCCCGTGGGACACACACGATCACTGCGGAATACATTGGAGACACTCAATTCGATGACAGTTCGGCAACCGTCAGCCAAATAATCACAAACAACAATCCCGAGCCTCGGGGTGATGTGGCCATCACCCTCTCTGGCCAACTTGTCCCTATCGATGTTCTTGCCAATGATTACGACCGCGAAGGTGATGCCTTGAGCGTAACAGGCTTCACTCAAGGAGTACATGGCAAAGTAGTATCTGGTGCAGATGGTATGTTAAATTACACCCCCACTTTTGGTTTTGTTGGTATCGATACCTTTACTTATACGGTGAGTGATTCGAATGGTGGTACTGCAACTGCGAGTGTTGCAATTTTGACTCGCTTGATCGACACATTCAATGACTCCGATGGCTATGATCTTGACGGATGGACGATCGATACAAAAGGTACACTGGGCGTGGTGACATCGCCTGGTGGCCCAAGTGGCCAAACAACGTTCACGGGACCGGCGAGTGCCTACACTGAAGCATCCATTGCCATCCCAGTTGTCACCGATCAAGACTTCGACACTGGAGCTACGTTCACCCAGAATGGCTCTTTTGGGCACGGACTGGCGACATGGTATCGAGTTGGATTTCACGGGCGGGCGGATTGTCTTCCACGATACCGGGGCGGATACCACCGAGTGGTATCTCTACGGTGCGGATGCAAATTCCTCCATCCCAGCGTGGCATGGTAGCGCTGCAGTCGCGGCCGGTCAGGGTGGCTCTGAAACCATTCAGGTTAGTCGGCGAGGCGACCTCTTCATCTTCTCTGTGGATCGCGGGAGTGGATTCGTGGAGGTGAAGCGGATGGCGTTCGCCGATCTGGGCTCACTGACGAATGTTGCCCTCCGAGCATGGTCACACCAGACCCCACTCGACGCGAGCGCTGACAATTTTTACTTCCAACCGGTAGGTGCCGACCAGTCATCGTCGTGGGGGGACGACTTCTCAAGCCCAAGTTACACGGACACAGGTTGGACCTCCGATAGTTCCGGGACGGGTGGGGAGGCGACCTCAACCAACGGCAAGGTTTCGTTCACTGGTACTACCTCTGGGATGACCTATGGCTCGATTCTTCACGATTTGTCGGTTAACGGTAACTTCACAACCGGCGCTACTTTCACCCAAAACGCTAACCCCGGCGAGACATGGCGGGACGGCATCTACCTGCAGTTCCAGGGTGGAATGTTGATCCTTCACGACACGGGCGAGAGCGGGTGGTATCTGTACTCCTGGCCGACGGGCGGTTCGCCAGTGGTGGTCTGGAACGGCTCGGTGGACACGTCGGGGCAGTTGGGCACACAGACGCTGACGGTCGAGCGGGTGGGGGATCAATTCAGGTTCTCGGTCGCCCGTGGCGGAATCGAGACCGAGTTGTACAGCCAAGAGTTCACCGGCCTTGGGGGTCTGACCGGGGTCCGACTGGCGGCGTGGTCCCATGGTTCCGCACTCAACGCCGCGGTCGATGAATACTTCCTGACGGTAACATGACGAACCCACAGAACCCCTTACAAAAAACCGGCCACCATAACCGGTTTTTAAGGTTCGTCGCTCGTGGTACAGAGTTAAACGAGTTCGGTTGTGTATGGATCTGGCTCACTTTGTTAGTCAGCACCTTGCACCACGCTGACGCCATCATGCCATTCACCACGGCGTCCCGTGGTGAATCACTCACAGCACGTCACACTCCGTCAACCACTCACTTTCCCATACCCTCTCCTTTGGTTTGGTTTCGGGCCATGGCCGGCCCTTCCAACCACTTTCGGCCACTGAGGCTCAAGATCGCATCGCGGGTTTCTGGAAACATCGGGCACACCCGGCGAACGCCTTTGGACTGCCGGGTGAAGTGCATTGATGGATCGGTTCAAGCGACGGAGGCCATCGCGGCGAGGGCGGTCTGACGGCGGCGTGCTCAGGCATCTGGAAGAAGTTCAGCGAGTTGTTCGTCCTTCGGATTCGCACCTGGTTCGTGCAACTTCGGCAGCACGTCTCGCAGGTACGCGCCCGGGTCTATTCCCAGTTAACGGCAACTTCCTAGCACCGTGAAGTGAATCGCTTGCGTTCGCTCCCGATGGCGTGTTCCCCGCGAACTTCCAGTTCTTTCGTCCGAGAGCAATTACCCGCAACGTCCGCTCGGAGAGGGTGTTGTCCACTGACAGACGACCGTCTTCCGTGTAACGCATGAACGCTTCCTAGCGACTAAACATATATATATACGGACATACTTGGACCTCTTTATCTCAGTCGTCGGACCGAGACTCTGCTATGGCTGGCTTGTCTGATCGCGGAGTTTGCGGATCTCGGCCCAGAGGTGATTCCAGGCGTCACGTTCGTCTTCCGGCAGACTCTCGAAATCGCGAACGGAGTCAAGATCGGGATTTGCGAGCCAGGTTCGCATCACCTTGTGAACCGCCACTGTGCTAGCTCCGTTCGCAGCCAATGTCCGTTGGGCAGCCAGTTCGGCGGACAGCCAAGTCAGACCCTCACCGCGCAACGCCCGCCCGTCTAGTTTTGGCGGCCCGTCATTGGCTTGGTCGCTCGCCAACCGACAGGCATAACAAGCCATATCGTTGCGAAAGAGTTTGATAAAGGAGGCATCCACCTTCAAGCCGTCGCGAAGGATTTGGAGAGCGGCCAGTCGTTCGCCTCTTTTGGCGAGAAGAGTCGCCGCGCGTTGGTAGGGGTGTTCCCGCGTTGTTCTGAGCCTGATGGCCTGTCGGTACGCCTCAACCGCTCCACTCCAGTCCTGATTCAGCCAAAGAACATCTCCCATTCCCACGTGCGAAACCAAGCAGTCAGGGTCTCGTTCGATGGACGTTTTGAATGCCTGAATCACCGCGTTCAGATGGCGTTTGTCTTTGACGGCATACTCCCCCAGAGCGCACAGTGGCTCGGCGAGTTTGGGGTCGAGTTTGATGGCTTTGGTGAATTCCACGATCGCTTCATCGAACGCGTTCTCCTGACACAAGATGTTTCCGAGCTTGATGTATGCGCTCGTGAAGTTGGGATCGATTGCAATCGCGGACTTGACTGCCGACATCGCCCCTTTTCGATCCCCTTGTAACCAGAGCACGGTTCCCAGACCGAAGTGCGGAGCAGCGAATTTCGCGTCCAGTTCGATGGCCGTTTTGTACTCCCTGATCGCACGATCCAACTCACCCAAATGAGCCAGGGCGTTACCCAGGCCGTTGTGCGGAGCGGCAAATTTTGAGTCCAGTGCGATCGCAGCCTTGAATTCCCGCAGTGCTGCCGCTCGATCGTTTTGAGCCCACAGCACATTCCCCAGGCCATTGTGAGCCGCAGCGAAATTGGGATTAAGATCAACGGCAGCCTTGAACTCCTGCCTCGCTCCCCACAAGTCGCCCTTGGCAGCCAAGGCATTCCCAACGCCGTCGTGTGGCTGTGCGAGCCTTGGGTTGCGTTCAATCGCGATCCGATACGTGCGAATCGCTTCGTCCAGGTGCCCCTTGGCGGCAAGTGCATGCCCTAACCCGTAGTAATGGGGCGCAAATGTCGGGTCGCTTTCGGTTGCCGTGCGAAACACTCGGATCGCTTCGTCCAGATGGCCCTGCTTCTTCAAGACACGCCACAATCCGTCATAGGCCGGCGTGGAGCGTGCATCGAGTTTGATGGCAGCTTGAAACGCAACAACCGCTTCCTCCAGATGCCCCTGGTCGGTTAATGCGCACCCCAGACCGCTTCGCGCGGTGGCAGAAGATGCATCGAGTTGGATCGCGGTCTTGAACTCACGGATCGATTCATCAAGCGTACCCCTGCGGTGCAAGGCGTATCCAAGACCCGTGTGCGGGAGGGCGAGTTTCGAATCCAGACTGCTCGCGGCCTTGAATTCATGAATGGCCTCGTCAAGGTCGCCTTTGAGATACAAGGCGTCCCCGAGGCCGCTGAGGGTGAGTGCGGATTTCTGAATGTTGCCAGCATTGGTGAACTCGCGAATCGCGTCTTGAATGGCTCCCTGGTCAAGCAGTGCGAGTCCCAAATTGTGGTGAGCCGCAACGCACGAGCGAGGCAAAGCGACCGCCTGACTCAACCACTTGACCCTCTCACTGGCCCCATCGAGTTGCCCGAACGAATACAGCCCACTCAACTCCATCAGGATTCCCAAATCTTTGTCGTGATCTCTCTGCGCGGTCCGTAGCACCGCACGCTTGCGCTCGACCGGAAGTTCCTCAATCCGTGCGAAAGCGGTTACGAATCGCGGTGGTTGCGTGAACACCGCATCGCTCTGTGCCAGTTTGGCGAGTTCCGTTTTGTTCCCGGCGGCAACGGAGACACGGATTTTGTCTCGGTATTCGTCCGGGTCTGTCGCTTCCAGGATGGCCTGCAACTCGGGCGACGGCTCGGACATAAGCCAGAGGTCCAGGGCACCCATCAGGCGACTCCTCAGAAGGGAATTGTTCACCCGTTGTGCCGCGTCCGTTGGCGAGGTTGTCTTGGGCACGATCCCGAACTGCCGAAGTGCTTCTGCCAATTCCGCCGCGAGTCGTTTCTTGCTCGGAAGGCCGCCATCCCCCGGCATCCAACTGAACTCATCGATCCGTCTTAAATTCTGAAGGAGCGTTAGATTCGACCGGCATCGATCGAGACGATCCTGGACCGCCTCGACTCTCACATCGATCAAGTGCGTATCGACTCCGTTGAGAATCGCTGCAGCGTTCTCAGCATCCTCACTTCGCAAAGAGTTTTCGCAGAGTTCGATCGAATTCGCGAATCGGCGTTCCTTCTCTTTTCTGTCATTTCTGTTGAGTAACACAAACACAACAATCGCCGCACCAGCCGCGAGCACCAACAACCCCAACCCGCACTTCTTCCACCATTCTTTGGCCCGGGTCTGGGTTGCGGTCTCATCCCGAATTGCCGCCAGGCGTTTCGTTGCGACGGCATCCCGATACTGATTCAATGCCTTGACCACGGCACCACCATTCGCGGGACGATCCCCAGGGAGTTTGGCCAGGCAATGCCGGCAGAGGGCGATGAGTTCCGGATCTTTCCCACACGCACCCAACCGCTCGAGCGCGTCTCCGATCACCCATCCTTTGGCTTGAGCCAAAATCTCGCTGGTCGTTCCGGAGTAGAGGGGCTTACCGGTCAAAATCTGGTACAGAATCACACCCAGAGCGAAAACGTCGGCTTGCGGTCCGACACCCAATTCCCCGCAGGCTTGTTCAGGAGGCATGTACGCAGGGGTGCCACGAATTGCCTTTCGCAAAACCGCATCGCCAGCCGCCGAACGCGAATCGAGTTCGGGGATGTTGTGGGTCTTGTCGGCTTTCTCGGTCGCCTTTGAAAGCCCCCAGTCGAGGATCCAGACTTCGTCCGCCCTGACAAGCACGTTTCCCGGCTTGAGATCGAGATTCACTTTGTTCTGCTGGTGGGCATAGTCCACGGTCTGCGCAATTTTGCGGAAGACATCGAGCAGTTCGATGTCGTTCCTGTCTGCTCCCAACTCCAAGTATTCGCACAAACTCCGACCACTGATCGGCTGCATGACAATAAAGGGTCCGCGGGTTTCGTCACGCCCGATTTGGTACACGGGGGCGATGCCGGCGTGCTGGAGTTGGCTCTGGAGTTGAGCTTCCAATCGGAATTGCTCTACAAGTTCCGCGTTGGAGCGGAGGTGCGGGAGCATGAACTTAATCGCCACGGGCCTTCCGAGCGACTTGTGTTGCGCGGAGACAATGACGCCCATCCCACCCCGTCCGAGTTCCTCCTCGGTTCCGTCCGGTTTGCGGTTAATGACAAAATCGGCCAACGACACATGGCTGGGCCAATCCGCAGGACAGGAGTCGGTGGCATCTGGCCCCTGATGACGTGCGGCGTGGCTGTTGAGAAATTCCCGGAGTCTCGAGCGGACGTCCGGGTGGTAGTCCTCGGGCCAGGTCCGCGGGTCCGGAGGTTCTGGCACTTCGGCTGTCGCCGGTTTCCCCGATCGAACCCATTCCGTCCAGCGGTTAAACAAACGGATGTATGCCATCGTGGCTTCTTCGTAGATTTGGTCAATCTTGTCGGGATCGAGCGGTCGGCTGCGATCGAGTTCTTTCGACACGTGAAGCTCCACGAGAGTGAATAGCTCGGTTCAGGTTGTCATCGGGAAACTCTGGTGCGGCCCAGCGAAAAGGATGTCCGGTGACGCCGGACCTGTGGTCGCGGCGGTATCAAACCGTTTGGGCCAGAACCCAATCGGAAGCGTCGGCGAATTGTTCTTTCACCGCGTCTGCCGTTTGTTGCGTTAAGGTCGCTACCTGATCGACCGGGAGACCGGCATAGCAGTGGAGGAGTAGGACTTCACCGAGTTTTGGATAACGGTCTTTCAATTTTCGAGTTGCCCGAGCGAGTTCTGCCGCGGCTTCCGATTCCTGGGACGCAACGGTGCCGAGGAACGTGTCTCTGGCGAGTTCCGCCAGTGTCGTTTGACCGTGATTCCGACTGCGACTGGCCACCCTCGCGGCTTCTTCCCGAATGTCACGCATCACCTCGGCGACCAACAAGAAGAAACGGTGTTGGTGCGCCGCTGGAAGGGGTTCAGGCCCACACAGGCGATCGGTCGCCCACCGGGTGAGTCGAGCCGGATGGAGTCCACCGGCGAGCCCCAGGGCGTCGGTGATTTCTCGTTTCACGAGGATCCGCAGTGCATCAAGCGCGGATGATCCCGGGTTCTGGAGGAGAACTCGGCCTGGAAAACGCGGACCGAACGCGACCAGAACCCCCTCCGGCGTTTCGCGTCCCGGGAGGATCGAAGCCCCGATTGATAGCTCGGGGCCGTTGCTCGAAGATGGACGAACTTCGGCCACGGCCTCTGAGATTTCTGAGAGATCACCGGGCTCGCTCGGGAAATGAATGCTCGACCCGCGTCCACGCCACCAGGCCAACGCGATTTCGTCCGGTTGCGGAGATTTGCCAAGTGTTCGCCAATAGGGCAACGGTAATTCGATCACGGCATCTCGCAATTCCGCGAGCCAGACGGGTGTCGAGGCCAACTCGACCAACTGATCGCTCGGGAGGCGTTCAAGACCGTACTCGAGGATCTGCTTCTTCCGATGAACGTTGAGTTCCAGTTCGTCGCCGGTGGTATCGGGGGAGGTCAGGAATATCTCGAACAGGGCGTTGAACGCCGCTTCGTCTGCGATCACAGTTGTCAAACCGATCCGGAGAATGCGGATCTCGTCCTCGGTCAATTTCGCGGCCAGACGCGAGACGTGATCGGATGAACCATTCGTTTTGCGAGCCAACCAAAGCAGCGTGACGAGTTCGGGAAATCGTGCCACGGTAGTCATTGGGATCTCCATTGAGGCTATCGGGTTTGTGAGGCTGGCTTCGTGTAATCGTGTCGGGTGACCAACGCCACTAAATGACGTTGGCGTTCAACGAGCCGGATTGTCAGGAATTTGGCCCGATCGATCGTGTTGAATTTTCTGCCTGAGCGCGGCGAGCCAGCGGTACATCGTCGCCAGCGACACTTCGAACTGCCGAGCGAGTTCGGACACGTCGGATACCGACTGTCGGGCTTCGAGAAGCTGACGATCGCTTTCCGAGAGTTGAGCCCATTGTTCTTTGACGATCACGTTTTCGACGACCGGTTCGGATCCCCCGGCGACTTTGGGGTCATAGAGCAGCGGGACTCCCAGCACGTCGCGGAACTTCTTCTCCGCGGTCACAGACCGCTTCAGGGCATTGAAACTTGAATTGACCATCCACCAACCTTGTTCCGGGTTCGCCTCCCGAGCCATCATGAGCAGGACGCGGAACGGATCGTCGAGCAAGCATTGTGTTGCGTCGCCGATCGCCTCATCAATCGGATCATTGCCAGGTCTGTACCCGTACTTTTGAGCGTTTACACGAACTCGTTCTCGAATGATTTGCAAGTTGTTCTCAAAGGTGACTTCGATTCGGATCGCCACACCTGCTCGACCCAGGACCGTGTGTAACGCAGGCAAGTACGCCTTCACCCAATCGTGCAACTCTCCATCCGTGGGATTCTGTTCGGCTTGCACAACTTGCAAGCGGGACACGGTTCTGGGTGCGTGGTCGCGGCATCGTGTCTTGGAACACTGGAGTAAGTCCGGGAATTTGTGCAGAATCGTTGGCCACGCCTCGGTGGCGAGCTTCGACTCGTCGTAGCGATTGAACAGGGTCTCCAGGACAGCACCCGCTCCCGAGTGTCGAATGTTCTGCTCGAACATCGCGACACGGCTGACTGCGGCCTCGTTGGTTGTCATTTCTCACCATCCTTTTCCAGGTCGGGCTGCGGTGGAAACAATCGGGGCACTGATGATCGTGCCGCAGGGGCTATCCTTCCTAGCCAAATCCCAGGGTTGGTTTCTCAAGGTTTCGGAATTTTTCATGCCGGATGTGCGGGGTGCCGATGCTGAACCGCGTTAGCGGAATGAACACAGATTGTGTGCGATATCTTCGCGGATTTCGACCGAACTCGTCTCAGTTCGAGGACGGGGGAGGCAAACCCGTGTCGGGGTGATACCGCTTCTTGACGTAGTCCAACCAACTCCGTGGTCGGTCGCTTGTGCCTGGCTCCGTTTGGTGACGCATCGGGTTCGTTGAAGCCTGGATAAGAGCGTTTGCCTGCTCAGCGGGTAAGATCGCTCGCACCGAATCCAGACTGATGAGGAGATTGGAGACGGCTCGATCCCAAGCGGTGGTAAAAGGGGAGGCCAGGTGCAAATCGTTTCCTTCCCCCCGAATGGCTGCTCGAACTACTTCTCGCACGACCGGTTCGACCGTTCCGTCGGCTGACGCCAACCCATTGTCGGTCATCTCTTGCTGAAACTCGGCGGAGAATCGACCATCAGTCAGACATGCTTTCCTCAGCTGGACCACCAACTCTCGGTCGCGTGGTGGGCCATCCAGGAGACGCTCCAAGAGGAAGATTGTCCCCGCAACGATGACGAGGGGTGCCCGAACACCCGTTGATAATTGGACTTCAATTTGCTCGATATTCATAAATACAATATATTTTTATAATTATCTTAATACCTAATTCGTATCATTTTTCAATACTTTTGTGCCACAGGTACGAAGCTCTCGGGTGTCATTAGGCAGATTGATGTGAAGGATTGGGTAAGCCCTTGGAAACGTTTTGCAATTGGTACCGAACAGAGTCTCAGGGTTTGCCTTCCCTTGCAACTCTGCACGTTGGGGCCACGGCTCGGTTCATCGATTCCGTGGCCGGTCGGTCAACCCCAACGGTAACGAACGCTCATGCCTGATGATTGGTGTCGGATTTGGTGCATTTCTGATCTGTTTCCGGCAATCCATCAGAAGTGAAACCACATTTCGAGGTGATTTCGGTGGGAAAAGTCGGCCAGCTGGAGGCATTACAAAGTGCGGGGCTCGACGCCTGACATCAGCCCACCCGGTGAGGCGTGATCTCGCTTCGAGGAATGGTCGGCTTGAGCAGCCGAGCGAATTCACGTTTTTGACCAGCGGCCGTTCGGTTGCGGTCACACCGGCGACAGGCCCACTGTTGCTGACATTTTCTGGCAACCAAAACCCACACGGGAGATACCAATGTCGAGGAGCGCAACCCGCGCACGACATCGTCGTGCGCAGATCGAGTCCCTTCTGGACCGAGTGCAGAATGCGAAGTCGACCATGGAACGGAGCACGGCAACAGGAGAGTTGGTCCGTCTGTTCCAGCAGATTGCTCGTTCCGGCACGCGGCTTTGGTCTGTGGAACGGCTGGTCGTTCCTCCAAGGCGTGGCACCCGCGGAGAAGACGCCGATGAGACGAGGGCTCTGATCGCTCACATCGTCGCCCCGCACCTCGCGGGCCAGGGTACCCGTCGCCGTTCGCCGGGTTGCGATTGACGCGGAAGCCGCACGCCAACTTTTGCAACAACTCCCTGCTCCCAAACGATCCCGCCCGAGACCACCAGTTTTTGCTGCGAGGTGGAGGGCTCCTCTTCGTACTGAGGTTGCCATGAGCGAGAACAACCAACCCGACAAACGCCAACTGGATGACTGGGTGAGTGAAGGCGGGCGCGACCGTGCGGAACCCGAGCCACTCCCCGAGTTGCCCGACATCGAAGCCGTCGTTCTCGACGAACTCGTGATTGACCCACTGCCCGAACTCCTCGAACCACTGCCGGAATTACTTCCCGACCTGGAGGATCCGCCGTGCTCTACCAGCTAATCACAGTCGTGCTCGCTGCGTGCGACCTGACTCGCAACCCACGTACGAATCGCGATTCCAATTACTGCCGCTCGCTGGGTGAAAACATTCAGGCCAATGGCCAGAAGGTTCCCATCATCGGCTGGTATCACGGCAAGCAGTTCCTGGTTGTTGAGGGCGGTTGTCGCGTGACCGGAATGAAGATGGTCGGCCTGACCGAAGTGCAAGCCCTCGATATGGGTAAGGAACCCGAGGCCGGTGACCTCCTCCTCGCACAGGCCTCCATCGACGAGTTTCGCGAGCAACTCAACCCGATTGACCGGGCGAAACTGAATCAGGCTGCCATGAAGGCCAAGAACCTGACGGCCAAGCAGTACGCCGCACGACTCGGGGTCAGTGAATCCAAGATCAGCCGCTCTCTGACCCTTCTGACATTGCCGCCCGAGGCCCAAGAACTCATCGCCGCCGGCAAACTGGACCCGACCAAGGGGGTCGAGATCGCCATGTTCGCCGGTTCCGAGCGACAGCGAGAGCTGGCGCTGGTGGCGGACCAACTCACCCGCACTCAACTGGTCGCGATGCGGAAGCAAAAGCCCGCAACCGCCGATGTGAAGCTTGAACGCGTGAAAATCGCGTTGCCGGGGCAAGTGCTGGTCAACATCAGCGGCGGGTCCATGTCCATGATGTCCGTCGTCGAAACACTCGCGGAGACCTTGAAGGAAGCCCGCAAGGCGTCGGACGCCTGCTACGACGTCAAGACCTGGGTGCGGATGATGGCGGATAAGGCCAAGAAAGGAGGGACCGCGTAATGGTTGTCGACCAAAAGGCTGCGTGCTTCGGAGCGGGAATGACACAACATGTCGAACTCGGCGGGGGTCGTTGCTACCCGACACGGATCACCATGGCGGGACTCCTCCAGGAATTGAGGGGATCATGTTCAAACTGTGTCGTTACACACTGATCGTGTCCTTGGTGATCGCCCTTTACATCGCGATTTTGCTCGTGGCGGCCGTCCCTTACCTGTGGCTGCTCGCTGCCGCGATCCTTGTTGGAGTCGTTTGCAAGAAAGGCCACCACCGGTACACGACCCACGGGTCTTCGCGCTGGGCCGATGGAGATGACTTACTTCGAGCGGGGATGCTCGACGCGGACAGGGGCCTGATTCTCGGGACCGTCGAACGGAAAACCAGCACCCCCGAAGGCGTCACGGCCCTCATCAACGCGAAACTCACGGCACGACAGGCTTGTCAGGCATTCATCCTGTCGTGCCGACGGCGACAACCGAGGCGACTGGTCAGGCTCCCCAATGCCGTCCACACAGCAATATTTGCACCATCTGGCGCCGGCAAGAACGTTTCGATCGTCGAGCCGTTCCTGTTGTCGACCCGCGAGAACTGCGTCGTCATCGACATCAAGGGCGAGAACGCCAAACTGACGGCGGGATACAGGGCGCGGACATTCGGACACAAGATTGTGATGGTGGATCCGTGCAAGATCGTGACGGCCTTTCCCGATGTCTTCAACGTGTTGGATGCGATCGACCCAGACTCTCCCGAATCGTTCGATCAAATTCGCGCGGTTGCAGAAGCAATCGTGATCAAAGAGCCCAATGCTCGGGACCCACACTGGTCTCAGAAGGCGGAGATCTTTGTTGCCGGCGTGATCGCAGCCGTTTTACATATTTGCCCACCCGACCGTCGCAGTCTTCAGGAGGTCGCCTCGATTCTCGCAGACAAGGCACTTTTGGGGGGTGCGATCCAGGCCTTGCGGCGGTCCACGGCTCATGATGGCCTGTTGGCACGGTTGGGAAGTGAGATGTCCATCTCATCAGACAAGGAGTTGGATGGCATCCTCTCGACAGCGAATCGGTCCCTCGCGTTCCTGAGCACTCCGGCCGTGGTCGAGAGTACCAAGGGCACGAGCAGTTTCAACCCATCGGAACTGTACGCTTCGCGTGGGATCACGATCTATTTGATCCTTCCCGCGCAATATCTGAAAAGTCACGCGGGTTTGATGAGGTTGTGGGTGACCACCCTGATGCGGAGTGTGGTCAGCCGAGGCGTCGGTAACCCACGGCCCGTGAACGTAATTTTGGACGAGTGTGCGGCACTGGGGCACCTGGAAGCCATTGACGACATGCTCACGATCGGGCGTGGGTTCGGCCTGAAAATCACGGCAATCTTTCAGTCGATGGCGCAGCTGAAGAAGGTGTTTCCCGAAGGTCAGGACGGAGTCCTGCTGAGCAACACGACCCAGGTGTTCTTTGCCGTCAACGATCATCAGACCGCGGAGTATGTGAGCAATCGCCTTGGTGACGAAACCATCCTCGTTCGGAATTGGGGAGCCAATTCCGGAACTTCACGGCAGTCGTCGAAGGATGGAAGTAACACCAGTTACTCGCAGGGAAGCAACGAGGGATTTCAGCCCTGTGGCCGCCGATTGCTGCAACCCAGCGAGGTCGCCCAACTCGATCCGCGAATCGCGATCACGTTTACACCCGGATGTAGGCCCATTGCAACCTGGTTATCTCGCTATTACGAGGGCGATTTCCGGCCCGCTCATGGCATCGGGCTTCTGCGAATCGTCGTGGAGTCGGTGTGCTTGTTTGTCGCGGTCGCCCTGCTTGCCGTGATGGTCACGGCAGGGGTTGCCAACCACACCTTTGAGGGAGGAACACGTCATGTCAAACCCACGCCAGGAACTCTCGGATCTGCTCCAACAGGGCAGTCAACCGGACCGGCCGACGGGCATCCAGTCCATCGCGCCCGGCCTGTCGCTGAGCAAGTTCTTCAACGACGTCGTTGAGAAGGGCGAACAGATGTGGACACAAGGGCGGTCCGAACTCGCGCAGGCGTTGTTCACGGACGGCACCGCCTATGTTCCTTACGGTCCTGGGCAAAATCCCGGCGACAAGGACCACGATCATCCCCTTCACGGACCGAGCAAGTCGGCGGACCAACCCGAGATCGAACGTGACCTGGGCCGGGAGATGTGATTGTCGAACCTGTTCATCCCGACAACGTGAGGCGTTGCCGGGGTGACGAACGCTCAACAACCCCGTCATAACCTTCAGGAGTCCCCGATGATTTTCGCAACGATGGCTCTGGCCGATGGGTTCCTCGTGTTCATGTTCGGCGTGTGTTTGTGTGATGAGCCGGCAATGACCGACACTGTGAACGGAAGTCAAGTTCTGCGCCGACACGGATGCGAAAAGCCCGCATCCGTCGGCCCAAACATAATGTTCAAAGGAGGTTCAACGATGGGTTACATTCGCAACTTGCTGACGGGAGTCGCCAACGGTGCTACCCGTGGAGT
This sequence comes from Planctomycetota bacterium, assembly GCA_021413735.1. GTDB lineage: Bacteria > Planctomycetota > Planctomycetia > Gemmatales > Gemmataceae > Gemmata. The sequence continues at coordinate 19,146 of JAIOPV010000198.1, forward strand.
GTGGCCGGACGACGGCATTCGCAAGATCCAGAAGTTGTGCGCCCGGCAGGGGCGAGTCGTCGAAAAATTGGACGAGACCGGTCTCGTCTTGAGGTTCAATCATCCCCTGTTCGGCAGTCGTCCTCTGCTCATCACGGTGGCCGATCACGGCGGGATGGCTGTCTTCACGGCCTCCAGCAACTCGCGGTTTCCAGCCAACACGATGCCGCCGACGCTGGCGTACTCCTTGTTGCTCCGCAACAAGCAGGCCGGGTTCTCGTCCTGGGGCGCGATTGCGAACAGTGACGGCACGGTCACGTTCGCGGTGTCGTACACCGCCTTGCTCGGCGGCCTGGAACCCTCTCACTTCCAGGTTCTCTGCGAAACGATGTGCCAGGAAGTCTTCGAGTTCGATAGCCAACTCCTGAAAGCCGACCTGAACTGACACTCACTCAGGGCGACATCGACGTTGATGCCCGCCATCCACTTTCCAAGCGGATGCCAGTTCCGCGGATGATGCTAGATGCTGCACTCGACAGTTCTTCGAAGCTCTCGATTGGCTTGACGACGGGTTCGCACAGACAAATTCAACCGTATCAAGGGGATCGCCATGATCGGAGTGAGTCCAGGGACGTTCGCGCCCCGCGCACCACCATTGACCGCCATGAGGCGATTCGTTCTTCGCATGTTTCACCTCCGAAGTCGGCGTTTGGAAACGTTGCGAACTCGCATCACGCGGCAGTGGATCCTTGGTGATGCCGACGGATCCTCTGCAAGCCTTTGGAGTGGCACTCACTCCAACCCCGTTCGGGAGTACCGCATGTGTGGCACTCCGATTCCCTTCTTTTGTTGGAGTCAGAAAATGTTCCCGATTATCCCGGTTCTGGCCCTGGTCGCGTTGTTCGGTGGTGGTGCCACGCTGTATTGGTATGACGCCCTTTCCCGCGATGAGAAAGCGCGGGCCAACCGGATGGTTGGCGACATGGCCTGGCAACTCTTCGGGAAGACGGTCGAGGAGTTGACCGAGGCCGAGGCACGGCACATCAACAATCGGATCAAGCAACACTTCGTCAGTTGATCGAGACCGTGAAACCGTTCATGCCAATCCTGGGCTGGGGCATTGCCCCAGCTTTTTCCCTTGGATAATGCCCATGAAAGTACACTGGGTTCCAACTCTGGCCGAGGACATCTCGGCGGCCAGCGGCGCGTACCTCTGGTCCGTGCTCCCCGACATCATGAACGCCGGCCCTCGAGAAGGGCACCGAAGGCTCACGGAACACTTCCTGACGGCAATCGACGTTTACATCGAGACAGTGGAAACCCAGCAACTCCCTGAACCCTCAAGTCAAGAACCGAAGGCCGTTCCTGGTACTTCGTTGGGAATTGGGAAAGCTCACAAACCTCAATCAACAGGAGGACCCACCTGATGACACCAATCATTGTACGCTGCATCACGTGTCGGCACCGTATTGGTTGTCCCCTTCGCACTCGTGGCGCGATAGTGAGATGCCCATTTTGCAGGTGTCATGTCTGTGTGCCGATCAGCAACTCGGATGCAATTGACGCGGCAGAGCCAGCGATTTCCCTCAATCCTGTTGCCTGGCAGGTCCAGTGCCGGACAGCGATCACCGTTGCGTCGGACCTGCTTCGAGCGACGGGTTGCCAGGTGACAGGTTGGGCGGTGGTGGAACTGATCCGCCAGATCCCGCGTCCGCCGCAAGGGCTCAGAGGGCTGTCTTCGCAGAGCCTGCTGTTTCGCGGTCTCCAGGCAGTCGCGAGGAATGAGGTCTTGGCAAAGTCTGGGAAACGCGAAGCCATCCTTCGTTTCGTACGGACCACGATCGAGTTGCCCAGCAGCCACCGCGGCCTCCTCGAAGCCTCCGTCACGGGATCGCTTCTTGGTTTTGGCTTGGCAGGTCGTTCGCTGGACTCTTGAGCAACGAACACGTCGAAGTGGTGTGGTTCCGACAGGGAATCTGGAACGGTCCCATCCCGTTCAATTCGAGCAGCGAATGTTCTTTTCCCTGTTTGGCTGTGGTGATGCGGCCTGGATGGGCGGACCACAAGCAATTCGTAACCCCAAAGAGGAGCCGATATGACGGACGTATTATTGAGTCTTGTGGCGGTGATTCTGCTGGCAATCCTGCTGACCAACGTGTTTCGTGATGGGATTTTCGCTCGAAACGAGACGGACTCGCCCACAAGACGAAGCGATCTCACCATATTTTCTGATTACGGCACAGGTTACCAGTATCTCGGCGTGCCACTCTCAGGTCTAACCCCGCGATTGGATAAGGATGGGAAACCGATGCGCGTTGAACCAGAGAAGAAGCAAGAAATTGAGAGTCACCAGCAAGGGACGGCAAACTGAGCATCCACAAACCCAAAGCTCGGGCGGAGAACTTTCATGTCCTGAGCTTTGATTCCCTCGATCTTGCCACGTCACTTGTCCGTGAGCAGAAGGACGCACACGTGCGTTCGGCTGAGTAACACTCGATATTTCCCCAGGGTGCCCCATGATGGACTTGCTCACTGTGAAGGAAGCGGCCCCGCAACTTCGCCTGTCTTCAGCCAGCGTCTACGCACTTTGCGCGGCCAAGAAACTCCGACACCAACGTGTTGGTGTCGGAAGGGGGAAGATCCTCATACCGCCCGATGCCATCATCGAATACCTTTCCAAGGGCACGGTGAAGTCATCCGAACCTCACCCCGCAGCCTTCTTGAGCGCGGCACGCAGATAATCGGGAGACTGAGAAAGATGTTGATAGGTGCGGGCAATCATTGATGTGTCACGATGCCCCATCAGGATCGCACACGTCAAGGCATCCACGCCCGCCTTGAGCATCCTGTCAAGCCACGAATGACGAAAGTGATAGAGGCAGTATTTCCGGCTCTTCACCTTTGCCTTCAGCATCCGCTTGTGCATAGCCGCAAAAGCACACAACGAAGCGTCTGCCGTCCATGGTCGACCCTCGGAATTTTTGAGCAGGTGATCGTCGGGTTCGGATCCTGCCTTCGGCTTGAGGAGAGCGAGGGCTGTGTCGGTCAGGTAGATCACGCGGGGGCGGTCCTTGTCCTTGCTCTCTTCGGGAGGGAAGACGAGCCGGGTGTTGGCGACGTCGAGATGGCGAACCCTGGCTGCCATCAATTCCTGTGTGCGTGCCCCGGTTTCCCATGCCACCGTGATGATTGATTTGAACTCATCGTTTCGGACGAACGCAAGCAATTCCGCGTACTGATCCGGTGAGATGACGACCTCACGCTTTCCGGCTCTTGGCTTCTCTTGGTGCAATACCGTTGACTCGGGGATCAAGCCCTTGCGGTGCCCCCAACGGTAAAGCCGTTGAACAGCCCGCCACAGATTCCGTGCGGTGCCGGAAGCCCAATCTGGGTGAGCGGCGATCCACTGGTCAACGTGAAATGGCTTGATGGCCTGGGCAGAGAATTCCCGGCCGAGGTGCGCGATGAGCGGCTTGAGTTTGTCGGTGTACCAACGCCGAGTATAGTCGGACTTGCCCTTGAAGCCACTGGCCACGAACTGGTCGAGCAAGCTCCCCAGTGAAACAGGAATTGACTCGTCGGGAACGACGAAGCGGTCTGCCTTCTTCTTGGCGAGTTTCATCTCTTCGTAGATGTCGTTCGCCGCATCCTTCGTGGTGGTGTCATTGGGTCCTGCCAGAAGGCGGACGTAATGGCCATCGAACTGGACGTACCAAGCCTTGTGAGACTTCTTGTAGAAGACTTCGCGACGGGTCATCGGTGAAACCTCAACGGGGACACGGGAGTCCGCCGTCCACGGGCCGATGAGGTTCGTGTGCCGGGAGCCTTCGGAGTGTTGCTGCACTCCGAAGGCTGTTTTTTTAGTTTAGGGACAAAAGTTAGGGACAAGTGTCCAGAGAAGTGTAGTATTCTCTGGGATTTAAGGCGTTCGAAGCACTTTGCTGGGAGGCTCCGGAGGCCGACGCTCTATCCAGTTGAGCTACGGGCACGTAACGCTGAAAAATCGCTTGTTTTCCCGACTTTTTCGGGCTTTTCCGCACCTCGTTGTAGACGGTCAGGACTTCCAAAATTTTAACCGTTTTCAGTCAATTTACAACCCGTTTGGGGACAAACTTGGGACAAGCGGTCAACAACTCATGCTCAGTATACGCCAGCGGGGGAATCGGCAGCGCGCGAATCTCGGGGAAGTTCACTCGTGCGAATTCGCCCCCAGACGCAGGATCGCCGCATCGTCGGCTCGCGCGGCTGTAACTTCGTCTGATCCTCGATCCCTGCTGCGGGAGCGGTCCGCATGTTCGCGACTGCTGTGTTGTGGATATGCTGTTGGGGAAGTCGTAACTTCCCGGAACTGCTCCGATGGCGTTTTCACACACCACTCGCGGCGAACGGTTCGTCTTCGGCGATCTTCGCGAACTGCTCGCCAAGGCCAACGAAACGAAATCCGGCGACGAACTCGCTGGCGTCGCCGCACGCTCCGAACGCGAACGGGCCGCTGCCAAGTTCGCTCTCGCCAATGTGCCGCTCGCCGAGATTGTCGCCAATCCGGTCATTGACGCCGACACTGACGACGTTTCCAGGCTCATCATCAACTCGCACAATCAAGATGCGGTTGAAGCCATTAAGTCGCTTACAGTTGGCGAGTTCCGCGAGTTCCTGCTCGCTGATGCAACCACGCACGAGACGCTTCACGCACTTCAACCAGGAATCACGCCCGAGATTGCGGCAGCAGTCACGAAGCTCATGGGCAACAAGGATCTTGTGTATGTCGCGTCGAAGATTCGCAACGTGACACGCTGCCGCAACACGCTCGGCGAACGCGGCGTGTTCGGTGTGCGAGTTCAGCCCAATCACCCCACCGACGACCTCGCGGGCATTCTCGTGTCGGCTGTCGATGGACTCGCGTTCGGCTGCGGTGATGCCGTCATCGGCGTGAACCCCGCGACCGATTCCGTTGACACCGTCGCTGCCGTGCTGCGGCTGTTGGATCGCTTGATTGATACTTGCGGCATCCCGACGCAAGCGTGCTGTCTCGCTCACATCACGACGCAGCTCGCCGCACTCGAACGCGGTGCGCCGGTCGATCTGCTGTTTCAATCTGTGGCGGGAACGCAAGCCGCGAATGCCAGTTTTGGTGTGTCGCTTGCCATGCTGAAGGAGGGACGCGAGCGAGTGCTGGAATCACATCTGAAGCGTGACGTGAAGTGGGTCGGCGAGCAGGTGATGTACTTCGAGACAGGGCAGGGCAGTGCTCTTTCGGCCGAGGGTCATCACGGCGTCGATCAACTTACACTCGAAGCGAGAGCTTACGCTGTCGCACGGGAATTTGATCCGTTTCTGGTGAACACGGTGGTCGGCTTCATTGGGCCGGAATACCTCGCGGACGAACGGCAGATCACGCGGGCCGGGTTGGAAGATCACTTCATGGGGAAACTGCTCGGCCTGCCGATGGGCGTCGATGTGTGCTACACCAACCACGCCGACGCCGACCAGAACTCAGCCGATAACTTGCTTGTGTTGCTGGCCGCTGCCGGGTGCAATTACGTCATGGGTGTGCCGTGCAGCGACGACGTGATGCTGAACTATCAATCGACGAGTTACCATGACGCCGCGACCGTGCGAAGCCTTCTCGGACTGAAGCCGTGTCCGGAGTTCGCCGCGTGGCTCGAAGAGCGTGGCATTTTCCGAGCAGGTAAGCTGGCAACCGGCGCGAAGCCCGCACTGCTCGGGAAACTCGACAAGGTGCTGACGGGTTGATGTACTCGGAGGACGTTTCATGACCCGTGCGGTTCTCTCCTGCTTCATCACGCTCGCGTTCACCTGCCAACTCATGGCTGACTGGCCGCAGTGGCGCGGTCCTGGTCGCGATGGTCACGCGGTGGGAACTCAGTTTCCGCAGACGTGGCCGGAACAACCGCCGAAACCGAAGTGGACTGCCAACCTTGGCCTCGGCTACTCGGGGGCAGCGATCACTCGCGGCAAGTTGTTCATTCACGCCCGCAACGACGACAAGAAAGAAGAACGTTGCCTGTGCCTCGACGCCGCGACCGGCAAGCAACTCTGGGAGATCTCGTACCCGTGCAAGTTCAAGGCACCCGATCCCACTGCCGGTAAAGGGCCGAACGCAACGCCAACCGTTGACCGCGACCGTGTCTACTTCTTCGGCCTCGGCGGAATGCTGACGTGTGCCGACTTCGACACGGGAAAGGTTCTCTGGCAGCACGATTGCGACAAGGAATACTGGGGCGTGAGGAAAACCAGCGACGGCGACGACGCATGGTTTCCGCCGTGCGGAGCGAGTGCATCGCCGCTCGTGGATGGCGACACGGTGATCGTTCCCATTGGCGGGAAGAAGGCCGGTGCGATGACCGGCTTCGACCGCATCACAGGTAAGCTGCTCTGGTCCGCGTTGGAAGATCGCAGCAGTTACGCCTCACCGCTAATCGTGTCGCCGGGCGGTGTGAAGCAGATTGTCGGCTTCACGGGCACGCGAATGGTTGGGCTTCGCCATTCCGACCGCGATCTGCTGTGGGAGCATCCGTTCCCGACGCGGTACGAACAGACGATTGTGTCGCCGTTGGTGTGGAAGGATCTGGTGGTGTTCGGTGGCGAAGTGAAGCCGACGGTGGCCGTGAAGCTCACGAAAGACAATGACAGCGTGAAGAAGGAAGTGGCCTGGAAAAGTGACGACTTGAAGATGTACGTGTCGTCGCCGGTGCCGTTCGGCGACAATCTGATTGGCTTCGACTTCCGCACGGGCAAGCTGGTCTGCGTTAAGTTCGTGGACGGCTCAACCGCCTGGACATCGTCGGCAATGGGGACGAAGCACGTCTCGTTGGTGTTGGCGGGAGACGTGCTGCTTACGCTGACGCTGGATGGCGAATTGCGAGTGGCGAAAGTTTCAGCTGATGAGTATTTGGAGTTGGCGAAGTGGAAGGTGGCGGAGAAAGGGACTTATGCGCATCTCGTAGTGGTCGGCAACACGTTGTTCGTGAAAGGCCCCGAAACGCTGCTGTGCTATGAAATCAAGTAGGACCGGCTCTGCCGGAAGAACATGATGACCTCATATGCCTGTGATCTTGCCGCCGTTTGCGATGCCGCAGCCCGCATTGCTGGCGTCGTACACCACACGCCGGTCATGACATCCGAAACGCTCGATAGCCGAGCCGGGCGTCGCGTGTTCCTCAAGTGCGAGAACCTCCAGAAAGTCGGAGCGTTCAAGTATCGCGGTGCGTCGAACGCCGTGCGGAAACTCACCGTCGCCCAGGCCACTCGCGGTGTCGTCACGCATTCCAGCGGCAACCACGCGCAGGCTCTCGCGCTCGCCGCTCGCGTTCGCGGCATCCCCGCCTACATCGTCATGCCCAAAACTGCGCCAGCCGTGAAGAAGGCAGCGGTCGAAGGCTACGGCGGCATCGTCACGGAATGCGAACCGAATCTTGCCGCCCGCGAAGAAGCCGCTGCCGCCCTTGTGGCGAAAACCGGCGCGACGCTGATCCCACCGTTCGATCACGTTGATGTGATTGCGGGGCAGGGCACTGCTGCACTGGAATTGCTTGAAGATGTGCCGGACCTCGATGCGCTCGTGACCCCCGTGGGCGGCGGGGGCTTGCTCGCGGGTTGTTGCATCGCGGCACAGGGCATGAAACCGACGATTCGCGTGTTCGGTGCGGAACCACTCGGTGCCGACGACGCAGCGCGCTCCAAGGCGAAAGGTGAATGGCAGCCACAAACCGCACCGAACACCATAGCTGATGGCCTGCTCACCAGCACGGGGGAATTGACGTGGCCCATCATTCGCGATCGCGTCGAACGGGTCTTCACGGTCAGCGATGACCAGATTCGCGCCGCGATGCGGTTCATCTGGGAACGCATGAAGTTGATCGTGGAACCGAGCGGAGCGGTGGGCGTCGCCGTGGTGCTGACGGACGAGTTCAAGGCACACGCAGACATCGGTTCGGTCGGCATCGTCATCAGCGGCGGCAACGTGAGCCTCGACAAACTCTACTGGTGAGCGCAGGTTCATTTGTTTGCGGTTGCGTCTACCACAAATTGGCATCTCCAATAAGCTAATAGTTCTCTCCCAGTCCGTCGCGCATTCGTATTGGAACCGGGGCAGACTTCCCCGAATCCATCGCCCTCACAACGCCCAATGTGGCGAGTGCTGATCGACCACCAGGAGGCATCTGTTGGCCGCTCCAAACCCCTCCCGTGGACGTTGGCATTTCCTTCTCGCTCCGGCGCTGGCGATCATCAACCGTCTGCGATACACGCAAAAATTCCTGCTCATTAGTCTCCTCTTCGCGCTGCCGCTCGTTTTGGTGATGTATCTGCTCATCACCGAGATGAATGAGCGGATCGCGTTCACTCAAAAGGAACTGGAAGGCACGAAGTACCTGCGACCGCTTCGCACGCTCTACGAGAATGTCGCGCAGAGTCGTGCGCTCTCACGCGAATACACGGCTGGAAAGGTGGCACTGCGGCCCGAGTTGATTCGCAAGCAGGCTGAGATCGAAGCTGACTTCGCTGTGCTTCAGTCCACTGAAAATGAACTCGGGCGTGGGCTGAAGACCGGCACGAAGTACGACGCATTGCGCGAGAACTGGCGCTTCCTTCGCGAGAAGTTACTGCAATTCGAAGCGACCAACTGCGACGATCTCCACACGCAACTCCTCGCCGACATTCGCGGATTGGCATTACACGCTGGCGATATGTCGAACCTGATCCTCGATCCTGATCTCAACAGCTATTACTTGATGGATTCGGTGTTACTAAAGCTTCCGCAAAGTCAGGCACTCACGGTCGAACTGCGCGCGCTCGGTCGGCAATCGCTGACGCCTGGGGCCACACTCACCGCCGAACAAAAAGCCGAGTTCGTTCGGCTCGTCGGGCTGATCCGAGCGAATGCCGAAGAGACCCGTAACGGGATGCAGACAGCCTTCAGGAACGACGCCTCGAACACACTGAGCCGACCGCTCGAAGATCCGTTGCGGCGCTGGCTCGCCGAGACGGATTCGCTGCTTCGCGCAACCGAGGCCGGGGCGATCAATTCTCGCACTGTGACAGTCTCGCCGGAAGACTACGACCGCCTCGCACGGGGCAGCCTCGAAGCGAACTTCAGTCTTTGGGATCGCGCGATCTCAGACCTCGACGGCCTCTTGCGGGCCAGACGTGAGGGCTTCGTGCTGAAGAAAGTCCTCGTGATCTGCGCGACAATCGCGGCGCTGTTGCTCGTGGCGTATCTGTGGGTCGCGTTTTATGCCAGCGTGATGCGCACAGTCACCCGACTTCGAGAAGCATCCGATCGGATGATCGGCGGCTCCATCGACCACATCGTGACGCTCGAAACTCGCGATGAACTCGGGCAAGTCGCGACGTCGTTCAACAACATCGCGATCAAGCTCCGTGAGGAGTGGATGCAGGCCCGCGAAGAAAGCGGTCGTGCACGAACCGCTGAGGTCGCACTTCGCGAAGCTGAGGCACGCTACCGCACGATCTTCGAGAATGCAATCGAGGGCATCTTTCAGACGACGCCTGCAGGCCGCTATCTGTGCGCCAACCCGGCGCTGGCTCGCATCTACGGATACGCTTCAGTCGAGGAACTGCACGCGAGTTTCACCAGCATCGGGCGTCAACTCTATGTCGATCCCAACCGCCGTGCCGAGTTCATCCGGCTGTTGGAGGAAAGCGACACACTCTCGAACTTCGAGTCTGAGATCCGACGCAAGGATGGCAGCATCGTCTGGATTCGCGAGAAGGCTCGCGTCGTTCGTGATGCGAAAGGGAACGTGCAATACTACGAGGGGGCGGTCGAAGACATCACGGAGCGCAAGATCGCCGAGGAATCTTTGCAGGCAGCACGCGAATCAGCCGAAACCGCCAACCTCGCCAAGAGCGTGTTCCTCGCGACGATGAGTCATGAAATCCGCACGCCGTTGAATGCCGTACTCGGCATGGCATCGTTGTTGCAAGATACCGACCTCACGGAACAGCAGCAGGAGTTCGCTCGCGTCATCCGCACCAGCGGCGAGGCACTTCTCGGCGTCATCAACGATATCCTCGATTTCTCGAAGATCGAAGCCGGCCACCTCGAACTGGAACGCGAAGCATTCGACCTGCGTGCGTGCGTCGAGGGAGCCACCGATGTGATCGCCGTGCGCGGTTCCGAGAAGGGGTTGGAACTGGCTTCGCAACTTGCCTCGGGAGTTCCCGCGTGGGTTGTCGGCGACGTCACGCGAGTTCGGCAGATCCTCATCAATCTCCTCAGCAACGCAGTCAAGTTCACAGAGCGCGGCGAGGTTGTGGTCACGGTCGAAGCAGTGCCAACCGACAACGACCAGTTCGAGATCACGTTCGCAGTGCGGGACTCGGGCATTGGCATTCCGCCGGATCGAATGTCGCGGCTGTTCCGTTCGTTCAGTCAGGTCGATGCTTCGACCACGCGGAAGTACGGCGGAACAGGTCTTGGGCTGGCGATCAGCAAAAAGCTCGCGGAGTTGATGGGCGGTCGCATGTGGGCAACGAGCGAGGTTGGTCGTGGTTCCATCTTCTCGTTCGCGATTGTGGTGCCTGCCGCCCCGGCTCCGGAAACACCGAAAGAGAACGCCGCCGATCTCGAAGCGATCGTGAGCAAGCGGCTCCTCGTCGTGGATGACAGCGAGACCAATCGCCGTATCGTGACTCTCGTCACGCAAGGTTGGGGCTTCACGACGCGCAATACCGGCTCTCCGCTCGAAGCATTACGCTGGCTCGACTCGGGCGAAGAATTCGACCTCGCGCTTCTCGACATCGCGATGCCCGAAATGGACGGCATAGCGCTGGCGTCCGCGATTCGCAAGAAAGAAGGGCGAACCGGTCGGATGCCGCTCGTCGCGTTTACTTCGCTTACCCGCCGAGAGGCGATGGGGGACCGCCGCGAGTTCGACGCATTCGTGACCAAGCCTCTGAAGCCTGCGGCGCTCCTCGAAGTGCTGCTCGCACTGCTCACCGGGCGAGATGTTCAACGTGCCGATCGCCGAATGAAATCGGAATTCGATGCCACGCTCGGCAAGCGATTTCCGTTGCGGCTTCTCGTGGCTGAGGATGTGCCGGTGAATCAGCAAATGATGCGCGTGATGCTCGGACGGATGGCGTATGATGCGGATTTCGCCGATAATGGCGTTGAGGTTCTTCGCGCGATGGAACGCCGTGAATACGATCTGATTTTCATGGACATGCAGATGCCGGAGATGGACGGTCTGGAGTGTTCCGGGGTGATCCGGCGTCAGAAACGCGAGAAGCAACTGGCTATCGTTGCGCTGACCGCGAATGTCAGTATGGAGGATGCGCAGCGGTGTAAGGCTGCGGGTATGGACGACTTCCTGACGAAACCGATCAAGCCGCTCGAACTGCGAAAGTGTCTGGAAGAGTGGGGCGGGAGGCTTTCGCCACTGGCGGTTGAGAAACCGGTTGAAGCAACCCCGATCCCGGTTGTCGCTCCGCAGCCAACGCCACAACAACCACCCGTGGCAGATCAATACCCACTGATGGACGAGGTAACGCTGGCCGACCTTCGCGATCTGGACGAGGGTGAACCTGGACTGCTCCAGAGCTTCGTCGATGGCTTCCGGAAGGCCGTCGACGAACACCTTCCGCTGATTCGGAAGGCGATCGCGGATGGAAACGCAGAGGAACTCTGGCACCTTGCCCATCGGCTGCGTGGAACTGCGGCGAATGTTGGAGCGGGCGGAGTGGCGGAACGGTGTGCCGCTCTGGAGAAGTTGGGGCGAGCGGGAGAGTTGGCTCGGGCGTCGGGATTCGTCGAGGAGTTGGAGACGCGGTTCCACCGAACCATAATCGTGTTCGCTGAGCTGGGAGTCAGCAAGCCATGAGCGAAGTAACCACTGTGCCGGGCGTTGTGCTGATTGCCGATGATAATCCCGAAGCGCGCCGGATGCTTGATGTCCGCGTGAAGCGGGAAGGGCATCGCACCATCATGGTGGAGAACGGGCAGGAGGCGCTCGATGTGCTATCCCGTGAACTCGTCGATGTGATTTTGCTGGATATTGAGATGCCGGTGTTGAACGGCTACGCTGTTCTGGCTGCGGTGCGCGGCGATCCACTGTTGGCTCACATTCCCGTGCTCATCATCTCGGGCGGTGGCGATCAGGACGACGTTATCCGCTGCATCGAGATGGGGGCGGTCGATTATCTGCCGAAGCCGTTCAACCAGGCGATCCTTCGCGCTCGTATCAGTTCGTGCATCGCCCAGAAGAGGCAACGCGATCAGGAACGGTCGGCTCTTCCGCCTAGTCCGCCGAATCCACCGTCCGAATCTATCACGGTCTCGATCCCAGGCGGATCCACCTGGCAAATACCGTCAGAGCGGTCTGCGGGTCCCGCCTACCGCCCTGTGCCGAGGGGCACTGTCCCAGCCCAGCTTGGCCGGATCACTCTCGGTCGGCTCCTCGGCACTGGCGGGATGGGTGAAGTGTATCTCGGTCATCACGAACTGCTCGATTTGCAGGTCGCGGTGAAGTTGATGCGCCCCGAACTCACGGCCATGCCCAATGCGCGCGAACGATTGCTGCGTGAGGCTCGTCTCGCGGCTCGGCTCGCCCACCGACACATCGTGCGGCTGCTCGAAGTCGGAGAAACCGAGAACGGTGTTCACCTCGCATTCGAGTACATCAGCGGCGGCACGCTGGCCGAGATGCTCAATCGCCAACCCTCGCGTCAACTGCCGATCGCAACTGCGATTCGCATTACCACGCAGGTCGCAGCGGCGCTGGCTGCTGCGAATGCTCTGGGCATCATTCACCGAGATATCAAGCCCGCGAACTTGCTTCTCACGCCCGAGGGGGAAGTGCGGGTCGGCGATTTCGGCCTTGCGAAACAGGAACTCGCGAAGGCGGTTGCCGACTCGCTTTCGACGATGGATGGGATTGTGGTGGGCACACCGCTTTACATGGCACCCGAGCAACTTCTTCTGGGATCGCGGCTCGACGTGCGGACAGACTTGTACGCTCTCGGCGGCGTGCTCTACGAAATGCTCGTCGGACAAACTCCGTTCGGGAACGCGCTACCGGCCGCTCCGACACTTGTGGGCGGCATGGGAGTCGGCCATGACATATTCCATCACATCACGCACACGACGCCGGTTCCTCCGAGTCGCTTCCGCCCAGACGTTCCGGAATGGCTGGATGCTCTGTGCTTGAAGCTCCTCGCCAAGTCACCAGATGATCGCTTCGCGTCGCCTGAAACGCTGCTCACGGCTCTGGTAATGGCGACACCCGTTTCTTCCGAGGCGACCAGGCCTTGACCGGGGATTCACTGATCAAGTCCGTTACGGAGGGATTCGCCGTGCCACCCCGCCGCTCGCCGTTCATCCTTCCGCCACCAGACGCGACGTTCGCGGCCATCGACTTCGAGACCGCCGACCACGGACCCGATAGCGCCTGTGCCATCGGGCTTGTGCGAGTCGAGGGTTCGCGCGTGGTCGGTCGCGAGAAAGTGCTGATTCGTCCGCCCCGGCCGCGTGTGCTGTTCTCGTGGCTTCATGGCATCACCTGGGACATGGTGAAGAACTCATCCGGCTTCGCGGAAGTGTGGCCGAGGCTCATGCCGCTGCTTGAAGGCGTCACGTTCCTCGCCGCTCACAATGCTCCGTTCGACCGTCGCGTGCTGGCTGCGTGCTGCGAAGCGAGTGGGCTGAGTTCACCGGCGCTGCCCTTCGTCTGCACCGTGCAACTCGCGAGACGCCGTTGGGGACTGAAGCCGAACGACCTTGCTTCGGTGTGTCGTCGTCTCGGCATCGGGCTGATTCACCACGACCCACTTTCAGATGCTGAGGCGAGTGCCCGCATTGTCATTGCTGCGGTTCAGCCGCAGAAGATCGCTGCTTCTGGCGTTCTGGGCGAGACAGCGAATTCGTGATGTCTGCGGGCACTCTGCGGACCGCAACGGTTGTAACAATCCCTTCAATTTCAGGCGATTCAGTTCGCGCCGCACCCGGCACGGCGAGTGCGTATTCACTCACATCGGCCCACAACCGGACTCACTGCGAGTCTCGAAACGCGAGGAATGAACGATGATCCCGAACAACATGCCCGCCGATCGCGACGCGAAATCGAACGCCTCGGACGATAGCCGCCCCTGCATTTTCCTGGATGCGGCGTATGATCCGACCGACGACTACGGCGACTGGTGGCTCGATCTTGGCTCGGTACATTTGCCAGCGTGACACCCGGTAAGGTTTTCAGACCGATTGGAGTTCTTACCCCGCCGGCAGCGAGTTGCGACGACCCAAACCCCCGATCTTCTCTGGAGCCGATAGCATGGACCGCACAATCGACACCCTGACTGCACTGCTCCTCGATCCGTTCCTCACGCACGACGAGGCACAGCGGGAAGCGGCTGCGACCTATCGACGCGTGCCGACGAAATCGGAGCCGTCAACGTTGCGTCGGTCTGCTCGAACGCGGTTCTGCGATGATGAAGCGGCTCGGTTTTCGGAGCGCTGCGACTTGAACTAATCCGGATCGCGGGACGAGAATTGGTCGAAGAAGCAGGCACACTTCGGTGTGCCTGCTTTTTTGTATTTTGGCAATGAGGGGCATCGAGGTAGGGTGGGTCGAGACCGGCTTTGCGGTCGAGCCCCACCACAACCGATGCGAATGTCTGGGGTTCATGGTGGGGCTCGTCGCGAAGCGCGACTCGACCCACCCTACCAAAACCTGTGCGGTTATCCCACGAAGCGGAGCAGGTCGGCGACTGTCATCTCATCGCGAACGCTTTCGGGCAGCAAGTGACTCGGCACGAACATCTCGGCGGACTGCATCGCGGGGCACATCACGACGTGCTGTGCCGTGATCTCCTGTAAAACGCGGCGGTCGGTCAAAACTTCCATCGGTGGTAGTTTTTCCACGTGCTGGGCCATGCACTCGTAACGTTGACACGGTTCCGGCGCAGCCAACTCTCGAAAATGATTCGTGGCCATCAACGGTTTGTCGCCGGTCGGTCGCCGCACCATCGCTTTGTTTGTCGTCCGTTCGACGATCGCTCGCTCATCGTTCCGCGTCCCGACGAGCGTGACGATCCCGCCCGACATGAGCCGTTCGCGTTCGACCATCGCGAGCGCTTCACTAAAACTCTTCGTCGTGTCGAGAACGTGCCGCAGGAACAGCAGCATCGGGTAGCCTTCGGGATCACTGCCGCCGAACGCTGCGTTGATGCACACGCAGAAGCCGTTTCGCGACATCCCCGTGACCGCTCCCAGAATCCCCACGAAGCCGGCACTCACGCCGTAGTCTTCGTTCACGAGGCAACTTGCCTTCGCGATCTTCTCAGCGGGGAACCAGTCCATGTTTCGCGCAAGCACGGGGCCGTCTTTCCCCGCGAGGGCGAGCGTCGAACAGCCCATCGCCAGCGTTCCCGCAAGCATGTCGTAGCACAGATTGCCCGCGAGCAGATCGACCGGTTCGACGCCCATCTCAGTGGCGATCCTGGCACGCTCCGCGTGGATGGGATAGCGCTTCATGACCCCCGGCGCGATGTTGGCAGCAGGGCCAAGCGGCCGGAACATCGCGAGCGTGGCTTGCAGGAAGTTCTTGGACTTCGCGACCAGGTCGGACGGATATGGTGGCTTGCTGCTCACCGTGGGAACCGATTCGTAGCTGTAGCCCTCGGCGGTGGTGACTCGCATGTCCTTCCTCTGAGATGTGGTGTGGTCACTCTGCAATGGACATGCTTGCGGCAACCTCTCGCTCTCGCGATTCGCCAAGAGTCGCGAACAGTTCCTCGACGCTCGTGGCTCGCTTGATCGCGTCGAAGCCGGTGAACGCCCCGAAGTTCGCGGCCATCTTGAGCCATTGCTTCAGCCGAGGCACGATCCGCCCTGGTCGGATCGCATCGAATTCTTCCGTCCACTCGACCAGTTGTTGTAAGTGTGGCACCCACTCGAACGTGGCGTTCGTTTCAGGTGGAATGAGTCCAAGTTCAGCCGCGACCTGCCGTGCCAGCAGCGGACTTGCGAGCGCACCACGACCGAGCATGAAGTGCTTGCAACCGGTTTCCTCACGGCACTGGCGAAAGCCTTCGATGCTCCAGATGTCGCCGTTCGCGACGACGGGAATGCCGAGACGTTCGCGAACGCGGCCGATCGGTGCCCAGTGGATCGGCGGAGCATAGCCCGCAACGCGAGTGCGTCCGTGAATCGTGAGCCATGCCGCGCCGCCTTCCGCTGCCATCTCCGCGTTCTCGTAGATCGTGTCGAGGCAATCCCAGCCGAGCCGCATCTTCGCGGAAACGGGAACGTCAGCAGGAAGGGCGGCCCGCACAGCGCCGACAATCTCGCGAATTCGCTTCGGGTACTTCAACAGCGTGGCTCCGCCATCGTGACGGTTCACGGTGGGGGCAGGGCAACCGAAGTTGATGTCGATGGCCGAGGCACCGAGTTCGTGAGCGAGTGCCGCGGATTCGGCCATGCGTCCGGCATCTCCGCCGAGCAGTTGAATCTGCACACGAAGACCGGTCGGTGTGAGGCAGCCGGTTTTCAGTTCAGGGACGTGCTTGTAGAAGACGCTCTTGGGTGGAACGTGCTGGCTGACCCGCAGGAACTCCGTCACAGCGAACGTGAACGCGCCAGTGGTGCCTTGTACGGCACGCATCGGCGCATCGGTGACACCTTCCATCGGCGCGAGAATCAACGCTGGTATGTGTGGCTGAAGCATATCGCTGATTTACCACACACACTCGCGCTTTCAACCGTTCAACACGCGACGGAGCCACGCTTCCAGCGTCACGAACAGCCAGATTTTCGCTCCGTGACGCGGACGCAATCCACCGAGCTTTCCCGCGAGCAGTCGCTCCAAATAATCGCGATTGAAGAGGCCATAACGTTGCAACCCATCCAGCACCCGCTCACGGGCAGCCTTTAGCAGTGGACCTTGGAACCATCCCTCGACCGGAACCAGCATTCCGCTCTTGGGTCGATCCAGCACGCTTCGCGGCAGCAGATCATCGACCGATCGCTTCAGCAGATACTTCTCGACGGAGCCGTGCAGTTTCAACTTCGCGGGGATAGCGAGCGACAACTCGACCACCGACCGCGCGAACAGCGGCGACCGCGCCAGCACCCCGAACGGGAAGCTGAGGGCGTCGATCTTCGGCAGGATGTGGTGCCCGCCCTTGAGCCTGATGTTGATCGCTTGCAGCCTCGCGACGTAATCCGGGCGTTGAGAGTCGCGGAGCAGCGGGACGAGTTCATCGGTGAGAGGAGATGTCGCGAGGGCATCGCGACCGATCGCCGTGAATAAGTCCGGGAAGTCGTCGTAGCACTTCAGGTGCGCTCGAAGGTAGCTCGCCTCGCGGCTTCTATCCCCCACGGATGTGTACAACTCTGACAGAACCATTGGCAGATTCTTCGGGCCGCCGAAACACGGGTCGCCACCTTCACCGTTCAGCACAACGCCGACCTGCTCGCTTGCGGCGCGAAACAGCAACGAGTTCGGCACCGTCAACGGGTCGCCGATCGGGTCGCCGAGCGAGCCAACGGAATCGTCGATGTAGTGCAGCACCGCTGCCGGCGAGAGTTCGACGATGCGGTGATTGGTGCGGCAGTGGTCCGCGACAAGTGAACTGAACGGCAACTCATTCGCGTAACCCGCCCCGAACGACACCGAATACGTATACACCGGAGCCTGATGCAGTCGGCATGCGAGTGCGACGACGAGGCTTGAGTCGATGCCGCCGGAGAGCGTGACACCCACAGGTTGATCGGCGGGCAACCGGTCACGCACAGCATCTTCGAGTACACGACGTAGCTGGCGGGCCTGTTCGTCTTCGGATGCCGTGTTGATTTCGGGCGTCGGCAGTTCCCAGAACTGTTCGCGTCGGAGGCCGGTTGGCCCGAAGCTCACATGCTCGCCAGGAAGCACCTCGAACACGCCTTCTGCGAGCGTTTCGCGTCCGGGAAGGTAGGCATACGACAGATACGCAGCGACCGCACGGATGTTGAGCTTTCGAGGGACGAGGCCGGTTGCGAGCAGCGCCCGCAACGATGACGCGAAGACAAAACCATTCGGGGTATTCGCGTAGAAGAGTGTGCGTTCGCCGATGGCATCGCGAGCCAGGTGCAGCACGTCGCCGGAGTCTCGCCACGCGAGGCAGAACGCACCGTGAACGTCCGCGAGTTGGTTCCTCGCGATCACCTGTCGCCAGTCTTCGAGCGATGTGAGCTGTCGGCCAGCGAGTCGGCAGCCATCGAAATCCGCCACAAGACCCGTGCCGTGGGGCGGGAGCTGCTGAGCTCCTGCGCCGATGCGGCCGCAGGCACGAGAACGCGCAGCGTTCTCGCCGAGAGGCGGACCAACTTGAGCGTGAACTGTGGGATGTTGTCGCGGAGTCATGGCTCACCCGAAGGCGTCGGCTCCCCCTTCACCCCCGCCTCCATCGCCATCGGCACCACCGTAACCGCCAGCGTCGAACGCACCGCACGTTGTCACGGAACCGCTACTGTCCGCCGCACGCGGATCGTCAGCAGCGTGAGCCATCAACCCCGCGAACAATCGCTTCAAGACCTGCTCGGGCCGTGCGGCCGCCAGTTCGAGTTTGTATTTCGAAAGCCATTCCGCCTCGGCCTGTTCAATGCCAATCTCATCGTTTGGTCTAATGCTCGGCCCCTCCAGTAACAACCCGTGGAACGGTCCGGCGTGGCGTGGGCGCAAGCCAAGGTCGATCACGCGAAGACCGCATCCGCCGAACCATTCCGGCTCCGTGATGAGTCGTTGTGCGAGCCGACAGCCTGGAATCGTGGCATCATGCAGCACGAATATCTGGAGCTTCGGGTTTCGCTTCAGCATCGCCATGATGACCTTGAACGGTCCCTTGGGGTAACCCTCGATCGAGAGGATCGCGCAGTTGTTCTCGAAGTGGAAGTTGTTCGCGACGAGCAGATCGACCGTGCGGGCACGGTCGCAAATCACGGCGCGATCGAAGGAGTAGTCACCGATGTCGGCTTCGAGGTCTTTGGGCATTTCGGGTTCGGGCATGCGCTCGATCAGTCCCTTCGGTGTTCCGTTCACCTGTCGCCAGCGATCCCACAAGCGGTTGAAGGTCGCAAGATCCATGCGGACCAACGGACGGGGAATTCGGCTGACGAGGCCCACAGTCAGGATCATCAGAGCGACGGCCCCCCCGAGGGCAAAGGAAACCGTCTTCGTCGCCGCCGGATCCTTCTTCGTGGTTGGTAAAGGTTTGTTAGGTACAGCTGCGGCGTTGATCGCGGCGGCCCCGAGTAGACCAGCCGTCGCGACGAGCAGAATGAAAATGCACCCCATGGGCATCCGCGAGCGCTTCCAGCGACGGTTGATCTCGTAGTACAGATGCTCGACACCCCAGCGGATGCGGCCATCGCCCGAGACGCCGTTGATCGCGTTGAGGAACAGCATGTCGGTGATGGGGTCGCCGTTCTTCGGCTCGAATACGAATGCGCCCTTGCAGTTCGGGCAGGTGCCGTTGGTCCGGTCTTTGTAGTTGCTGTCCTTGTTGCAGCGGATGCACTTCATGCCGAGCCCCCCGGTGACACGCCCTTACCGTCGATGAACACCCGGAACCACGCTTCCAGCATCGCCAGTGTCCAGAGTCGTTCCCCGATCCGCCGTCGGCGAATCTCGTTCGGCTGGTCGTGTCCGGCTCGCAGTTCGGCGATGTATTCTGGGCGGAACAACCCACGACGCTTGAGTGACACCGGCCCGAGCAGGTCTTCGAGAACGCCTGCCAGCGGTCCGAGTGCCCAATCGGTGATCGGCACACTCATACCGAATTTCCGTCGCCACACGATTTCACGCGGCAGGTATTTTTGTAGGGCAAGTTTCAGGACGTACTTCTCGCACGCGCCGTGCAGTTTCATTTGCGGTGGCAGCGTGAACGACGCTTCGGCGAGCGCCCGGTCGAACAGCGGCGCCCGCACATCCAGCCCCCAGCACTGACTCGTGCGATCCATTCGCGGCAGGATGTTCTGCGACCCCTTCAGCGAGATATCGGCGAGGCGAATGCGATTCAAGAATGTGGTAGCGTTCTCACTGCGAAGATATGGAGCCAGCAGCGCTCGGCGTGGTCCCGGTGGGCCGATTTGGGCGAGAAACTCAGGCGTGTAGAGTCGATCTTCGAGGTTGTAGAAGCGGTGATACGAACGGAGATAGTTCTGCTCGCGGCTGTCTTCGCCATACAGCCCGGCGTAGAGTTGTGCTGAGATCATCGGCTTGCTTGTCCAGCCGCCGAAGAGTTGATCGCCACCTTCGCCGTTGAAGACTGCACTGAGACCGGCCTGTCGTGCGGCTCGTGCCATCAGGTATTGCGGACCGGTCACCGCGTCGCCGAACGGCAGATCGAGCTTCCAAACGAGATCCATTATCACCGGCACCAAGTCCTCGCCGCCGGCCTTCACGAACGTCAGCGGAATGCCCAGCGTCTCTGCGACGATCTTCGCCTGATCGCGTTCGACGCTCGCCTTGCCGAAGTCGAGGCTGAACGCCTTCACATTCACGCCGGCTTGCTTCAACCACACCCCAACCCCAGACGAATCCAATCCCCCCGAGAGGAACAGCCCGACTTCCGACTCGCCGTTGAGCCGTTTCGTTACCGCTTCTCGGCAGAGTCGCCGCACCAACTTCACGGCAGGTTTGCGAACTGCGAGTTCGGGGTCGATCTTCTCTCGCAGTGCGAAGTACGGCGTGATGCTGAGTTTGCCGTCTTGCCACACGGCGATGCGTCCGGGCAGCAATCGCTTCACCCCCTTGATGGGAACATCTTCGCCGGGCACGAACGAGAACGTGAGGTACTTGTGGATCGCGACGAGATCCGGTTCATTGCGGAAACCGGGAATTGCAAGGATCTGCTTCAACTCGCTGGCGAAGTAGAAGACGCCCGCGTGTTCGACGTAGTACAGCGTGCGGACCCCAAACGGATCTCGTAGGAACGAGAGTCGCTTGCGGTCGCCATCCCACCACGCGGCTGCGAAGTTGCCATCCAGGCGCGCAAGCCGTGCCGGGTCGTTCAGGATCGCGGGCAGTTCGGAAGCGGGCGAATCGACACGTGGCACGACCGACCCGGACACCGCACAGAGCGAGTCGCCGTTCTGATGGACGCCGCTGGATTTGCCGGGTCGCCCCGACCACATGCGATAGCCAATGCCAGCACCGTTTGCGTGTGCGGTGTCGCTGCGGTCACCGCGATACGCCACGGCATTGAGCATCTTGTCGAGAACAGCGGGGTCGGCGTTGCCAACGTAGCCGGCGATTGCACTCACTTGCGGATCTCCGGTGGAAGGATGGTTCGGTTCACCATCGGGTGGCACTCATCCGTCGGGCCGAAATCGCTGTCAGGATGGTATGCTACCACGAGCAACGAATCGTTCCCCGTGTGGAAGCTGTGAAGTTGCTCTGCCGCGATGACGAACGCCAGGCCGGGCCGCAGTGGGAACTCGCGTTCGGGCGTGACGCACAGCCCGGTTCCCGTAACGATCAACCCGACTCGCACTGATGGGTGCGTATGTGCCGACTGCCGGGTGTGCGGCGGGATGTGCAGCAGATTCAGGCACGCGTCGCCGAGCTTCACCGGCGGAATCAGTAGTGAGTCGGTGCAGCCGTCGATGTAGCGAAGGCGTCCGGTATCCTCGATCGGACCGCCGAGGTGAAAGAAGCCGCGATACCCTTCCCGCGTGATGACCAAGCCGCAACCGCCTCGCAGGGTGGCCACGCCCGCGACCGAAAAGTACATGCCGGTTTGAAGCTGAAAGGTTCCGGAAGCACACGCGAGTTCAGCGGATCCACTCTGCACGAATCCGAAATGCGTTCCAGTTGCAGGCAATTCGTGTGAGACGTTGCCGTTCCAGGTCGTGACCAGCGTTGGATACGGATCGGTTCGGAGATCGACGCGACCTTGCTGGGCGAGTTCAAACGGATGAAACGAGGGCACGGCAACTCCGGGCTTGATGCAGTGTTTCCTAATTTACCACGCATCCAGCTGTGAGGAAATCCAGCCGAGCCATCGTCATCGTTGAACCTCCGTCACTTTTCGCGGATATCAGCGATCACGGGGAGCCACGGCCCTTTTTCATACTCTTGGTGTTTGTCCCAAACGTAAGCAGGTTTTATTCGGTCTGGTGTCACGACCGCGCCAATTTCTATCACCCCTCTGAACTTCCTGATTACGGGGAGGGGGAGGTCTTCGAGACCTTGCCGGTTCATGTACTCTCGCACAGTCGCCCACGCTCGCGCACTGCGCTCGTCGAAGCGACACACAGACTCGAAGCAGCAATACCGGACACCCGAGCGGAATGTCAGAACGAGATCCACCTCGGAACCATCGTCCGCAACGTATTCGAGTTGAACACCGTGGTGCCCCGGACCGCCGCCCCCAAACCATGGGATGCTCGCCCCGAAGACTTCGATGAAGGCTTGCGTCAGTCGCTCGTGGAGGTTGGTCATCAGTATCTCGGTTGGTCCGTCTGTCAGATTTTCCGCGAATCATATGCCCAGTGGAGCAGTGCTTGCCGCTGCCTCGGGCGACAGGTCACATCGCCGCGTTTGCAGTTCTTCTCGACCTGCGCAATGTGCCGACGCACCGCACGCCAGCGTTTAATCTGGCGGTCGTCGTCCGAGCAGCGACGGCCCATGAAATAACGGCAATACCACTGGAACCAGCCGCGTGGGTCTTCGCGATAGATCCACCCTTTCTCACGCCACACCGACAGTGGTTGCGACGCATTCACGCCGAAGCAGTTCAACGCGGGGTTGTGCTTCGTGGTGCAGAGCCTCGCCTTCGTGAACCAGTCCGCCGGGAACTCGGTTGTGCAGTCGGTCATGTACTTCCCGCCGAAGACCCCGAGTTCGAGCATCTGTTTCGGCGTCAACTCAGGCTCAAAGTCTTCGCCGAAGTTCAGGCCCATCGGCTCCGTCAAGGTGTAACTGTAACCCTGCTGCATCAGGTCATCGACCGTCACCCGTGACTGCTTCATCGTCACCTCGAAGTCAGCGGCACGCTTTTCTGGAATAAAGTCGCGGCGCGGGGATCACATTATTGAACGCAGCACATCTGCGAAAAACGAAAAGAACCCAATCCAAACAGGTGCGGTATGTGGTACGGCTTATGCGCCGATGTCGTCGTTGCTATTCACCTCGCGTATGTCGCCTACGTCATCCTCGGGCAGTTGTTCATCATCATCGGTGCCCCGCTGAAATGGCAGTGGGTTCGTAATCCATGGTTCCGATTCACGCACTTGCTCGCGATCACGATTGTTGCTGTCGAAGCCATCCAGGGCTGGCAGTGTCCGCTCACCGTGTGGGAAGCCCAACTCCGGGAACTCGGCGGGCAGGCATTTAATGGTAGCCAATCGTTCATGGGCAAGCTGCTTCACGATATCCTCTTCGTCGAAAATGTGCCGCAACTCGCGCTCGACACGGGCTACGTCGCAGCAGCGCTCCTCGTCATGCAGGGGCTCATCATGTACCCGCCGCGCTGGTTCCGAGTTGGGAAGCGGTCCGAAGTTGTGGCGACTCCGGACGCCAGCCTGAACTATGAAGCTGGAATGATCGCCACTGCGTGAGCGAACCGATCTTGACACTTCACGCGATTTCTCCGACCCTCCGGCATTCTTGCGGAGGGTTTTTCGTTGTCACTCGTCTCGACAGTTGGCCTCGCGGTGCGAGCAGTGCAGATCAAACTCGGCCTGCTCACCGCCTACGATACGTTCTGGCCCGCTGCCGTTCGAGGAAGCCGGCTGCTCCTCAACGGACAGGTTTCGGCGTTCACCCGCAAGCTGTTCAACGAACTGCCCGACGCCCGCGAAACTATTCCTGTCGAAGCGAATCGCAGTGGGCCGCCGTTGTTCCTTGCAGGGCACGTCCTCGGGCTTGGTGGCTACGATCATCTCGTGCTGAACATCTTGAAGGGGCTAACCAACTCGGGGGTAAACGTCTGTCGCGATCGCCGTTCGTGCTTCCGCAAGCAGCTCGTGCCCATCGAAATTCGTCCTTCGGAAATGCGGCGCAGAGCGCACCATCCCAGGCTTGCGGTCGCGCCGCCGTATCTGCTGCAGCGCTACAGCCCCGACCGACACACTGCCGCGTTCACGATGTGGGAAAGTGACACGTTGCCGCCAGGTTCCGTGGAACAGTTGAACCGTTGCGGATTGGTGATCGTGCCGAGTTCGTGGGGCCGACGATGCTTCCGCGCGAACGGCGTGCGTGTTCCCATCGAAGTGGTGTCATTAGGGTACGACCCCACGGTTTTCGGAGGCACCCCATCACTTGCACGCGGGGTTCGCCAAACCGTCTTCGGCACAGCCGGGGCGCTCGACGAAGGAGGTCTCCGAAAGAACGTGCAGCGAGTCATCGACCTGTTCCGCCAGGAGTTCCCGTCTGAACGTGATGTGCGGTTGCGAGTGAAGATCACGCCGAACTCACCACGTGTGGAAACACACGGCGACCCCCGCGTGGAGGTCCTCGATTCCCACCTGACACCGAGCGAACTCGCCGACTGGTACCGCTCGCTGAACGTGTATGTGAACGCTTCCGCAGGCGAGGGTTTCGGACTGCATCTGCTGGAAGCGATGGCGTGTGGTGTGCCGTTGATCTCATCGCGGTTCGGTGGCGTCGGCGCGTTTTTCGATGCCCGCGTCGGCTATGAAGTGCGATCGACACCAATCGAGGCATCGAACGCGATTTATCAGGGTATGTGGTCCGATCCCCACAACGGCGACATGATGACCTGCATGCGGCAAGTTTATCGAGATGGTGAAACCGCGAGGCTCTCGGGCATCGCCGCGTCGCAGCGAGCCGCGAAGTTCCGTTGGGAAGACACGATGCGGAAACTCGTGATCGCGCTGATTCGACACAACTTCATCCGCCACCCACAATCGACAGCACTATCGCCAGTATCATAAGCAGCACGACCGCCCAGGCCACGCCTGACATGCCATTCGATGGAGCATCTTCCTTCGAGATGTACTCGCCGCACTTCGGGCACTGTTCCGAGTCTTCGAGAATCTCCGCACGGCAATGTGGACACAGCACCGTCGGTGGCCCATCGTCGTCATACAAGCCCGACGGATACGTCTCGGGATCAGCGGGGTCGTAGTCGTCCCCATCGTCCCAGTCGTCTTCCTCTTCGTCAGGCTCTTCGTGCCGTGGGCGGGCCACTGATTTCTCTCCGTTCACTTCTTTTGAATTTTCGGTATCTCGCGCTGTGACGGTCCCCACTCGCTCGCAGTGTACTTGATATCGAGTTGTGGTGTCTCGATTCGTTTGCCCTGCTCGTGATGACTCGTCATCACCGCGTCGAGGATCCCGGTCGTCAGCAGCGTTCGTTCGACGGGATACGGTGCGTGACCCGTGCGAATCATCGACTCGATCGCGTGCGTGAGTTCCGCGAAGTGTGCGAAAGGGTCGAGTTGCTGAAGATAGAAATGGCACACGTCGGGTTTCTCAACGTTCTTCCGTTGACCCGCGAAGTAGAACGCACCGCCATCGCCTTCGTGAATCCAGCCGTTGGGTATCACCACAAAAGCCCGGAAGCCGTCGCGGTACTCGATCTCGAGAACCCCAGAATCCTTTGCAGTCGCGGCAACACGCCGAAGCTCTCCCGGCGAGTGATCCGTGACCATCTTCAACGCTGCTTCAAGGAGCGGCGCGGCCCACGGCTGTTTATCGAACGATTCCCACATCGCCTCGCGGCGAAGGTAACGGCCAGCGGGACCGCCCAGCCCCCAAATGCGACCCTCGAACGCCGCCATGATTTCACCGCCGAAGTGACACGTCACGGCTTTCACGCCTGTTTCGCCACCCGAGCGCCGTTCGACCATGCACTGCAATGCTTCGAGGGCATGGAAGCCGTATGCCTCAAGTGAGGCGTAACCAATCTGCACGGCGCCGGTCAGTTCGCTGCCTTTCGGAAGTACGAGGTTGGGCTTTCGCCATGTCACCGGCAGTGACGATCCCGCCAAGAACGGAAACATCAACTTCCGCGAGCGATCATACATCCACTTCGCATCTTCCCAGGTCACAGCAAGATGCTTGTCATTGAAGACGGGCACAGACTTCCCGGACTTCTCGAAGACCGCCGTGATCTCCTCGAAGAACCTGCGACGCGGGTAGAGCGTTTGACCTTTCGCATTGTTGGGGTAGTTGCCGTGTTCGCCGATGGAAAGCACTCCATCGACCGCGAGCGTCTTGCCGCCGAGCGTGAGGCAATCGGCGATCGTCTCGTAAATTTTGAAGCCGTGCTTCTTCTCCAAATCCCGGCTCATGTCGTTCTTGGGCACCTGATCGGTGTACATCGACACGAGTTCAAGTTCAGGCTTGGTGCCGTCCGGATAGCCGTTGAGGATGTTGCGGATAATGACATCGGCGTGTGACCATTTCCGATATTCGGTGACGACCGCAGCGACCTTCTTGGGAGGCATGGAGACACCGGCGAGGGAGGCAGAATTCACGACTCGAAGTGCAGAGTAGCCAAGATTCGGCCGAGGCGACAGGAAAAGTTGGAGGGGAATGGCAACGGCCGCGAAGGAATTGATGTCCTTCGCGGCCGAGTTCAAGTGAAACAGAAGGGTCAATCAGTTCCCGAGTTTGATGTCCCAGTTCGTTTTCGATCCTGTGATCTCGACTGTCATGTCGCTCGTGTCTTCGGACCAGTACTTCTTCGGAATGCTCCGCGTCGCAGCCTGCTTCGCCGCGTTGTTCGTTCCATAAGGCCTGACCACGACGACGTAGAATCCCTCCGGTATGCCTTCCTGTCCGTCGAGAGTCTTGAGGCTGAACGAGCCATCTGGCCCAACCGGGGAAGAGCCTTCCCGGCCGAAGATTCCGTTCTCCTTCGCCTTCGGTGTCAGGAGAATCTCAGCCCCGCCTCGCACCAAATCCCCACCCGCACCTCGGACCTTTCCGGTGACTACTTGGGGTGAGGTTGAGTAGGGATTGGCCTCGCTGCTGGAGCAACCCAAGGCCGAACACAGGATCATGAAGCAACCGCAAAGAATGAGTGAACGCATTGTGTGAAATCCGTTTGGGATCAAAGCAAATGGGGATGTCCGCATTGCGACATTAGAAGTCGATATTCAGGACTTCCCCGCCCGCTGGAGTGCAGAGGTTCCGCATCTGAACGGGTGCGATGCTGTCCCGGACGAACCGAACAGAGCCGTCGCCAAACACCGCCATTGCACCGCCAGTGTGGAAGCTAAACGCTTCGTCGTTCGGACCACAGTTGTTCGTGGTCCACGGGCAGCCCGAAGGCCCACCAATTGGAGTCGCGTTCTGATTGACGATCTTGTAGCTCGGGCCGACGGCGCCGGGAGGGCCAGAGATGCCGTTACCCTGGTCGGGTTCGGCCCACCGCGCGACATTCGTCTTGCCGCCGCTCGGCTGGTCGTACTTCCCGTTGACGTTGCCGTTGAAGCCACGGCCCACGTCTTCGATGAATGCGATGGTGTTGCTCGTCCCATCAGTGACGGCGGTGACCGGTGTGCCGCCAGCAGGATTCACCGGTCCCCAACGGGTTCCGTCAGCCGCGGCTGTTGCTGTGGCGTCAGCGTGGGTTCGCTTGAGCAGACCGTCTTTTCGCCACGTTGCGTTGCCGGCCTGCCGATTCCCGCTGTCATCAAGGTCGGTGTACGCGATGGGCATGTAGTCGCAGATGCCGTAGCCAGCCGTGTCTTTCATGTTCCCTGCGTACGGGTTGCTCGGACACACGAAGGTCTTGATGCCGGCCTGGAACGGCGTCTGGTCGGCCGCTCCGGCGTAGTGAACGCTAATGTTGATCTTTGCGTAGATTGCGTTTTGTTCGATGTAGGGCAGCAGCATTGTCCAGGTTGAGGCGGAGTCCATCGCCGTGATGATTGTGCCCGAACTGTTGTAGTTGCCTTCTCCGCTGGTCGGGAACTTACTAAAGGTGCCTTCATAGTTGTGCAAACCGAGACCCAGTTGCTTCAGATTGTTCGAGCAGGACATCCGTGCGGCAGCTTCGCGAACCTTCTGCACCGCAGGCAGCAGGAGGCCGATCAAGATCGCGATGATCGCAATCACGACCAGGAGTTCAATCAACGTAAATGCCGCACGGCGGCCCTGGCGGGTCGTCATCAAAAAATCTCCGCAATGGGTTTGGGAGAGGCCGGTATGTCGGCCCCAATTGTGGGTTAGACTTCTCGTTCGTTGTCTGAATTAACTTAACTGGATCAGAGACGGGTTGTAGGTTGATTACCGTGAAAGTTGAGGGAGGAATTGATGTTCTTCAAATGTGGATTTCGTGAAGATACTTGCCGATGGAGTCCTGGTTGTCATTTGGGGTAACGAGCTCTCGTCGGGACAGGCGGAGAAGTGCGTCTGCAAACTTGAGGCAGCGGGCTGATCGCTAAACATCCACATCCCAAACCACAATTCTCCCCTTCTCTCCGCCCGCAGCCGCGAGGTTGCCGTCAGCGCTGAACGCGACCGACTTCAACCCCCCGATGTTCCACTCGAAAGTGCGGGTCACGGTCCACTCGGCGTCGCGGTCGTGAAGCCGAACCGTGGCGTCGTTGCTTGTTGCGGCGAGGTACCTACCCGACGGATGGAACGCGATGCCGGTTACATGCTGACGGTTCGGGGTCTGAGTTTGAATGAACTTCGTCGGGTCGGTCAAGTTGGAGATGTTGAGGTAACTTGTGGAAATGAATGCTACCCATTCGCCGTCGGGCGACACTCGAGCAAGAGTGCCGCGGTTTCGACCAAACGATTGTTCACTCTGAATGTCGCCGTTTGCAGCCGATCGTACTCGCAGGTAGCACCCGCTCGGCTCTCCATAGAACGTTGGGCTGAGATACTCCACGGAAGCGAACCGTTCGCTGTCAGCGAAGAAGTCTACCCCCAGCGTTTGGCAGCAGCGGAGGACTTTCATCCATTTTCGATCGCCAACCCCGTTTGGTGTGACATCAAACGATATCAGCGCGGGGATGGTGACGAGCAAGCAGCCACGCGCCGAGACGGCCAACCCACACGCAGGAGTCTTCCCAACACGAGACACGGAGCCGCCGCGTGCGTGAATTGCATAAAGTCCTGCCCCGGCGGCGACCATCAGCCACTCGCCCGAGGGGTCATACCGCAGGTTGTCTTTCGTTAACCCGAAGTACGTCGGGCCACCGGCCCGTCCTGCGATTCCAGTCGCGATGTCCCAAAATTCAACGACAGAACCATTCCCACACGCGGCGAGCGTGGCTCCGTCGGGACTGAACGCGAGTCCTGTCACCGGTCGGCTTTGACCCTTGAACTGTAGCATTCGCGGCTCACTTCTTCGCTTCGAGCAACGCCCGCGCCTTCATCCAATCGCTCAACCGCTCCGGCCAGGTATCGAGTCCCTTTTGCCCCTTCGCCAGGCCAACGCCGTGCTGACCCTTCTCGTAGATGTGCAGTTCCACCGACACGCCAGCCTTCTTGCACGCGAGGTAAAACCGCACCGCGTTTTCTGGAACGACCGCAGTGTCGGCGCTCGTGTGGAAGATGAACGTCGGCGGTGTCTCCTTCGTCACTTGCTTCTCGTTCGAGTACAGTTCGATCAACTTCTCGTCCGGCTTCGGTCCGATCAGGTTGTTCCGACTTCCGTTGTGAGTCACGCCCGCTTCCATCGTGATGACCGGGTATGCCAGGATCAGGAAGTCTGGTCGGCAACTCGTCTTGTCGATCGCGTCGCCTTCGGCCAATCCATTGTCGAAGTGCGTGCCAGCGGTGCTTGCGAGATGACCCCCCGCCGAGAAGCCCCAAATACCGATCCGCTTCGGATCAATGCCGTAATCCGCAGCTTTCGCGCGAACTGTCCGGATGGCTCGTTGAGCATCGGTGAGCGGTGCCGCGAGCAGCGGACCGGGGCGTTCCTTGTTCGCGAGGCGATACTTCAAGATGAATGCGTGAATGCCCAAACCATTCAGGAACTCCGCGACCTGCTTGCCTTCGTGATCCATTGCCAAACCGCCGTAGCCACCGCCGGGGCACACCACGACCGCGGCACCGTTGGCCTTGTCCTTCGGCGCAAGCCAAACCGTGATGCTTGGTTTGTCGGTGTCCGTTTCGCCAACGGCCAGCGGTGCTTTGCCTTCCCAGAGGGGAATGGTTGGATTCGCGGGCTGCGCGGCAAGCGCCAGCAAGAACGAAGCGACGAACATGGTTGACTCACCGAGGAGGGAGGAAGTGCGAAATGCGAGTGTAATTAAGGTATTGCTGCGCGGTCAGAAGTGAATGAATCTCGAAGCCGACGTCGGCGGGAGCCGTGGTCGGTGTTGGCGGCACAGAGGCGATGCTCATGCCGCTGCCGTGTGGACTGACCTTCCCAGATCAGCTTCGGCTGGCAGATGCTGGCTGAGCGGCGAGCAGTTCACCGATGAACCGCCGGAGCATCTGCCCCGTGGTCATGCCTCGGCGACTCGCCGCTGCTTCTAACTCCATGGCCTGCCATCGCGGCAACAGAAGCGGCAACTCGACGACTTCTTGGTCGATGCGGGCCACATCAGATGAAATGCCATCAAAGAGTGGTTGCACGTGAACACCTACCGTGGATTGCGTGAGCGGCAACGCGGTGGCGTTACCGATGGTCGCGGGCCGACGATCAAACTCCTGCATCCTGGCTCCGCACTGTGCGGAGTCCGTCAACCCCGTGCGCCTGAAATCCTACCCCGAGCCTCGATCACCCACAAGAACCGTGTTCCAATTCGTCCAGATTTTATTTTCGTTTAAATGGTCAATGATCGCACAGTCGCAAGGGGCAGCGGCTTTTCCATGCCGCAGTTTCCCAACATAAACCAAACCAAATACTTCCTGTCGAGGCAATTGTTTTCGGGGTGTCGGGAACTTCCGCAAATCATTGCAACACGGATGCCGCTCTGAACTTCCTCGAACGAGTTCGCGATATCGTCTTATTCTAATTGCACTTAAAACAGTTTTTTTACTAGAAGCGGGATCGCGTCCCCAAAATGTTGCTCAATTTCCAAGCACATCGTGTTCCGGACCGTGCAGGGTTTCGGTTTTTGCGGATTGGGGCGTTGCGTCACCTGGGAAGGTTGGGTTGGGATTGGCGCGCGCATTGTTCCGAGAAGCGGGGTTAGAACCACGGGTTCCGACGGTTCCGCCGCCCCTGCCGGAAAATACGAGAAAGATGTTGACGCGGCATCGCGAAGGGGGGCAAGACCGGTTAACATTTTTGAATGTGGAGGTCTCTGCCCCAACCCATCAACCGGTGATTTCCCCGCATTCGCGGAGCGGAACTCATGACCAACAACCCGAACGACAACGATCCCAAACCCCTTCGTCCAACCGACCCGGCGGCGATTCCGCCGCTTCCGGACGAGGAAGGCACCGACGAGGTGAGGATTGAGGATCTTCCCGACCTCGGTCCCGTGGATCTGGCAGAGCTTTCCGGCGACTTGCCACTCGACGATCCCGCTCACGAAGGCGGCGGCATCTGGTCCGAACGAATCCCGGACCCGGAGATGCCGATTTCGCCGAACTCCGATGTCAACGTCGGGTCGTTTGACCTTCCATCTCCGTCGGCGGAGCCGGCATCCTTCGCTGACGAAGGATTTGTTGATCTCCCGGACCCAAGCGAGCAGGATAGCGATTCGTCCCATCTGTTCAGACCGCCAGCCAATCCCACGCCGAAACACGATCTGGCCGGCGCGAGCGGCAATCTCGCACCGATCGCGCCCGCTTCGGGCTGGTTTGACGCCAGCGAACTACCGAAACAAAGCGATCCGAAACTCAAAGCAGAACGCGAATTCACGGACTCCGACCTGTTCGGAGGGCCGATGGCCAAACTCGGGGAACTCGTTCCGCTAATCGAGAGTTCGGATATCTTCTCGGGTGGCCACGTCCCGAATGCCGATCTCGCCGCAACATCCGACGTTCTCCTCGGGGCGGCGCTGGACTACGCCACGACCGATATCCCGCCAGAAATCCCAGGCGAGGTCCCGGCTGTGGGGTCGCCTTCGGAACTGCCGTTGGGCGTGATGCCCCTTCCGGGTGTCGAATCCGACGAACTGCGAGCCGCACAACAGCGTGAAGCCCGCATGCTGGAAGCGCAATCGTTGACCGACGAAGATGTGGAGCGGGTTTTCGACGACAGCGACAGCCTGTTCGACGGTCTCAACGCCGAGGCTCCTGATCACTTCTCGGGTGATGATCTGCCTGAAACCAGACCAGCACCAACGTCGAAACCAGAAGCCGTGACCCCGCCGAACCGCGATATCCCCAAGCCCCCTCACGATCCCGACCTCAAAGAATTGGGCCTGACACCCGACTTCGGCGCATCCCCGAAGTTCACCCCAGACGCCTCAAGCATTCTCGCCGACCTCTCGGTGATGGGTTCGCAGCGATTCGAGAGCGCGTCCGAAGTACGCCTCGATTCCCCCGAGTTTGGTCGCACGATCGGCGGCGATGCGAACGACGGCAGCGAGTTCGGGTTGGAACTTCCCGGCGAGATGCTCTCGCCAGACCAACAAGGTCGAGGGCCGCAGGCACCCGATTCAGCGTCGATTGTGTGGAGCAATCCAGACGGCGTTTCGCCGGAGGATGAGGGCACGATCCCCGAAGTCAATCTGGATGATGCCCTGCCGTATGAGCCCTACAAAGGGAAAGCGACGGATCGCACGGAACCGTCTCTTCCACCGTCGATGATGGAAGATTCGACCGACGTTGAGTTCACTGACTTCCCCGATGCTGAAGACGAGACCGCTTCGTTGGAGGCGTTCGGTTCTGCGCTGGCACAGAAGCCGATAACGCCGAAACCGAGCGGCAAGGTATCCAAGGTAGATTCGACTGCCGATTTAGAGCTGGACGACGCTGATCTCGAACCCACGCAGCCGAAACCTCCCGCGAAGGGATCGAAACCGACCATGGGATTGTCGGGGATGGCTTTCCGCCGGCCCGGGCAAGACGACCCGCACGACGCCCCGACCAAGGAATCCAAGGCCGCGATGGCCCCACTTGCCGACAAGAAAGATGCTGGCAAGGCGAAAACGAAGCCGGATTCCAAGTCCGGCGAAGGATCGAACCCGTCCGTCGAGATCGACTGGATGTCGGGTTCGGCTCCGCAACAGCCGGTCTCGTCGACTTCCGCGACCACTGGCCCAGTGGTCGTTGCGAACTGGGGTCCGGAGTCCATTGTTCAAAAAAATACTGATCTGGTGCCCGTGCCTGTGCCCGTGAGGGAGCCGGCCGCAGATGAAATCTACGATGAGCCGACCAGCGAACTCGAAGATCCGATTCACACTCGCCGGACGAAGCCGGATTTGTCGATGAGGTCTGATCGCGAAGCGCGTCGCTCCGGGAAGGGCGGTTGGCTCGGCGGCACGCTCGTCGGCATGGTACTCGCAGGCGGAGCATGTGCTGGAGCGTACTTCGGCAACCTGATCCCCAACGGGGAGAAGACGACGCAGGCTCCAGCCAAGCAACCCAATCCGGACGAGGCGACGACGGCTGACGGGAAGCAACCGACCGCGGCGGATGTCGCCGCAGCGGTTCGTGCTGGCGATCCCACGACTGCGAAAAAGCTTGCTGCCGCCGTGAAGGATCCTTCGCCACATCTGAAGGCGGCACAGGGCGAAGCCGAACTGTTCGCGATGCTTCAAGAACAGAAAGATGCAACTCCGATCGCCGCGACCAATCCGGCATTGAAGGTCGCACATCAGAAGTTGAAAGCGTTCCTCGATGACCCCGTCGCGAAAACCCCCGAGGCCGAGAAGGCAGCGGTCAAGGCGACGATTCAACTTGGCGTCGTGTTCCAACTCGCCGGAGAAACAGACAACGCACGAAAGCTGTACGAGACCGCCAGGGAGCAATTCCCGAAGTACGCGAGTACCTTCGATGCGGCACTGAACCGGATGGACGCGACAGCCGCGCCGCCGGCACCGATGCCAGACGGCAGTTCGCTCCGCCTGACGCCTGCCGACGCTCGCCAACTCTTGTTCGCGATCGTGTTGCTTCAAGATGAACCACCCGTGACACCCGCGAAGGAAGACGACACTGAAGCCGGTGTTCATTTCTGGAAGGCCATCAAGATGGCCAAATTCGAGAACTACGTCGAGGCAGTCGCACTCATCAAGAAGGCGAAGGCGGCTCACATCAAGCAGGCGAAGGCAATGGCTGGTCGCGGGTTGAATCCGCTCTCCGACCCGCTGGAACAGATCTTCCCCCGCAGTTGCGACGACCTCCAACGATACTGGGAACTTCAAGCTGCGATCTCGTCCAACCCGACGATCGCGGACGCCTTCAAGAAAGACGGAGCCGAGAAGGCACTCGTGGAACTCGAAAAGCGAGCCGCCGGGGCCGTGAAACTGATGACCGATCTGAAGGAAAGCACTGACAAGCTCACGGTCGCCGCCAAGGATTTGAAGGATGCGAAAGACCTCGTTGCCAAGCTCGAAAAGGATTTCAAGGAAGCTGATGAAGCGAAGGTGACCGCCGAGAAGAAGCTCGACGCGGAAGAGAAGGTCCGTAAGGGACTCGATGAAGTTGTCTCTGGCGTCGTCAAGGAACTGCAAGCAGCGAAGTTGTTGCCGGAGAAGTTCGACAACGCCGAGTTGCTCGCGGCTCACAAGCGTGCTCTCGACCGTGCAACCGGCCCGACCCTCAGCTCGCTCCTTTCGCCAGAGATGATGGCCGTTGGTGGTGCCGGACTGAGCACAGCCCAGCTCATCGACATCGCCGAGCGAATGTCGAAGTCGGAACGGTCATCCAAGATCGCCTCAGACAAGCTTGCGGCTGAGGTCAAGCGTCTCACGGCCGAACATGCCGAAGCGATGAAGAAGCTGACCGACGCTCACACGACGGACGTTTCCAAGTTGAAGGACGACCAGATCGCGGAGTTGAAGAAGGCCGCCGACAAGTATGCTGCCGACTCGAAGAAACAGACAGAGGGATTCGAGGCGAAGATCAAGGATCTGGATGCAGCGGTGGTTGCCGAGAAGAAGCGAACCGAGGACATCGCTGCGAAGTTCAAGACGGACCTTGGCAACGCGGTGACCCCTGCACAGGCCATCGACCTGTGGTTGCCACTGCTGGTGGGACTGCGTCGGCCGTCCGATTCGGAAGGTGCCCTCGCAGCAGCGACGAAGTCGCTGACGACCTCGCAGCCTGATTCAGAGGATGTGGCGAAGGCTCGGACCGTTGCGGGATTGGCTTTGTTGTTCCAGAACAAGTACACGGAGGCGAAGGCTCAGTTCGACGCGGCGAAGACGAATCCGAACTTCGAGGCGGCTCTTGCGGCGAAGAAGTTGTGGGCGACAGCAACCGAGGTTGGGTTGCAATCGGTGACTGATCCTCTCGCGGCGTATCGTCGTTCGCCGGAGTTGCCTGCCCGAGATCCAGCAGTCGCGGCTCGCTTCCTCGACGCGGGGATCAAAGCCTACAAGGACGGCCGCTTCAAGGATGCCGTGAACGCGTTGACCGATTCCACGAAGGCTGACGCGACGAATGCTGTCGCGTGGTACTTCTTGGGTGCGTCGAAGATGGCGCTCGGTTCGACCGACGAAGGGAACGATGACATACGGCAGGGTGCGGTGCGGGAAGGTGTGTCGAACGTTTCGACGCAGGTGATTAGTCGGGCGTTGTCGCCGATTCAGGGTAAGTCTCGCGATGCGATCACCGCCGCGCGACCATGATCTCTGGAATTCGCCGTTTGCGGCTTCGCAGGCCACAGCCTGCAAAGCCGCAAACGGCGAGACCAAATTATTCCAAATCCCACACAATGACGTGCCCGAATCTCGCGCCAGCAACTGCCGTCAGGCCATCGGGCGCAACCGCGAGACACATCAAGCCGTCGATTCGCCAGCTCCATTCGCCAGCATGTGCCCCGGTTGACACATCCCATAACTGCACGCGATTCCGTGGGCGACGAATCAGCAACCCGCGAGCATCAGGTGTGAACGCGACCTGCGGTAGCCAGCGATCCGCGGCACGACCGCCTTCCGGTCGGGTCAGGCTGAAGGTTTGTTCGAGGAGCGCTCGTGGCTTCGGTGCCATCTGTGTGCCCGCCCGCTGAACAAGCGAGGGGTCTGGTTCATCATCGTCATCGGGGACGTTGCTGGGCGTGTCATAGACTCGCACATCGTTCCCGTCGCACACTGCGAAGCGTTCACCGTTCGGGGCGAACACGACAAAGGGGCGTTCGCTTGGGCGGGCCAGTTCCGCTCGATACGGGTGATCGACCGCCATCGCAACGCGGCCTGTCCCGAGGTCGAGGAGCGACGGTTTCGCGCGACCATACACGCCGAAACCCCAGCGACCGCACGGCGACAACGCGATGAGTGCCGCCTTGCTTTGCAGGACTCGGACCTTGTCGCTCAGGAAGGTGCCCTCAGCGGTCTCGATCATCCGCAACTCGCGCAAGCCCGCCTGGGTCGCAGCAAATAACTCCGTTCCGCGTTCGGCAAGAACAGCCCCCGCGAGGATGTCTTTGCCGCGTTGCAGAAGAAGTTTCCCCGTTGTAGTGTCGCAGACAGTGATGCCGCGCGCCGACCCAACGACGAGCCTTGCGCCGTCCGCGACGAACAGAATTGACGAGTAATCCGAGACGCGAGGAACCGGAATTGTTCCGACGACCTGTCCGTTGATTCGGTCGAGCATCGTGACGCCATAGTTCGGTTGTGCGACTGCGAACGTCGAACCATTTGGATGGAACACGACGTGCGTGATGGGGTGCGTCGAACCAGTCGTGATCGCGTACATGGGGTTCTCCGCTGCGGGCGAGTTGGCTGAGAACGCGGCCTGCCGAGTTCTCAGCCACTCAAATGGGCGCTGAGATAGACCGCTGAACAGGGCAGGGGGTTCGCACTCAATCATCGACATCGAACACGACAAGCTTTCCGGTCTTGGTGCCGCAGATACCAGCAAGTCCGTCGGCACTGGGAATGACGCATGTGAGGCCACCGGAGTTCCAGTCGAAGCCATGCACGACCTTCCAGGATTCCGCCGACCACATTCGCATCAGCGGCGATCCGTCGACCGTTGCGAACTGCCTGCTGCCGAGAAACGCCACGTCGACGAGCATCGCCGGCTCTTGATACATCACCCGCCGCGATACGTTCCCGTTGCGGGTTTCCATCACATGGAGGGTCGATTCCCACCCGAACACAACCGTCTGGCTGTCTTGTGAGAAGCTAAAGAACCCCTCACCAACGTAGTTCACGCCTTGCCGATGGTTTATCCCGCCGCTTGCCGCGTATCGCAACTCGAACGAGCTGACCGTGATTCCCGCGATGTGTTCGCCATCGGGGCTGAAGGCGAGCCGAGTGAATGGTGATGCACCATCATAACCCCTCTTTCGTCGCCACCCAGGAAGCTCCCACAGTTCAAGCTCCACTTGCCCTTGGCGACCAATCTGTGTCGCAACGATCTCCTTCGCGTTGGGAGATACCGCAACCCCACCCGAGAAGGTTCCCGGAAAACCGTGAATTCGAGTGCCATCTCGGGGGTTAATGATCTCGAACATGCCACGTTGGAAGCCGCAGGCCAGCCACTCCGAAGTTGGGCCGAACGCAAGCTGTCCTAACGTGCCGTAGAACGCCCTCCGGTTTAACTCTTCGCCACTGAGCCAGTCCCAAATTGCCAACTCTCTGGCAGTGGCCGCTGCCAGGAGTCGCCCATCGGGCGACACCGCCATTGTTAGTACAGGCTCATCAAAGGCGTCGATCACTCGCATAACTTCACATACTCCGCACGTCAGATGTCCACGTCCCACAGCGTCACCCAGCCGCGTTCGCCAACCGTTGCGGCTGTCATTCCATCAGGCGCGAACGCCAACGACCGCACACGCCCGTTACCCCACGAGAACGCCCGCAGTTCCGTCAGCGTGTGAGCATCGAGCAACTTCACGCCATCGCCAGACGCGACCCCAAGAACCTGGCCACCCGGATGAAACGCGATGGCTCGACCCACAGAGCCAGTTTCCACTGGAAGTTGTGTGTCCGTGCGGGTAGTGAGATCCATCACGCTCACGCGCTTCTCGGTGGTGAACGCGACTCGTTCGCCGTCCGGCGACAGCTTCCAGCCGATCGCACTTTCGCGAACCTGTGACTGGTACGGGTATTTGGCGATGAGTGAGGCGTCGGCCAGATTTCGCGTCGCGAAGCCGCGTGAGTACGCCGAGCCGCCGCGACCGAATAACTCGTTGGTGCCGGGTCGGAAGACGAACGGCCCTTCCCAGAGGTAACCCTCGGCCTCCTCCCACACCAACCCGCCAACGGTTGCCCCCTTGAGATCATGCCTCACGAGGACCGTCTTGTCCTTGTAGCAGGTCATCACCAGCGACGTGCCGTCCGGCGAGATCGCGAACCCGTTCAGTTGCGACGGATTGCCGTCGTCGAATTCCAGGTCTTCTTCGACCCCATCGGCGGAGCGCGTCCAAACGCCGCCAGTCACGAAAGCCACGAACATCCGGCCAGTATCCGCGTCGAAATGGATGGTAGTCGGGTGGTGCCCACCCCATTCCTCTCGGTCGAACACTCGTTTCGGTGGTTCCGAAGTGGTGACATCCCAGATCGCGACGCCACGAGAGTTGCCGCCGCACACAAGCAACCGCCCATCCGGGCTGAACACAAGGTGCTGATTCGCCTTCATCTTTCCGGGAAGCACACGCATCGCAACCTCACAGGTCCACATCCCACAGCACGACTTGCCCTTTCTCGCCACCGGCAGCCGCGAGGGTTCCCTCCGGACTGATCGCCACCGACGTCAACCGACCGATGTTCCAGGTGTACTGTTCCACCACAGCCCAGGATGTCGTGTCGAGGACACACACGGACTTATCGTTGCTCGTCACGAAGAGGTAGTTCCCAGATGGGTGATAGGCGATAGCCCTCAGGGTGGACCGTGTGCCGCTCTTCACTTTTCGGGGCACTTCACGAGGTCGCCACACATGGAGAAACGAGTTGTGAAATGCCACAACCTCGGAGCCATCACGGCGAGCCACCAGCCCGCTCGGGTCGAGCATTTTCAACGGGACGGATTCGAGAATCTGCCCCGTGCGTGCCGATCGCATCACAAGGCGGTGGAGCCCAGTCTGGTCTTCGAATGGCCCTTCCTCCGAAACAGAGCGTTCCCAGGCGAAGAAGCGATCGGTTTCCGTACCCGCGATCGCACCACCGTACAAGTTGGTATTCGGGCCGACGAACCATTTCTCTTCCCAGCCATCGGCCCCGTCGGAAATGAAACAGCGATAGCGAAATTGCTGATAAACCTCCCCGGTGCGAACGACCAGTCGCGAATCCGGCCCCGTGAGCGTGATCGCGCTCAGCTTTTCTCGCGAGTCCTCCAGTAATTGCACTTCGCGTTCACAGCCGGTGTCGCGCTCGAACTCAAACAGTCTCCGATTTGCGATCCAGCTCACGGTGCTTGAATCGCGGGAAAACGTGAGATATTTGGCACCTCGCTTGTCGTAGTCCGCGAGCGCTTTCGGTGCAGCGGTCGCTGGGATGTCCCACAGAAACGGGGATTGCTGGACCACAGCCGCCAAAGCCCGTCCGTCCGGAGCGAACTTCAATTCTTCGACGATGCCGGTCGCCGATGTGAGAACTTGCATCGTTGGGCTCACTTACCATGCTAAAGGTCCACGTCCCACACGGTCACCTGACCGCGTTCACCGCCGGCAACAGCGAGGGTGCCGTCGGAACTGAAGATCACTCGCGTCACTGGACCGACCGGCCAACGGTAACCGATGATCTCACTCCATGTCGTGGTGTCCCAGCAGTAGACGCCGCCGTCGATGTTTGCTCCGCCTGCTGCGAGAAACCGACCCGACGGGTGGAACTGCGGACCACGGAACAAGCCAGTTCCGCCAGCCCGCAGCTCCGCGACCTGCGTTCCCGTCACCGCATCCCAGATCACGAGCCGCAGGTTGATTTCTCCCACCAAGAACCTGCCGCACGGCGACAACTCAAATTCATGTAGCGTGTCAATCCCCGAGATCAACTCACGGATGAACCGTCCGCTTGTGTCGAACTCGTGGATTGCAGTTGGTCGGGCAAAACGACCAGGAGTGACGCCAACCACGAGTCGCGAGAAGTCAGAAGATGCCCTGGCTCTCGTGGGAACGGTTCCAAGCTGCGTGATGAAACGGGCCAATGGCTTCAGGCGTTTCGATTCGAGTTGCCACACCTCAACCGTAGCAGGGTAGGTCAGCAGAAACCTGTCGCCGGTTATCACACTCACGGAATGAACTTCGGGTGTGACGGTTCCCGAAAGTTGGAATGAACTTGGAGTGACGGGATTCGCCAGCAAAATGGACCCCTCACCGGAGACGAAAGCTAACCTTCCATCATCGAGAAATCCACCGCCGATGGTTGCGGCTCCTGGTTTCAATTCGACTTCGGGTGCCCCTGGATTCGCGAGGTTCCACAACTGATGGCCCGAGAGGAGAAACCGACCGTCTTGAGACAACGCGAGATGGTTCACGAATGATCGTGTTCCCTGGAAGATTAGCATCGCTCATCTCGCTTGGCTCGCGGTTGCTCCATTCTACATTCGGTCGATGATCCTTGCCGCGACCGAGCTTCAGATTATCTTGCCTCTTTCAATTCGCTCACACGCCAGGAGGTCGTCATGTCGCGGAATCCGTCAGTCCTTATCACCGGTGCTTCCGGCGAGATTGGGCACGAACTGATCGCCCATCTCACTGCAGGCGATGCGGCTCGTCAGGTCGTTACGCTGGACTTGAACCCGCTTCAACCGGAACTCGCCGCGAAGGTCCGCCAGCAGTTTGTCGGGTCGATTCTCGACACGCAACTCCTTGAGCGGATCATCGCCGAGTACGAAGTGGATCGCGTGTATCACCTGGCCGCACTGCTCTCGACCCGCAGCGAATTCAGCCCGGCGTTAGCCCACAAGGTGAACGTCGAGGGTGCGTTGAACCTGCTGGAGTTCGCACAGAAGCAGGGCGAGAGTCACGGGCGGCCCGTCGTGTTCTTCTACCCATCGAGCATCGCCGCGTTCGGCTTGCCCGATCTGGCGACGAAAGCAGCAGCGGGAAAGGTGAAAGAAGACGACTTCAATGTGCCGACGACAATGTACGGTGCGAACAAGCTGTACTGCGAACACCTCGGCCGCTACTACTCGCGGCACTACAAGCAGCTCGCAGCCGAGACGCTCAGCGGGAAGGTCGATTTTCGCTGCCTGCGTTTCCCAGGCTTGATCTCAGCCGAGACGGTGCCGAGCGGTGGAACCAGCGACTACGCTCCCGAGATGATTCACGCAGCAGCCAGCGGCAAGCCTTACGACTGCTTCGTCCGGCCGGACACGCGGATTCCGTTCATGGCGATGCCGGATGCCGTGACCGCGATTCTTCGGCTGATGTCCGCACCGCGTGAGAAACTAACGCGAAGCGTGTACAATGTGGGGGCGTTTGCTCCGAGTGCCGCCGAGTTCGAGACGGTTGTGCGGGCCGCGTTTCCGATGGCGACGCTCGGGACGAAAGTGGACACAAAACGTCAGGGGATTGTGGACTCGTGGCCCGCTGATGTGGACGATTCGACCGCACGCCGCGACTGGGGACACGCCCCGAAATACGACTTCGCGACGTCGTTCCACGATTATCTGATGCCGAGCATCCGCAAGCGTTACGGTGGGTGATCCGTCATGATTCCAGTTCGTCGGGATCGACTTTCGCGGCAGCTTCGTCGGCGAGTTGATCGAGGCGACCCTGAATATGGCTCATGCGTTCGGGTCGCTTGTTTGCATTCGGACGCAGGCATTGCTGAATCAACTCGGCCAGTCCTTCCGGGACGATTGGGTTGATCGAACGCACCGGCTTCAAGGTCTTCTTGAAGATCGGCGAACTCATGGGCAGGGCATCTTCGCCAGTGATCCAGCACGGCGGCAGTTGCAGCGTCGTGAGTCGATACATCGTGGCACCGAGGTTGTATATGTCGGTGCGTTCGTTGATGAGTTTGTGTTCGACCGTCTCCGGCGCGATGTACTCGGGGGTGCCCTGAATGCGATCCTTTGCTTCGCCCTTGATCCAGGCGAGGCCGTAGTCGAGAACCTTCACCTTGGTGCCGCGTTCGTAGATGAGGTTGTTTGGCTTCATGTCGGCGTGATAAACGCCGTTTTTGTGCATGTGCATCATGGCGTCCGCGATTCGCTCGAAGACACGAATCAGCTTCGCCATGCGGAGCAACGGAATCTTGTCCATCGTTTTGCCAGGCACATACTCGATGAGCAGTTTCGCCTTCTTCGGCCCGGTGAACCAACCGCCGCCTTCCGTCTCGAAGCAGTGGATTTTCACGAGGTTACTGTGATTGAGCATCTGACCAACGCGGTACTCGTGCTTGGCTTGCTCGAGAAATTTGAGATCTTCCTTATCGTCGACGGCGACGAGCTTGAGCGCGTACTCCTTTTCATCTTCTGCTCGACGAATGTGTAAAATACTGCTGTGTGCCCCGCTCCCGAGTGTATCGAGAACGGTGAACTTCCCGATTTTTGCAATCGCCATTGTAAGCCTTCCGCCAAAACGCTGATTCTGATCTTGGCTATCATATTAGCGAAAGATGAGGAGCATCGCCAGCGGTGACGCAAGCCACATGAATCAAACCCTCGATGCCCGCACGAAGGACTTCGGCCGCGACATCTTCGCGAGGCTCGATCGCCAAGGGCCGATCCTGTTCACGCGACCCTGGCTCGAAGACAAGCTCATGGGTCTGGGTATGCACGACCCAGCCCTCAAGGTGCAACTCTTCCGGTTCGTGGACACACTCCCATACCTGAAAGATCCGGGCGAAGTTTCCCGGCACCTCCGCGAATACCTCAGCGAAGCAAAGGAAGAACTGCCGTGGTGGGCACGTCTCGGAACGCGATTCATTCCGACTGGTGGCGTGCTCGGTGGACTTCTCGCGTGGTCGGCCCGGAGTAACGCCGAGCGCATGGCTCGCAAGTTTATCGCCGGGTCGAACGTGTCCGAAGCGGTGCAGGCGGTCCATGCGATGCGAAACCGCCGGCTTGCGTTCACCATCGACTTGCTCGGCGAAGCGACCATCACTGAACCGGAAGCCGATCACGTCCAAAAGCAGTACCTCGACCTGCTCTCGGGCTTGACTCGCGAAGTGAATTCATGGCCCGAAGAACCGATCATCGACCGTGATGACCGCGGCCCGATTCCGCGAGTGA
This sequence comes from Planctomycetota bacterium, assembly GCA_021413735.1. Classification (GTDB taxonomy): domain Bacteria; phylum Planctomycetota; class Planctomycetia; order Gemmatales; family Gemmataceae; genus Gemmata. Next base: position 62,270 of record JAIOPV010000198.1, read on the forward strand.
ACGTGTCGGTGAAGCTCTCGGCGTTGTTCAGTCAGTTCGACCCAATCGACCCCGAAGGCACAACGCGGGCCGTGTGCCATCGACTGCGACCGATCCTCACCCTCGCCAGGAAAACCGGGGCGTTCGTGAACTTCGACATGGAGCAGCACAGCTTTAAAGATACAACGCTCCACATCTTTCGCACGATCCTCACGGAACCTGAGTTCCGCGACTGGCCACACGTTGGCATCGCGATTCAGGCATATCTCAAGGACACCGAAACCGACCTGCACAGCCTCCTAGACTGGGCTAAGAACGAGCGGCGTTGCCCGGTGTGGGTGCGACTCGTGAAGGGTGCGTACTGGGACTACGAAACGGTGATCGCAGCACAGAACGGCTGGCCGGTGCCGGTGTTCACGCAGAAGTGGCAATCCGACGCGAACTACGAGAAGTTGACCGAGTTCTTGCTGGCGAACGTCGATTGGCTGATTCCAGCGTTCGGTTCGCACAACATCCGCAGCATTGCTCACGCGATGGCTGTCGCCGAGAAGTTGAAGGTGCCGTCGCGTCGCTTCGAGTTCCAGATGCTTTACGGCATGGCCGACCACATCAAGGAAGCGATTCAATCGCTCGGCTATCGGCTTCGCATTTACACGCCGTATGGTCAACTGCTCCCCGGGATGGCGTATCTCGTGCGCCGCTTGCTGGAGAATTCGTCGAACGATTCGTTCTTGCGGCAGGGCTTCGCGGAAGGACTTTCGGAAGAGGTATTGCTCATGGATCCCGCATCGCACCAATCCGTCGAGTTGAAGCCGCTTGCGGCTTCGCAAGCTATCGCGATTGCGAAGCCGCAAGCGGCTTCTGCCTTCCAGAACGAGCCGCTTTCCGACTTCGCCGTGGCATCGAATCGCGACAAGATGGTTGCGGCACTCGCGAAGGTTCGCACTGAGTTCGGTCGCACGTACCCCGTCGTCATCGACAACAAGCCGCAACCCATCACGAAGACGCTCGACAGCGTGAACCCCTCCCGCACGTCCGAGATCATCGGCAAAGTCGCGACGGCATCTGTCGAACAGGCGAACGCAGCGGTCGCGTCGTGTCTGAAGGCATTCGATTCCTGGCGAGATGTTCCGGTTACGGAGCGTGCCGCGTTGCTGCGGCGGGTAGCCGATCAGTTCCGGTTGCGTCGTTTCGAGCTGTCCGCGTGGATCGTCTTCGAGACCGGCAAGCCGTGGCGCGAGTCCGATGCCGACGTTGCGGAAGCCATCGACTTCTGCATGTATTACGCTACCGAGATGGAGAAGTTGGCGGCGCCGCAACACCGCGACGTCCCTGGCGAAGACAACCGCTACTTCTACGATGCTCGCGGCGTGTCGGTCGTCATCGCACCGTGGAACTTCCCGCTCGCGATCCTCACGGGCATGGCCACGGCTGCTCTCGTCACCGGGAACACCGTGATCCTGAAGCCGGCGGAGCAATCGAGCGTCATCGGCGCGAAGCTGATGGAATGCTTCCTCGCGGCCGGTGTGCCTGCTGGGGTCGTGAACTTCGTTCCGGGCATTGGCGAGGAAATCGGGCCGACGCTCGTGCAGCATCCGGACGTCGCGCTGATCGCGTTCACGGGTTCGTTGAAGGTCGCGCTGATGATTAACGAGCAGGCGTCGAAGACCCCGGGCGGTCAGAACTTCGTGAAGAAGGTGATTGCCGAGATGGGCGGCAAGAACGCCGTGATCGTGGACGCCGACGCCGATCTCGACGAAGCGGTGAAGGGCGTGGTGGATTCTGCTTTCGGCTATGGAGGCCAGAAGTGCTCGGCAGGTTCGCGGGCTATCGTGCTGACCGGCATCTACGATCAATTCCTAAATCGCCTCGTCGAAGCAACCAAGAGCCTGACGGTGAGTGCTGCCGACGAAGCCGGTTGTTCGCTCGGTCCCGTGATAGATGCCGAGAGCCGCGACCGCATTTTGAAGACGATCGAGGCCGGCAAGCAGCAAGCGCGACTCGCACATCAAACAGACATCGGTTCGCTCGCGTCGCAGGGCTATTTCGTGGGGCCTGCGATCTTCGCGGACGTGCCGGAGAACGCTGGCATCGCCCAGGAAGAAATCTTCGGGCCAGTGTTATCGGTGATCCGCGCGAAGGATCTCGACGACGCCATCCGCATCGCGAACGGCACGAAGTACGCGCTGACGGGTGGTTGCTATAGTCGCAGCCCGACGCACCTGGACGCTGTGAAGCGACGCTTCCGTGTGGGGAACCTGTACATCAATCGCAAGTGCACGGGTGCGTTGGTGGATCGTCAGCCGTTTGGCGGCTTCAAGCTGAGCGGCATCGGTTCGAAGGCTGGCGGACCGGATTATCTGTTGCAGTTCCTGTTGCCGCGCACCGTGACAGAGAATCAGATGCGCCGCGGCTTCGCCCCTGAAACCGGGGCAGGGGAGTGAAGCCTTGCTGGTCGAACTGTTGCTCACGGTTGATGCTGGAGCCGGTCGCCGAATTTCTTGAGCAGTCGCTCGATGTGCGCTTCCGACAACGCGGTGAAAGAGAAACGAATGTCTGGCACCGAGTCGAGATATGGGCACTCCAAAAGATCGTCGGCTGCCTGCTTCGAAAAGACGCGGATGCGGATAGTGTGCAAGTGTCGGAGTTGCGGCATCTTGGCGAGTTTGTCCCCTCTCTTGATGTTCCATATCAGCAGCCGCCTGACCGGGGTTGCGGAGAACAGCACATGCCCGTGCTTCGCGAGCACTCCGGCAGTCTGGGCAAAGAGTTGACAGGCGAAGCCGCAGTCGAACGTCTTCCCGTCGAGCCAACCTTCCGGAGCCTCAACCCAGTGGATATTTCTGTCCGGCGCGGGGAGTTCGGTCAGCCACCGCTTGCCGAACTTTTTCTCGAGTTCAGTCTCACGGTCGATTAACCCGGCTCGCTGATCGTCGTCGGCCGCAAGTCGGGTCACTTCGCACTGCACCCGGATGTACTCGGCACGCTCGGGTTCGCCGTTCTCGTCGAGTCAGTCAGCGAACACCAATCGCGGCGTATCCTCATCTGGGTTCTCGCACACGGCCGCCAACAACGCTTCGCGTTCGATCATTGCGGTTCCTCCGCGGATGGAGTTAGCGAATTCACTTGTGTTGCCTTTGGCCGACGCGAGACAATCATCCGAAACTCGATTCCCACCTCAGCGACAACTCCATGAACAACGACTTTGACAACTTCGGTGAACCCGTCCCACCCCGTCCGAATCCGGAAGGGCGTCCGCAGGGCGATAGGCCCGAGAACGCCCCTCCGCGTCGTCGGCCGCGTTCCGAAGACTTCGACCGCGAGATGCAGGAAGCCCCAAAAGAAATCAGCGTTCTCGGCCTCTTATCGCTACTTCAAGGGGTCGGCTCACTGCTTGCCAGCTTTGTGCCCTGCGTCGGAGTGCTTGGAATTATCGGCGGTGCGTTTGGCCTGGTCCTTGGTGTCATCGGTTACTTTGTCGCCAAAGGCTCTACTCGCCAGAGCAACAGCCTTCCGATTGCGGGAATCGTTGTGAATCTGCTCGCAATTCTGATCGGCGGGTTGTGGCTTTTCTTGCTCGTCGGTATTGGCGGACGCAAGGACGCTGGTCCAGATGTGACCGGCGAACCATCCACGACAATCACCGCAATCGAGCTTGATGAAGAGTATGACACCAACGAACTCGCCGCCGACACAAAGTACAAGAACAAGACGTTGGTGGTCTCGGGCAAGATCAAGAAAATTACCCGCGACGACAAGCCAGGCAAGATCACGATCGAACTGGTCGGCACTCCCGGCTCGACCGTGGACTGCCACTTCGATCGCGCACAACACGGTGATCTTGGAACGCTTATCGTCGGCGAGGATGTCACGATTCGCGGCAACTGCAAGGGGAAAGTCCAGACGTGGGTGACGCTGGAGCGATGTGTTCTAGACGTCAAAAAGCCTGATATGAAGAAGCCCACTGAAAAGACCCCAGATGCAGGCGTGATCGCCATCACCGCAGAGGCTCTGGAAGCGGAGTACGATGCCAACGTCATCGCCGCCGACGCGAAGCACAAGGGGAAGTTACTGGAGCTTACTGGAAAGGTGTTTCGCATCAGCCGGAACAAACCCGGGAAGGCCACGGTTGAACTCGAATCCGAAATGGGGCAGACAATCGATTGCGATTTCACCGCCAAGGACGGACAGGTTCAACTCGCCGCAGTGGCCATCGGCGATACGCTCGTGATCCGTGGAACGTGCCAGGGCAAGCCCGATGACATCGTGACGTTGGGCGGTTGCACGCTGGTAAAGAAATTGGACAAACCCGCCGACGGCCCGCCGGTCGTGGTCACGCTTGAGGCTCTCGAAAAGGCTTATGAGGGGAACGTCGTGGCAGCGGATGCGAAGTACAAGGGGAAATTTCTGGAGGTTATGGGACCGGTTCTCCGAGTGGCACGGAACAAGCCCGGCAAGATCACGGTCGTACTGGGTTCCGATGAGAGTGCGACGTTGGTCTGTGACTTCCTTGCGAAAGACTGGCAGGCTCAGTTGGCTGAGGTAAACGTCGGTGACAAACTCACAATCCGGGGAACTTGTCGCGGCAACGGGGAGGGAATTCTCCTCCTGGAGAACAGCAAGTTGGTGAAGAAGTAAACCGTCCTACCTTTCAAGGCACCATTTACTTTCTAGGAGTTACACATGATCGCGAAATACACGTTTCTAGTCGCTCTGCTGTTATCGCTTCTCGACTGCAAGACTCTCTTGGCGGACGACGCTGCGGATCGAGCGAAACTCCGTGACGCGCTCATGGAACGCGAGGTCGAGAGCTGGGGCATGATGAAGAAGAAAGATGTCCCGGCGATGAAGGAGTTCCTCGCCGACGATGTTGTCCTGATCTTCTATGACGCCATCCGGCTGAACAAAACCGAGATGCTCAAGAGCATGCCCGACTACAAACTCGAAAGCTTCACCGTCGAGGGTAAGCCAGACATCGTGATGCCGACGCCCGACGTCGCCACGATTCTCTACCGCATCACCTACACAAGTGCCATGAAGGACGAGAAGCCGCGAAAGGTCACAGTAGTATCGTCGAGCACTTACGTTCGTCGCGGGGGAAAGTGGAGTAACGTGTTTTACCAGGAGACGTTGGCAAAGTGAGTTTGGCCTGTGCCAGCGCTCGATATTGTCAACAATCGTGCCCCCTTTCCGGGCGATGATGTGGAAACCGCGGGCACGATGTGCTATAGTTACTCTGTTCGCCGTCGGAATGGGCCGAATTTATGGCTTCCTCTCCCGGAAGCGACTGGTTGATGCCCAAAATTGAGCATGCCGAACCGCCTCTACCCGAGATCGTAGGCACGGCTCCGGCTATGCAGGACGTCTATCGAATGGTGCGGCTTGCCGCACCACGATCAGCGAACGTCCTGCTCATCGGTGAAACCGGCACCGGTAAAGAAATCATCGCAAAGGCGGTTCACAAACACAGCCGGCGGTCCGATGGGCCGTTCATCCGGGTGAACTGCGGCGCTCTGCACGAAAACCTTCTCGAAAGCGAACTCTTCGGGCACATTAAGGGTGCGTTCACGGGTGCCGTTGAGAACAAGCCGGGCCGCTTCGAGGCTGCGCACGGCGGCACCATCTTCCTTGATGAAATCAACAGCACGTCGCCGAAACTCCAGGTGAAGCTGCTTCGTGTGCTGCAGGAGCGCGAGTTCGAGCGAGTCGGCGAAAGCCGCACCATCCGCGTTGACGTGCGTGTCATCGCCGCGACCAATGCCTCGCTCGAAGACCTCATCGGCTCCGGCGACTTCCGCGAAGACCTCTACTACCGCCTCAACGTGATCCCAATCGTGTTGCCGCCGTTGCGGGAACGCCGCGAGGATATCGCGCTGTTGGCGCAGTTCTTCCTCCGTCGCTACAGCGAACAGAATAAGTGCGTCGTTCCTGAACTGACGACAGCCGTGATCGAAGGCTTGAAGGCTCACGAGTGGCCTGGGAACGTCCGCGAACTGGAAAATGCTCTCGAACGTCTCATCGTGCTGGCCGATGGTGGGCCGATCACGCCGGAACTTCTGCGATTCACGCGACCGAAGTATGCGTTACGTTCGTCGAAATCGCAGGGTAGCAACGGCGTTGGAACGGATGTGCCGTCGCTGATTCGGGCGCTGGTTCGGGCGGGGATGCACGCTCCGCGGCCGACGGGGGTGGAGTTGCATCCGTTCCTTGTGGATGGCCTGGAACGGGCGCTGATTGAGGAAGTGATGCGCGAGTGCAATCGAACGCAAGTGAAAGCGGCTCTTCGGCTCGGAATTAACCGAAATACGCTGCACAAGAAGTGGGAGCAGTACAAACTCGACGATGCATCCACGCCTCTGCCATCACCAGAGGAACCGCCAACGAGCGAGGCCGTCGCGAGTTGAAAGGATGATCCGTGTTTCCGGTGGTGTTGAACCTCGCTGGCCGGCTCGTGGTAGTCGTCGGTGGTGGTGCCGTCGGAACGCGGAAAGCCGCCGCTGCGGCTTTGGCTGGCGCGACTGTGCGGATTGTCGATCCGGTCGCAGTTGGCGTGAATGTCATTACTGAAGCGTATCACCCCAAGCATCTCGACGGTGCGTTCCTCGTCTTCGCGAGTGCAACTTCAACAGTTAATGCTCAAGTCGTGTCCGACGCCAAGGCTCGCGGCATCCTGGTGAATTCCGCCACCGATCCAGAAGGCGGAGATTTCACGCTGCCTTCGGTGGTGCGTTCCGGCGAGTTGACACTCGCGATCAGCACAGGCGGCGCAGCTCCTGCACTCGCTCGTCGTCTGCGGGAGAAGTTCGAGGCTGAGTTCGATTCGACGTTCGCAGCGTGGGTACGTGTGCTGTCGGATGTGCGAACCGTCGTGCTGTCGGAAATGCCTGACTCGGAACGTCGCCGGGAACTGCTCGACGGCTTCGCCGACTGGCCGTGGCTGGCCCGATTGCGTGCCGAGGGCGCCGAAGCGGTGAAGGCCGCGATGCTGGCGGTGGTGCGGCCGGGTTGATTGGTGAGTCTTCACTCGTCGCTGACTTCGTCGTCAAAGACCGCTTGGGTTGGGTCTGCGACCAGTTGCCGCAATGATTGTGCCTGCATCTGACACTCTCTTTCGCCGTCCTCCGCCCATTCCACCAAACCTTCGCTGACTACCGTTGCGACACTCGCTGCGTCTTGGTGATCGAATGCCAACACGAGATTGCCATATCCCATTTCGCGGCTCACCCGTACTTGCTCCTTCTCATCGACCGACTTGTGAAATCGTCGTTCCAATTTCTCCAGCGCCCGGTGAGCTTCCGAAAGCCGCTCGTCGATGTCAATCGCCCCAACATCCTCAGCGTGGTTGACAACGTTCCGAAAACTCTCGTTCGGTAACTCGTGCCAGACGCGCCGGCAACACTCGATTGCAAACTGCCAAAGCGCGTCATCGTAACCCTGTTGCGACAGCCAGTCGATCATTGCGGCTGGATCGGAAGCAACGAGCCATTCGGATGAGGTCACGTGACATCCTCAACTGACCGACTCAAGTAAGCCCTGCATTTCGCCCTGAGCGTGCGAGTCGCCGACACGGCGAGCAACCTCTACACCCTGACGCAGCAGCTCACACGCTTCCGTGATGCGATCGAGCCGCACGAGCGCCTGACCGGCCTGCAAGTACGCGGGCACATACGGCACCTTCTCCGCCGTGCGAGCGATCAAGTCTTGCATCACCACCACGCACGCAGCGTCGTCACCAGAACTGGCGTGTTCCATCGCAAGGCCATAGCGAAGGAATGCATCATCTGGGTCTTCGGCTAACATCGCCTCAATCTGTTCCATTCGTGCTGTTCGAGCCATTTGTGCATGCGCTCCGAGTTGAGTTCTGAAAAAATCTGCGGCATTGGTTCAAGGTGCACCAACCACGTTCACGGTACGTCACCAACACACCCAAGACAACCGCCCGCACAATCGCTTCCATCCGCACATTCCACCGAGACGGCTAACCGCGCCACGCTGTCCGACATGCGCCCGCGGCGCAGGTGTGCTTCCAAGGCAGTCGATGTGTGATTCTTGGGCACGCCGACATGTTGCCACTCGCGTCCACGATCCGATTTCTTGGGTAACAACACGGTACGGAATCCGCCGCTGGCACGGGGGCCACATGCGATCGGTTTCAATCTCAAATCTGCTTCGGTCGGCACATCGCCGGCTGATCGTCCCGGCCGGCCTCGCTGCCGTCGTAGGACTCGCCACACTCACCCCCGCGTTCCAGACTCCCACGGCACATGTTGCCGCGGCGGACCGCGAGATCACGCCTGGCAAGCGGAAAGATCAAGTCGTCGATGTCTACGAGAGGGTGAAGGCCGGCGTCGTGAACATTCACAGCGAACGCACTGTGAATGCTCCCGCTGACGATCCTTTTGCACGCCAACCGGTGCAACCGCAGCGCGTCAACGGCATGGGAACGGGCATCGTCCTGGACCCTCGCGGCTACATACTCACGAACTTCCACGTCGTCGATGATGTGCATTCCCTGCGAATTCGCTTGCACGACGGCACCGGTCACACTGCCCGCATTCTCGCACTCGACAAAGAAGCGGACCTCGCGCTCATCAAGATCGATCCGAGCCGCCCACTGCCGGTGATTCCGTTCGGCACTTCGTCGGACCTGATGGTTGGCGAGTCGGTCATCGCGATCGGCAACGCCTACGGCTACGAACACTCAATCACCGATGGCCGGGTGTCGTACAAGGGCCGCGATGTCACGCTGAACAAGGAAATGGGCTACAAGGGGCTGATTCAGGTGTCGGCACCGATCAACCCGGGCAACTCGGGCGGGCCGCTCCTGAACATCATGGGTGAAATCGTCGGGGTGAACGTAGCGATTCGTGCGGGTGCCCAGAACATCGGCTTCGCGCTGCCTGCGGACTTCGTGATTGGTCGCGCCGCTGATCTGATCGGGAAACGCCGCGGCGGGTTGCGGCACGGGTTGGTCGTGCGTGACACCGTGAGCCGGGTAACGGTGGAAAGCCCAACACAGCGTTCGCTGGTTGTCGAAAGCGTGGAGCCTGGGTCGCCTGCGGCTCTCGCGGGCGTCAAGATTGGCGACGTGATTGAGCAAGTCGATGACATCGCGGTACTCACATCCATTGACATGGAACGCGGCTTCATCGACAAAGCGATTGGCGCGAAGATCCCGATCAAGGTGAAGCGTGACAAGGAAAGCGTTGCTCTCGATCTGAGTTTCCAGGCGGGTGCCGTGAAGCCGGTGGCTGCGACGGCGGCAGATTTGGCCTGGAAGAAGCTCGGTGTGAAGCTGCAACCGGTCGCGGCTGATGCGGTGGCTAAAGCAAATCCGCAACTTCACGGCGGTTTGCTTGTGACGGATGTAGCGGTTGGGAGTATCGCTGCCGCGTCGGGCATTCAGAAGGGTGACATTCTGGTTGGATTGCACACCTGGGAAACGCTGAATCTAGATAACGTGACGTTTGTGTTGAACCATAAGGACTTCGCGACGTTCCAACCGCTGAAGTTCTACCTGTCTCGTGAAGGCAAGTTGCGTGACGGTTGGATCACGAGCGTCCAGTAAGCCAAGTGCAAGTTCTCCTCGCTCCGCTGCCCTGGGTCTCGCCGCCCGGGGCAGCGGCTTTTTTGTTTAAGGTCGAATCATTTCTTACGACTGGCGAAGAACTCCCCGATCAGTCGTTTCGATTCGTCCGAGCCAGCGAGCCGCATGAACGCTTCCGTCTCGATGGCGATGGCCTGCTTCAACGGCAACGCTGCTCCTTCGACCATCACACGCACCGCTTCCGCCGCAGCTCCCGTGAGATTCTCCCAGGGCTTGATTGTTGGTCGATCGTCCATTGGGGACGGCTCGAATTTGGATTCACGGCTTTGGTTGAAGTCAAGACGCAGGGTGTAGTACGCCGTTTGGTCCGTTAGCGTTGCGGACTCGACAACTTCACTCACCAGTGCCTCTGCTTTCGCTTCCTGGAACGTGACGCTCTGCCCGCTGGTGAGCATCCGCGCCGCGATGTGCCAATGGTTCATATCCAGCACGCGCGGCAATCGTTGTGTTCCACCCCAACCGGGGATGATGCCGAGCGTCACCTCGGGAAGCCCAAGACGCACCTTCGGATTCGTTCCAACAATGCGGATGTCGCACGCCAGCGCAACCTCCAAGCCGCCGCCCAACGCTGCACCGTCGATTGCCGCACACGTCGGGAATGGCAACGCTTCCAACTTCTCCAGCACTCGCAAGCCCTGCTCGATGAAACCACGCACAGCCGGATCGTTCGGGCCGGCAGCGTTCGCCAGCAAGTTCAGATCGGCACCCGCGATGAAGATGCCGGGCTTCGCACTCGCCAGTACCAAGCCCTTAACATCGCTACGAGACGCCACCGAATCGAGGACGGCGTCCAGTTCCGTCCACAGTTCAGAGGTGAGAACGTTGGCCTTACTGCCCGGCTGGTCGAACGTCAGAACCGCGACACTATCCGGGCGAACGGTGAGTTGAATTGCAGACATGGTGAAGCCCCGGGAGAAGCCTACGGGAACCCGTAGGCTCTTTATATCCGGTCAGCGGAGCTGGCGGGAAATGTGTTCGCCAGGCTCTCGTGGGGTCATTGGGTACGCGTCGGCACCGATGAGTGGCAGCAACCAGTCGTGGCGAACGGGGTAACTCTGAAACGCACCATGGAGGTACAGCTTCGCGAGCCGGCTCGTTCCGGGTTCACCGACGCGAATCACGGGCTGTATGTACTTCCTGACGTTTGGCCCCGCGTGCGTGAGTGCATGAACACAGTTCACCACGTGGTCGTTCATGTTGAACGAGTCGATCGAGCGATACCGGGCCGCACCCGATTCGAGGAATGCCGCCTGCTTCTTCGCAAGCTCGAAGCGGTTGGCATCCACTTCATATGGACCCCATCGCGAAACGCGCGCGTTGTTGCGTGCCATGATGTCGAGTGTTTCAGGCAGAGTCCAGTTTCGACCCGCAACGGGTCGCAACCGATACGGCTGAACATTGGCATCGGCAGGGAGCCAGCTGATCGTGATCGGCTCTACACTTTCGCCACCACCGAGGAGGGGCGTCACCTTCACATAGGTTCCCCAGGTATGTGCCGTGCGAGGACGGAACGGAACGGATTCACCGGCGAACAGTGTGAAGTAGTAACGCGGTTGTCCGCCTGTCGCAGCGGGGACGGCTGGTGTTTGGCTGAAAGATATGATCGGCACAACGTGTAAAATGAGCAGAGTGATGATGAGACGAACCGTCATTGGTGGAACTCCACAGTGTACTCCAAAGGCTAACCACCAAACTCGCCAGGAAAGAGAGGGAAGACGGCTTTCTCACTCATCGTCGAAGGTAGACCCCGACAGAATTCGATCAATCGGCCTGATCTGACCACTCAGGGACGGAGATTCCGAGTCGCCTGTGGCTTGACCTGCTCGCTGAACCGGACGACCATTACATCTGCCCGTATTTCAAGATTTCTCGCGATTGCAAGGCGTGCGACTTCACCCACGCGGAGGGCTTCCCGATGGTTCGCTTCGTCGCGGCGCTGTCACTCGTGTTCACATTCTGTCTCACGCTGCCGGCTGCGGACTGGCCTCAATGGCTCGGCCCAAAGCGCGATGGCAACACCGCCGAGAAGATCGAGCCGTGGAAGGAAGCACCGAAACCATTGTGGTCCGTGAAGGTCGGGCTTGGCTTCAGTGCTCCCGTTGTCGCCGGGGATCGAGTGTTTATTCACGCGAGAGTCGGCCGCAAAGAACGTGAAGAGATGATTGCCTTCAACGTGAAGGATGGCAAAGAACTGTGGCGCACCGCATATGATCGCAGGCCGTATTCCAGCATTCTGAATACCGGCCCCCAGGCGACCCCAACCGTTACCGGCGGACGAATCTACGCCTACGGCATTACCGGCACACTCAGTTGCTTTGCGGCCGACAACGGGAAACTGCACTGGCAGGTTGACACATTCAAGTTGCTTAAGGCCGAGCTACCGCAGTTTGGAGTGTGCTGTTCTCCGCTGGTCGTCGGCAATCGCGTTCTCGTGGCAGTGAACGGGAAGGGCAGTTCAGTCGCAGCGTTCGACACAGAGAATGGCGAGCTTCAATGGCAGACGCTTGACGAACCAGCAAGTACGTCGTCGCCAGTATTGCTCGCGGCCAAGGGAAAGACCGGCGGGCTGCCCGACGCGGTGTTCATGACGACCCTTCGCGTCGTGGGTCTGAACCCACTCGATGGCACCGTGAACTGGGAGTTCCCGTTGCCATTCCAGCCTGCGGGCACTTCACCAACGCCGCTCCTCGCTGGCGATCTTCTCATCACAAGCACGATGACCAACGGCTCGACCGCGATTCGCGTGACTGCTGGCGAGAAGACGACCGCCGAGAAGGTTTGGCAGGCCAAGGACGAACGCGGTTACTTCTCGACAGGTGCGGCCTCGAAAGATCGATTGTTCCTCGTGGTAAATCAAACAAAGCCTGTGCCGCGTGCTGATCTCGCTTGTGTGGATGCCGCGACCGGCAAGCAACTGTGGAAGAAGGAAAGCATCGGTTACTTCCACTTCGGCCTGATTCGCACCGCGAACGATCGGCTGCTGATCCTCGACGACGCTGGCACGTTGCGAATCGTCGACGGCACCGCGAAAGAGTACGTCGAGTTGTGTTCGACGAAAGTGTGCGACGGTACGCTCGTAACGCCGACGTTTTCGGGTGGTCGTCTGTTCGCTCGTGATTCGGAACAACTCGTTTGCGTTCAACTGACCCCGTGAGATCGCCATGCGTGTTTTACTGGTGACGACTGGGTTGCTCGCTTTCGCCAGTTCGGTGCTCGCTGCACCGCCTGACGCTCAGAGGCTCGCCGACCGGATTGATGCACACCTCGACGCGCACCTGAAAGCCGCCAACGCGACGCCTCAGTCACAGGCCGACGACGCTGAGTTCCTGCGTCGGGCTTATCTCGATATCACCGGTCGCATTCCTGCCACCCGCGACGTCTACGAATTCCTGGCCGACACTGATCCGAACAAGCGTGGGAAGCTCATCGACGATCTGCTCGACACGCCGCGTTACGCTTCACATTCTGCCGCGATCTGGCGAGCCGCTCTCGCACCCGAAACGACAGCCATCCCCGAGGCTCGCGTCTTCCGCTTCGGATTCGAGGCGTGGCTGCGGCTGAAGTTCCGTGCGAACACGCCTTATGATTCGCTCGTTCGCGAACTACTCACGGCATCACTCAGCACCGATGCCGAGAACCCGACGCCTGCGCTGCGACGCCCTGAAGACCCGAACCCGCTCGCGTTCTACGCCGTGAAAGAAGCGAAGCCCGAGAACCTTGCCGCCGCCACAACCCGCGTGTTCCTCGGCGTGCAGATCGAATGCGCACAGTGCCACGATCACCCGTTCGGCAAATGGACCCGCGATCAGTTCTGGAATCAGGCGGCGTTCTTCGCGGGCGTCGGGCGACAAGGCGAAGGCGTATTCGCCCCGATTGCCGAAGACCTCACGGTTCGACAGATCACGCCCGGCATGGGCAAGAAGCCCGTTGCAGCACTATTTCTCGACGAGAAGGCTCCCGTCACGCGACGCGGTGATACTCCGAGACTTACACTCGCCGAGTGGGTGACCGCGAAGGACAATCCGTATTTCGCGAAGGCGACCGTGAACCGCGTCTGGGGACAGTTCTTCGGTCGCGGGATCGTGGACCCCATTGATGATTTCAACGACGCGAACAAGCCCTCACATCCCGAACTCCTCGACGAACTGGCGAAGGCATTCGCCGACAGTGGCTTCGATCTGAGGTTTCTGATCCGTGCAATTGGTCGCACGAAAGCGTACAACCGCAGCAGCGCTCGCACCGATGCGTCGCAAGACGACCCGCGACACTTCGCACGCATGGCTGTGAAGGGGCTGACAGGCGAGCAACTTTTCGACAGTTTGGTGCAGGCGACGGGTTACCGCGAAGGCAACGGCCGCGGTTCGACTCGCGATCAGTTCCTCTCGCGGTTCGCACTCTCCGGGAAGCCGACCGAGCCAGAGACATCCATTCCGCAAGCGCTCGGGCTCATGAACGGCAAGTTCATCAACGACGCGACCACGCTCGAAACCAGTCCGACGTTACTTGCTTCGTGCGAGACGCCTGGGCTTTCGACTGCTGAGCGAGTGGAATCGCTGTATGTTGCAACACTCGGTCGGAAGCCCACGCAGAAGGAACTCGACCGCGTGGTGAAGTACATCGACGCTGCGGGCAAAGATCGCCTGCCGGAACGACTCGGTGACGTGTTCTGGGTGCTGCTGAATCAGGCCGAGTTTCGTCTGAATCATTGAGGAGACTCGAATGGTGAACTCACAACTCGTTTCGCGTCGCGGCTTCGTGGCGACTGCTGCCGGGAGTGGTTGGTTGCCGACGCTTGCTGCCCGCGCCGCAAACGACCCCGCACGTAAACGGTCGTGCATCGTACTGTGGATGAGCGGCGGCCCGACACAAACCGACACGTTCGACCCGAAACCTGGCCACGCGAATGGTGGCCCGTTCAAAGCAATCGACACCGTTGCCGAAGGCGTGAAGATCGGCGAACACCTGCCCGATGTCGCCAAGCAAATGAAGCACCTTGCGGTGGTTCGCTCAATGTCCACGAAGGAGGGCGATCACGGTCGGGCGACACTTCACCTTCGCACCGGCAACTTGCCGCAAGGAGCAATCGAGTTCCCGGTCTTCGGGTCGCTGATCGCCAAGGAGAAAGAGCAGCCGACGGCGGACTTGCCTGGATTCGTCAGCATCACCCCACGCGGCTTCGGTGGCGGAGCGCTCTCGGCGGGCTTCCTCGGTCCGCAGTATGCTCCCCTTGTGGTCGGCGGGGCTGGCGAGACCTTCGGCACTGAACAGACCGGCGGGCTTCGAGTCGAGGATCTCGGACTGCCCGCGAATGTGCCGCAACGCCGTGCTGATGAACGGCGAGAGTTGCTCGACGATCTCGAAGCCGTTTTTCTCGCGTCGCGTCCGGGCACGGCAACAAAGAGCCACAATTCCGCGTATCAGCGCGCCGCGAGACTAATGCGAGAGTCGGCGGCGAAGGCGTTCGATCTCTCGGACGAAGAGGAAAAACTGCGTGACCGTTACGGCAAAAATCGCTTCGGGCAGGGTTGCCTGCTGGCGCGAAGACTGGTCGAACGCGGCGTTCCATTCGTTGAGGTTTCGCTCGGCAACTGGGACACGCACGACAACAACTTCGTGCAAGTGAAGTCGCTATGTCAGACGCTGGACCCAGCATGGGCAACTCTGATGGGTGATCTGAAAGACCGGGGCTTGCTCGACACGACGACCGTGGTCTGGATGGGTGAGTTCGGTCGCACGCCCGGCATCAATCCGCGTCAAGGTCGCGATCACTACCCGAATGCGTGGAGTATGGTTCTCGGCGGCGGCGGCATCAAGGGCGGTCAGGCTGTTGGCAAAACGAGCAAGGACGGCATGGCGGTTGAAGAACGCCCGGTGACGGTGCCCGATCTGCTCGCGACCGTCTGCCACGCAATCGGGGTCGATCCCGAGAAACAGAATATGTCGAACGTGAACCGACCCATTCGGATTGTCGATCAGAGCGCGAAACCGGTGAAGGAAGTGCTGACATGATCGTTTTCACGCTCGCTGTTCTCGGCTTGTTCGCACCCGAGAGCGTGGATGTCCTGTTCCCGCAGGGAAAGCAGGTCGCACGCTTGCGTGTCGCTGTCACCATTGAAGGACGTTCGCCCGAAATCGCTTGGGGCCAGTTCCTCGACAAACTGTTCGATCACTTCGACCGCGACGCTGACGGGTTGCTCTCTGCGGCCGAAGCGAGCCGCGTGTTTCCGCTGCCGCTTCCTGGCAGCCACACCGCGAAAATGGACTTCGCCAAGCTCGATCGCGATAGCGATGACAAAGTCACGCGCAACGAATTCCGTCACTTCTACCGCGTCAGCGGCTTCGCTCCGGTAGTCGCCGAGATTCGACCGCCAACCGTTGAACAGCGGCGATTGTCCGAGGCTCTGTTTCGTGCCCTCGACCGCGATGATGATGGGAAACTGTCACGCGAAGAGATCGAAAAAGCTGCCGTGCTGCTGCGTCGGTTGGATGAGGACGAAGACGAAATCTTGAGCGCAGCGGAACTGCTCGCGCTCGCGGCTGCTGCGAAAAGTGTCGTTGCCGAGGGCGCTCTGACAGCGAGCGCTTCGGCCGGAACCCCCGACGCCGTGTTGCGTCTCGAACTCGGGAAGGCCGCTCGACCCACGCAACTCGTCACGGAATCAAAGGCGTTCGGTGTTATTGCGGGCGGCGGCTTTCGTGTTCCAGGCGGTCGTGTGACGGTCGCCAGCGCGAACGTGGGTGGTGGCTTCCGAACCGCGAAGAGTTTCTACCTCGCACAGTTCGCGGATGCCATCGGAAGCAAGGATTCGCTTGTGAAAGTTGATCTCGAAGCGGACACGGGGTTGCAAGCGCTGGCAGGCATGTTCGACGCTGCCGACCATAACGGTGACGCCAAACTGACTGCGGCGGAGCTGCAAGCGTTCCTTGAACTGATCGAACTCGGCGTTGGCTGTCAGGTGGTCGTGAACGTCGAGGACCGTGGCGAAACGCTGCTCGATCTCATCGACACGAACGCCGACGGTCGGCTCGATCTCGCTGAACTGAATCGGGCTGCGTTTGTGTGCGAACTTGCTGCGGAACTGCCCCTGAAACGCGACACGATCCCGCGTCAGCTTCGGTTCACGACGCTGCGTGGCGCAACGAGCGCGACGTTCGGCCCCGTGCCGATTCCAACTGCGACCGCACCCAAGGCGAAGGGTTCAACACCCGTGGCTCGTGGGCCGCGATGGTTTCAGGCGATGGATAAGAACGGCGACAGCTTCGTGTCGCCAGCCGAGTTCATCGGCACGCTCGAACTGTTCCGGAAACTCGACACGAATGGCGATGGTCAGATCAGTGCTGAGGAAGCGGAAGCGTTCAAGTCGTGAGCACCAGTGGCGGAATGAAGTGGGTTTGGGTGGAGTGAAGCCCCTCCCCCGCGACTTGCAAAGCCTCGTCGCGGGGGAGGGGCTTTTCCCCAACGCGGAGAGTGTCCGCCGCATCGCGGGTCAGTGCGGTGAGCGTAGCATCAACGGGCAATCCAGCCGCGATCACCTTTCGCACATTCTCACGGAAACGCGCCACCGCCAAACCTTATGTGGTGATTGCGAACGTGATGCCGCCCTTGTGGTGTGCCGCCGCGCAGCCCACATCGAGTTGACGCAACCGTTCCCGGTGTGTGATTTGACCAAAGGCGATTGAATGATGGTGCGTGTGCCGCTCGGCTCGCGGCACCTACCAAAACACCAGCAGACACGACCTTCCCCGTGAGCGTCGGGGAAGGTCGCTTACAACGCGGTCAAGCGTTGTGAATCGTTCCCGTTGCCTTCGTCGTTCCGAGAGTGCCGCCAAGCGGCGAAGACAGTTGCAGGTAGAACAGTTCATCCGGTTCGCTCAACGAGTCCGCGTTCACGGTCACGGTGACCATCGCGGTTGTTTGTCCGGGGGCGAAGGTGACGGTGCCGCTCGTTGCAACGTAATCCGTTCCCGCTGTCGCAGTGCCGTCTGCTGTCGCGTACTTCACGGTCACAGTACTCGTGCTCGGTGCGGACAGTTGCAGCATGAACGTCGCCTGAACGGTCGCCGGCCCCGACCCGCCAGTTGACGGGATGATTCCGTACTGAATCGGCTTGATGGCGTTCACCTTCGCAGTGTTCACCGTCTGCCAGTCGTCGGCGAGAATGCCGCCCGTGTCGGTGCTGTTCGGGTTCCAACTCCAATACGTCCAGCTTATCCCTTGTGCCTGTCCCGCTGGTGCTGTCGTGCCGAGGTAGTTCACGAGTGACGCCAGCCACGTCTGGTCGCTTGCGGTCTTGTCGAACGTGCCGAACTCGCCAAGCAGCACCGGCGCGATGTTCTGCTTCTGCAAGTATCCCCAGTTGGCATCCCACACGCCCGGCAAGTTGTTCGGGTAGTTCGCGGCCGAGAACCACGGCTGGTTGTACACGGTGCTCGGGTAATCGTGCGGCGAATACACGACATGCCCCGGTGCGTTCAACTGAACCGGATACTGGCCAGCCGCCGAGAGGTTGCCGCCCCACCAGTAGTATCCGCTCGGTCCGGACTCGACTCCTTCGACTACGATCAACCAGTTCGGATTCACCGCGAGAATCGCGTTGCCGGCTCGCTGTGCAGCCAATCGCCAGTCGTTCGCACCACCAGTGCCCCATGTTGCGGGGCCGTGCGGTTCGTTGTTCAGGTCGCCGCCGATGACTGCGGGATTGTTGGCGTATCGTGTCGCGAGCATGACCCAGTTCGCGATCCATGTGCTTTCCGGATACGCGCTCGTGTACCACAACCCATTCGAGTTCGGGCCGGCGCCCGCATCCGAGCGGTGATGATCGAGCATGATTCGCAGGCCAATCTGCCCGGCATACGACACGATCTTGTCCATGATCTGAAGGCCGCTCAACCCGACGAGATCGGGATTCTTGTTGAAGTCGATGCTGTTCGGCTTGCTGCTCGCATCGAAGAGTTGATCCGAATACGGCAAGCGGATTGTGTTGAACCCGAGCTGCTTCATCTGGTCCATCATGCTCTTGTAGCCGCGTGCCCAGAGCCCCTGCGGTGCGAAGTTGCTGCTCTCGAAGCCGAACCAGTTCACGCCCGCGATGCGAACCGGCATGCCGTTCGAGTCCACGATCTGGCTGCCGACCGTGTGAAGCCACCCCGTCACAGTGGAGGTCGGTTGTGTGGGTTCCGTGACAGCCACGTTCGCAACCGTGATGACCGGCGGGGTAACTGGAGGAGACACTGGTGGCGGTGAAACCGGAGGTGTGACCGGTGGCGACGTTGGAGGACTGGTTGCCGTGCCGTTGAGAACGAAGTTCGTCGGGGTTGTCGCGGTGCCGCTTGCCTGGAAGCCGAACGAGACAGTCTGCCCCGGTGCGATGGTGGCGTTGTAGCCCGCATCGTGAATCGTGTACTTCGTGCCGCTGTGGCTCGTCGTGGTCGCGTTCCAGATGTTCGTGATGTTGAAGCCTGCGTCGAATGTCAGCGACCAGCCCGAAACCGGCGTCGTGCCGTTGTTCTTGATGCTGACGGTCGCCGTGAAGCCGCTGTTCCACTGACTGTCAACCGACATGCTCACCGCGACGCCGGTTGCTGGTGGTGTCACTGGGGG
This sequence comes from Planctomycetota bacterium, assembly GCA_021413735.1. Classification (GTDB taxonomy): domain Bacteria; phylum Planctomycetota; class Planctomycetia; order Gemmatales; family Gemmataceae; genus Gemmata. The sequence continues at coordinate 81,457 of JAIOPV010000198.1, forward strand.
CGGACTCACTGGTGGCGTCACAGGCGGAGTTACGGGCGGCGTGACTGGTGGAGAAACCGGTGGTGATGTCGGAGGCGGTGGGGAGACGATGCCATCGTCCCAGGTGAGTGTGTAGCCTGTCGGCTTGGTCGCTGTGGTGCCGCCGGTGCCAAGGAAGCCAATGGAGACCGTGCCGCCTGCTGCGAGCGTTGTATTGTAAGCCGCTGGCCCGATGACGTAATGCGTTCCGACTTTGCTCACGACTGTCGCATCCCAGATCTGGCCGATGTCGCGGCCGTAGTCGAACGACAACTGCCAGTTCTTCAGGTTGGTCGGCTGGTCGTTCACCAACGATATTGCGGCCTGATAACCACTGCCCCAGTCGTTCGTGAGCGAGTAACTGGCCATCGGGGTCAGGTCGATTCCCGTGGGCATGATTCGGTCGTCAAGCTGCGAGACAGCGAGGCGTGTACGAGACATGGTGTATCACTCGGTTGATATGCTGCGGCGAGATTGCCGTCCCCCTCCTTGCGTGTCTGTGGGTCGGGCATAACAGCAGAAGCGCGAAAAAAGCTGCGAATAGACACATATAATCTCACGGTTGCATCACCCCTCAAATTCCGCGCCCCGCATGAGCGAACTGGACGACGAAATTAGCACCAGCACCACGCTTTTGAGGCGTGTGGCTGCTGAACCGACTGACGATGCCGCGTGGGACTCGTTCGTCGATCGGTATGGCCGCATGATTTTTCGCTGGTGCCGCCGGTGGAATCTGCAAGATGCCGACGCCGAAGATCTGACGCAGGGCGTGCTGCTGCAACTCGCCCGACAGATGCGAGGCTTCCGCTACGATCCCGATGGCCGCTTCCGGGCGTGGCTGCGCACCGTTGCGTATCGAGCCTGGACGCGCTTCCTCGAAACCCGCAAGAAACCGGGCGCTGGCACCGGCGACAGCGGCGTCTGGCGACTCCTCGAATCAGCTCCGGCTCGCGATGAGTTCGTGCGGCGAATCGAAGAAGAAGCCGACCGCGAATTGCTGGAGCGTGCGGCGGTGCGAGTGCGTGCCCGGGTGATGCCGCACACCTGGGAAGCGTTCCGATTGCTGGCCGTGGAAGGACTCTCGGGCAAAGAAACCGCTGAGCGGCTCGGGATGGCTGTTGGTGCTGCGATCGTCGCGCGCTCGAAGGTGTCGCGAATGATTCGCGAAGAACTCGACAAGCTCACTCCCGCAGGAGGCACCGAATGAACTCCTGCCCCGATCCTGACGCACTCGCAAGAGCCGTTCAAGATCCCGAGACCGCCCCAGCCGAGATTCTCGAACACCTTGCCGCCTGTCAACGGTGTCGCGACTTGCTCGACCAAAACGAACAGCCAACGAAATGGGATTGGCTCGGCGAAACCGAGCACAAACACGAACCGAAGACATGGTTCCTCGATCGGTTGAAGGCGGCAGTTCGGTACACCGTTACCGGCCCGCCAGAGCCAGACGAGCCTGGCCCGAATGTTCCCGGTTACGCGATTGAAGCAGAGATTGCTCGCGGTGGAATGGGCGTCGTTTATCGCGCTCGCGACATCGCGCTTGGTCGCACGGTTGCAATCAAGGTACTTCGATCTGATCTCGTTTCGCATCCGACTCAGCTCGCGCGATTCCTTGGCGAAGCGAAGGCACTCGCGGCACTTTCGCATCCGAACGTCGTACAACTTTTCCAGGCGGGCGAATCAGACGGCAAGCCGTATCTCGTGATGGAACACGTCGCTGACGGAACCCTTCGGCATGCGATGCAAACGGGGTCGTGGGATCCGATCGCGGCGGCTCAACTCGTTTGCACGCTCGCTGACGCAACGGCAGCCGTTCACCGAATCGGTGTCATTCATCGGGATCTGAAGCCGGGTAACGTGCTGATGAGCGCGAACCACGAGCGAACGTTTGCTGGCCCGTCGGCGTTGCGTCCGAAGATCGCCGACTTCGGGCTGGCGAGGTTCCTCGAATCAGCGGATCGGCTCACACGCACCGGCGATGTCTTCGGCACACCCGAGTTCATGGCACCCGAACAGGCGCGCGGCGATCACGTCGTCGTCGGTCCGGAAACGGATGTGTGGAGCCTTGGGGTGATTCTTTACGAAGTGCTGACGGGTCGCCCTCCGTTCGTTGGTATGACGTCCATTGAGACCCTGCAACTGGTGAAGCTCAGCCCGCCGGTTTCTCCGGAACTCGTGCGTCCCGGCATCCCGCCGGACCTCGTCGCGATTTGTCTGAAGTGCTTGGAAAAGAAGCCAACGCGACGATATCGCACGGCCGAATCGCTGCGTGATGATCTGGATCGCTTCCTCGCCAATCAGCCTGTGTTAGCGTTGCCTCGCTCGCCGCTGGGCCGAACCGCTTTGGCACTTCGCCGAGAGCCGATGGCGGTTCTCGGGTGGCTTCTCATCGCGAGCGTCATGCTGGCTGCGGTTGGCCTTGTGCTGTGGCAGCGGCACTTGGCACGCATTGCGGCTACTGTGAGCGCGGCGGAAATCGCTCACTTGCACGCCCAGCACGAATCCACGATTCGCGAGTTGTACGCGGTGCGGATCACTCTTGCGGTCAGGGCGATTGCAGATGGCGACTTCATGGACGCTGAAGCTTGGCTCGCGCTGTGCCGACCAGCGGATGGTGAACCTGACCCGCGAGGGTGGGAGTGGAACTATCTGATGAACCGACTGCACAGCCGGGCACAGATTGAGCTGCGACTCGCAGACACCGACAAACACGGCTTCGAGGATGTGAAACTGGTGCCGAGCACGGAAGCGTTCAGTCCCGATCAACGCCGCCGTGCGACGATCGACGTAGCGGGCCGACTGTTGGTTCACGATCAAGACGGGCGGTTGTTGCTGCAACTGCCCGCCGTCGCCGGACAGATGATCGGTTTGAAATTCAGCAAAGACGGTCGCTGGCTGGCCGTTCGCACCGCCGACGAGAAGTTAGTGGTGTTCGACGGACTTGCCCCGTGATGGGGCAGTACTTGCCTCACCATACGCCCGGAACTTCTCCCCCGCTGCGTGTGCCTGCGACCTGCCAACCAGCCGCAGCGTTCGTCACGAACCGCACCGAAGCGTCACCAAGGGCCACGTTCACCCCGCCAGGATGCGCACTTCGTGCGGACGAGTTCTGGTTGTTGTCGGATTGGGTGCATGGAGCAGTAGAGATGCTTTGGCAGTGGTTGATGACATCGGGTGTCGGGCTATTCGGCGGGTTGAGTGTCGTGAACAGGACACCACCACTCCGAGCTTGATTCCAGTATCTTCCGCGTGTGTCGTGTGATGTGACATCGGGCGAGAGAAGGATCTCGCTCAGCATCAATGTGTTGCTGGAACCGTCCGTGATGTTCATAATCTGAAGACGGGAAGCTGTGTAAAACAGTCCGTTCATGTTCGTCCCGCCGGGCGTGGTCGTGTTGTACGCCGTGGACCCCGCCAGTGCTGCGTAGTTCCCGTGAACGCCTTGGTTCCCGGATATCGTCGTCCGCTTCCCCCCGTTCGGATCGGACGGACATTGCCAACCCGGAACCATGACAAGTTGCGGATCGCCAGGCAAGAACCAAGTCCCGTTCATTGAAGAGCCACTTGCTCGGGCCGACTCCAGGACGTTCCACAACGCGTTTTGCTCAATGTAGGGGAGGAGATAAAGTGACCACACTCGGCGGTCTTCGCCGTAAGCACCGTCCGGACCCACAAGAGCGCTGGTGATACCGGGCGGAAAGAAACCGTTCGAGTCCTGATAGTTGTGAGTCCCGAGCGCAAGTTGTTTGAGGTTATTTGCGCATTTCATTCTCGCCGCCGATTCTCGAACTTTCTGAACTGCTGGGAGCAACAGGCCGATCAACACAGCAATAATGGCGATGACCACGAGGAGCTCGATCAGCGTAAACCCAGCAGGAACTGTTTTTTGAGAATGGCGATAGTTCATGACGCTCTGTGTGTTGGAGGTTGGCAAGAATCTCCGTCACAGGAAGTGCGTCATCGGTGCCCGACATCCGCCAATTTTTCTCCGGTTTTCTTTTTCGCCAGGTTTGGAAGCACCGCAAATCGGAGTTGCGTCACTCCGATTTGCTTCACTTCGGCTTCTCGAACGATTTCGCTGTGAGGTCGAACCGCAGGTCGTTTTCCCCTTCGTTGATGTCCGCTTCTCGCACCTCTGGCTTCCCTCCGGGTGGCGGGTAGAAGATCAGGTCGTCGACCATGACCCCTTTCGGGGCCGGCGGTGCAGCCTGAACCTGCTTCCCTGTTTTCATCGACCCGCGAATCGTCACCTTCTTTTTTCCGGGGGTGATCTGAGAAGATACGGGCACATCAAAGGACCCATCGGTGATTGTGGTTCCGACAGAGGGAGTCGAGCCATCGACCGATTCAAAGGTCACACTGCCACTCGACAATGGCACCCCATCAACCGCGACCGTGCCGCGAACGATTGGCACCGGTTTGCCACAGCCCGCAACCGTTATAACGAGAAATCCAACCGCCCCCAGCGTGATCGGACGCAAGCCACACATCTTCGACATCTGTTTCTCCCGGCGAAGTCCGATCAGTAGTTCGACGGGATGACTTCCCCCGCAATCGCCGAAATGGTTCCCAACGCCTTCCACGTCGCTGAGGGAACGCTGTTAGTTACGAAACGAACGCTTCCGTCGCAGAGGGCCATGTTCACGCCACCAACGTGTCGGCTTCGTGCGGTGAGGATGATGTTTCGGTCATTCCAGGCGTTGTGCGCAGCCGTGCATGGTGCCACCGGGATGGTCGTGCAGCCGGTCCGCGTCAGGTCCGGGGTCAGATCGTTCGGGGTGTAGTTGTGCATATACAGAGGGCCTTCCGGATAGTGCATCATGCCGCGAAAGTCGTTCCCCGAGCTGCGGATCAGTTCGGAAAGCAACGCGGTATTGCTCGACCCATCCGTGATCTGTTCGATCGGCAACTTACCATTCACGCCGATCGGCCCCTGACCACCGGGCACCGAGTTGGCTGCGGTCGGATTCGTATGGACGCTCACATAAGGCCCGATCCCGTAGTTGGCGACGTAGTTCCCACGCGTCCAGGAACCGTAGACCATTGATGTTTCAGGCAGATCAGATGGGCACACCATGGTTGGGAGCGCGGTTTTCGCCACGAGCGAGTTATCAAAGGCTCCGTTTGCCGGCGACGGTTCGCCCATGTTCCGGTTGTAGTCCACCTTGGCGAAGAGTGCCTGCTGTTCGAGGTACGGTAGCAGGAATGTGACCCAGCTCATCTCATTGTTGTTCGCGGAGAAAACATAACCTGGAAACTGACCACCCGCGTAGAGGGTTCCCGGCGGAAACTGCCCGTACGACGAGTGGTAGTTGTGCATTCCGATGGCAACTTGTTTCAGATTGTTGGAACACTTCATGCGGGCTGCTGCCTCGCGAACTTTCTGCACAGCCGGCAGCAAGAGACCGATCAAGATGGCGATGATGGCGATCACCACGAGCAGCTCAATGAGCGTGAAGCCGTGGCATGCGAGAAGCGGTATCGTTCGGTCCCGTGACATGAACCACTCTCCTTGATGGATTTGAATTGGGCGGAGAGATTGACGGAAAAGAGATGCCTGTATCCAACCATTCGAGTGGCCTGTCAGCAAGCGCATTCTGATTCCTTTTTGGACCCCAGCGAAAGCGTGGCGGAATCGAAGTTCGCATCTCGCTCTGGAGGTTGATCGGATTCAGCCTCGTGGAGCCGTCCCGATATCCCACATGCCGCGGGGGTGGTTTCATTCCGGAGTTTGTGAGCGTCGAGGCGTCAAGCCGACGGTGGAACTGTTCTGGCTGCCAGACCGTTTCGGCACACCGGCGAGCTCACTCTTCGACGCTCACATTGGATTCGACACTGCAAACCGAGAATGAAACAGCTCTGCCACATTCCACATTCCGGATTCAGCTTGAGTTTTGTCGAGAGATGTGAGAGCATCATTTCTTCTCCATCATTAATATCGCCGAAACCCACTGCCCATTGGGGCTCAAATGTTTCGACTTCGCCTTGCCGCTTCTGGGCTGGCGTTCTTGGCACTCGTATTTCTGGGGTGTTCCGACCCAGACGGCGGTCGCATGGAAGTCACCGGCACGGTGAAACTCAAAGGCATTCCAGTCAAAGACGGAACCATCTCGTTTGACCCACTCGACGGACAGGACACCCGAGCCACCGCGATGATCGTCGCTGGTGAGTACAGCATTCCCAAACCCAGTGGGTTGCGGCCCGGAAACTATCTCGTGCGAGTGTCGGCCGGCGACCAGAAGACCCCGGTGAACCCCGTGGACGCCGATCACCCACCCGGTCCCGGTGGTGGTGCGAACATTATCTCGAAGGAACTCATTCCCGCAGACTGGAACGCGAAGTCGAAACAGGAACGCACAGTGAACAAGGACGGCCCGAATCGAATTGATCTTGCGATCCCTTGAGTCATGCGCTGTCGATGAGGTTTATTTCTGACCCATTTTTCTTTTACTTGATCCGCAAAAGGAGGGTGTCATGCGCCCCCGCATTCGTCTCGGATTCACATTGATCGAGTTGTTGGTTGTCATCGCCATCATTGCCATTCTGATTGGGCTTCTCCTGCCAGCGGTTCAGAAGGTCCGCGAGGCAGCAGCCCGCATGAAGTGTACGAACAATCTCAAGCAGATCGCCCTGGCGAACATGAATTACGAGAACGCTCAGGGGACGTTTCTTCCCGGCGTGAGCCGCACGGGGTGTTGCTGGGGCACCTGGCAGGTTGCGATTCTTCCGTACATCGAGCAGGCACCGCTGTTCAAGATCTACACGAATTTCGGCGGGCTCGACGACGGTCCCCGTTATGCATCAAGTCCGAACAATACGGTCAGCACCACACGGTTGAGCGCGTTCACTTGCCCGAGCGACATCCCAGCGGTTGTGGGTGGAATCGTGAACCACAATTACGTGCTGAACGCAGGGAACACCAGTTTCTATCAGGTTCAGATTCCCACCGGATGCACTGGCGGAACCGTTACCAGCCTGACCTGCACGTCATTCGGCGGAGCCCCGTTCGGGTGGTACGAAGACCCGGCAACCCTCGCGGCTGGTGGCGATTCCTCGCCGACGGACTACAGCGCCGCCAACGCTGCCAACGCGATCGCGGGAAAGTCTGGTCGTCCGCGAAAGATCTCCGAGATCACCGACGGAACCAGCAACACAATGATGGCGGCGGAGGTGAAACAAGGGCAGGGCGGATCGGATTATCGCGGCTTCTCGTGGTGGGGTGGCGCTGCCGGCTTCACGGCCTACGGCCAACCGAACAGCACCGATCCTGATGTGTTGACCGGAGCGGGCTGCGACACGACGATCAATCCACCTTGCACCACGAGTTCGACTGCGACACGCCCTCGAATGCAACTCGCACGCAGTAGACACACGGGAGGCGTCGTCGTGGCTCTGTGCGACGGAAGCGTGAGGTTCATTCCGAACCAGATCAGCGTCAGTACATGGCGAGCGCTGAGTACCTCACAGGGGGGCGAAGTCCTGGCGAGCGACTGGTGAGGTGATCTGGAATCCGATCTTCCTTCCGACGTTATGGGCTGGGCAGTGCCAACACTCTCCGCGTCAAGCATCCCGCAACGATCTCGTTGACTTTACCCCAGTGTCCCGCGTAGAACTGCATTATCGCCAGGGGTGCCCGCGCCGGGTGCGTGGGCTGAGAGTACACCCTCGAACCTGTCCGGGTCATGCCGCGCAGGAAGGCGACCCATCAACAGATGACAGAGAGCAGACGACAGAGAACTGACGACAGAGGATCTATCCTCTGCCTCCTGTCCTCTACCTTCTGTCCTCTGCTCTCTGACTTCTGTCCTCTGAAACCCATGACACAACTCGAATCCGCCCGCAAAGGCATCGTTACTGCTGCGATGGAGTTCGTTGCCAAGCGAGAAGACCTCGACCCCGAACTCGTTCGTGCCGAGGTTGCTCGGGGGCGAATGGTCATTCCCGCGAACATCGTTCACCTTGCCAAGAGCCTTCAGCCGATGTGCATCGGCGTGGCGTCGAAGTGCAAGATCAACGCGAACATCGGCAACTCCGCCGTCACCGGCAAGGTCGATGACGAACTGGAGAAACTGCACACTGCCGTGAACCTCGGTGCCGACACGGTCATGGATCTTTCGACCGGCGGCAACATCGACGGTATCCGACAAGCGATCATCGACGCCTCGCCCGTGCCCATCGGTACCGTGCCCGCGTACCAGATCATTCAGCAGGTGAAGGAGCCTAAGGACATCACGCCGCGAATGCTTCTCGACATGGTCGAGCATCAAGCGAAGCAGGGCGTCGATTACATGACGATCCACGCGGGCGTACTGCTGGAATACGTCGCACTCACGTCGGATCGGGTTACAGGCATTGTGAGTCGCGGCGGTTCGCTGATGGCTGGTTGGATGGTCGCGCACCACAAACAGAATCCGTGGTATACGCACTTCGACGAACTGTGCGAAATCATGCGTGCCTACGACGTGACGTTCTCCCTCGGTGACGGGTTGCGTCCTGGCTGCCTCGCGGACGCCAACGACAAGGCGCAGTTCTCGGAACTCAAGACGCTTGGCGAACTCACCAAGAAAGCCTGGGAACACGGCTGTCAGGTGATGATCGAAGGGCCAGGGCACATTCCGCTGCACCTTGTGAAGATGAATGTCGAGAAAGAACGCGAGTTGTGCTACGACGCTCCGTTCTATGTGCTCGGGCCACTCGTCACCGACGTGGCGCCGGGTTATGACCACATCACAAGCGCTATCGGCGCAGCACTCGCAGCGGAAGCGGGCGCGGCGATGCTTTGTTATGTGACGCCGAAGGAACACCTCGGATTGCCGAACAAGGACGACGTGCGACAAGGCGTGATCGCGTACAAGATCGCGGCTCACGCCGGTGACATCGCACGCGGTCGGAAAAACGTTCGTCAGCGTGACGACGCACTCTCGAAGGCACGTTTCGAGTTCGACTGGAACCGTCAGTTCGAGTTGAGCCTCGACCCGGAAACCGCTCGCAAGATGCACGATGAGACGTTGCCGCAGGATGTGTTCAAGAGCGCGAAGTTCTGTTCGATGTGCGGCCCGAAGTTCTGCTCGATGCGAATTACGCAGGACGTTCGCAAGCTCGCCGATGAAGCGAAGAAGTTGAGCCTTGAACTGGCGATGGTGTGAACGGGAACGGGTTGAGCGATTTCAACTCATCAGGAAACGCCGTTCATCGCGACTTTTTGAGTCGCGATGAACGGCGTTTCCTGTGACCGACCTCGCCATCAGTCCTTGGTCTCGTTATCCGGCTCTGCGACCGACCGACCGTACCGGGCCAAGAGCATCTGCACGGCTTGGACGGTCTGCCATTCCGCGAATCCGATGCGAACCTCTGTGCCGTCTTCATTCGCGTCAATGTTTTCGACGGCGATGGTGAGCCCGCGGTGAAGATAATCGAGGATTTCCGCGAGGCGAGCAGCTTGGGCGGGAGTGAGTTTCTGCGGAAGCGGGGGAATGTCGTCGTCGAACGCACTCCAGTTTGGAGTTCCGCCCGGTCCCACCGTTCGATCGCTGGAAGTTTGCGAGGGTGCCGGGGCAGGGGCAGCGAGTCGCCCAGAAGCCGCAGCCAGTTCGTCGGCCCGAACGGTCTGAGCCTGACCGCCAGCGTTCGCGGGAGCAACAGCTCGACGGGCCGCGATTTCCTCCATCGTCCCAAAGAGCAACATGGTTCGACCAATCGACAATTGATCGCCGGCACGCAGGCGCCGAATTTGAATTGCGGTGCCGTTTACGCGGGTGCCGTTAGTACTGTCGAGGTCGGTCAGAATGATGTCGCCATCTTCGACCTGCACTTTCGCATGAAAACGGCTAACTCGCTCATCGTTGAGCCGCAATCCGTTGCCTTCTTCGCGTCCAATCGTGACCGGAATCGGCAAGTCTTTGTAGACCCGACCCTTGTCGACCCCTTCGAGAACCAGGAACGTGACGGTTCGCATGGCAAGATCCCGTAGCAGGTAAGCACCCGCGCGTGAGAGAGGATTGCTGAATTTGGTATAGCACAACTGAGCTTGGAGTGTCTGGAAAAACCGACACCTCACCACGAACTCACAACAAAATATCATCCTTGGTTCAGGTCTGAGTGTCAATTTCTCCTGCGTGGGATTTGCTCCAAAAGTCGAGTTGGAACCTCGTTAAGACCTGCTCCAATGCGTTTGGGGCATCTGCGGGAACAGGAATGAGTTGCGTTAGATGGCGGAACCAGGTGAGTTGCCGCTTCGCGAACTGCCTTGTGTGGATGCGAATTAGTTCAACTGTCGCCTCCCAATCGTTACCACCGTCAAGGTGAGCCAACAACTCGCGATAGCCCAAAGCCTGTCGGCTTTCCCGACTCAGGGGGCGCGGCAACGCCTTCAGTTGGCGAACTTCGTCGAGCCACCCTGAGGCGAGCATCACTTCCACCCTCTTGTTGATTCGCTCATAAAGCACCTCTCGCGGCAATTCGAGAACAACTGCCGGAATGCGGACAGGAGTTGGTGCCTGTTCTGGGTGCTCGGTGAAGGCAGGCGTGTCCCACGTTTGCTGCCACGCGGAGATTGGCTTGCCAGTGAGCGCGTGAACTTCGAGGGCACGCACGACTCGCCGCACGTCATTCGGGTGAAGCCGAGTTGCGGTTTTCGGATCGACCGTCGCCAGCCGAGCGTGCAGTGCTTCCTTTCCGACTTGTTCAGCCTCAACTTCGAGGTCGCGCCTGAGTTCTTCGTCGGCGGGCGGTCCGTCGAATAAGCCGTGCAGCAACGCCTTCAGATAGAACGGAGTACCGCCCACGAAGAGTGGTCTCTTGCCGCGAGCGGTGATATTCCGGCACGCCTCGGCTGCGTGGTCAAGCCACCAAGCCACCGATAGGGATTCCCAGGGGTCGAGAACATCGATGAGATGGTGCGGAACGCGGGTACGTTCCGCGAGCGCGGGTTTCGCGGTGCCGATGTCCATGCCGCGATAAACGGTCATGGAATCGAGCGCGATGATCTCCGCGCCAATGCGGTCGGCGACCTCCAGCGCGAGGGCGGTTTTCCCGCACGCCGTCGGACCTGTCAGGATCAGGGCATTCGCGAACGCGGACATGGTCGTATCTTACACAAGAACAGGATTAACTGCTTTCCGAGACGCCAATGTTGCCGCCGGCTGAACTCATCAATCCGTCTGTTCGTCGTGGACCGTTCCGTGCGGTTCTGTTCGATTTCGACGGCACGCTCTCGCTCATCCGCGAGGGTTGGCCGCGTGTGATGGTCGGCATGATGCTGGAACGACTTCGCGGGGCGTCGCTGCTCCGGGAACCCGAAGCCGAGGAATGGATCACGATCGATCGCCTCGTGATGGCTCAGAATGGCGCTCCGACAATCCGGCAAATGGAAGTGTTCGTTGATGAAGTCCGTCGGCGTGGAGGAACGCCAGCCGACTCGTGGGAATATCTTCGCGAGTACATCGATAGGCTCATGCGAGACGTTCGCGGACGCTGGGCTGATCTGGAGACGGGTGTCGCGAAGGCTGCGGATTGGGTGGTGCCAAACGCCCATGCGATACTCACGAACATTCGCGACAAGGGTGTGCCGTTGTTCGTGGCCAGTGGAACGGAATACGATCATGTCGCTTGCGAGGCGAAACTTCTCGGCGTGGAGGCGTTCTTTCCGACTGGGATCAACGCACCGAAGGATAATGACCCGGCTTTTGGGAAAGGCAAGGTGATTGCCCGGCTTCTCGCTGAACTGGGTATCCGTGGCGAGGAGTTACTCGGCTTCGGAGATGGCGTTGTTGAGACCGGAGAGGTGAAGCGAGTTGGTGGCGTGGCGGTTGGTGTTGCGAGTTCCGAACCGGGCAGCGGATGGGGCGTCGTGCAGCAGGAAAAGCGAGCGAGACTCATCGCAGCCGGTGCCGATCTCATCGTGCCTGATTACTCGCGGCAGGACGAGTTGATCCGTTGGTTGTGGGGCTGAGTCGCGTTGCTCTCCAAGCTATCCATCCCCAAAGCGAGCGATTACGATGATCCTTCATCATTGCCCCACATGGAGAAAGGATTGACGATGTTCCGCCCAGTCATTTTCGTCGTTGGTCTCGCGGTTGTGATTGGTGGATGCAAAATGCCGGCGGAGGAACCGCCAGCGCAACTGGAAGAGTTCGTCTCGAAGGAATGGAAGTTCAAAGTGAAATTTCCAGGCAAGCCGGAGAACAAGCAACAAGACGCGAAGCAGCAGATCGGCGCTCGAACAATTCAAATCAAAGTAGTAATGTTCTCGAAGTCGTTTCGCAACGAGGGATTCATTGTCGGTGTGACGGACATCCCGACCGCGTTTGAACCTGATCCGATCGAGACACAGTTAATGCTCGAAAAGGGTCGCGAGGCTGCACTGGCTAACTCGGGCGCGACCCTGGAGTCAAGCAAGTCGATCCTGTTTCAAGGGCGGTATCAGGGAATGGAAATCTTGGCGAAGTCGCAACCCCCGAAGGGGCCCGCCGACGGCCTTCTCAGAGCGCGAGTCTACGTTGTTGGGAAGCGGGTTTATCAGACGATCGTGGCGGGTACGGCAACTGCCATCAAGGAACCCCGCGTGGCGGAATTCCTCGACTCGTTTCAGGTGACAGACTGACAAGGATACTCGCGGCTTGCGTCGTCGTGCTATTGTGCTCGCGACGACGCAAGCCGCGAATACGGGAAGCTCAATTTCGCGGGTCAGGGACGTATTCGCCGAGCGCAGCTTGAAGGGCAGGAGCAGGTTCGTCGAAGTCGGTGCCGGGCATCAACTCGGCCATCGTGCGGACGATCTGTTCACGAATCGCCACAAACGCCGCAGCACACTTCGGGTCGAAGTGCCGACCAGCCTGTTTCGCCACCTCATTGAACGCCCACGACGGCGGCTTCCCCTTCTGGTTCTCGTAGTACGGACGGTGCGATGTCATCGCGTCGAATGCATCCGCGACAGCCACGATTCGAGCGAGGAATGGAATCGCTTCGCCAGCCAACCCGTCGGGGTAGCCGGTTCCGTCCCAGCGTTCATGGTGATTGCGCACAATCGGAATGATCGGGTGCATGTCCGGGACTGTCTGAAGAATCTCCGCCCCCATCGTCGTATGCTTCTGCATCTTCGCGTATTCGTCTGCGGTCAGTTTCCCAGGCTTGCGAAGAATTGCGTCGTCGATCCCGATCTTGCCGATGTCGTGGAGCGGACCGCCGAACTTCACCAACTCGAGTTGATCTTCCGAAAGCTCCAGTTTCTCCGCAAGCATGATCGCGTAACGGGTCACTCGTTGCGTGTGGCCGCCAGTGTAGTCGTCTCGCAGTTCGACCGCCTGAGCCAGAATCGTGATCGTCTTCAGGAACATGTCGCGCTGCTTCTTCAGCAACTGAGCGCTTTCAATCGCTGCTGAAACGTGCGCCGCGAGGGCGTCTGCGAGGAAGAGATGATCTTCGTTGAACGGAGCCTGTGCGAGATTTCGGTCGAGGTGCAGAACGCCAAGACGCTTTCGCGGGGTTCGCAGCAGCACGCACAGAACGCTCGCCATTCCGCCGTCCGACATACTCTGTGTCGCACTGCCCTCGGATTCGCTGTTGAGGGTGCTGTAAAGCAGGGAGACGCCGCCGGCATAGCAACGTTGAGCGAGCTTCTTGGAGAAGTGGAATCGGCCCGGAGGTTCGCCCTGACCAACCGCGAGCGCCCGAAGCTGGAGGTTCGGCTCGGTCAGATCCCCTTCGGCAAGAACGATGGCTCCTCGCTGTGCTTCCAGCACGCTCACCGCGTCGTTCAGCACCGCGTTGAGGAGTTGGTCCTCGCTCTGCATGTGAACGAAGTGATGCCCAGCACGCAAAAGCGCGAAGAGTTGCTCCCCGGCACGCGGCATGTGATTGCGGTCGAACGCAAGCCGACGGATGCCTTCTTCAAATGTGGATTCGGCCGCTGCGACGATGTGTTGGTTCGAGGCTGGTCCTTCGGCGATCGTCGTTTCGCCGCCTTCGACGATCAGCGCAACCTTGCCAAACTGGACGATATCTCTCTGGTGAAGCGGGTGCTCCCCCGGTCCCATCCGAACGCCATTGACGTAGGTTCCGTTGGTGCTTTCAAGATCGCGGACGAACCAGCCCTCGTCGCCGAGCCGAACTTCGGCGTGCCGGCGGCTGACGGAACTGTCGTCGAGGACAATCTCCAGCGAGGCAAGGCGACCAGCACGCAGGAGCGTTTCGGACTCCCACACCTGGCCCTTGATCTCGCCGCTTATCCCGCGGAGTCGGATCGAGCGTTTCACACGCGCCTCGGAATGCGACTCAATGTGAAGCGACCGGAAACGATACGTGATCGGAGCCGGCCGCGACATGTTCGAGTTCGATTGAGGGATTCTAACATGCGTGTCGGTCGTTCGCACCGCCAGAATCATTTCCACGAGTGTTTTTGAGATTGGGTATGGAAATCTGCCCGAAGGCGACGCAGTTTGGCGGCACTGATCGGAGTAAGAGCTGATCTTTCATCGCGGAGTTGTCAAGGAAGAGGAAGTGGTTTCCGCATTTCTCATTGGTTCCGGGCGACATCCCCACCCCACGTCCGGAACCAGGATTTCAGACCCGGAACCATCCCATTCGTCCGGAAGAAAGTCCATCAGAACATCGGCCAGAAGAGCGTTCTGCAGCAGATCATGGTCTCTGGGAACACTTTCTGGCAATCGCAGACAAATCTGATGAACTTGCTGTGTCAGCTTCCCATCTCCGGAACCGTTCCAGACGATACCGGAAGCGAAGGCTTAGTCTGCCCGAAAACTCACGGGCGGTCGCCCGGACGGCCAAGCACGACATCGTCTTGGTTAGCACCTGCAGAAACCTGCCCGAAGATATTCCGATAGATGTCGTCGCCATTCGGACCAATCAGTGGTGACGTCGTGTGTCGAACGTTGCCGCCAGCGCACAGCACATTCATCCCGACAGCGTGCGGGCAAAGTGGCCCCGCTGCGGGTGCTGCGGTGGCCGACGGGTAATCCGCCGAGATCGGTACGAGATCGTGTTCGCCGCCAGCCGTGGGGCGGTGGAACCCCTGAATGCCCACCGGGGTCCGGTAACCAAGGCTATAGGTGTACCCAACTGGGGTGGAAGCTTTTGTAGTCGTGGTTGCGGCTGGGTCGGCCGGGCACTGCGCTCGGAACCCCGGTGGCACCTGTCCAGCCTCGGCCAGAGCCGCCACAAATGTATCGGCGGTCGGGTTGGATTTCGTCCCAATCTGCGGATACCTTCCGCCGTGCGTGTCGGCGTAGCCTGCAAGCCCTGTGTGAAGCGTGTGAAGGTTGGACTGGCAGACGAGAACCTGATTTCGAGCGCGGAGGTTCCCGATAGCAGAGAAGATGAGACCGCCCGCGAACAAGGCGATCCCACAGGCGACGATCATGTCTGGCCGGAAGCGTCCGCCAACTACTCGCGTCTCGGGCTCCTCACGCGGAGCACGACGCATCATCGGGGGCGGCACACTCGGGAACGAGAGCGGATGATCTTCGGGGATTCTGTAATCCGACTCCATCGCCAGCGCCACCGCGACGATTGTTCCGTGATCCGACTCCACCGATTGCGCCGGTTCGTGGTCCGCGAGATGCGCTGCAAGTCGGGAGATGGTGCGGAGAGCCAACTCCGGCGGTGGTTCAGACACGGTTGCACGCTCAACCGCGAGAGGAGCCAGCGCGAGGCGCAGTTGAGCCAGACGAGTCGTGTCGGCAGGGTTCGCACGAATCGCAGTCGCAACCGCGTTGTGTTCCTCGGTGTCGAGGGCTTCGAGCAGATATCCGATCAGAGTTTCATCGGTTGTCATGAGTTTGTCCCCAATTTGGGGTTCGTCGCCGCAAGCGGCGACACTGGACCCGTACCTAAATGCTCTTCAATCCGCTTTCCGCGTTTTCGCCAGCCCAGTCTTCCGTCAACTTCGTCAGTGCGGTATGAAGTCGCGACTTCACCGTGCCAACCGGAATACCGAGGACGTCCGCGGCATCCTGGTACTTTAATCCCTGGAAATACACAAGCAGAACCGTCTGTCTGAGCAACTCGGGCAGCTTTGCCACCGCGAGTCGCACGAGTTCCCGTTGTTCATCTTTGTCAGCGGCCTCGGGTGGCGCATCACCCGGAGCTGGCAGCAACTCGAAGAGTGGGCGTGGTTCGCCGTCTTCGTCGGGAGCCGAAACCGTGTCGGCAGGGCGGTCGGCTAAACGGCGATTTCGCCGACGGAGGGCATCAATCGCCTGGTTCGTGGCAATTGCGTAAAGCCATGGGCGCGCCGGCCGGCCGGGTTCGTACTGCTGAATCTTCAGGAATACCTGTACGAAAGTGTTCTGGAACACATCGTCGGCGAGGTCATCGTCGCCCAGATATCGCCGCAGGTAGCCGAATAATTCGCGTTCGTAGCGACGGACCAATGGGCCGAACACCTCGCGTTCCCCGT
>JAIOPV010000199.1 GCA_021413735.1 Planctomycetota bacterium
CGACCTCTCCCCCCAAAATCGGGGGAGAGGTGGGGCTCTCCTGTCTTCTCTTCAGGTTTTCCCGACCAATTGCCTTCAAAATGCACCAACCACCCCCACCTCTCCCCCGATTTTGGGGGGAGAGGTCGCCACGAGTCTTCGAGTGGCGGGTGAGGGGGTCTTGCCTTCATGTCGCGTGGTGACGCCAGCCGCTTCGCCATCATGCGGCCTCCAGGCGAGCAATGAGGGCACCAGCGTCAGAGACAAGTGACACCGCGTTGTCACTGGCAGAAGAAAAGCGGGCGGCGTCGCACTTGCGGAAGAACCCAGCCACCGCGTCAGCGTCTGCGGTTGGCATTTCGAGTTCAGTCAGTGCGGCTCCGATTTCCGTTGGCGTAACGGCACCGGGGGGCAACGGGAATCGCGATCGCAAGTAGTTCAGCACGGCAGCGGCGATCGCAGCGTGCGAATCGGGTTCATGAGCCGCCCGACGGATTGCATCGAGCGCTCGACGAGCAGCACGCGAACGCCGAATCTTCGCGAGTCGTTGAGCGTCGAGATACACACGCCTCCACGCGACATACCAACTCAACGCCAGGAGCGGGCCCGCGATCGCCACGAGTAGCCACGCCAAACCTTCGGAGAAGATCGACCCACGCGAAAGCAGTGACGTACCGGTTGCGATGGCGAATAGCTGATCGGGTTCCGTGAGCGGCATCGGTGGCGGTTTCAGCTTCGGTGCCGAGGCCTTCACCGTAATCGCGATGGGTCGGGCGGTCGCGAGCTTGAACTGCTTGCCGACGGGAGCGGCGGGGTTGAAGTAATAGAACTCGAACGTGGGTACTTTATCCGTCTGGCGGTTTCGCGGACGCAACCGATACGAGAACCGCACTTCGCTTGCCCCTTCCGCAGCGGGCGGATCGACGTTGTCGGTGATTGAGAACAGATCGTTGAACGCGGCGAGCTTCTTCAGATCGGGGCGCGTGATCTTCCGTGGGTTGCTCGCGTTCGTGATTGTCAGCGTGGCGACGATCTCGCCATCTTCGAGAACTTCCGTCGCGTTCACGCTCCAGGCGACTTTGACGCCGTTGCCCGCTGCTCCGTAGAAGTCGCTGCCTGGCTGACCGACGAGGGGAATGTCTTGGCCAAGGATGAAAGATGAAGGATGAAGGATGAACAGAAGGCAGAAGAGCCACGCCCTTCGGCTTCTGATTGTCCTCGTTCTGAATTCATCCTTCATCCTTCGTCCTTCATCGTTGCCAAGTCACCAGTCTCGCGTGCCCGGCTTGTACGGCGGATACAGCGTTCGCAGCAGATCACGCCGATCTTTCTCCAGGCGTTCCGCGATGCGGCGAAGGTGAATCCGTGTGTCCTCGGGGCTGAGTTGCTGCACCGAGTTGTCGTTGTTGAGTTGCGGTGCGGCAGTCGGCGTTCCGTGCGTTGGGGTCGCGTTTGGATCGAGCTTCGGCGTCGGCGGTGAAGGTTGTTGAGTCGTCTTCGGAGCGGTTCCGGTTGTGGTGCCGCTGCCGGGGTCTTTGGCTTCTGTTTTCGGCTCCGGATCCTGCGCCTTGGGCTGCGGTTGGGGGTCGCTTCGCGGATCTTCGGGCGGCGGCTGTGAGTTTGGCTTCTCTTTGCTGTCCACCTTGCGAGCCTCATTCCAAAGTAGCTTCGCGATTTCGAGATTGTGCCGAGCGTCGGCCTTCAGAGGCTCATCTGCAACCGTCGAATCGACGCAGCGTTCGAGGCACGCAATGGCAGAACGGTACACGCTTGCCGAACCGCCACGACGCAGCAGACAGGTTCCCCGGTTGTACCACGACTTCGCGGCTCGTTCGGGCGGGCACGCCGCATCATCGAGAACGCGAGCGTAATAAACCTCGGCTTCGCGGAAATCGCCCTTTTGGAAGAGAACCGTCGCTTGATTGAAGGCAACCAGGCCAGGGTCGGCGGTTTGCTTCTCGGCGATCTCATAGAGCTGGTTCGCCTCGTCGCGATCGCCAGCCAGGAATGCCGCGTTCGCTCGACGAATCAACTCGTCGGATGTTTCGGTCGCGTGTGGCGTTGCCGCGAGAAGGCAGCAAACCAACACGAGAACCCCAATCGCTCGGTTTCTCTGTGTGCGAGTCATTGCAGATACCTCACGTCCATTCCCGCATCTTACACCCTCACTGTTTCCCTTGCGGCTCGTAACGCGGAGATTTTTCGGGTTGACACAGCCGAGGGTCACGGTATGTCGGTCAACTTTCACGCGGCGAGAAACTCGTTACGGTTTCGGGGAACGCCGCGAGTCGGGGGGACGACTCATGAAGAAGCTACTGTGGGCGACCGCAGCGCTCGCCATTGTTGCTGTCAATACGGCGACGGCAGGCGACATCGTTTACAAGCCGATCAACACGAACAAGCTCGTGGTTCAGCCAAGTCGCGCGGCCGCGAATGTGGCTTCGCAGGCGATCAATCTGGTGGGCAATACTGCTGCGGGCTCCCTCGAAAGCAACGGCTACATCAAGACGATTAACAATCTCTTCAGCAGGAAGATCATTGTGCCACACACGCAGGCCGGGCCGAGCGCGTTGCCGTCGCCGAACCTGTTCCCGTCCACGCAGTACAAGAGCTATAACACGCCGGTGATGCCAATCGTGCGCCCTCGCTAATCGTGTTGAGATTCGCAGGCGGTTTTGGAACTGGCCTCTCAGGAGGCTGGTCTTGGTTTTGTTCAGATGATCCGGGGTCACAGACCCCGGCTACAACGAGTCAGCGGCCTTTCTCCACGGCTACCTCGCGGGTATGATTGGTGACGGTCCATCCGTCATCTCATCCCGCGGAGTCGCACCGTGACCCATCGCGCCCTTCCGTTTCTCTCCGCGCTGTGCCTGGCACTGTTCGCACTTCCGCTCACTGCTGCTGAGCCGAAACTTGATTCCGGCACGTTCCGATTCGACTGCCCCAACGACGAGCAATGCGGAGTCGTCGAACGCTACCGCCTTCCCGCCTGCGACTTCAATTACAAGCTCTCGCTCCGCCACGAACTGAAAACCACCGGCGTGAAGGTTTACGATCTCACGTTCCCGTCGCCGATCAAGACGAGCATTCCCGAGAACAACACCGTTCACTGTGAACTGTTCATTCCAGCGGGGAAGGGGCCATTCCCGGTTGCCGTCGTACTCGACATATTGCAGGGGAACGCGCTCATCGCTCGTGGTCAGTGCATGTGGCTTGCACAACACGGCGTCGCGGGCATGGTCGTGTACATGGCTCACTATGGCCCGCGACGACCCGAAGGCAGTTCGACCAGACTCATCTCGACGAACATTCCCAAGAGCATCGAAGGCGTGAAGCAGACGGTAGTCGATGTGCGGTGTGCCGTGGCGTGGCTCGCGTCTCGCCCGGAACAGTTCGACACAAACAACCTTGGCCTGATCGGCACGAGTTTGGGAAGTCTCGTCGGGGCTGTGGTTGCCGCCAACGAACCGCGAATCAAGAACGTTTGTCTTCTGCTGCCCGGCGGCGGACTGGTCGATGCGTATTACGATCACCCGCAAGCTGCCCCGTATCGACCACTCATTGATTTGCTCGGCGGAAGATTCACGCTCAAACTCTTGATTAACCCCGTGGACCCGCTGACGTATGCGAAACAACTCAAGGGCAAGAACCTGTTAATGCTGTGTGCCAGTCGCGACGACATTGTGCCTCCTTCTGCCGCAAAAGTCTTGTGGGAGGCGACTGGGAAGCAGAAAATCGTTTGGTACGACGCAACACACGTCGGAATTGCCGCGTACATGCTGCCGGTCCTCAAAGAGATGACCGAGCACATTCGTGGCGGAAAATGAGTTTCAATTGCAACACGACACGGCCGTCACCTCACCCGGAGTTCCTCCATGTCCGTGCGGTACCTGTTCGCCCTCGTCGCGGGATTCGCGTTCCTCACCAACCCCGCGTTCGCAGATGATCCCGTTCCGGCCAAGAAGAAGCCCGACCCGACCGCAGAATTGCTTGAAAAGCTCGCAGGCCCGGCGACGTTGCAAAAAGGCGATGCGATCCCACTGCGAGAATTCGCCCTGTACATTCAGGCGAAGTACGCGGTTTCCATCGTCATCAACGTGAAGGCGTTCAAAGCAAATGCCGAAGCGGACGCCGAAGAATTTCGGCTCCGAGTACCAGACCGCAAAGGGTTGCCGTTAGGGGTCGTCTTGCGGCAAGTCCTTGACCAGGCAGATGCGACATTTCTCGTTCGCCGAGCGCACATCGAGATCGTTCCCATTGCGTTTGCTGCGCAGGAAACAAAGAACGCGACCGATGAAACTCCAAATGCTCAGTTGAAAGAGCCGCTCGTGTCTGTCGTCTTCAAGGAGAAGGCCTTCAACGAGGCGGTGGCGGAGCTAGCTGAGGAGAACGACCTGACCGTGATCGTAGCCCCGCAATCTGGCGACGCTCGCATGGGATTCGTGACCGCACGAATGCTGAATATGCCAGCCGACAAAGCGTTGGAACTGCTCGCTGTGCAGTGTGATCTCCGCGTGATTCGCAAAGGCAACGCGTACCTGATTACGAGCCGAGATCACGCTAACGAGATGTTCGGTGAGCGGTTAGAGAAGGAGAAGCAGGAGATCGAAGTCGAGAAACTGCGAGAAGCGCCCGCGAAGCCACCCGAACCGCCGAAGCCAGAACCGAAACCGTAGTTGTCGCGGTGCAATCCGGCCGCTTTGATGGTTCGTCTGATAGAATGACCGTCGCGTTTCCCGGCTTCCGGCTGTCCGGCGGCCCACACATCTGGAGCACCTCCGATGCGAGTGACCTTCCGTTGGCTGTTCGCGGTCGCGGTATTCGCCGCGCCGACGGCAGCACAAGCCGCCCCGGTTCCCGCGGTGCCAGCCAAGGCCGATAACCCAATGACGGCGGTTCGCAAGGCGCTCGACGAAGTCGGCGACATGACCTACCAGGCCCGCACGCTTCTCGATGTTGTCAACGACATCAAAGAGAAGTCGAAGTTGCCCGTGATTCTCGATAGCGGACTTGCCAACTTCGGACTCGATATCAACCAGCCAACCGTGACGGTCAATCTGAAGCAGGTGAAACTCAAGGACGGGTTAAAGGCCGTGTTGGACCCGTACAACTTGAAGTTCGGGCTGACGCGAGAAGGGCTGTTCATCTCGAACGAAGAAGGGGTCACGGCGCGTCAACTGCGTCAGCGAGTGAGTGTCGATTGCGACGGCAACGAGTTCGCAACCGCCATCAAGCAGCTTGCGACTGACACTGGTGCGAACGTCGTCGTGGATCCTCGGCTCGCGGACAAGGCGAAGAAAGCTGTGGCGCTGAAGCTTGAGGATGTGCCGTTGGAAACTGCGATTCGGTTGCTCGCGGAAGTTGCTGATCTGCGTGCGGTTCGCATGAGCAATGTGCTGTTTATCACGACGCCGGAAAAGGCGAAGGTACTTCGCGAAGATGCTGACGGCCCGACGGCTCCAACGCCGGCGAATCAGGTGTTCCCGTTCGGTCCAAATGGCCCGCCGATTCCGGGTGGATTTGGTGGTGCTCAGATTCTTCCGGTCGCTCCGGCAGCTCCGGCGGTTGAGGCACCGGCAGTGCAACCCGCTCCGGCACCTGCACCGGCTGCACCTGAGAAGAAGTGAATTTGAAGCGTGTCGGTGGGTGGGTTTAGCTCGTCGTTTTGCGACAGGGCGATGTTGCGTCGCCCGAGCGAATGGTCTGTCTTGCGTCTCGAGGAAGGCTGTTCCAGCACCGCTTTCGGGCGCACCGGTGGTGGTGCGTTCGCGGTCTGGAACAACCCCGCGAATCGTGGTTCCGCGAACGCACCACCACCGGTGCGCCCGGCGGTGCCGTGAGCCTTCCGCGAATCAGGTTCAGAAGTAGACCAACAACCGACACCGCACACAGGGAAGAGGAGACTCTTCCTTGTGTCGTTTTCAGCGGATCAGTGCCGTGCCTGGCGGTGGCTCGGGTGCCTGTTCCCACTCCTCGCGAACCTTCCGCAACCCCACCGCGCACAACTCGAACTGATCGCTCAACCGACGGAACAAGTGCGCTTCCGCGTCGTGATGCTCAGCTTCTTCCATCCGGCTTGTGATGAGGTAACCGCGTTTCCCTTGCGTGGTGTAGTTCACCATCGCATCCTTGCACTGCCGAGTTCGCTGGCGATCCACAACCTCGGGATACAACCCGGTCCAGAACAGCGCGAAGTCGCCGATGTGCCGGTAATACTCACGACGAGTTTTGCCAGCCGGCAACTGTTCGGCTTCGAGAACCATTTCGGTCAACTGTGTGATCGGTTTGCCGGACTCGTTGCGGAGTCGGTAGACCGCGTCAAAATGCAGAAAACGGGTGAGCAGGCCGGAGAGGTAATCGGTCAGGGGTGGGTCGGCCACGCCGAGGTGGGAGAAGAAAGCGTGTTCCGCCAGCCCCGAGAACATCCGCGAAAGCGGATGCCCATCGGGCAAATCTCGCATGATCGTCGTCCTCCAACAAGTCATTGCCACGGGGATAAAGTCCCCAGATTCAATATGCCGCACATCTGGTACGAATTCAAACCCAGATCGTCAAGTGCAGTTGGGGAAATTGGTCTTTGCGCCGTGCGAAGCCGCAAACGACTTCAAGCCGCTTGTGACTTCGCACGAGCGACCCAAGATAGATTACGCCGCTTGTGCCGTGAATAGCCACGAGGCGAAGCAGAGCGCGCTTCCGCGTAACGACTCCGAAGAATCCGCGAGCCATTGTCGGCGGTTGGTCAGAAAATGGGGTAAATAACGGACATGCGGCGGTTCGGCCGGTCCTCGGGAGTCGGGTTGACGGTTCCCAGCACTCGGCTATAATTCGCAAAGCATCAACGGATTGATGCACCGACCTTTAGGCTCTGGAGAGAGCCGCGGCACGCTCGAGGTCTTCCCACCCCAACATAGGCGATTCACCCGGCCGTAAACCCACTTCTCGCAGTGGTGTTTGCCTCGTAACGCCGGACCGCCACGCTCCACCAAAGCACGGGGTAACGGGAACCCGACCACCAACCGCTAAGGCCGACCGACCGCGGAAAGAGAGATCACAGCCGGACCCTGACCTTGCCCCACTCCAACTTCCAGGCGACCTTCCGCCCGGATTTGTGGAACGGTAAGCGTCTGCTGCCGGCCATCCGCAGGTGACCTGTGCCGTCCGACCCGGTGGAGCTTACTAAACAGATCAAGGCCGCCAGCGATATTGTCGCTGTCGTTGGTTCGTATCTTGCCATCAAGCCAGCCGGCCCCATCTTCAAAGCTCTCTGCCCGTTCCACAACGATTCCCGCCCTTCCCTCGACATTGACCCCAAGCGTCAGCGCTACAAATGCTGGGCATGCGATGCTCACGGCGACGCCTTCAATTTCGTCCAGCACATGGAGAAGGTCAGTTTCACTGAGGCGCGGGCTATACTCGCACAGCGAGCCGGAATCAAGTTCGACGAAACACAATCACCGCAGGATCACCACAAGACACACCTTCTCGAAGTGATGCGCTGGGCGCAGTCGCACTATCAGCACACGCTCCTCGAAGACCCAACCGGCGAAGGTGCCCGCAAGTACCTCGGCGGTCGCAAGCTCTCTGGCAAGACGGTCCGCGACTTCGGCCTCGGCTTCGCCTCGCTCGCTGGCGACTGGCTCGTGAAACTCGCCGCACGGGAACGCATTTCGACCGATCTGCTCGTGGAAGTCGGATTGATCGCATCACGGCAGGAAAGTGGTGGCTTCTACGACCGATTCCGCGACCGGGTCATGTTCCCGATTCACGATGTTCGCGGACAGACGATCGCGTTTGGCGGGCGGATTATGCCCGAAAGTCCGTATGCCAGCCGAGCGCCGAAATACTACAACTCAGCCGAAACGCCCCTGTTTTCCAAAAAAGACGTGCTATACGGTCTAAATCTGGCCCGTCATGCTGGTGCATCGGCAGGTTATCTCGCGGTCGTCGAGGGATATACCGATGTGATGATGGCGCACCAGTGCGGGGTGCCGCAGGTGGTCGCCACGATGGGCACCGCACTGAACGCTCGGCACGTTTCTCAACTTCGTCGCTATGTGCCGAAGGTGGTGCTTGTATACGATGCTGATGCGGGTGGGTACACGGGTGTCGACCGTGCCCTTGAGATCTTCGTGTCGCAAGATGTGGAACTCGCCGTCGCGACGCTGCCCGAAGGGCTCGACCCGTGCGATTTGCTGATCCTGCCCGATGGTGCCGAGACGTTTCGTAAGATTCTGACCTCGGCAGTTGACGCTCTGGACTTTAAGCTAAACAGATTGTTGGAGAAGGATGGGGCCGCGTCGGTTGAAGGCACCCGGCGAGTGATCGACGAGGTTCTTGGAATCATCGCGGCGGCTCCGCCAATGCCGAGCCAGACGGCACAGGTGAAGCAAGAACTGATTATCACACGGCTTTCGCATCGCCTGGGTTTGCGGCAAGAAACGGTGTGGGCCCGCCTCGCCGAGTTGCGTCGCGAACACGAGCAGCGGATGTTGGTGGAAGCCCAGAAGACCGGAGTGACGCCGTCCGCAAGCCAGATGCCCGTTCGCCGAGGAGGCAACCAGGGCGGTCCGACTCCGAAGGCTGATCCGCATTACTTTCTCGGGGCGACGCTTGTTCGCTTGTTGATCGCGGAACCTGGACTGGTGGCCACTGCAGCAGCGGAAATTCGGCCCGAGGATTTCGAACACACGGGAGTTCGGCGGTTGCTGACCGAGATGTACAGCACCTGGAAAGCGGGCCAGGTGCCCGATCTGGATGTTCTACGCGAGCGGCTGGCAGATCGTTCGGATCTATTCGACTGGTTGGTGAGGCAGTCGGAAGTTGGTCGGCAGTTAGAAGAACGCGAGAAGAAGTTGCAGGGCGTGCTCGTGGACTTTCGCCGAGTTAAGACGGAAGTCGCGAGCAAGGCACTGAAACAGGAATTGCAGGGAGCGAAGTCTGCTGAGCAGGAAGTAGAACTGCTTCGCAAACTGATGCAGACCCACGAGAAGAAGAACGCAGGCTGATTTGGCGAGCGTCGAGGCGTAAGCCCGGCGGTTCGCAAAGAGTCTGCGAAGTGTACATCTAGGTTTCGCACACGAGTTTCGACCCACGGCCGGACGCACGACGTGTCCGGGCGGCTGGCCCGTGCGGGAGGGTGAGATGGACTGGAAGACCGACGAGGTTCTGAAGGCACTCCTCGAAAAGGGCAAGCAAACAGGCTCGCTCACGTTCGAGGAGATCAACGCTGCTCTCCCCGAACTGTCCGAACCTGATCGGCTCGCCGAGATTCAGGAACACATCGAGACACTCGGCATCCAACTCCTCGATGCCGAGGATGAAGACGGTGAGGGTGAAGCCGTCAGCCTTGCCGACGAGATTCTCGCGGACGTGGCGGAAACGCCCGCCTTCGAGGACTCCGACGGCGATGGTCGCCACATCGACGACCCCGTCCGGATGTACCTCACCCAGATGGGCGAGATTCCGCTGCTGGATCGTCGGCAGGAAGTCTCGCTCGCAATGAAGATCGAGCTAACTCGTCGGCGTTTCCGCCGGAAAGTTCTCGAATGCGATTACGCACTTCGACAGGTGACCGAAACCCTGAAGCGGGTTCACACCGGCGACCTGCCGTTCGACCGCACGATCAAAGTTTCGCAAACCGAGAACCTTGAGAAAGACAAGATTCTCGCGCGAATGCCGCACAACCTGCGGACGCTCGAACCGCTCATGGAATCGAACGTCGAGGACTTCCAACGGCTGCTCGATGACCGCACACCGGTCAAAGAGAAGGACGACCTTCGCGAACACCTTCGCCTTCGCCGTCGCAAGACGGTCACGCTGGTCGAGGAACTCTCGATCCGCACGCAGAAGGTTCAGCCGTTGATGAAGAAGCTGGAGCAAATCAGCCAGCGGATGGACGAACTCGAAGCAGAAGTCGAAGGGTTGAAGGGCAATCGTGCCGCGAAGGAAGAACGTGGCAACCTGGAGAAAGAACTTCAGGATTTGATGCTCATCACGCTCGAAGAGCCCGCGAGTCTGCGGCGACGAGTGGGCATCATGCGGTCGCGGTTCGCGGAGTACGAGCAAGCCAAGCGTGAACTTTCCGGCGGCAACCTTCGCCTCGTGGTCAGTATCGCGAAGAAGTACCGCAATCGCGGGCTGAACTTCCTCGATCTGATTCAGGAAGGCAACACTGGCTTGATGCGAGCCGTGGACAAGTACGAACACCGCCGCGGCTTCAAGTTCAGCACCTACGCGACATGGTGGATTCGGCAGGCAATCACGCGAGCCATCGCAGACCAGGCACGCACGATCCGCATTCCGGTTCACATGATCGAGACGATGTCGAAGTTGCGGAACGTCTCGAAGAAACTGCTGCAAGAGATGGGCCGCGAGCCGACGATCGAAGAGACCGCCATCGCGGCAGGCATCTCTTACGAAGAGTGCAAGCGAGTCCTGAAGATCAGCCGACAGCCGATCAGCCTGGATCGTCCGGTTGGCGAGAGCGAGGATTCGTACTTCGGGGACTTCATCGAGGACAACTCCGTTGAGTCGCCGGTGAACGCCGCCACGAACGAGATGCTGAAAGACAAGATCGAAGGCGTGCTGAAGACGCTGACGTATCGTGAACGCGAGATCATCAAGTTGCGTTACGGCCTCGGCGACGGGTACACCTACACGCTGGAAGAAGTGGGCCGCATCTTCAAGGTGACGCGAGAGCGAGTGCGTCAGATTGAAGCCAAGGCTGTCCGGAAGTTGCAGCACCCCGTTCGCAGTCGGCAACTTGAAGGGTTTTTGGACGGGCTGAAGAAAACGTGAGCGAGGGGATAAGGGGTAGGGGAGAGGGGTTAGAATGCAGGCTCATTTGCCTGTCTTCTAACCCCTTTTCGTTTGTGGCAACTGCTGTCTCGCTGGTTCTTTTAGCCTTTACTCTTCCCTCTCCCCTAACCCCTCTCCCCTCCTTGCCAGTACAATGGATGAAAAGGAGCCGCCATGCTCGCCGTCACAGACGCACTTCGTGAGTGTCATCGCCTTCGCCGTTATCTCCGCGACCTGCAACTTGAGATCGACCGCGGACCGCGTGTGCTTCAGGGTCAGCAAGCAACCCTTGAGGAAGCCCGGCAAGCTCACAAAGACCACCACGACACGATCACGAAACTGAAGGTCAAGCAGCGCACGGATGAAACGTCGCTGAAGGAGATCGAAACTCGACTGGAGAAACTGGAACAGCAACTTCTCGGCATCAGCGTCGCGAAGGAAATGACTGCGAAACAGTCCGAGATCAAGCAGGCGCAGGCGAAGAAGGAAGAACTCGAAGACTCAATTCTGACGACAATCGCTGAGATCGAAAAGAAGACGAACGAGATTCCGACGGTCGAGAAGACCTGGGCCGACGCTCAGGCTGCGTTCAAGGAATTCGAGAAGGAAGCTGCGGAACGTCTGGAGCGATTGAAGAACGAGCAGGAAACAAGCCGGGCTTCGCTGACGGAGACGGAGACGAAGATTCCGGCGGCGATGAAGCCGAAGTACGACACGTTGGTGAAGGCACACGGCCCCGAGGCGATGGTGGCTGCGAAGAGCAGGGTATGTCAGGGTTGTCGTCGGTCGCTGACGGAGCAGAAGTGGTTCCTTTCCCAGCACCAAATCGACGACCCAGCAGCCGCGAACGTGAACGCCGTTCGCATCGCGACAGTGGTTCAACACGTCGTCGTTGTCGCAGCCGGCATCTTGAAGAGCATCCGCGAGAATCGGCATCGCGCTGAAGTCGCGTGACTCGTACATCCCCTGTGCAATGGCAACCGCCGTGGACGTCCGCCATTCGGGGGAGAATGCCACGGGGCAAAACGGGTTCCCGACGATATCGCGAAGAAGCGGACCCTGAGCAATTCGCTCGTTGTAGCGGCATTCCTCGTCTCCATCGACCAACACGCTTGAGTAAAAGCAACACCCCGTGGCAGCATCCAGAACCCTTTTGGCGATGACTGCCTGAGCGAGTTGGCCTTCAAGGGTGATGAGCCACGCTCCGGCCTTGGACAGAGCTTGCCGCGTCTCGGGGACTAACCACCGTTTCACAGCGCCTCGTGCGTCAACAGACTTTTCCGCCGATTCGACGGCGACGACCAATCGACTGTCCCACCAACTCTCCTGCACACGTCGACAACATGCCACCGCAAAGAGACGCAATCGCCGAGTTGTAAATGCTGCCGAAACTACGCCCGAAGGTCGCCAAGAGTTCCCTTCAAGCAAGAGACGAGGATTGTCCCATGCGAACCATTCTTCTTCCGTCACGGTCCGTACCTCGTCATCGGTCGCGCTCCGCTTCGCGTCGCGGCTAAACGGTGTGCCGGTTCTGTTGTAAAGTAATTCCATGACGAACGCGAACGCCGAAATTCCGTCGCCCCCCGCACACTACCGCGAACCGCTCACCATCGGGACACATACGCTTGTCTCGCGGTTCAACCTCGCGCCACTCGCAGGCTACACCAACCTGCCGTTCCGCCTGTCCATCCGCGAAATTGGCGGCGTCGGGCTGTGTACAACCGATCTCGTCAACGCTCGCGCCATCCTCGAAAGCCTCAAGAAGACGCACGAGTTGCTCGCACAGGATCCCGCTGAACGTCCGCTGTTCGTGCAAATCTTCGGCAGCAAGCCGCACGAGATGGCCGGAGCCGCTCAGTGGCTCGTCGAACGAAAACTCGCCGACGGAATCGACATCAACATGGGCTGCCCCGTTCGCAAGGTCGTGGCGGTCGGTGGCGGCTCCTCCATGATGTGCGACACCACCGGCGCCACGGTCGATCTGGTGCGGAAGGTCGTGGAATCGGTGCCGGTGCCGGTCACTGTGAAGATGCGGCTCGGCTGGGACGACGACCACCTGACGGCTCCGCACTTCGCCCGCGAGTTCGAGAAGGCCGGCGTCGCGGCGGTCACCATTCACGGCCGCACACGCGAGCAGGGCTTCGCAGGCGGCGTGAACCATGACGGCATCAAGCGAGTGGTCGAAGCCGTAGACAAGATGCCGGTATTCGGCAACGGCGACGTGCGGAACGTGGCCGACGCAATGAAGATGATTACCGACACGGGATGTCACGGCATCGCGATTGGTCGCGGGGCGCTGGCCGATCCGTGGATCTTTCGGCAGCTCGCGAACTGGGTGAACACCGGAGACCCCGGCCCGCGGGGAACCTACGCCGAGAGAATCGCGTTCATGCGATTGCATCTTCGGCGGCTGGTGGCGTGGCGGGGCACGGAGAACCGTGGCTGCGTTCACTTCCGCAAGGTGGCGACATGGTACACGAAGGCGTTGCGGTTCCCGAAGAAAGTACAGCAACGACTTGTGATGCTTTTGAGTTTGGAGGAGTTCGAGGAGATCATCGCACCGTTCGCGGACGGCGTGCCCGAGGGCTGGACCGAATGGGACACCCAGCAGGCACATGTCGCGGTACCCGCCGGACCAATTAGTCACTGGTGAAACTGTCGCCTCTTGCGGCTTCACAGGCCGACGAAACCGCTTGCGGCTCATAGTTGTGGCTACCGCCCAGCAACCCCCGTATCATGAGCGATACTGTCCACTTCCCTTTGAGGCATCGCCATGACTCCGTTGCAATCGCTGGTTGCCGCCGGTACGAAACTGTGGCTCGATTCCGTCGATCCAGTTGAGATCGCCACCAACCGGGCCAACGGGGCCACCGGTGCGACCTCGAACCCAATCATCATCTCCGACCTGCTCATGACGGGCCGGTTCGACGCGGACATCCTGAAGTTCATGAAGGCCGGGCACGACGACTCGACCATCGCCTGGGAAATGACCGACAAGCTCGTCAAAGAAGCACAACTCGTGTTCGCTCCGGTCTCGAAGGAAACTGGCGGTAACGACGGCTGGGTCAGCTTTGAACTCGATCCACTGATCGAAGACAACGCCCTCAACCTGCCAGTGGCCGAACGAACGAAGCGATACATCGAACTCGGCAAGAAGTGGTCGGCCGGTCACACGAATCGGCTCATCAAGGTGCCAGCGACCCCGGGCGGTCTCGGCGCTCTCGAAGAACTCATCGCGGCTGGCGTGAACCTGAACGTCACACTGATCTTCAGCGAACGGCAGTACAACGAAGCTCGCGCCGCGACGTGGAAGGGTATGCAGCGTCTTCCGAACCTGAACACCGTGAAGACCGTGTACAGCATCTTCGTGAGTCGCCTCGACGTGTACACCGAGAAACACTGTGCCGACCTTTCGCCAGCCGCACAGGGTCAGGTTGGCATCGTGAATGCGAAGCACATCTGGAAGCTGAACTGCGACTTCTGGGCAGGCAAGGGCACGAAGCTGCAACAGGAAATGATCTTCGCCAGCACCGGCACGAAGAAGCCATCGGATGCGGCGTGGAAGTACGTGGCCGCGTTCGCGGGTAGCGACATCGAGACGAACCCACCCGCCACGAACAAAGCAGTTCAGGCGAGCGGTCAGACCTTCACGAAGCAGATCGACCAGCTTCCGCCGAAGGAAGTGCTCGACGAGATCGCGAAGAAGGTTGACATGAAGAAGCTGGAAGAGACGTTGATGAGCGAAGGCTTGTCGAAGTTCGCCGACCCCCAGAAGGCGTTGCTGAAGCTCATCGCCGAGAAGCGAGCCGCGCTGAAGTGATTCCGAATCGATTTGGTATACGTGTGTTTGGTTTTCGTCCTCTCCCCTTGTGGGAGAGGGCAGCGAGGCTTTGCGAGCGGGTGAGGGGTCGAAGCCTGAACGACTGCAACGCTTTTACCCCTCACCCGGCCGCGAAGCGCGGCCACCCTCTCCCGCAAGGGGAGAGGGCAAAAACCCGATACACTCCAACACAACTGGTGATGATTCGGGAGGTTTGCCGTGACGCCATCCGATCTGGTCGGCATGTTGGAGTTTGTGCGGAGCAAAACCCGTGGTCTGGTCGATGCCATCGCCGGGTTACCCGACCCGGCGAAGGTGTTGGGCTGGCGACCGGGTCC
>JAIOPV010000111.1 GCA_021413735.1 Planctomycetota bacterium
ATCGCCCTCGAAATCATGGACCGCCGTTCGCACGGTGTCGCCAGTCTTCTTTCCGGGACAGACCGCGTGAACCGTGTGCCCGACGAGCGACAGCACCTGAAACGGCACCATCGCTTCGTAGTCTTCCACGAAGTCACCGACGAGCATCAGGATGCGTTTCGCGGGCATGGCTCACCTGCGGTGGGAATTCTGCGAAGCCGCAAGCAGCAGAATGCCGCTTGCGGCTTCGCAAGTTTAACCCCGGTTACTTCCGCTTCTTCTTTTTCTTGTCGCGGCGGTCGTCGCGTCGCGGCGGTTGGTTCACGCCGTCGGTGGTCGGTCCCGAAGGTGGACCGTTCTTGTCGTTGCGAATCATCCGCTTCGACTGCTCATCGGCCTGCCTCTGGATCTCTTCCATCCGCTTCTGTGCGGCCTCTTTAAGCCGACCGAGCATACCCTTCGGCTTCGGCGGAGCGTCCGCTGCTGGCTGACCGTTCGGCAAACCCACATCCGGACCGGCGCCGCTGGTCGCGTCGGCCGACTTCGAGATAAGCTTGCGCTCGGCGAGACCCCAGATCGTGCCGACGATGAAGTACAGCGCGAGCCCCGCCGCGAACTTGTAGAAGAGCAACGGCATGATGAACATCATGATCTTCATCATCATGCGCTGTTGCTTCGCCTGCTCGTCGATCGGCGGCGGCAGCATCGCCAACTGTTGACCGATCATCAACAGCACCACCAGAATCGGCAACACGTTGAAATATGGCCCGAGGTACAGCATTCCGCCGATGTTGTCCGGGCTGCTCAGATACGGAATGTGTTCGCCCCACCACAGCGTCATGTCGGGCGCCGCGAGGTTGTCGATCCACAGGAAATGTTCGAGGCGGAAGAACACGCTCTCTTGCAAGCAGAAGTACAGCCCCATCATGATCGGCATTTGCGCGAACAGCAGCAGACAGCCGCCCATCGCCGCGAGCGGGTTCGCACCGTTGGCCATCATCAACTTCATCTTCGCCTGGTTGTAGCCGTGGAAGTCGTCGCCGTACTTCTTCTTCATCTCCTCAAGCTGCGGAGCGAGCTTCTTCTGCACCTCCATCATCTTGAGGTTCATCTTCGTCTGCTTCTTACTCGGGATGAGAAGCACGAGCCGAACCACAATCGTCAGCGCGACAATACAGAGCGCCCACGACGGAATCACCGTGTGAAGCGTCGCCAGCAGCCAGTGCATCAGGTTCGTGAACGCGATGACCAGATCGGTCCAGTAGATCGTGCTTGCGAAGGTGCCGAGCCACGTCGGGGATTGGTAATCGGTGATCGTCTTCAGCCCGAGTTTGTCCTGATAGCGATTCACCAACGACAGATCCACGGCCTTGGCGCCGTCCATCAGGCCGAGCAACTTCACCTTCGCGGGTCCGTTGTAGATGATGTAGCTGTGCGTGACCGGTGGATCGCCCGGCGCGAGATCGAGAACCTCCGACGCGGCTCGCACGGTCACGTCGTCGAAGTATGGAAGGTTCTTGTCGGATTTCTTGTCGAACGGCAGTTCGGTCGTGGCTCGCACGTAAGCCCACGGGTTCTTCGCGTTGCCCTCGGCCGTGTCGTCGACGGCGACCGCGGAGGCGAAGAACTGCGTCGCGACGGCCATGTACTTGAAGGTGTTCTCACCCTTGGGCACTGGTTCGCCGCCTCGCTTCGCCCCGACTTCCGTGGCGGTCTCGTATTGCCGACGTGGGGTGCCCTTGCGGTCGTTCCAGCCGATCAACGCGATACGGTGAACGTTGGTGTACCATTCGCCTTCGATCGGTAGCCCACGCGGTCCCGAGAGTTGATACCGCAGTTGCCCCTTGCCCTTCACGCCGCCGGGAAGTCGCTCGATTTCGATCTTCAACGCGACGTGGTAATCTTTCGGCGACAGCGTGTACGTCTTGCGGAACTTGACGAAGTACGGTTCGCCGAGACTCGCCTCGAAGACGACTTTGTGATCGCCGTCGGCTGGCAGCTCTTCAACGACCTTATTCCACAGCATCTCGCCGAGCTTCGGGTCGGGCGTTTTGTCGTCGGGGGTCGGGTAGTGAAAGATCGTGTACGCGGGTTCGGCCAGTTCCGTCTCGGAAGGCACGAGGCCGGGCTTCAGATCCGGAGTGGGGTACGCGTCCGCGAGATACTTGTGCCTGACTCGCGGCACCCCCGGCACAAGATAGAGCGGCGTGTTCGGCACACCGCGACCGAGGCGATTGGCTTCCTCGAACTTCGGCACCACGATTTGCTGAATGCCGCCGCCCTCGGTGGTGAGCATCACCTGGTTATTGAACGTGGAATCGCCCAACTGAATGAGCGTGGGGCGTTCCCGGCGTGCGGCGATCTTCGGCGGCTCGACCGGCTTCGGCGGAAGGACCGGCGCAACTTGCGTGACGGCAGTGCCCGCGACGGCGTTCGTGGCGAGTTTGCGTTCGTTCTCGCTCTTCTCGACAAAGGCGCGAAGTTCTTCTTGGGCAGCGAGTTCTTTCGCCTCGGCCTCGGCCTTCTTCTTGGCGATTTCGGCGGGGTTGGGCGGCTGTGGAAGCCAGTTCTTCTCGGCGTAGGTCCACAGGAAATAGAATCCGACCGCGATTACGAGGAAGAACAGGACATTCAGAACGTTATTGCGCATGAGGCGGCCGTTCGTGCGGACTGCGGTTAGTTGGGCAACAGGTATCTTAGGAAACTCGAAAGCCCGCGGGCGATGCCCACGGGCTTCAAAGGTAATTCGAGACAACAACCGAGAGATTTTGGTATTCGCCGCTTGCGGCGTAGCGCTCCGACAGAGCGCTACGCCGCAAGCGGCGAATACCAAGAATCCGAAATCCGAATTTCTGTCAGCGTCCTTCGCCGAGGCGGTCGCCGAGGAAGTTGTCGAGATCCGGAATCTCGTAAATTTTCTCGCGGGTCTTCTGCCATTCGTACTCGACTCGGCGGAACTTGATCGTGTCGTTATCCAGCACGACGTAGCACGAGCGCCAGTTGCCGTCACGCGGTTGGCCCACGCTGCCGACGTTACACAGCGTCTTGCGACCGTCGAGTTTGTAATTGAACTCGACCTCATCCGGGCTCATGAACTGCATGCTGTCGG
Organism: Planctomycetota bacterium; assembly: GCA_021413735.1. Classification (GTDB taxonomy): domain Bacteria; phylum Planctomycetota; class Planctomycetia; order Gemmatales; family Gemmataceae; genus Gemmata. The sequence goes on from JAIOPV010000111.1 coordinate 3,089, forward strand.
TGAAGACGCCCGGAACGTGCGTGTGACCCTGGAAGCAGTATCGTTCGACCAACGCGAAGATGCGTTCCATCTTCCGCTGGTTGTACACGTCTTCGGGGAACACGTACTCGTTCAGCGGATTGCGGGCGCTGCCGTGAACGAACAGGTGACCGTTTTCGCGATGACTGCGGGGACGTTCCGCGAGGAATTCCCATCGCTTTTCGCGAGTTGCTCGCGGTTCGCCGCTGGATTCGAGTTGTTGCCTGGTCCAGAAGATGGCTTGCTCGGCGGACTTGTTGAACCCGTCTGGATCGAACATCGCTCCCTGGTCGTGGTTACCCAGGATGACGAGTTTGCACTCCATGACGAGATCGACGCACTCGCGTGGATTGGGGCCGTAGCCCACGATATCGCCCAGGCAATAGACGTCGGTGATGCCTTGGGATTTGATGTCGGCCATGACGGCCTGGAGGGCTTCCAGGTTTCCGTGTATGTCGCTGATGATCGCCTTCACGCCGGGAATCTCACAGGGATATCGCGGGCCGACTGACGTGTCGGGATGGATTCAATTTTTCAATATAGCCCACGGAACCGGACCGGTAAACAGGGGAACCCCGGCGATTGTGAAAAGGGTAAATCAAAAAGCCGGCCTAGAGCGGCGGACCCAACGGTCCGCGAGTCGTATGTCGCCTCGTCAGAGCAACCGCTACACCATGTTTGCTCAGTCCATCAGGAACTGATTCGTCTTCTTTTCGTGCCCCGTCGTCGTCACCGGACCGTGCCCAGGATACACAACCGTGTCCGCCGGCATCGGCCACAGCACACGCACAATTCCTGACTTCAACAGCGGAAAACTGCCGCCAGGAAAGTCCGTGCGACCGATCCCGCCACGAAAAAGCACGTCGCCACCCAGCACCACGTTCGGTTTCATTTCGCGAATCAGATACACGACGTGCCCGGGCGAGTGCCCCGGAATGTCGAACACTTCCAGTTCGATTCCCGCGACTGTGAGTTTGTCGCCTTCGTTCACGAACTGGTCGGCGGGCGGGCTCGTCACGTTGAAGCCAAACGCGGCGCTCATATTGACGTTCGCATCGGTCAGGAACGCCGCGTCTCGGGTGCCGATGATGATGGGGGCATCCGGGAACGCTCGCTTCAAATCGGTGTTGCCGGCGATGTGATCGACGTGACCGTGCGTGCAGACAATCGCTGCGAGGCTCAAGCCGTGGTCAGCGAGAGCTTCGCGAATCAGGTCAGGCTCGAAACCGGGGTCGATCACAAATGCCTCGGTGCTGCCTTCGCGCCACACGATGTATGAGTTCTCGGCGAACGGTTCCGACTCGATGGTGAGGATCTGGATGCTCATGGGGTTATCTTACGAACGCAGGAAGTCAGAATTCGCCGCACGATTGAAACCCGATTCAAGACACGATCAAAACAAAGCAGAGAGCCATTATTGAAGACCAGAGTTGTGTGTCTTTCAAAATGACTCTCTTGGTTTTTGTCTGGATCGTTTCTTGAATCGGGTTTTGATCGTGCGGCGAATTCTTCTTTCTTCTGAGTCTTTGAAACTCGCCTTCCCCCGTTTCGCAACCCAGGCTATTCCCCGCAGTCGAGTACCAACTCATTCTCGGCCAAGGGAGTGTTGCCATGCTGGGACGGAACTTGATCGTCGGATTGGGAGCCGCGGCCGGCGGAGCCGCTGTGGTGGGTCTTGCGCTGGCTCAAACGCCTAAACAGCCCGACACGGTGAAGCAAGCCTCCGGCTCGACGCCCACGGTCGTCCTCGAAACATCGAAGCCAGCCGATCTCAGCACCATGCTCGCCGATGCCCGAACGGCTCTCGGAAAATACCGCGATTACACCGGCACCTTCACACGGCAAGAACGACTGCACGGCACGCTGACGGCTGAGCAGGTCGGCGAAATCAAGGCGAGAGTGAGTCCCGCGGGAATGTACGTCAAGTTCGTGCGGCCCGATGCGTTTGTCGGAATGGAAGTGGCGTATTCCGCGAAGAAGCCCGGCAAGGTGCTGTACCGTCCGGCTGGCGTCGCGGGTCGCAAGGGCTTCCAGAAACTCGACGTCGATGATGCGAAGTTCCTGGCCGACAACCGCCATCCCGTTACCGACTGGGGAATGAGTGCGATTGTCGAATTGATCGCAACCTCGACGGCTCGCGAGAAGACGCTGAACAACCCGGTTGACGTGTACACGGCCGACTTCCAGTTCGCGAATCGGAACGTGACGAGGTACGAGATTCTGACACGTCGCCCGCACGCCTTCCGCTACGCCGCGAAGATGGTGGTATACGTCGATAAGGAAACGAAGTTGCCGGTGCGGTTCGAGGCATACGACGACGCGAAAGCTGGCGTGACCACAGGCGATTTGCTTGAGGCGTACAGCTTCACGGACCTGAAGTTCAACACGGGCGTCGGCGAGAACACGTTCGAGTATTGAGGCCGTTCTGGCGAGCCACGGGGTTTATCCCCATGGTGCTGAACAGTTGCAGAGACCACGGGGATAACCCCCGTGGCTTGCAAAGCATTTCAACAAAACACCACCAGGCATGACGGTTTGTTCGTGAGTTCGTGAGCCGGACGGTCCATTTGGGTTGTTGTCCGGCATGCGACCTGCATATAGTGGAGTAACCCTCCGCGTTTGCGGTGCCCTTGCCAAAGGTGGAAACAATGAGTTCCGTCGATGCTTATTACGGTGACACGGTTGCATCAGCTCCGGTGAGCGCGCGGGTCGCGTTCATCCGACGAACGTACGCCCACCTCGCGGTTGCAGTTCTGGCTTTCGTCGGCGTCTCGGCGGGGCTTATCGCATCGGGACTCGCCGAAGAGATTCTGCGTGATGTGTTCATGGCAAACCGCTTCGCGTGGTTTGGCGTGATGGTGCTGTTCATGGGTGGTACTGTCGCGGCCCAGATGATGGCTCAATCGCGGTCGTCTGTCGGACTGCAATACGCAGGTTTGTCGTTGTATGTGCTGCTGTACGCTCTGCTGTTCGTGCCGATTCTGACCATCGCGTCGAATCCGAAATACGGTGTCGGCAACGCGAACCTGCCAATTCAGGCTGGCATCGTGACGCTGATGGTATTCGCCGGCCTGACGACAGCGGTGTTCATCTCCGGCAAGGACTTCTCGTTCATGGGTCCGGTTCTTGCGATTGGCTCGTTCTTGGCTCTGGGCGTGATTATCGCCGCGATGATTGGCGGGTTCAGCCTGGGTTTGATCTTCTGTTCGCTGATGGTGGCACTGTTCGCGGGGTACGTGATTTACGACACATCGAACATCATTCACCGTTACCGAACTGATGAACACGTTGCTGCGAGCATGGCACTGTTCGGCTCGTTCGCGATGCTGTTCTACTACATCCTGATGCTGTTCATGAGCGGCAGTCGGGACGACTGATGTCGAAATGCAGGCAGCCGGGAAACCTCCCGGCTGCCTCTCTTATCAAATGATGGCTCGCACGTCACACGCTCTTCAAACCGAAATCCACATCAAACTGCCCCCCAGGCGTAGATCATGTCGGTCATGTTGCGGTCGTTGGGCGTTGGATCGACGAGTTGCACCGCAACCGTATTGCTGATAACCCTTGCGCTGGGCCGACCGACTCCTGCCATGCTCGAAGCGCCATCGCCGTAGGCGGTCCCGGAAATTTGGCCATTGCTTCACCATCTTCACCATATCGCTGACTCTTTGGGTTCGCCGGAATACATCAACCCCATGAAGTTCCTTGCGTTGGAAACGAGTTGCGATGAAACGGCTGCTGCGGTGTTCACCGATGAACTCACCGTGCTGTCGAGCGTCGTCGCGTCGCAGACCGATCTGCACGCCAAGTTCGGCGGAGTCGTGCCCGAGATCGCGTCGCGTGCCCACCTGCGGAATCTCTTCCCGGTCATCGACGACGCACTCACCAAGGCCGGCGTCACGCTTGCGGATATCGGCTGCGTGGCGGTCCACAACACGCCCGGACTCGTCGGAGCGCTGTTGATCGGCGTCTCGGCCGCGAAGATGCTCGCGCTCGGGTTGGGCGTTCCACTGATCGCGGTGAACCACGTCCAAAGCCATATCTATGCGTGTCGGCTGGCGGCGGGGCGTGACATCTTCCCGTGCGTTGGGCTTGTGGTCAGCGGCGGGCACACGGCACTGTTCCGCTGTGACAGCCCGTTGTCAATGACGCTCCTCGGCGGCACCCGAGACGACGCGGCTGGCGAAGCGTTCGACAAGGTCGCGGCCATTCTCGGGCTGGGCTTTCCAGGTGGTCCCGCACTGGAACGCGAAGCTGCCAACGGCAACCCCAAGGCTCACGCCTTCCCGCGTGCGTTCGCCGACGACGGCCGACTGGAGTTCAGCTTCAGCGGCCTGAAGACGTCGGTTCTGTATGCGTGTCACGGGCAGGATGTGAGCAAGGCGAAGCCACCGGAAGCTGGACCGAAGCGAGCGAATCTCGCGGCGAGTTTTCAGGCTGCCGTGGTGGATGTGCTGACGATCAAGTGCAAGCAGGCGATGCGGAAGACGGGAATGCGACGGCTCGCGGTGGGTGGCGGGGTGTCGGCGAACAAGCCGTTGCGGGCTGCGCTCGCGGCGATGTGCCAGAAGGAAGGGGCGGAGCTGTTCATCCCACCGTTGGCACTCTGCACCGATAACGCGGCGATGGCTGCGTTATCGGTCGAGAAGTGGAAGCTTCAAGAGTTCGCGCCGGCGGATTTGGACGCCGAACCGAACTGGATCTGAACACGCTCAGCATTTCCGGATGACGCCCGTCAGCACGCCCAGAATCTGCACGTCTTGCTTGCTCGGATCGACGATGATCGGTTCCATCGTGCTGTTCATCGGTTCGAGGCGAATCTCGTTCTTCTTCTTGTAATACTTCTTCAAGGTCATCGCCCGATCAACCATCGCGATCACTTTGTCGCCGTTGTCGCAGGTCGAGCATTTGCGGATCACGACGTAATCGCCGTCGGCGATCTGCCCCTCGATCATCGACTGCCCGCGAACTTTCACCACGAAGAGTTCGTCGCCCGCGAAGAGGTCGCGGATTTCGAGACGGTCTTCGGTGTCAGCCGCTTCAATCGCTTTGCCTGCCGCGACAACACCGAGCAGCGGGAAGCTCAGTCCACCAGCCGAGACGCCCGGAATCGTGATGCCGCGTGCCTGTGCCTTCTCGTTTTCCTTCTTCGTGACGCGGTTGATGTACCCCTTCTTCTCCAGTGCCTTCAGGTGGCACATGACGCCGTTGGGGGAGGAGATGCCGAAGGCATCGCAGATATCGCGAATCGCGGGTGGATAGCCCTTGGACTCGATGTGTTTGCGGATGAAGTGGTAAATCTTCTCTTGTTTGTCGGTCAACTGCACATGCTCGTTCACGATTGGAATCCTGTCGAGGTGGGGTGGATGTGGTTGGTTTGAGGGGGAAGGTTTGTGTGGATTGCCTGATCGGAACAGCTTGCCCAATTGCCGCAACTCCTACGCCTGTCCACCGTGTATGGAAGTATAAGTGACAGGTGTACAGAAAGAAAGAGAGAAATTCCCCAAAATGGCCAGTTTCGTGTAGGATTCCACAAGTCGAGAAGGTCGAAATGTCTCGCGAGCCACGGGTTTTATCCCCATGGTGTTGGCTATCACGAGCGGAGACCACGGGGATAAACCCCGTGGCTCGCCGGGGGTGTTGTGTGGAGCAGACGTCACCAAGTTGGTTTGCTGAGTTGTTCCCGTTGCTGCTTACCGGGCAGGATTTGCCGGCTGGCCGTGCCACGGAAGCCGTGCGCGATCTCGTTGCGGGGCGTGTCGATGACGCTCGCGGAGCTGCGTTCCTCACTGCTCTGCGCATGAAGGGCGAGACGGCTGACGAAATCGCGGCAGCCGCGATCGTCTTGCGTGAGCAGATGGTTCGCCTTGTACCGGTGTCAGGCCCGGTGCTGGACACATGCGGCACGGGCGGCGACGACAGCGGCACCTTCAACATCAGCACGGCGGCGGGGCTTGTGGCGGCGGGTGCGGGCGTTCCGGTGGTGAAGCATGGTGGCCGTGCTGTGTCGAGCAAGTCCGGCAGCGCCGATGTGTTGCGTGAGCTTGGCGTGCCGATCGAAGCGGGTGTGGAGTGGGCGCAGAAGTGTCTCGACCGGGTGGGTTTCGCGTTCTGTTACGCACCGCAGTTTCATCGTGGCATGGCACACGTCGCGGACCTTCGCCGCAAACTTGGCGTGCGTACGATCTTCAACTTGCTGGGCCCGTTGGCGAATCCGGCGACCGCTCCGTATCAGTTGCTTGGTGTGGGGAAGCCAGACCTGCTCGACCCGTTGGCGGGTGCGTTGGCGTCGCTGGGCACGCGGCAATCGGTTTTGGTGTGCAGTTTCGATGGACTCGACGAGGTGAGTTTGTCGGCTCCGACGATGGTGCGAGTGGTTCGCGGTGAGGAGTACGAAACGCGCGAGTGGAACCCTGACGAGTTTGGGTTGGGTGCTGTGTCGTTGCGTTCGATCAAGGCGTCGAATCCGACGGAGAGTGCTGCGATTATTCGGGGGGTGCTGAACGGCGCTGACGGCCCGGCACGTCGCATCGTGTTGGCGAACGCAGCTGCGGCGTTGTGGGCAGCGGAGGCTGTGAAGACGTTGAAGGAAGGCGTGGAGTTGGCCGATGCCGCGTTGAAGACCGGCAAGGCAAGGGCAGTATTGGAAGGGCTTATCAAGGGGTGATGCGAAGTCGCAAGCGGCTTCCAGCGATTGGGTCCGCTTGCGACTTCGCGGTCTCACCAGATCACCGGACGAACAGGTGCATGTAACGCTTGCCGTCGCGGCCGGTCACATACGCTGCGCCGCCATACGTGTAGTTCTCGTACACACAGCAACTCATCCAGCCGTAACTCGCCGGATACGCGGCACACCCAGCGGAACTCGCGGACGTCCCGGCGGGCACGAACGAGAAGTCGTTCGAGGTGTGGCCGAACAACCCGTTGGTTGCCCGGAACTGGGCACACGCTCGTGCCGCATGCGTCAAACCTTCATCACGCACGAACGGTCGCAGCCCGCGGGATGCCCGCTTCGCGTTCACCTCATCGAGCCCGTCGCCAGCAAACCCGTCGGCGGGAACGATGGCCGCTTCCGGGAAGTTCGATGTGCCCACGACAGGAGTGTAGCCGCTGACGTACTCGACGGCAGACGTTCCGGTTGGGGTGGCATTGGTGAGGACGCCACTGGTGGACATCAGAAGCGTTGGTGTGACAGGCGACGACTGCGCCACGGGCTGGTAAGAGGGTTGGGCGACCGGACGGTAAGCGGGCTGGTAAGAGGGTTGAGAGCGACGGAGTGGACCAGCTTCCGAGCCGGTCGCGATGGTCGCCAGGGCGAGAGCGGACAGGAGTAAACGACACCGCATCAAGAAACCTCGTCATGGTGAGGGCGAAAGGGCGACCAAACCGTGTTATCGGACGTGTCCCGCAACGTCACCGGTTATCGAAGCTTGCTGAAACGGTTCCCCGTGCGTGCGCGTGTGAGGGGGGCAAGACATTTCGAGGTTGACACGAGCAAGCGAGATTGGAATACCAGCCACCCAAATAGCCACAAACACTCCGCGTAATTACGCCAACTTCGGGGGCGGTCGTGGGTCGTGCCGCTTTCCTCACGCTCACCACTCTCGTCGGACTCGTCGCAGGATGTACGGCAGTCAGTCAGAAAGCGGCCACGCTCGAAAACTCCATCGTCTTCCAGCCACAACCACACCCCGCCGGCGACTGGACTCTCGACCCACGGGTCGAAGATGTCTGGATCGACTCGACCGACGGCGTTCGGCTGCACGGCTGGTTCGCTGATCGCTTGCTCAAGAAGAGGCCGCCGGGGCCGGGGGAGGTTGTGCTGTTCACCCACGGCAACGGTGGAAACGTTACCGCACGGCGACACGTCATCGAGCTGTTCCGCGACAAAATGGACGCAACCGTGCTGGTGTTCGACTATCGTGGCTATGGTCGCAGCGGAGGTAAGCCGACGGAAACCGGCGTACTCGAAGACGCTCGGGCGGCTCGTCGCTGGCTTGCGGCTCACACGGGCGTCCGCGAAGCCGACATCATTCTCGCGGGGCATTCGCTCGGTGGCGGTGTCGCGGTCGATCTCGCTGCGAAAGACGGTGCCCGTGCGTTGATCCTCGAAGGCACGTTCACTAACCTCCCCGATGTCGCTGCGAGCATCGTCCCGCTGCTTCCGGTGCGGATGGTGATGCAAACGAGCCTCAACTCAGTCGAGAAGATTCAGGCGTATCACGGACCGTTGCTGCAAGTTCACGGCGACGCTGACGAAATTGTGCCGTATCGCCTCGGTGTGAAGTTGTTCAATGCCGCGAACGAGCCGAAACAGTTCGTCACGATTCCCGGTGGCGACCACAACCACCATTACACGCCCGAATACATCGCCACGCTCGACAAGTTCCTGAGTTCGCTTCCCCCAAAGGCTCAGTAGAGTCCGAGCCCGAGCGCCAGCGAGGTAGCTGGGGAGTCCTCGCTGGCGCTCGGGCTCGGACCGAATACGAATCACCCGGATGGCGTAAGATATCAGCAACTTCCTTCACAATGGGGTCGCGATGCGTGCGGTGTTGCAGCGAGTCCGGCAAGCGAAGGTCACGGTGAGCGGTGAGGTCGTTGGCGAGATCGCGGCCGGCTGGCTCGTGCTGCTCGGCGTCGCGCCCCCTGACACGCAAAAGCAAGTTGATTGGCTTGCGGAAAAGGTCGCGAATTTGCGGGCGTTCAACGACCCCGATGGAAAGATGAATCTATCGGTGCAGGATGTGCGAGGCTCGGTGCTGGTCGTGAGCCAGTTCACGCTTTACGGCGACTGCCTGAAGGGTCGGCGGCCGGGGTTCACGGGTGCCGCACATCCACCGATCGCGGAACCGCTGTATGAGGCGTTCGCGACGGCGTTGAAGATGCTGGGCGTGCCGGTCGCAACGGGCCGCTTCGGTGCCGACATGCAGGTCGAACTGCTGAACGACGGCCCCGTCACATTCGTGATCGACACGCCAACTACGATTTGAGCCGCTTTTTGCCTTGACACGAAGCCGTCCGGAGCCGATCCTTAACCATCAGACGAGTTTCCCGCCGCTTGCTGCCTCTTCCCGCCTCGTATTCCTGCCTCCACCCCGCACGGGGACACTGCCATGCTCGATCTTCAAACTGGTTCCACTACCGATTGCACCGGCGTCTCACGACGCACATTCCTTCGCGTCGGCGGTCTGAGCGCCTTCGGCCTCGGTCTACCGCAATACCTGCAAGCACGGGCGCAAACGCCTGCCGCTCCCGTGAAGGCCAAACGCTGCATTCTGATGTGGATGCAAGGCGGCCCGTCGCACATCGACACGTTCGACCCCAAGCCCGACGCTCCCGCCGAGATTCGCGGTGAGTTCGGCACCGTGCCAACCACACTGCCAGGCGTTCGCTTCTGCGATCCGCTGCCGATGCTCGCGAAACAAACCGACAAACTCGCCATCATCCGCGGGCACGACCCGAAGAACGGTTCGCACGGCGTCGCCGACCATCTCATGATGAGCGGGCACAAGTTCAACGCATCGCTGCCATTCCCGTGCTTCGGATCGGTCGTCGCCAAGGAACGCGGCTACGAACGCGGAATGTTGCCGTTCGTGCAACTCGGCAAGAGCATCGATCGCCGGTTCAACGGCGGCGTCGCAGGCTTCCTCGGGGATGAGTTCAACCCATTCGAAGTACCTGACGACGCCAGTTCGCCGACGTTCAAGGTGCGTGACCTCGCCATTACGGGCGACTCCGAGCGCATCAGGCTCGATCGTCGCTATGCGATGCTCGCCGACCTGGAGAACTACCAGAAGAACACGGAATCCTCGGGCGTCGAAAAGGCACGCGACGAATTCTACGAGAAGGCTCACGGCATCATCACCGGGCCGAACGCGAAGAAGGCATTCGATCTGTCGCAGGAATCGGAGAAGACCCGCGAGCGTTACGGCAAGAACTCGCTCGGGCAGGGTTGCTTGCTGGCTCGTCGGCTGGTCGAAAGCGGCGTGCAATTCGTCACCGTGACCGACGGCGGTTGGGACACGCACACCAACAACTTCCGCAGCCTAAAGGATCGGTTGTTGCCGCGAGTGGATCGTGGGTTGTCGGCGCTCGTCGAAGACCTGAGCACACGCGGCTTGCTGGACGATACGCTTGTCGTGTGGTTCGGCGACTTCGGTCGCACGCCGAAGGTGAACCCGACGGCGGGCCGCGATCACTGGAGCACGTCGGGCGTTGCCGTGATGGCCGGTGGCGGGCTGAAGGTTGGTCAGGTTGTGGGTGCAACGAACTCGTTGGCCGAGTATGTGACCGACAATCCGGTTGGCCCGCAGGACATCGCCGCGACGATCTATCACGTGATGGGCGTGCCGCTGCACACATGGTACAAGGCACAGGACGGTCGCCCGATCGAGTTGTGCCCCGAAGGGAAGCCGGTCAAGCAATTGATTTGATCGCCGTTTGCGGCTTTGCAATCGAATAAGCAGAAAGCCCACCGGGGTAAATCGGTGGGCTTTCGCGTTTGTCGGCTGAGTTGGCGTTTACCACAAGACCTGAGACGCGGAAGGCTCACGGCACCGCCGGGAAATATCCCAATTGGTTTATAGCGGAACCACGATTTGTGGGGTTGCTCCAGACCGCTATAAACCAATTGGGATATTTCCCGAAAGCGGTGCTGGAACAGCCTTCCCCGAGACGCACGACAAGCCAAGTGCTCGGGCGACGCAACATCGCCCTGCTGCAACGCAGCGAGCTAAACTCACCAACTCAACCGACAAGTCTCACTGTTTCGGAAGCACGGCGATCGAGCCTGTTTCGCTGATGAAGATCAGGTGACCGGTGCGGTTGTCCTCGAACACCTCGACCCCGTACTTCGTCGCCCTGTCGAACTCTTTCACGCCGCCCTTGCGAGCCTTCAACGCCATCGCGCTCTTCCAGGTCACGCCCTTCGCGCCAGCTTTGAACGTCGCTGGCTTCGGAGCCGTGGAAATGGACCCGGCTTCCGTGATGTAAAGGAGCTGGTCGCCAGCGTTCGGATCCGAGAATACCTCAACGCCGATCCGCTTGGTCTTGTCCGTGAAGTCAGGCTCGTTCGCACCGCGAACTTTCAGAACCAAACCGTACTCCGTCTTCGGGGGAGCAATCTTCTTGGGATCGGGAGCTGTTGCGGGAGCTTTGCCAGCCGCAATGGCACCAACGTCGGTGATGTAGATCAGGTCGCCGGTGTTCTCGTCCTTGAACACCTCCAACCCGACCCGCTTGGCGTTCTGGAAATTGTCCTGTTCAGGAGCGCGGACTTTCGGCTCCAAAGCGTGGTGCCACTTCGGCCCCTTGGTGCTGACCAAAGTCCCCGGAACCGGCGCGAACGCCAGCGACCCCGTCTCGCAGACGTAGAGCAACTGGTTCGAGCGTTCATCTTTGAACAGCTCGATGCCGAATTTCTTCGTCTTGGCGGTGAACTCGGGCTCGCCGGCCTTTCGCACCGACATATCGTGAGCGGTCATCCACTCGCACTTCTTGTCGCGGAGATCGGTCTTGGGGAACACTGCGATGGAACCCGTCTCGCTGATTCCAATGTCCGCTTTCGTGGTTTCGTCCTGAAACACCTCGATGCCGATCTTGACCGCTTTGACCCAGTCGGTTTCCCCACCCGGACGGACCTTCAAGTCGTGTCCGTAGATGAACTTGGGTGGAGGCGGGCCTTTATCCTTCTCCTTGTCGCCTTGAGCAACGACCCGGTCTGTCGAGCCGAACGTGACCACGAACCCGGCTGTCAGGGCGAGTAGCCCGACCGCAAACCGCTTTCGCATGGCAACCTCTGGGGTGATTCGAGAGCCGGCCGGCCGAGCAGGCCGCCAACTGAACATAGTGCGACGAGTTTGGACGACTCTGCTAACAGCATAGTCCGCATTCTTTGTGGTGTTAAGTGTTTAGTGTTTCGTGTTTGGTGTTTCGCGTCTAACGTCTGGTGGGGTTGTGCGGAGAGCGTGGTTGGTTTCGCAGGACCCTCCCCAAACCCTCCCCCTGAAGTTGGAGGGCTTTCTCCGGCTCTCATTCCCTCTGAGGAAGGGGTTGGGGTTAGGTTCTTCCTTGCCGCGTCTGTCGAGCGATCGCAAAATAACGTGGTCCAATCAAACTCTTAATTCGGGGCGTTGTGATGCTTGCCCACGTCGTTGTGTGCCCCGCCTGCGATGCCTCATTCAAGGGCGAGTCTTCGCTCACAGAGGGTGCTGCCGTCGCGAAATGCCCCAAATGCGGCGAAGCGGTTTCGCTGAACGCCGCCGACGCCACGTCTGCGTCCGAAGCTTCGCCGTCTGAGTTTCCGGAAACGGCGTCGGTTGTCGCTGGTGTCGGTGCAAGCGATGCACCCACGGACGGCACCCTCGCCGCGCCGTCCGGACCGCCATCCTCGGCCGAGTATCCGTTCCTGGCAGCTCCGCAGAAGCCCGATGAACTCGGTCGGCTCGGACAGTATCGCGTTCTTGGAGTGCTGGGTGCTGGCGGAATGGGGGTGGTCTTCCGTGCTGAAGACCCCGTGTTGCGTCGGCAAATCGCGTTGAAGGTGATGCTTCCGCAATATGCGAGTCACCCCGCCGCGAAGGCTCGGTTTCTCCGAGAAGCTCGCTCACAAGCGGCGGTCGAACACAACCATATCATCGCCATTTATCAGGTCGCTGAAGAACGCGACATCGCTTACATCACGATGCCGTTCTTGAAGGGGCAAACGCTCGCCGACGCTCTCAAGGCGAATCCGAATGTGCCCGTTGGTGAGGCCGTGCGAATTGCTCGCGAGATGGCCGAAGGGCTTGCCGCTGCTCACGAGAACGGACTGAAGATCACAAAAAGCTGACAGCCCTCACGCTCTCCGGCACGCGGGTCAGCGACTTTGGGTTAGCCCATTTAGCCAAGTTGACCGATCTCAAGTTTCTCGACTGAGCAACACTCAGGTGAGCGATGCGGGTTTGGTCAACTTCAAAGATTGCAAGAATCTGACAGACCTTCTGCTGGCAGCCCCCCGAGTCACCGACGCGGGCTTGGCATATTTCAAGGACTGTAAACGCCTGACACTCCTTGACGTGCGGAAGACAAAGGTCACGGCGGCGATTGTCGCTGAGTTCGTGAAAGCCTTGCCACAGTGCAAGATCGAATGGGACGGCGTGATCGAGCCAAAGCCGAAATAGCCGCAAGTCTCCCGAGTTGACCCACAGTTGTCTTGACCCCGAATGGGGTCGGACAACATAGCCCGGGGCAAGACCGCGAAGCGGTCGCCGCCCCGGGACCAACCACCCAAACACCTGCACTCTGAAAGAGTGCGACACAAACGCTCGCAACTCCCCCGGTGGGCAATGGTCGTTGTCCCACCCTTTCGGGGTGGATCATGGGGGTTGGGCTGGTCCTGGGGCGGCGCCTTCGGCTTGCCCCAGGCTATGTTGTCCCGCCCCTTCAGGGCGAAGACATCAGACCGTAGCACTTCTGAGGAGATGGCCTCTCCACTTTCGATCGCTTGCCGCAAAGTCATCTTCCTAAAACGGATGCGACCGGGCACTTCGTTATAACGATCATTCTTCCGGACAGGTGACATGGTTCCGGGTCTGAAATCATGGTTCCGGGTCTGAAATCATGGTTCCGGACGTGAATCGTTCGTTTCCGGAGGCGAATGACATGGTTCCGGCTCTGAATCAGATGGTTCCGGGTGTGGGGTGTGCGTGTCGTCCGGAACCAATGAGAAGCGCGAGGAGCGCTTGACAATTCCATCTCGTTGCAAACACGTCACGTGTAGGTCGGTCGCGGAAACTTGAGCCGAAATGACTTGACCCCAATTTCATACTTCGCTATTTGGCCCCCGCTTTCTCACACACTCTCGACGCGGGGGCTCACGGCCCCGGTCGATGCGCGTCTTCGCTACCGGGTTAGCGCAGACTCTCCGCATCGCGCCGGCCGCCGGGCAATCACAACCATACGGCATCGGGGGATGTCGGTTGCTGCTTGCGGTGCGGGCTTCGAGCGAAGGGGAAGGAGGCTACGTGTTCAAAGCAAGAAAATGGGGCTGGAAGCAGTTTGCTGCCAACCTGTTGTTGGCTCCCGTAATCGCCGGTTGGGCTGGCGTCGCTCACGCGCAGTTCAACGGCGGTCCGGCTCTGCCGGGCTCGGTCAAGCCAAGCTCGTCCGCCAAGCCAAGCTCGTCCGCCAAGCCAGGCTCGTCCGCCAAGCCAGGCTCTTCCGGCAAGCCAGCCGGGGGCGACTACCAGGGCATGCTCAAGGACGGCCGAAAAGCTCTCGCCGCTGGTCAGTTCGACCGTGCCCAGGACCTCGCACGCGCTGCCGAGGCCAACAATCCAACCGGGAAATGGGGTCTCTTCGACGACACCCCGAACTCGCTGCTCAAAGACGTGCAAGCGGCCGTCGTGAAGTCCCACAAAGTGCAGTCCGAGCAGATGGCGACCGAAGCCAAGAAGCTTCTCGTCCTGCCCACGAAGAGCGAAACGGAACGAGCCGCCAACCTCGATCGGGCGCTCCAGCTCGCCCAGCGAGCCGACCAACTCCACGGTCCATACTCGGCCTGGGAATTCGGCGACCGCCCCGACAAGTTGGTCAAGGATATCCAGGCCGCACGCGGCAAAACCAAGAACACGATGCCAGCGGGCGCCATCGCGAAGGGGCCGAAGACCCCAACGACTCCCGGCATTCAACAGGCCGGCGGCATCAACAAGATGCCCGAGCCAAGCGGCGTGGTTCCCGCTGCCGGCACACAGTCAACCGCCTCGAAGGACAAAGACACCAAGAAAGCCCAGGCCGTGAAGTTGATGGCCGAGGGTCGCAAGCTCGCCGATCAGGGCATGTTCGCGGCAGCTCGTGCGAAGTTCACCGAAGCCGACCACGTCGGTGCGACCTTCGCTCGCGGCGAACGCAGCCCAGGCTTCGAACTGCAAGAACTGAACACTCGCGGTACGCGGGCACTCGACGGTCTGGTTGGCGAAGCCAAGAACCAGATGACGAAGAAGGACTACGCGAAGGCCGACGCCGCTCTGAATGGGGCCGGCGACATCGCCCAAACGCTGGGCCTGTTCGCAGGCAACGTGAAAGATGCCAAGAGCCAACTCTGGACCGCATCCGGCGGCAAGTTCGGGACCGCAACAGCAGGTCTCGTTGCGGCCCATGGTCCTGAGACGCTTGTTCCAGTTGGACCAACAACGCCGATCCGCCCGGTTTCACCAGTTGGGCCAGTTCTGCCAACTGCTCCAGTCGCATCGGAAATGCCAGTTTCGCCAACTGGCCCGATTGCATTGGGGTTGCCGGCTGCGCCAGTTGCTCCGGCTGGTGGTCTGCCACCGGGAACCGCGAGCATCGGCAAGCCGAGCGCGCCCGAAGGTGCCCTCACCGGTCGGAAACTTCTCCTGCAAGCGGAGAACGAGTACAAGACCGGCGACCTCGATCTCGCCGCGAAGCTCGCTCAGCAAGCCTACAACCTCGGCGGGGTGAAGGACGAAGCGACCGCGCTTCTGAACTCCATCGACGCCGAACGGCTCACGCAGAAGACGCTGTCGGCGGTCCGTTCGTTCGAGGCGGCCCAGAAGGCGCACCAGGATAAGGACTACAACCGCGCCCTCGGCGTGTTGGTTCTCATCGACCCGAACCTGCTGCCCGATGCGTCGAAGAAGAAGCACACGGAACTGGTCAGCGAGTGTCGTGCAGCACTCGAGAAGCCTGCTGTCACAGTCGCCGCTGCGGGCGGCATGCAGGAAGTTCAGCCGCCGATGTCGCCTGGCATGCCGATGTCGCCGAGCAACAGCGACACGCCGCCGACCATGCTGCCTGGCATCACGCCACCAGCGGGAACGGCAAAGGCCAGCAATGATCCGAAGCCAGGCGGTGCCGACAACTACACGAACCAGGTGGATTCCCTCAAGCGAGTCCAGGTTCAGAAGCTGCGAGCCGAGGGGCTGAAGATTCAGTCGGACGCTCTGGCCGCCTTCGGTCGCGGTGAGACCGACCTCGCAATGCAAATGCTCGTGGACTACGCGAACCGAGTCCGCAACTCCGGCCTCGAACCGGCCAGCATGGCAATGCTGATGCGGCCAATCGACAGCCGGTTGGATATGTTCCGCGTCATGAAGGGGCAGGCCGACGCCCAAACCCGCGTGAGTAAGGAATCCCGTGACGCCAAGGCGATCATCACGGATCGCGGTCTGGCCGAGGAACAACGTCGCGCCGAAGTGAAGGTCTGCTTCACGAAGTACCACGAACTCGTGAAGGTGGGTAAGTACGCGGACGCCGAGAAGGTCGCGATGCAGGCCAAGCAACTCGACCCGGACAATCCGGCGATCGGGGCGCTCGTCACGATGGCGAAGACGAACAAGCGGCTCAAGGAGCAGGAACAGCTCAAGGATGACAAGGAGAAGATGGTTTACGGCGCTCTCACGGACGCCGAACGGGAAGGGCCGCTGGTCACGAGCGAAGACCCGCTCGCGGTCAAGCTGGATTCGTACCGCCGCTCCCGTGGTCGCGGTAGCCTCGACGGTGCGTATCAGCGAACCCGCACGCCAGCCGAGTACGAGATCGAACTGAAGCTCGATAAGCCGATCTCGATCGAGATCAATCAGACGCCGTTGGATCAGGCGATCGACCATCTGCGGACGGTCACGAGCCTACCGATTTCGATCGACACGGCGGCCACCGAAGCCGAGGGGATCAACCTCAGCAAGCCGATCACGGAGAAGCTCTCGCAGGTCTCCACGCGGAACATCCTGACCATCGTGTTGGATAAGGCCGGCCTCAGCTATGTCGTCGAGAACGATGTGGTGAAGGTGACGACCACGAAGCGAGCCAAGGGTCGGCTGTTCACGAAGGTGTTCTCGGTTGCCGACCTCGTGACGCCAGTGCCGAACTTCGCGCTGCCCGACTACGCGAACTTCGACAAGATGCTGAAGGCCAACGCCTTCAATAGCGGCAACGTGCAGCTTGGCGGCTCGACGCCAGGCGGTGTGAACGCCCTCGGTGGTGGCATGCCAACGGGCAACGTGATGCCGGGTGCGTCGGCTACGTCGCCGGGCATCGGATCGGGTAGCGCGAACTTCGGTGGGGCTGGTCAGATTCAGTCGAGTGGTGGCGGCGGTGCAAGCCCGCTGGCCGGTTCCGCATCGCTGGCTGCCGAACGCAACACGAAGCACGAGCAACTCATCAAGCTCATCACGGGTATGGTTCGTCCGTACTCGTGGGATGGCATGGGTGGCCCAGGCCGAATCGAATACTTCGACATCGGCAGCGCTCTGGTGGTGAATCAGGTTGCTGACGTGATTCAGGAAGTGGCCGACCTGCTGGAAGCGTTGCGTCGCCTTCAGGACCTGGCCATCGCGGTCGAAATCCGAATCGTGTCGCTGTCCGAGACGTGGTACGAGCGTCTGGGTGTTGACTTCTCGATGAACATCAAGACGCACACCACGGGGTTTGAGCCGGCTCTCACGCAGGTTGACCCGAACACGGGTTCGGCCGGTGTGTTCCGTCCGAGTCCTTACCTGAACGACAACAACTTCAAGGGCACGACGATCGGCCTCAGCCCGGCTGGCACGCCGACCGGTGACCTCGACGTTCCGATTCGTCCGAACACGTTCGGCATGGCGGTCCCACCGTTCGGTGGTTACCCGAACACCCCAGGCAACAACGGTGGTCTGGCGTTCGGTCTGGCGTTCCTCAACGACATCCAGGTGTACATGTTCATGGAAGCGGCTCAGGGTGACCGCCGCGTGAACGTGATGCAGGCACCGAAACTGACCCTGTTCAACGGTCAGACGGCGACCCTGGCTGTGACCAACACCTCGTTCTTCGTGACGAACGTGTCGGTGATCTCGGTGAACGGTCAGTTGGTGTTCAGCCCGACGAACACCCCGTTGGCTGGCCCGGATACGAACTTCAACATCGGCATCCAGGCGGTGGTTTCGGCTGACCGTCGGTTCGTCCGGTTGAACTTGCCGGTGAACCTCGCCGCTCAGACCGGTGCGACTGTCCCACTGTTCCCGGTCACGACGTTCATTACGCCTGTGTTCGAGGGTGGTAGCCAGGGTATCCCGATTCCGTTCACGCAGTTCCTGCAACAGCCGTCGTTCACGAGCTTGAACATCCAGACGACGGTGGTTTGCCCAGATGGTGGCACGGTTCTCTTGGGCGGTCTGAAGACGCTTCAAGAAGGTCGGAACGAGTTCGGCCCTCCAGTGCTGAGCAAGATCCCGTACCTGAACCGTCTGTTCAAGAACGTTGGTATCGGTCGTGAAACGACGCACATCATGATTATGGTGACGCCTCGAATCATCATTAACTCGGAAGAAGAGATCTTCCAGACTGAAGGTCGCCCGCAACTCGGTGGGGGCAACTGATGCAGAAGTGATGTTGGTTGTGTGACAAAGCAAGGAGGCCCATCCGCGAGTGCGGGTGGGCTTTCTTCATTGATGCCGCTTGCGGCGTAGCGCTCTGGATCGCTACGCCGTAAGCGGCGAACCATCAACGTGGAACCACTTCGACGGCGTTCGCATCAAGCAGCAGCGGCGTGAAGGAGTGTTCGGAATATGACAGTGTGCCGTAGATGCGGATGCGTTCGCCTCGGATGGCGCTCGGCTTCCCATGACAGGTGATCGCCACGCCCGCCGACAGTCGCGGCGAATAGCGGAACTCGCCGTTGAACTCGACCGCCTCAGGTGAGTTCCGCAATACGCCTTCGATCCAGATCAGTTTGCCGTCGAACTTCTTGGGGTCCGCGAGCAGTTCCGCGAACGTCACCGGCAGCGCAGACTCATTCCCCGGAATCTTCTCAACGACCGTGGCGAGCAGTTTCAGCCGTCGTGGGTTGCCATCGTATTCGCAAACTGCCGTGATTCGCACTCGCTCACCCGCCGACACTTCTGGCTTGCTGTCACAGATGAACGAGAGAGTGGAACGTTCGAGTCGCAGCACGGGGCTACTTCGCGTGGGAGTTTCATCGACGATGCCTTCGACCACGACCGTCTGTCCGGCGAACTTCTCAGGTTCGCGGTTCAGGTCCGCGAGCGGAACCTTCGTGATGACTTCCTTCTTGTCGCTGGCGGTGGCGAAAGGGACCGCGAAGGTGAGCACGCAGGTGATGGCAAAAAGCGAGCGCATGTCGTTCTCTGGGGCGATGTTGCAGTATGCGAGCAGGCCGTGCCTGATTCCCGTGAATCCGCATTCGACCAAGCCGCAGCGACAATTAGACGACTCACCCCAGATATTTCAACTTACCCGAGCTACCCCATCATGACTTGCCCAGCACATGATCGACGACCCAACAGCCGCGAACGTGAACGCCGTTTACATCGCGACAGTGGTTCAGCACGTCGTCGTTGTCGCATCCAGCGTCTTGCAGCGCATCCGCGAGAATTGGCATCGCGGAGAAGTCTCGCGACTCGTACATCTCCTTCGCGATGGCAACCGCCGTGGACGTTCGCCATTGCGTGGTGAAGGTCACGGGGCGAAACGGATTGCCGAAAATGTCTCGCACAAGTTTTGCATCTGCGATGGACGCGGCAAATTGTTCAGGTGAAATTGAGTCAGGCGGCGGTTTCGGGGCGAAAAGAACGATGTCAATCATGTCGATTTGCATTCGCATAGCTGATTCAGTACCGGTCGCGCATCGCACGAGGTTGGCTGCGGTTACTTGCACATCTCTTGCCGAAGAATTGAGGTATGGGAGCGACTTATAGGCAGCGTCGGCTTGGGCACGAGCCGCGACTAGCACCGCATCGGAAACCAGTCCCTCGGCGTAAGCCTCGCTGACGTCCAGAGCGTGCCGGCTTCGTTCGTCAATCAGGTGGTGTTCAACCCGGCGGCAAACGGCCACCTCCGCCAAACGCAGCTTCCGGAGTGACATCCGTTCCGCGACAAAATAGGTCATCAGGTCGCTGTCGTCGCTTTGCAGCCATTCCTCTTCCGTCATCGTCCACTTTTCTGTCATCGGTCACGCTCCCCTCCGAAGACTCCGGGTCGCGGCTAAGCTAGGGTGCGGCCCGCTTTCACGATGCCTCCCTGGATCACCGCCACGAAACGCGAACGATCCTCCAACACCGATATGTCAGCCAGCACGTCGCCGTCCACGATCAGCACGTCCGCCAGTTTGCCAGCCTCCAACGTGCCGATCTCGTGACCACGACCCAGAATCTCCGCCCCGTTCTTTGTGGCACACACGATGACATCCATCGGCGAGAAGCCCACATACTTCACGAAGAACGTCAGTTCCCGTGCGTAGTCGCCGTGTGGATTCCAAGCAAAACCAAAGTCTCCCCCTAGCCCGAGACGCCCTCCGGCCTTTAGGATCTTGCGGGCACTCTCCGCGCCGGCCTCCAGCGTCTCCTTGTGACCGTCGATCACCTTTTGCGACATCCGAAACTCGGGGCCGCGTTCGATGCTCGCGTACTCGAAGTACAGCGCCGGCACGCACGGCACGTTCCGCTTCAACAGCAGTTCGAGAGCTTCGTCGTCCATGAAGGTGCCGTGCTCGATCGCGTCGTAACCCGCCCGCAGCGCGTTCTTGATGCCCTCCGTGGCGCGACAGTGGCCGGTCACCTTCAGGCCGTGATTGTGTGCCGTGGGGACGACCGCGTTCATCTCCTCGAAGGTCATGCAAAGCGTGTGGTGGTCGTTCGTGTCGGGGGCGGCGGCGTCGCCGGTCGGGTATGTCTTCACCCATTCGATGCCGTCCTTCACGAGCTTGCGAACTGCGGCACGAGCTTCGTTCGGGCCGTTCACGAGCAGCACAAGCCCGTCCATGCCAATCTTGCGGAAGTCCGGGTTCCAGTCCATGAGGCCGCCGACGCCGCAGATTTCGCGACCACTCGAAGCGAGCCGCGGACCGGGGCACAGATCGCTTTCGATCGCCTTCTTCAGCCAGACGTCGATGTTGAAGAGGCTGCCGCCGCTGCGGGCCGACGTGTAGCCGCATTCGAGAGCGAGCTTGGCGTTCGCCGCCGCGAGCAGCGTGACGTACTCGACCGGATACTTGATGTCGAGGTCTTCGAGCGCTGCGACGTTGAAGTACGTTGGGTGAAAGTGCGCTTCGACCAACCCCGGCATGATCGTGCCGCCGCGTGCGTCGATGCGTTCGACATTCGGCGGAAGCGTTGGGGCGTTTTGAGCGGCGCCTGCGTAGCTGATCTTGCCCTGAGTGAACACGACGACCGCATCGGGCACGGGGGCACGCCCGGTGCCATCGATGAGCGTGCCGTTGGTGATGAGGGTCGAATCGGTGGCGAGTTTCATGGGAGAGTTCCGTCAAAGTGATTCCAAAAATCCGAGCATGAGCCGCACGCACGCTTCGGTTGCGAGCCAGTGAATCAAGTGTCCCACGCCCGGCACGTCCACCCGCGTGCAATCCGCAATCAGTGCCGACATGCGGGCAGCGTCCGCAGCGGGCAGCATTCCGCCGCGAGCTTCTTCGCCACGCAGCAACAGCACCGGGCACTTGATCGCACGCCAGATCGCGGCTTCGTCGTAGCCTTCCAGCCAGTAACCACTGAGCAGCGGGTCGAAGACGTTGGGGTCGAGGTCCGGCAGGCACCGTGCCGAGAATCGCAGCATCGACGCATCACGGAAGTCGCCGAGCCTGGCCGTTTTGCCGTTCGGTTGCGGCAACTCAATGTTCGCGAGGTCGCGTGCGATGTCGGCAATCGGTCGGTTACGCCCGGCGAGCTTCTGCACCGCGACGAACTGCGGGTAGTACATCGTGCGGTCGAGCTTCGCCAAGAACCCCTCGCTCGGCGGATCTTCAAGTATGACGGCACGCACCCGATCGGGTTCTGACGCCGCGACGCTTGCTGCCGTCACCGCACCGAGCGAGTGCCCGAACAGCACGACCGGCACATTGAACGTGCGCACGATCGCTGCCACATCGCGAGCGTAATCGACGACGTGGTAATCGGTGGTGACACGGCTGGACTTGCCGTGCCCACGGTGGTCGATCGCCTGGATTTTCCAGGTATCGGCGAGAGCCGGGAACAGCGGCGCGAAGTCGCGACCGATGCGAGAGATGCCGTGCAGAAACAGAATTGGGGGGCCCTTGTCGGGACCGCTCAGGACGTAAACGAATGTTTCGCCCGTGTCGATGAAGCGTTCGGTAAACATGGGCGTCAATGTTAGCACTGGCGAGCGGGGGACGTAAGTCCCCTGATTGGTCGCGGAAAGAATTGTGCCTCGGCAAGCGGGGGACGTCAGTCCCCTGATTCCTGTCCAACGTTGCGGCGTTGGGTGACTGTCAGGGGACTGACGTCCCCCGCTCGCCAGGATTGTTACACCGCGACTTCCTTCTTCTCGCGGGCAGACTTCGCCAGCGCGTCGAGCACCTTCAGCGTCTTGACCGCCTCGTCCGGGTTCGGGTACGGCTCGCGCTTCTCGAACACCGCTGCCGCGAAGTCGTCGAGCATGTGAACCATCTGGTTCTCGCCCGGCGTCTCGATCGCTTCCACTTCCTCGCCGAACTCGCCCTTCTGCTTGCAGACGTGGAACACGGCCTTGTCGTCCGGAATCCACATGTTCGGCACGCGGATCGTCTTGTCGGTGCCGACGATTTCCAGCCACGTCCGCAGCGGGTGCGTGAAGCCGCAATCGAAGTGAGCCGTGCGACCGTCGGCGAACGACATCACGCCGCACATCGCTACGTCCACATTGTTGACGTACTCGGCGTGTGCCACCACGCTCACCGGCTCCGCCTGCATCCACCAGCGAATGCCGTAGGTGGTGTAGCAGCCCACGTCGAGGAGACTGCCGCCGCCGGCCTGCGGTTGCATCCGGATGTTCGACGTCGGCAACCCCTCGAGGTTGAACGTGAAGCCGGTGACGACCTTCTTCACCTTGCCGATGGCCCCCGAGTCGATGAGCTTTCGCAGCTTGTGCGTGCGGGGGTGGTGCGGCCACATGAACCCGTCCATGAGCCGGACGCCCTTCGACCGGCAATATGCGACGAGGGCCGCAGTGCTGGCGGCGTCGCACGTCATGGGCTTTTCGCAGAGGATGTGCTTGCCGGCGTCGGCCGCTTTGCGAGTCCATTCGTCGTGCATACTGTTCGGCAGCGGATTGTAGATCGCGTCGATTTCGGGATCGGCGAGCAGTTCGTCGTAGCTGCCGTAAGCCTTCGGGATGTTGTTCTTGGCGGCCGATGCCTTGGCCTTGTCGAGCGTGCGGCTGGCGATGGCTCGCAGGTCGGACGTTTTGGCGTTTTGGAGCGGCCACATGAGGCGGTCGTTGATGGCGGCGACGCCGAGGATGCCCCAGCGGAGTTTCTTGCTCATGGTGTGCTGTGTCGTGTTGGGTGAGGGAACAGGCGACGTGCGGTTAAACTACGATTCGCGCTCGCAAGGCACACCCCGCAGACACCGCGACTGTTCGCGGTTCCATGTCGCGAATAAGCTAGCGGCTTATCGTCGTGCATTCCCATTCCCGGAGCTGCCCTCATGGCCAAGATCAAGGTGAAGAATCCCGTCGTCGAAATGGACGGCGACGAAATGACCCGCATCATCTGGCAGAAGATCCGCGAAAAGCTCATCCTGCCGTACCTCGACATCGACCTCAAATACTTCGACCTCGGCATCGAGCACCGCGACGCCACCGACGACAAGGTCACATTCGACTCCGCCGAAGCCACCAAGAAGTACGGCGTCGCTGTGAAGTGCGCGACCATCACGCCTGACGAAGCCCGCGTGAAAGAGTTCAACCTGAAGCGTATGTACCCATCGCCGAACGGCACCATCCGAAACATCCTCGACGGCACCATCTTCCGCGAGCCGATCGTCTGCAAGAACGTGCCACGACTGGTCGGCCACTGGGATAAGCCGGTCGTCGTCGCCCGCCACGGGTTCGGCGACCAGTACAAGGCGAGCGAGATCATGTTCCCCGGTGCCGGCACGGTGAAGCTCACGTACACGCCGACCGACGGCGGCCCGA
The DNA here is from genome assembly GCA_021413735.1 of Planctomycetota bacterium. Taxonomy (GTDB): domain Bacteria; phylum Planctomycetota; class Planctomycetia; order Gemmatales; family Gemmataceae; genus Gemmata. Next base: position 27,020 of record JAIOPV010000111.1, read on the forward strand.
CGATCGAGAAGGAAGTGTTCAAGGCACCGAGCGGCGGCGTCACGCTGGCGATGTACAACCTCGACAGCTCCATCAAGGGCTTCGCTCGTGCGTGCTTCAACTACGGATTGGGCCGCGACTACTCCGTGTACCTCTCGACCAAGAACACGATCCTGAAGATCTACGACGGTCGCTTCAAGAATCTGTTCCAAGAAGTGTTCGATACGGAGTTCAAGGCGAAGTTCGAGGCGAAGAAGCTGACTTACGAACACCGCCTCATCGACGATATGGTCGCCGCGAACATGAAATGGACCGGTGGCTACCTGTGGGCATGCAAGAACTACGACGGCGACGTGCAATCCGACACCGTCGCGCAGGGTTACGGCTCGCTTGGTCTGATGACCAGCGTGCTGACAACGCCAGACGGCAAGACCGTCGAAGCGGAGGCGGCTCACGGCACCGTGACGCGGCACTACCGCGAGCACCAGAAGGGCAAGCCGACTTCGACGAACCCGATCGCGTCGATCTACGCCTGGACCCGTGGCCTCATTTATCGTGGCCGTATGGACGAAACGCCGGATGTGGTGAAGTTCGCGGAGACGGTTGAGAAGGTGTGCGTGGACATGGTCGAGTCGGGCAAGATGACGAAGGACCTCGCCATCCTGATCAACGAGAAGACGCCATACCTGACGACCGAGCAGTACCTCGACGCGGTCGACGCGGAACTGAAGAAACGCATGGCGTAGTGGCACTTTCTTGGATCTAGCCCTGGAAGGGCGGCGGATGGTAGCCAGGGGTGAAGTGAGCGAAGCGAACGAAACCCCTGGTCCGCAGCCATAAGTGAAACGAAGCCCCGGATGGGGCGACAGATTCTCTCGCATTGGCCTCTGGACCAGGGGTTTGTGCCGCAAAGCCGGCACTGCACCCCTGGCTACCATCCAACGCCCCATCCGGGGCTTAGAGACTGTCCCATATGTCCTAAATTGGCTCGAAAACGCTCGCTTTTTGCCTGTGTTCACAAACTGAACAAGGCGTTTCCGGGGCATATGGGACAGCCTCTTAAAACCCAAAGCGCAACTTCAGCTCCGAGATTATCTTCATGCCGGTGCTCACGCTCGCCGCGAAAGACCTTCGGTTGCTCCTCCGGGATGCCCGCAGCGCCGTCATTCTGCTCGTCACGCCGCTCGTGCTGATCCTCGTGCTCGGGCTCGCGCTCGGCGAAAGTTTCGGCGAGAAGCCCGACGATCGCCTTCGCATCTCAGTTGTGAACCTCGATCGCGGCCTGCCCGGAAAGCAAACGTTCCCTGACAAGCCGTGGTCCGAGGTCGTCATGGACGACCTCACTGCGACCGCCGGCATTCGCCTCGAAATCATCACCGATCGCGCCGAAGCCGAGAAGCTCATCGCCCGCAATCGTCGCGCTGCGGTGATCGTGTTCGAGCCTGACTTCTCCGAGAAGATGAACCGCTGTTCGTTCCTCACGCAAGCGACTCCACCGCCGATCAACCCGTTCGACCGCGACGGCGTTCGCATGGCGGAAGTCGGGCTTTCGTTGCTAAAAGACGACACGCAGCCGGTCACGGCATCGACCATCGAACAGGTTTCGCAGGTCACGCTGATGCGGGTGCTGATCCCGTGGATGATCGGTCGTGCCTTCGAGCGAGTCGGCGACGACGAGTTCATGGAATCGCTCGCGGTGAAGCTCAAGGACGCGAAACCGTTGCCGCCAAACGTGCTGAAGGAACTCGACCCAGTCGTGCAGAAGTTGCTCACCGCGTTGTTTGCAGATAAAGCGTTTCTCGCAATGCTCGACAAGAAGTTTGGCATCCTCTCGGGCACCATCAAGGGGCAGGTGCCGAAGTTTCAGGAGTTGATCCGCGATGCCTTCCAGGACCAACAACTCCTAGCCCGCGTCGGCAAGGACATCGCGTTCGGCGAAGTGATGACGCCGGCTGTGCGTGCGGAAGTTGGGCCGAAGGTTAGAGATGGCGTGCAGGAAGTGCTATCGAATTACGACTTCCGTGCGAAGACGTGGGCCGGGTTGAACAAGGATCGGGCACGCTCGGCGAATCCCGACGGCATGACCACTTACCACGACACGAGCGGCAGCGGCTTCCTGAATCGCGGTGCCGTGCGGTATCAGATTCTCGTGCCGTCGTACACCGTGATGTTCGCGTTCTTCCTCGTGCTGAGCGTCGGCTGGCTCTTCGTGGCGGAACGCAAGCACGGCACCCTCGCACGCCTTCGCGCTGCGCCGCTGACCAGGGGCCAGATTCTGCTGGGAAAGCTGTTGCCGTGCCTGTTCGTGTCGCTGACGCAGGGCTTCTTTCTGCTCGCGGCAGGTTGGGTGCTGTTCGGCATGACGTGGGGCTCACGGCCCGATCTGCTCGCGGCTGTGGTTGTCTGCACGTCGGCCGCGGCAGTGGGGTTGTCGGTGTTTGTGGCGAGCATCGCCCGCACGGAAACGCAGGTCGCGGTTTACGGCACGCTGCTGGTGCTGGTGCTGGGTGGCGTGAGTGGGTCGCTGATGCCGCGTGATCTAATGCCCGAGAAGATGAAGACGGCGAGCCTCGCGACACCGCACGCCTGGGCGCTGGATGCTTACGCTCAGTTGCTCGCAACCCCGACGCCAGACGTGACGCTGATTGCGACCGCGTGCGGCGTGTTGCTGGCGTTCGGCGTGGTCTTCACGGCGCTGGCGTGGTGGCGAATGGACTTGGAGTAACGTTCGCCATTTGTTGCGTAGCGCTGCGAGGATCGCTACGCCGCAAGCGGCAAAATCGATCCGTGTCACTTCTTCACGGGCTTGTCGATCATCTGAAGCGGGAACGGCGCGCTCGGCGTGTGCTGATCCTTCATCAACTTTTCGAGGCGTGCGAGCACTTCCGGATTCTTCTCGGCCACATCCGTCGTCTCAGCCTCGTCCTTTGCCAAGTCGTAGAGTTCCGTCTTCACGACGCCCTTGCCGAGTGCCTGCCGAACCGCTTTCCAGTTACCCTCAATCACGGCTTGCTGACCGCCGTAACTTGGGAACTCCCAGTACAGGAAGTCGTGTGGTCGCTGCTTCCCGTATCCCCCGAGCGTCGGCCAGAAGCTGATGCCGTCGATGCCTTCGGTCGGTTTCGTGCCAGCGACATCACACAGCGTCGGCAACACATCCGGGAAGTAGAAACGTTCATCGGACGTCGTGCCCGCTTTGATTTTTCCTGGCCAGTTCGCGATGAACGGCACTCGAATGCCGCCCTCGTACAGACTGCCCTTCAGCCCGCGAAGTGTGCCCGCCGACTTGAAGAACGTGGAGTCCGCACCGCCGACGTTGTGCGTCGGGCCGTTGTCGCTCGTGAAGATCACAAGCGTGTTCTGGTCGAGCTTCAGTTCCTTCAGCTTGTCCATGATGCGACCCACCGAGCGATCCATTCGCGTGACCATCGCGGCATAGCCTGCGTGCGGAGCGGGGTGCGGCTGATAGCCTTTCTTGCCGTCGTAAGCGGGGTCGTCGCCGAGCTTGTCCTTGTACTCCGCGAGCGAATCCTCAGGCACCTGCACCGCGACGTGCGGCACCGTGAACGGCAGATACAGGAAGAACGGCTTCGCCTTGTTCTTGTCGATGAAGTCGAGGGCTTCCGTCTCGAACAGATCGTGTGAGAACTGCTTGCCGGTCTTGCCGTCGTTGTCCTTGATGTCGAAGCGTTTGTCGTTGCGGTAAAGGTGCGTCGGGTAGTGCGTGTGGGCATGGGCCTGGCAGTTGTAACCGAAGAACAGATCGAATCCGTGCTTGAGTGGGCTGCCGGTCGTGTCCCACATGCCCAGCCCCCACTTGCCCATCGCACCGGTTGCGTAACCCTTCGCCTTCAGCAGCTCTGTGATCGTGATGTCCTCGGCACGGATCGGGAACTGCCCTTCTTCGCCCTTCTTGAACTGGATGTTGTCGCGCACGGTCGTGTGGCCCATGTGCTTGCCAGTCATGAGGGCACACCGCGACGGCGCACACACGGCCTGGCCCGCGTAGAAGTGCGTGAACTTCATGCCACCTTCGGCGAGTTTGTCAATGTTCGGCGTCTTGATGAGCTTCTGACCGTAACAGCCCAGCTCAAAACAACCGAGATCGTCGGCGAGGATGAACACGATGTTCGGCGGATTGGCTCCCTGCGTGGTTTGCGCGAGCAATAACCCGAACAGCGCAAGACAATAACGCAGCATGACGACGCTCCCAAGGACTGGAGAGGTAGGACGCCAACGCGTCTCTTGGCCCAAGCATATGCTACCGAATTGGAAAAGAGCTTCACAGAACTCGCATTGCTCTGTTGAAATGCTCGTGAGCGTCGAGGCGTAAGCCTGACGGTGGAATGCCAAAAACCGTCACCATTGCGAACCAACCGTCGGCCTGACGGCTCGACGCTCACAAAACCCGACCGTCGGCCTGACGGCTCGACGCTCACAAAAGTCGAACGGTTCCACACAACGAAGTCGCAACAAAGCATTCGACGACCGCGGGTTCATTCCACAAGATCATTCACCATGCGCCCCACAATCTCTCGCTCTCGAACGCTGACGATGTTCCTTTTTGTCGCGTTCGTCGGCATCATTCCCGTGATCGTTCGTGGGGAACCACCGGCCGATGCCGACATGCTCGCGCCGGTCCCACATCCAAAGGGCTACGTCTGCTATCGAGCCGCGACACCGATCGCCCTTGATGGCGCTCTGACCGACGCAGCCTGGGATGCGGCACCGTGGACCGATGCATTCGAGGACATCGAAGGCGACAAGCAACCGAAGCCGCGTTTCCGAACTCGTGTGAAGATGCTCTGGGACGACGAGGCTCTCTACATCGCGGCCGAACTTGAGGAGCCGCACGTCTGGGCTAACCTCACGGAACACGACTCGGTCATCTTTCAGGACAACGATTTCGAGGTGTTCCTCGACCCCGATGGCGACAATCACCTGTACGGCGAACTGGAACTGAACGCGAAGAACACCACCTGGGATTTGCTCCTCACGAAGCCGTATAAGGACGGCGGCAAGGCCGTCAACGCCTGGGAAATCATGGGGCTGAAAACGGCGGTACTCGTGAACGGAACCATCAACGACCCACGCGACAAGGACACCGGTTGGACGTTGGAGATTCGCTGGCCGTGGAAGGGACTGAAAGAGTTGACGCAGAACAAAATGCCGCCGAAGGATGGCGAGCAATGGCGGATCAACTTCTCGCGGGTCGAGTGGGATACCGAGATCGTGGCGGACAAGTATCAGAAGGTGAAGGGCAAGCCGGAGTACAACTGGGTGTGGTCGCCGCAGGGAGTGATCGACATGCACCGACCCGAGCGTTGGGGCTATCTTCAGTTCAGCACGGAGAAGCCGGGCAAGACCGAGTTTCGCCCCGATGCCGAGTGGGAAGTCCGTGATCTGTTGCACCGAGCGTACTACGCCCAACGCGGCTATCGGAAGGCGAATGGGAAGTACACAGCGGCCATCGGCGATCTTGGTTTGAAGGACAAACTGGCGGGGCAGCTTTCGTTGGAAGCGACACGTTCGTGGTTTGAGGTGTCGGCACCGCTACCTGGCGACAAGGGAGCGAAACCGCGTCGGATGACGATTGGCCAGGATTCCCGCATCTGGAAGGAGTGACAACCTGCTTCGCGAGCCACGTGGTTTATCCCCGTGGTCTTGGGAGTTGACAAGACCACGGGGATAAACCACGTGGCTCGCCGTCATCCAATCACTCCTTGCGCCAGGCACTTTCGCCGTTCGCGGATTTCCAGTCGTTCCCGAAGTAGCCCGCTCCCACAACGCCGCGAGCATCGAAAACAGTCCAGTCCGGGTATCCAATCCCCGAAGCGAAATACGGCAAGCGCTCTGTCGCTCGCAAGCCAAGCATCCCCGTGCCCGCAACTGCACCGACCATCGCCGTATCGCTTCCCGGCCTTGGCCGCACGAGCAACACGCCCAGTGAATCGCCCTTGGTGACTCGCTCCTCAATCTTCACCGCTCCGGATGTCACCTGCACAGGTGAAGTTTCGAGCAACGGCTTCCATGCGGCGTTCATCCCCGCGCGACCATAAAGCACGACGTTCCGGTTCGGCTCGGCTTTCGGGTCGAACGCAGTGTCGGCGATCACATCAATCGAGCCGTTGCCGCGATACCAGAAGACTTCCGCATCGTAGCGAGCCTTGGCTAGCGCCCACGCATTCTCAGCCGGCGTGCCCTTCGTCGCGTACACGAATACGACCCGATTGCGGAACACGTCCTTGAACGCACCGTTGCGATGCGGCCCCTTCATATCGGCGCTCGGCTTCGGGATTGCCGCCCATTTGTCGCCATCACGCACGAGCCACACGCGAGCTTCGCCCTTCGGCCATGCGATGTCTTCGACGGTTTGCCCATCGATCACCACGCTCACGGGTTTGCCGGGCGTGAACGGCGTGAGGTCGAGCGAAAGCCTCGCGATGTTCTCGGTGGTTCCGCGGAAACTGCGTTTCTCTGCGTCGCAAGTGAACTCTGCCTTGCTGATGAGGAAGGCTTTCAGCTGTGCCTCAATCCGCAGCCAGTGACAGTCCGCTGACACTCGCGGATTCGCCGTGCGGAACTCGACGCGCTTCACGGCGGCTCGCTCGGGAAGTTCGTGGTTCGCGAAGAACTCGAAGATCGGCGGCCAGTCAACGCAGGCGTTCCCCCACCAGTGACCCGCCCCCGGTTGTTCGCGATACACGAAGTTAGAGTGAAACTCCGCCAACTCTCGCCGCATGGTCCGTGCCTGATCGACCGGCACGTTGTCGTCCTGATCGCCGTGAAGAACATACACGCCGGTCGAAACGAGGTTCCGCACGAGAGCCAGTGTGTCGCTCGGTCCCGAAGCACGCAGAACCAATTCGCGTTCCGGCGTCGAATTTGGATCTTTCTTCATCCCCGCGTATGACCACATGCTGACCCAGCCAGCACTCGGCGCGATCGCAGCGAAACGGTCCGGGAACGTCACTCCGATGTGCCAGGTTCCGTGCCCGCCCATCGAGTGGCCCGTGAGATATGTTCGCCTCGGATCGGTGCCGAGATCACGGCTGGCGTGGCTGAGAACTTCCAGTGCATCGAGCCGTCCCCAGTCTTCCCAGTCGAAGCCGAACGGTCGGCGATTCGTGGCCGCGACGATGTGCATTCCCGGCTTCGGTGGATAGCACGCGGCCTGCCCCGCTGCTTCGACCGACGCACCATGAAGCGTCAGCACGAGGCCGGGTTTCTTGCCGTCGGTGGTGGGCTTCGCTGGCACGAGCGAGTAATACTGCACGCTGCCGTCGATGTCGCTGATGAACGTCCGCCGCTGCGTCGCTTCGGGCTTTACCACTTGCAACTTCAGTTCGAGCGTGTCGAGCGGTTCTGGTTTGCCCTTGCGAAGCAGGCGGATTCGTAGCGGCATAGGTCCGGCTGCTTCGGGAGCGGTACCCACCAACCGAAAGCCGACCTTACGAACCGACGCGGGCAGCAGACTCGGCACATCTGTCGTTGTGGGCTTTTGGTCTCCGATTGTCGCTTCGAGTACGAGATCGGCGGCGATTTCGGTGGTGCAATTGCGAACCGGCAGAGCAGCCACGGTATCTGCCAGAACGCCGACGCGAAGATCGGGTAGCGTCGCATCGCCGCCGTCGAGTTCAGCGGCGGCTTTCGGTTCGAGGAACGCAACCTTCGCAGGCCCACGACCAGCCGCGAACAGGAAATCATTTACGCCTTCACGCAGGGCCACGGGAAGCCGAACGTATCCGTTGCCGTATATGTCGCCCACTCGCGGCTCGCCGTTGACGTAAACCATGCCGTTCCCGGTGGCGTGCAGAACCACAACGCGAGCCGCGTCCGACTTCACTGGCATGTAGGCAAAACCACCCGGTGGAATCGCGAGCGTGCCATCCTTGACCGGCGAGGCAGTCCAGATGCGTGTCGGCCCACCGGAAATGGTCAGCTTGTCGCCAACCTTCGGCGCTTGCCACTCAGGTGAAGCGAGCGACGCCGCGATCGGATCGATCGGCAAGGGGTTCCGCCCGCCGAGGGACACAGCGGGAACAACCAGAACTTCGCTGGGAACCGTTGGCGGCGCGGCCTCTGCCCATGTCGGGCTGAACAGCAGTGCGAAGACAATGATGGCGTTGGATATCAGTCGCATCATGGTGTGACCGCGTGGGAAGCGAGAATGCAGATTGACAGGATACGCTCCTCGGGTTGGCTGTCATCCCACGGGCGTACAACCGATTTCAAAGGTTGGATACGTCGTAGCCCGCACGTTCCGCTCCCCGGTGTCGATTGCAAGGCTCGACCGTCAAGAATGGCTGCTGTGGGTTATGCCTCACATTCATCAACCATCCGCAGAATCATGCGAAGGTCGTGGGTGATGTCCTCGAAAACCCCGGCGGCAATCCACCGCCTGGCTTGCTGATACACGGCAGTCCGAGGAGGAAAGTCATGGGGCAGAAAGTCCCACTGGCATCCCGTCTTCACAACGTAACGCACGGCGCCGAAGACATCTCGCAGAGAGTATTTTCGCTGCGGGGCATCCTCTTGCATCAGAGTCAGGTGCGAGTTTCGAGTTGAAGTATAGCCGAGACACCAACCGGCTTGCAAACCACGTACTGCACCCCCGACGATTGACGATCCGCAACCCCCACTGACAACCTGTGTTGTCACTGGTAGAATGCGCACACCCACGGAACGCGCCCGTGCGGCAAGAGGTCGGGCAATGAAGTGTCAACGATGTCCGAAGCAGGCAACCTTACACATCACTGAGGTGCTCGGAGACGAACGCTTCGAGGAAGTGCATTTGTGTGAGGATTGCGCCAAGAAATATCTGTACGAACCCCAACAAAAGAAGAACGCCAAGCAAGGCGTCACGGCAACGTCGGAGGTGGAGGAAGACACACCAGCCGGCGCACGCTGCCCAAGTTGCGGCATGACTTTCCTGGAGTTCCGCAATCACGGACGCTTCGGCTGCGCTCACGATTACGACGCCTTCAAGCCAGATCTGTTGCCGTTGATGGAGAGCGTTCACGGCGACACGAAGCACGCTGGCAAGATCCCGCGACGTGCTCCTCGAACCGCAACGACGCAGGCCGAACTCGCTCAGTTACGGCACCGCCTTCAGACGCTCATCGACGAGGAAAAGTACGAAGAAGCCGCCCGCACTCGCGACCGAATCAAGGAGCTTGAGACGAGTTAATGGGTGCCGCGGGCATCCTGCTCGAAGCCAAGTTCAAAATCGATACGGTGTAATCGGGACAAGTACGTTTGGTCAGGGTTGAACACGGAGACACGGACTGTCTTCGTGAAGCGATTCCGAAGGAGGGGCGACCCGTCGTGAAGTGCATGTTTTGCGATAACGAAGCCACGATGCACCTGACGGACATCGTGAACAAGAAGAAGCGCGAAGCGCATCTCTGCGAGAAATGCGCCCGTGAGAAGAACCTACTTCCCGAGGAACCCGGACAGCCCATCGACCTGAAAGCTCTCGTCAGCCTGATGATGGCACCCGAAGCGGTTCCGATCGCACCCACAACAACCGCCGTTCCGATCGCGTTGAACTGTCCCAAATGCGGACTAACATACGCTGCGTTCAAGGGCGAAGGGCGATTCGGCTGCGCTCACGATTACGAAGCATTCCGAAGCATTCTCGAACCGCTGTTGGAACGGGTACACCGCAGCACCACACATAACGGTAAGATTCCTGCCGTGGGTCGCGTTGCCGCACGAGCCGCGAAACTCATCGAACTCAGAGCCGAGATGTCTGCCGCAATTGGAACCGAAGACTACGAACAGGCCGCCCGCCTCCGCGACCTGATCCGCGAGATGGAAGCCGAAGGAACCGCCGGATGAACCTCGACACCTTGCTCCCCAACCTGGGCGAGTGGCTCCGCGGAACCGGCCCCGAGTCGGACGTGGTCGTATCCACACGCATTCGCCTCGCACGCAACCTCGCGGACTACCCCTTCACGGGCCGAGCCACACCCGCACAGAAAACCGAGATCGTGTCTCGCGTGAAAGAGGCCATCTCACGCGTCGAACTGCCGTTCAAACTCGACTACCACGACGTTCCCAGTATGCCGGTGCTCGACCGTCAGTTTCTGGTCGAACGGCAACTCATCAGTCGGGAACTCGCGGCTGTGCTGGAAGGGCCGCGTGGCGTGGCGTTCGATGCGAAGGAATCCGCGAGCGTGATGGTCAACGAAGAAGACCATTTGCGGCTACAGGTTTTGCGCAGCGGCTTCGCACTTGACGATGCCTGGTCCGACATCGACAAGCTCGATGATTCGCTGGAAAGCCGTCTCGCGTATGCCTTCCACACGCAGTTCGGGTATCTGACGGCGTGCCCCACGAACGTCGGCACAGGGCTTCGCGGCAGCGTGATGTTGCACTTGCCGGCGCTGGGCCTCACGAAGCAGATCGACAAGGTTTTCCGGGCGTTGCAGAAGATCAACCTCGCGGTTCGTGGTCTGCACGGCGAAGGCAGCCGGGCTTTCGGCGATCTGTACCAAATTTCGAATCAGGTGACGCTCGGGAAGTCGGAACAGAAGATTCTTGGCGAGATCAAGGAGGTCATCCTGACGATCCTTCAGTACGAACGGCAGGCGCGAGCGGTGCTATTGAAGGAGCGTCGGCAGGCGGAACAGGATCGCGTGGCGCGAGCGCTCGGCACCCTCGGTAGTGCGACGATGATCACCGCAGAAGAGACGATGGAACTGCTCTCGGTGGTGCGCCTCGGGATTCACTTGCGGTTGATTGATGATGTGCCAGCGACTGCGGTGAATCAGCTCTTCATCCAGACGCAGGCGGCGCACTTGCAGAAACTCGTCGGTCATCCACTCGACGGCGAGGAACGCAATGCGGCCCGTGCGAAGTACCTGAAAGCTCGTCTCCGCGAACTCGGGTCGCAGCGCTGATGAGGCACGCCCTTCCTTTCGTCGTGCTGTTCGTGTTCCTCGCCTTGTGGACGTGGAAGCTCCTCGAACCCAGCCCGGTTCCGGAGGCGGTTGGCGAAGTTATTCCGACCGACTTGAAGTACATCGCCTCCAAGCTGGCCCATCTTTGCGGGTATTCGTTCCTGACGCTGCTGATCGCCTGGCTGCCGCTGCGTCGCAAACAATTCTGGGTGGCCATCGCGTTGCTTGCTGGTCACGGCATCCTGACAGAAGTGTTGCAGTACGTCATGGCGATGGGGCGAACCGGGAAGGTCACCGATGTGCTGATCGACTGGACTGGGATCACGTTGGGGTTGCTGGCGCTGCGATTGTTTTCGCGTAGCCGCGACCGAAGGGAGCGTGACACCCAAGCGTGAGAGGGCGCAACAAGTGGGAGTCGCATCAGTTGATTTCGTCAGCGAGTTCGAGGCTCTCACCAAGCAGAGCGCCGAGGCTGGCGACTTGGCCGTGTGCCCGCGATGCGAGGGGCAGGCAATCGTTCACCCACCAACAGGTGACGGGCGGCTGCGAACGTTGACGTGTGGCGCTTGCGGCTACTCGAAGCGCGGGGCCGGCCAATTCCGATACTGGCTCCGGATTGAGTGCTGCGGGCGTGTGCTGTGGGCTCGGAACGCCGCCCATCTCACTTTGCTCGAACGGTACATCGCAAGTGACCTTCGAACCGAAGCGATGTGGCCGCAAGAAAGCCGGGACAATCGTCGAATGTTACCCAAATGGGTTTGCCTCGCCCGGAACCGCGACAAATTGTTGCAGGCTGTCGCGTTGTTGCGTGCCTCACTCGTCTAACGCAGTACAAGCAGAGCGAGTGAGGCTCGACGCGCTCCCTTCGGTCGCGGCTACGCATTACCCCGCTGCTTTCTTGCGACCCTCCCACTCTTCCGGCGCGATGAGAACCTGTCGGGCGTTGCTGCCGTTGTACGCGCCGACGATGCCATCCTCGGCCATGAAGTCCACGAACCGCGACGCCTTGCCGTAACCGATGCCGAGCGCTCGCTGCAACAACGACGTACTGCCTCGCTGCTCACGAATCACAATCTCGACGGCCTGTTCATACAGCGGATCACGTTCACGCAACTTCTCGCCAACCTCGGTACCGGCACTCGCACCGGCTTCAATCTGCTCGCGAGTCTTCAGGTTCAGCAGTTCGCTGTCGTAGTTCGGCGTCTCGGTCGCAATCGACTCAACGACCCGCTCAATCTCCTCGTCTTCGAGGAAGGCACCCTGTGCTCGCGTCGTCACGCCGGTTTGCAGGAACAGCATGTCGCCCCGGCCCAGCAGCCGCTCTGCTCCCTTCTCGTCGAGCACGACGGCACTGTCCGAACGGTTCGTGACGCGGAAGCAGATTCGTGCCGGCATGTTCGACTTGATGAGGCCGGTCACCACGTCCACGGTCGGCTTCTGCGTGGCGAGGATCAGGTGAATCCCCGCTGCTCGTGATTTCTGCGCCAGCAGGATGATGTTGCCTTCGATCTCCTTCTTCATCTTCATCATCAGGTCGCCAACTTCGTCAATCACGATCACGATGTAAGGCATCTTGCGAGGAATGTTCTTCAGGTCTTCGACGCTGTCGGGGTTCATTCGTCGCGTGATTTCCTCGTAAGGCAGCTCGTTGTACGCGGCGATGTTTCGCACGCGGGCACGGTGCAGGAACTCGTAGCGTTCCTCCATCTTGTCCACAGCCCACGACAGAATCGCGTCGGCTTTCTTCTCGTCCTTCACGACCGGCGTCATGAGGTGCGGGATCTGTGCGAACTGTGTGAGTTCCACCTTCTTGGGGTCGATCAGAATCATCCGGCACTCGTCGGGCCGGCGCGTGAGCAGCAAGCTCGTGATGATCGTGTTCAAACAGACCGACTTGCCGGTGCCGGTGCTGCCCGCGATGAGCAGGTGCGGCATCGTCGAGAGGTCGTATGCGAGCGAACGGCCTTCAACGTCCTTGCCGACGAACAGCGGCAGTTTGAACTTCGCGAACTTCGACGTGGAGGCGGTCGCGGTGACGAGGTCTTTCAGGCAGACCGTCTGGCGAATCTCGTTCGGCACTTCGATGCCGACAGTGTTGCGACCTGGCAGCGGAGCCACGACACGCACGCTCGGCACCCGCAGGTTCAACGCCAGATCGTCAGCGAGCGTGGTCACTTTGTTGAGCCGCAGCCCCGTTTCCAGCGACACCTCGTATTGCGTGATGACCGGCCCCGTATGGATGCCGACGACCTTGATCTTGATGCCGAAATCGAGGCACGTCTTTTCGAGCAGCGCCGCCATCTCACGCAGCTTGTGTTCGTGATCTTCCACCGGGAACGGCTCGGGGTCCTTGAGCAGCGTCAACGACGGGAGTTTGTACGGTGGCGCGGCCGGTGGTTCCGCTGGCGTCGGCAGCGGAACGGATGCCGGGGCAGCGGCGCGAACCATCGGAATCGTGGCCGGTTCCGTGTGAACGTGAATCGGAATATCCACGACCTTCGCCGGTTCTGGTGTCGGCTCGGGATGCGAAACTTTCGCTTCCACGGCTGGCGTGATCGTGATAATCGGTGGCGTTTCGGCCTTCGCGGGTGGTGTTGCTTCCGCTGTTTTCGGCGTGCGGACCGGTGCGGCGGGAATTGCAGCTTTCACAGCTTTCGCGGCGACATCCAGACCGGTCAACACTTGAGCGCTGCCGTCGGCGATGCGATCGTTGCCCCACACCGCTGCGGCCCAAATTCCTCGCGTCGCGGCCCACACGACCCGCAACACACCCAGCACGAAGAAGTCCGCTGCGAGCAGCAACCCCAGGAACACCGCACCACCGAACACGATCTCGGCCGTCAGCGGATCGACTGCATCTTCCAGCCCGAATCGCAGGTACGCACCCACGGAGCCGCCACGTCCCGCCGCCGACGCATGTGAGAGGCCGACATCGAACCAATCAGCAGCGATCGCGGCGCAGGTCGTGAGGGTGGCCCAGCCGAGCAACCGCACCGTGAGGCGGATTGGCGAACGGTTCACGACCAGCAATCCAGCGAGCACGAACCAGGCGGCGAGGAACACGCACGACGCCCAACCGAGTGCATCAACGAGCATCGACGCGGCATCGTCGCCAGTTTCGCCGAGGATGTTCTGCGTTCCCGAGAGCGGGTGGTAACTCGCGACGGCTGCCGTGAGCAATCCACCGGCAGCGAACAGCGTCAGCGCGACCGCGTCGAGGCGGAACCGTGGCACGAGTGGTACGACCGGTTCCTCGGATTTCGCCGACATGCTGAGTACCCTCGGGATGCGAACAGCTCACACATGATTGTCCCGTGCGGAATGCCGAAGCTGAACCGTGATTGGCCCGCATGGTAGATGCTTTTGCGGGGTGTGCCGTGTCAGTCGCGGTACAATGCGAGCGACCGTCACGACCGGAGTTGTCGATGTTGCACGTTGCGTTGTGGGAGCCTGAAATTCCGCCGAACACCGGGAACGTCGCTCGCTTGTGCGCCGCCACCGGCGCCCGACTACATCTCATCGGCCGACTCGGATTCAGACTCGATGATCGCTCCCTGAAGCGCGCCGGCATCGACTACTGGGACGCGGTCGATGTCGTGCGACACATCACGTTCGAGGAATTCGAGCAGGTCATCGCGGGCAGTCGCATTTGGTGCGTCGAAACCGGCAATCAGCCATACACACGAGCCAAATTCTCCGACGGCGATTGCCTGCTGTTCGGGGCTGAGTCCAAAGGATTGCCAGTAACTGTGCGGGAAAAGTACGCCGACAATTCGCTCAGCATCCCGATGCCGGCGAATGCCGTGCGAAGCCTGAATCTCGCGACGAGCGTCGGTATCGTGCTGTACGAGGCGCTGCGCCAACTGCACGACTGGTAAAATCGGAACACATTCTCGCGTCGCAGCCGACGTTCCAACGTGGTTGCGGATACCTCGCCGATTCGGGTGCCGAAAAATGACAGGCACCAACGTCGAGGAGATGGGATGTCGCAGGCTGTCATTGCGTGTGCGGCGGTCGAGGATCTCACCGCGTTCGTGCGTCAGGTTTTGTGCGAACGCGACGCACTCGACCCGACACAAACGCCGATGTTCCGCACGCCAATGCAGAAGGCCAACCGACTCTGCGGGCTGATCTTTCACGTCGAAGGGCCACGACTCCTGCGAACGAGTGCCGTCTGGTCGAGCGATGACGACCGCATCATCTTCTACGACTCCACCGGCATCCGCTTCCGCGAGGTCAAGCTCAGCGAAAGTCCCGTCCTTGCGACTCCCGCACGGTAAGAAGCGGCGGCGTAATGAAAGTATGGGTGGCGTTGTGAAGCCCCCTCACCCGCTCGAAGACTCGCGACCTCTCCCCCCGAAATCGGGGGAGAGGTGGGGCGGTTAGTTTTGATTTGAAGGCCGTCGGTTGGTGAAACCTGAAGAGAAACCCAATCACACCCACCTCTCCCCCGATTTCGGGGAGAGAGGTGCGACGAGGCTTTGCGAGTCGCGGGTGAGGGGGCTTTTGCCACTCGTGCCTGAGGTTGCAACCTCGTTCTCACATTTCTGGTGCCAATTCAATCGTGGAAACGCTGCGGTTGCCCGTTCCCGTTTCGGTTCCCCAGCGGTAAACCAGTCGTAACTACAATCGCCTGATGCTTGCCATCCGGCTCTTGTGTGGCTAGTCCCTTTCGTAGAGACTGGTTTCGCCACACCCGTTTTCCCTCCCAGGTTCCACTTTCGAGGAGTTGCGATGTTCGCGGTCCGCACCGCCCGTACTCTCGGGCTTGCCCTCGCGCTGTGCTTCCTGTCCAGCAGCTTCGCTGGCGTGGGCACCGCTCAGGACAAGAAAGCCGAGAAGGCCAAGTCGAAGCTGAAGATCACCGTTCCGGCAGACGACGCCGAGTTGCAGATCGAAGGCAAGGCCACCAAGCCGACCGGCAGCGTCCGCGAGTTCGAGACCCCCGACCTTGAGGTGGGCAAAGCCTACGAATACACCTTCAGCGTCACGTGGCGCCCGAACAACTACACCGTGCTGACCCGCACCAAGTCGGTCGAGTTCAAGGGTGGCGCGGTCATCGACGTCGATCTCACGAAGGTTGACCCGAAGAACCCGGACAAGGCTGTGATTCGTTGGGTGCCGACCCCGGAAGACATCGTCGAAGAGATGCTGAAGCTCGGCGGTGTGAAGGAAGGTGACGTTGTTTACGAACCAGGCCCCGGCGACGGTCGCGTGCTGATCGCGGCTATCAAGAAGGGCGCGAAGAAGGCCGTCGGGATCGAGATCGACCCGAAGAAGGCCGCCGAAGCGACCGAAGCCGTGAAGAAGGCGAAGCTCGAAGACAAGATCAAGATCATCGAGGGCGACGCTCTCAAGGATCGCGATTACAGCGAGGCCACCGTTGTGATGCTGTACATGGGCAACGAGTTCAACAACCTGCTGCGTCCGGTGCTGGAGAAGCAGTTGAAGCCGGGCACGCGGATCGTGTCGCACCGATTCGTGATGGGCGACTGGGCTCCAGACAAGTCGATTGATGTGAAGGGTGCAGACGGCGACGAGTACAAACTCCACCTGTGGACGATCAAGGAAAAGAAGTAAACGCAGTTTGGCGAGCCGCGACCGCAAAGGAGTGGGGAACTTTTCCCGCTCCCTTGCGGTCGCGGCTCGCTACATCTTTCCTGTTACTGCCCACATCATCGCTACATATCGAAGTACAGCGCGAACTCATACGGGTGCGGACGCACTCGCACCGCAGCCACTTCCGACTTCCGCTTGTAGTCGATCCACGTTTCGATCACGTCTTCGGTGAAGACACTACCTTGCAGCAAGAACTCGTGATCCTTCTCCAACGCGGTCAGCGCATCGTCGAGCGTTTGCGGCACCCGCGGTAGGTCCTTCAACTCCTCCGGCGGCATATCGTAGATGTCTTTGTCCAGCGGCGGGCCGGGGTGAATCTTGTTGCGGATGCCGTCGATCATTGCCATGAGCATCGCCGAGAAAGCCAGATACGGATTGGCCGCGCCATCCGGTACGCGGTATTCGAGCCGCTTCGACTTCGCTCGCGACGAATACACCGGAATGCGAACGGCTGCCGAACGATTCCGCTGGCTATAGGCGAGGTTCACAGGTGCCTCGAATCCAGGCACGAGTCGCTTGTAACTGTTGGTCGTGGGGTTCGTGATCGCACACAGCGCGGCACCGTGCTTCAGCAATCCGCCGAGCGCGAACATGGCGGTTTCGGAAAGCCCCGCGTAGTAGCCGCTGCCCGAGAAGAGGTTCGCGCCGTGCTTCCAGAGCGAAACGTGAACGTGCATTCCGCTACCGTAGTCCTCGAACAGCGGCTTCGGCATGAACGTCGCCGTCTTGCCGTTCTTGCGAGCGACGTTCTTCACGACGTACTTGTACTTCAGCACGTTGTCGGCCATTGCCACGAGTTCGTCGTAGCGGATGTTGATGGCACACTGCCCGCCGCTGGCCTTCTGATGGTGATGGCTCTCGACGGTCATGCCGCACTGCATCATGGCGAGCATCATCTCGGAACGCAGATCGTGAACCGCGTCGGTTGGCGGGCACGGAAAGTAGCCCTGGCGGTTCGGCACCTTGTACCCGAGGTTCGGCTTCTCGTCGCGACCGGTGTTCCACGCCCCCTCGCCGCTGTCGACGTAGTAGAACGCGGAGTGCGAAGTCTGATCGAACTTCACGTCGTCGAACACGAAGAATTCCAGCGACGGCCCGAACATGGCGGAGTCGGCGATGCCGGTGCTCTTCATGTAGTTGACGGCTTTGCGAGCGACGTTTCGCGGGTCTTTGCTGTAGTCTTCTTTCGTGAGCGGGTCTTGAATGTTGCAGATCATCGCCAGCGTGACGTCTTTGCAGAACGGGTCGATGAACAGCGTGTCGGGTTGCGGCACGAGGAGCATGTCGGATTCGTTGATGGGCATCCAGCCGCGAATGCTGGATCCGTCGAAGCCGATGCCGTCCTCGAAGACGAGTTCGTCTAGCACTTCGGCAGGAACGGTGAAGTGCTTCCAGAGGCCGGGGAAGTCCATGAAACGGAAGTCGATGGCTTTGACTTCACGTTCGCGGAGGAATGCGAGAACTTCGCGAGGAGTGCGGGTAGGTTCACGATTGGACACGACGACTGTCCCTCGGGTCGGCGAGGCTCAAATGGGAGACGCTTCTGCGTGGGAGAGGTGTTGCGTCAGGTTGTTATAGGGAAACAAGATGCGGTGGCGTTATTCCTTCGGTGATGTGCGGTGGACTGATCAATTCGGTTCTGCACCCCTGAGCTCATCACACATCGCCTTGAACCGCTCAAAATACTCCTGTTCAAGTTTGGCCTTGGAAAGCTTGAAGGCAGCGTTTGTCAGTTGAAGCGAAAGCGTAATGGAGAGGCGTCGTCCTTCCGAATGATATTTAGCATAAACATCGGCTGCAGAGTCGAGGTCGCCGGCATTCCTCATTCCATAATCGGCAACCCAAAGGCAATAGACGAGATGCTCCCAGGGCGTCAGGGATTCCAACCCATCACGGGCTTTCTTCTGGATAATTACGTCGCCCGTTTCAATAACCCACGTCTCGTTATCGCTCGGAATCGGCATGTTCTTTGGAAGGCTCATTGCTGCCCCAACCAACGAGCCTCGTACTCTTCCAGAGGAATCCCGGTCGACGGATTCGCTTCGGCGTCGGCTCGTCGGCGTTCCAGTTCGCGAATGTGCCAATCGGGTGGCGTGAAAGTGCCTTCGCCGAGACTGTCCCAGAGCAGACCTAGCAACTCCAGCCGTTCTTCCGGTGTGAGGCGATCAAGACCGAACTGTTCAAGTGACACAGCCACGGACTTCCTCCGAATGAGTTCGTATTGGGTATCCTACCACGCTGTACGAAGCCACAAGTGGGCTTCGTACACCAATCACCACACCGTCACTTCGGCGGTTTGTAGCCCTCGGGGGCGACGATCACCTCGAAGTCCGAACCCTTGATCTTCCGCAGTTCGTCATGCATCACCGGGATTCGCTCATCGGGCGTACACGAGATCGCCCAGTCGATGCCGTTGTCGGCCACATACATGCCGTACTTTTTCAAGCCCTTCAGAATAGCCTGTACCTCTGGCGAGAACTTCGAGATGTCGAAATCCTTCTTCAATCGCAGCCGTTCGCCCATTCGCGGCAACGTGTCCTCCTTGTGCGGACTTGCGTAGTGCGTCGCCGGATAAACGTACGCTCGACGCGACTTCTTCACCGTCACTCGCATCGCGTGCTCGACCATGCCACGCTTCAGTTCGTCGTAACGGATCGTCGCCGGGAAGATCGGTAAGCCAGCCGCGTCGGTCGATGTCCACGTGTCGGGCCGCATCTTGTTCGACTTCAAATCGAACGTCGCCTCGCACGCCGCTTGCCAGCCGCCGTCGGTCTTTTTGAGCTGGTAGAACTCGTACAGCATACCGTTCGTCGGGTCGACGACGCTCGCGTGCCGGTCGCCGCCTTCCTTGAGCTTGTCTCGCTGCACATCATCGAGCGTGGTGTCCTTCAGTTTCGGGTTGCGGGTGTAGTTCACCGGCCAGCCCTCGATCGGCACGATGTCCGGAAGCGGATACGGTCCCTTGTCCGACTCGTCGGGGTATTCGACGAGTTTGAGGTCGATCTTCTTTTGGTTGGGTGGCACGAGGACATAGCCCATGTCCGGGTTGTAGCGGAACGGCTTGTTCGCTCCGATGCTCTCGACGATGGCCTTCGATTTCGGGTGCAGCGGCCAATCCTCGACCACGAGATTCCACGGGTTGTCTGCGGGGAAGATTTCCATTGCCGAGACGATCGCGTCGGCCTCGGGGGTGCCGAACATGATTGGCTTGTCGATCTTCGGCATCTTCTCTTTGCGGATGCGTTCAACTCTCGCGGGGTCGCCGGTTACGAGTGGTTTCGTCGGCTGCGCGACGGCGACGGTCGCCGCGAGCAGCACTGCGGGGAAGAGGAACAGACGCATGGGTTCACCTCGGAGGGAAGAAACCCCGAGGATACAGGAGAAGTCGAGCGGTTCAAAACAAAGACGGGTGGGATTGCGGGCTTCTGGTAGGGTGGGTCGAGTCGCGCTTCGCGACGAGCCCCACCATGAACCCCGGCAGTTCACTTCGGTTGTGGTGGGGCTCGACCGCAAAGCCGGTCTCGACCCACCCTACCAAGATTCAATCTCTGCGTTGCCCTAGGATTCTCTTCTGTCTAATCTTCGCGTCAACTTGCCCGAAGACACGCAGGCAGTTCCGTCGCGAGAATATCGATCTCCGCTTCGGTCGTGTAGAAGTGATGACTCACACGAAGCAGCAATCGGTCGGGGCGTTCTCGTTCGATCACCGGGATCTCGATTCGCCGATTCCACAACTCGCGTCGCAGTTTCGCAGGGTTCACGGTCGTCGGCAGATTGAACGCGGTCATCGCGCCGTGCATACCCGGCGTTGCAGGCGTCGCGAGTGACAGCCCGATGTCACCGATCACCTTGCGGGTATACGCGGCGAGTTCCGCGATGCGAGCACGCACCGCGTCGAACCCGAGTTCCGTCTGAAAGTCGATGGCTGCTGGCACTGCGAGCCACGGGCAGAAGTCGCGCGTTCCCTCGAACTCCAGAAAGCGAATGCGTGGCGTTGAACCGTAGCCATCGCGGGCATCGGGTCCGGTTGAGCGAGTTACTTCGCCGATGGGGTACTTGTCGGCGTGGTAGCCCCAGGAGACGTGCAGTGGTTGCAGTCGATCTTCGTTCCCCGGACCAATGACGAGGAAGCCCGCCCCCGACGGCGCGAGCAACCACTTGTGCAGGTTCCCGGTGTAGAAGTCGGCCCGAATCGAGTCGACATTCAACGGCAACATTGCGGGGGCGTGTGCGCCATCAACGACGGTCAGCACACCGAGTTTGCGAGCTTCGGCACACAGTTCCTTGGCGGGAAGCACGAGGCCAGTTGGCGAAAGAACGTGACTGAAGAACAGCACGCGAGTTCGCGGCGTGATTGCCCTGCGCATGGCTTCGACGATTTCACCGGGATCGGTTGCCATCGTCGGCAGCGGGAACGTGCGGACGCTCAGACCCTGCCGTTGCCCGACACGATC
The DNA here is from genome assembly GCA_021413735.1 of Planctomycetota bacterium. Classification (GTDB taxonomy): domain Bacteria; phylum Planctomycetota; class Planctomycetia; order Gemmatales; family Gemmataceae; genus Gemmata. The sequence goes on from JAIOPV010000111.1 coordinate 47,979, forward strand.
CCAGCACCACATCATCGCGCCGTATTCGTGATCCGTCATCAGGATTTCGCCAGGCGAATTGAGCTTCAACCCGGACGCGACGAGATTGATGGCAGCCGAGACGTTGGTGGTGAAGACGAGTCGTTGCGGTGTGGTGCCGAGGAATGTGGCTGTGCGTTCGCGTGCTTCCCACAGCAGCGGCGGAGCTTGCCGAACGTAGAAGTCGGTGGGGCCAGCGGCGAGACAGTGGCGAATGGCAGTGACGCGGTCGAACACGGCTTGCGGAAGTGGTCCGAACGAGCCGGTGTTGAGCATGGTCACGGTGGGATCGAGGATCATCCGTGAACGTGCCGTGGACCAATCTGGAGGAGTTGAGGAAGGCCGTTCGCTCTGCATGCCGCACTCCGCGTGAACTCGATCGTCACCGGGTCACTTGCTGATCTCATCTCAACACAATGAGTGTTGTGAAAGTACCCAGTCTGCTGACGCAGGCGGTTCGACCAGAAACCACGCTTTTGTCGAACCGCCTGCGTCAGCAGGCTGGGTTGCTCAACGCTGCCATTTCACAACTGCGTTTCGGCCACTTCGATGGCGCGAAGCAAGCTCATCGCCTTGTTCACGGTCTCCTCGTACTCGCTCGCCGGCACGCTATCCGCGACCAACCCCGCCCCGGCCTGCACATACGCCGTCTGCCCAAGCAACACCATCGTGCGCAGAGCGATGCACGTATCCATGTTCCCGCTGAAATCGACATAGCCCACTGCGCCGCCATATGGTCCGCGACGATGCGGTTCCAGTTCGTCGATGATCTCCATCGCTCGCACCTTCGGCGCTCCGCTCAACGTTCCCGCTGGCAAGCTCGCTCGCAATGCGTCGAACGCGGTGAGCCCCGGTTTCAGCGTTCCCGTCACGGTGCTCGAAAGGTGCATCACATGACTGTAACGCTCGACCGTCAGCAGATCGCCGATGCGAACGCTGCCGATCTCGGCGACGCGGCCAACATCGTTGCGAGCGAGGTCCACGAGCATGATGTGCTCGGCTCGCTCCTTCGGATCGGCCAGCAACTCCGCGGCAAGCGCTGCATCTTCCTCCGGGGTCGCGCCTCGGCGACGAGTGCCAGCCAGTGGTCGGTTCGTGATGACGCCGTTCTCGACGCGACACATGATTTCAGGCGAAGCGCCGATGAGCGTGACTGCCCCGGCTCGCAGGTGGAACATGAACGGACTCGGATTCACCACTCGCAAAGCGCGATAGATGTCGAACGGCTTCGCTTTTGTTTCGGTGCGGAACCGCTGGCTGAGGACGATCTGAAAAGCGTCGCCAGCGTTGATGTATTCGCGAACCTTTTCGACCGCTGCCTCGAACTGCGGTCGAGTGAAGTTCGATTGCGGAGGGACAGCGGGCCGGGGCGGGTTTGGGTTAATGTCCGTGAGCTGGAAATCGGCCACGCCTTGCTGCAACCGTTCGACCAGTTGGTCGGCACCTTCACAGGCTTTCCGATACGCCGCACGCAGATTATCTTCGCTGCTCCCTCTCCCCTCCCCCTTCTCCTCTAACAAGGCATGCGCGACAACCAGAACCGTCTTCGCGGCCTGATCGAAGATGACCATGCGGTCGTAGAAGCCGAAACACAGGTCGGGCAGGTTGCGATCGTCGGGCGGCGCGTTCGGCAACTTCTCGACGTATCGCACGGTGTCGTAGCCGGCATAGCCGACAGCGCCGCCACAGAATCGCGGCAACCCCGGCAAGTGCGGTGCGCGATACTTCGCGATCATCTCTTCGAGAACTCGCAGCGGATCGGCGTGCTCGGCTTCCACCCACGGACCGTTGCCGTCGCGAGTGCGGGTCTTGGTGCCGCGTGCCTCGAAGATGCGGAACGGTCCGGCACCGAGGAAGCTGTATCGGCCGACACGTTCGCCGCCGACGACGCTCTCGAAGAGGAACGACCAATCGCCTTCCTGGATTTTGCAGAACGCGGACACCGGCGTGAGGGTGTCGCCGGTGAGTCGGCGATACACCGGAACAACGGTGTGTGTGCGGGCCAGTTCACGGAACTGGTCGAACGTCGGAAAGTGCGGCATTGATGCGAACTCGGTCGGTGCGTGGACTTCGTGGATGGTTTATCGCTACCCGCTTCAAACGGCTTGGGACGTTGCGGAAGCGACGGTATAATCGGGGCCCAAGCCCCCAGGCCAACGGCCTGGGATCTTTTGCTTTCGAGGAGTTGCCCATGCCCGCCGAACCACGCACCGACGACACCACGGATCACGTACTCGGCGAAGGCGTCGCACTCGCGCTCAAGGCCGAGGATTCCGGCGACTGGAAACCCGTCGCGAAATGGCTCGCACAGAACCCCGATCGAGGCCAGGACTTCGCCAAGTTCCTCGCCGACCACGGCGAAATCCTCGATGTGTTGCGACCACCGCCCACGCCCGAACGAACCGGTTCCATCGTCAGCGGACTCGAACTGAAGGAAGAGATCGGTCGCGGCGCAATGGGCGTCGTCTATCGAGCCAGCGACCTCATCCTAAAACGCGACGTCGCCGTGAAGATGGTTCGCACTGGCGATGAGATGACTTCGGCGGAACTGGCTCGCTTCCGGTTCGAGGCGACGGTCGTCGCTTCACTCGATCACCCCAACATCGTCCGCGTTCTCTCATGCGAAACAACGCCCAACGGCGAACCGTACCTCGTGATGCCGTTGATGACCGGTGGCAGCCTCTCCGCGTGGTTGAAGAATCGCGGACCGGATCGCCGCCTGCCGGAAATGCTCGCGGCCGAGATCGTGCGTGACATCGCTCTCGGCGTTCACCACGCCCATCAGCGCGGTCTGATCCACCGCGACATCAAGCCCGCGAACATCCTGCTCGACGAGAGCCGTCGGCCGCACGTCGCGGACTTCGGACTCGCTCGCCCTGCTGACGCAATCGCGACATCTGAAGCCGGCACGCCGATGTACATGGCACCGGAACAGGCACGCGGCGAAAAGCATCTCACCACTGCCGTCGATATCCATGCGCTCGGCGTGATGCTTTTCGAGTTTCTCACCGCTCAGACACCGTATGGTGGCGACATCGGCAGCATCTTTCGCCAGTTGACAGACCCCACTGTGGTCGCGCCAGCCGTGAGACGACTTCGTCCGGATATCAGCACGGACATCGAAGCGGTCTGCATGAAGTGCCTGGAGAAAGATCCCAGCAAGCGGTATCTGTCGGCGCTGGGGTTGGCCAACGATCTGACGCGTTTCCTCAATGGAGACGCGGTGTCGGCACAGTTACCGGGCTTCTGGGACTGGCTGCGCCAGCTTTCGCGAACCCGACCCGAACCGCATCTCGACTATTCCTGGCAAGTGACCATCTGGTTCGGGTTCTTGATTCTCACGACGAACGCATCGATCTTCGTAATGGCTCAAACCGACACGGCGGCCGCGTGGGTGTGGGTGGCGAATTTCGTTTGCGGCGCGACCATGTCGGTCGTGCTGTGGTGGTACATGCTGCGGCGATTCCGACAGTTGCCGACCACCGAACGGCACTCGCTGATTATCGCGGCCGGCAACATCCTGACCTATCTTGTGCTGACAATCGCGTATGTTCCGCTTTCGTTCTCGATTCCGGCTGAACAGTCGTTAGGCCTCTACCCTGGTCTCACTGTCGCGAGCGGGCTTGGCTTGTTCACATTGGGTTCGACCAACTGGAGCCGATTCTTTCTGATCGGCCTCGCGGTGATGCTCCTCACACCGATCACGGCCTGGTGGCCGCACTCGTCGCCGCTCGTCTACGGTGGAGTCATCGCGATCGTGATGTGGTACTGGACGGTGACCAAGGCTCTGCACTTCGTCATCAAAGGCAAACTCCCCGAGGAACAGAAAAAAGTGTGAGCCAGAGTCGCAGCAATGCCTCTACGGTTGATGCTTTGAAGTGCCACCGTGAAAATCGCGGTTGGGCGGTAACTCAGGCTTCATCGCCGGTAAAGTCTAATCCGTTATCGCTTTACACGTCATGAGTGACGGCGTAGAGTCAACTTACGCCCACCTTATCTCTCTCATCTGGTGTGTCGATCATGTCGAAACGTTATGGATTCACTCTCATTGAATTGTTGGTGGTCATCGCGATTATCGCAATCCTCATTGGTCTGTTGCTACCCGCTGTTCAGAAAGTGCGGGAAGCTGCTGCTCGGATGAAATGCTCGAACAACCTCAAACAAGTCGGGCTCGCCCTGCATAACTACCACGATGTCCGGGGTGTCATGCCGATGGGGCAACCCCAAGGCTACTACTACGCCAACTGGTACGCCGACGGCGCATTGACCGACCCCAACCTCAAAGTGATCGACGCCGACCGAAGTTGCTGGGTCGCGTTTATCCTCGCGTACCTCGAACAATCCGCGATGGCGTCGCAGTACGACACTTGGGCCAAGACGTGGCCGGGTTCCACGATCAGCGGTCCATTTGCGACCACCATTATCCCCACGCTCGTCTGCCCTTCCGATAAGAACAGCCCGAAGATTTCGACGCTCGGTCAGGGCTTCCACACCAATTATGTCACTTGCCTGGGGAGCGGATACGCGACTCCGAGCACGGCCCCGAATGGTTTGGCTCTCGATGGCATGTTCTACGGGCGGTCGAAAATCCGGATCACCGACGTGACCGACGGAACATCAAACACGGTGATGGGAAGCGAACTCCTGCAAAGCCCAGACACGGGCACGCACGACATCCGGGGGCGAATCTGGAACTCGATTCACGCGGCGACCGAGTTCTCGACCATCTATCCCCCGAACTCGACAATCGGCGACAATCCGATGGGGTACTGCGTGGCGATTCCCGGCGCTCCTTGTGCGAGTCAGTCGGTTGCGAATGCGTACACGTTGGCCCGGAGTCGGCACACGGGCGGCGTGAACGCGGTTCTGGCGGACGGCAGCGTGCGGTTCGTTCGCGACAACATCACTCCGAGTACGTGGCTGGGCATGGGTAGCCGAGCGAGTGGCGAAGTCATCCCTGGCGACTACTAACGCGGAGTCCTTTCATGATGAGGTACTTCGCGGTCGTGGTGGCGATCGTTGGGTTTTCGTTGCTCGTCGGCTGTGCCGACGAGCGTGAGGCCGAGGTTTCCGGGAACGTGAACATTGACGGCAAGCCACTGCAAGAAGGCGAGATTATCTTCGAGGCTCCGGATGGCAGCAAGACGCCGGGCACGGGACCGATCAAGCAAGGGCACTACACGGCGAAGGTACTTCCGGGCATGAAGAGCGTGAAGATTCTCGCTTCACGCCAGCCGAAGACTCCTGATCCGATGTTGGGCGCTGCCGCTCGGGAGCCAATGATCGCTCCCGAGTTCAACCTGAAGACAAAGTTGACAGTGGACCTTAAACCTGGCAAGAACGACGGCGTGGACTTTGAGGTGAAAGCGCTCCCGCGATGAGCAGCGGGGTATTCACGCCGAGTGGCGTGGAATGAGGGCTTCGCAGTTTGGCGAGCCGCGACCGCAAGTGGGAAACGTTCTCCACTCCCTTGCGGTCGCGGCTCGCCAATGCCTCATTCTGGACCACTCGCAGCATAACCATTGAGCCACGCACTCGGGTTCCGAGCCGCACGATTGCCGTAGCACCTTCGTTCAATATCTTCCTGCAAGGCGACTGTCGCCATCACTTCTTTTCAGAGAACCATCATTATGCCCATTCATCGCATTGCCTGGATTGTCCTGCTCAGCAGCGCCATTGTGGTGCCGACATTGCCAGCCGACGACACGAAGCGGGAAGACTACAAGTCGCCCTATTCGGTCAAGTTCAGCCACCCACTCAAGGAACTCGTTGGCGACCTCGACGGTCCCCGTGGCGACCCTCACCTGGAGTCGGACGTGCCATTCCGTGAGTGGAACACGGATGCCAGCCGCAAGAAGTTCGAGACCTGGGGGCCACCACAACGGCACTACCCGGAACCGGAAGGCATCGCCAACAAGTCACGCGAATGGAAGCAACAGCGCGTCATCGCGGTGGCGTTGCGCTTCCAGGGTTACGGCTACAACCACCACCACATCCCCGACTGGTTGCCGCCGGATACCGCGAAGAAGACCGGACACAACAGCAAAGGCGTCGATTGCAGTAACTTCACGACCTTCGTCTACAATCTGGGGTTCGGCATCAAGCCGAACAGCGACGTCCACAAGCAATCCGAAGAGCGCGAGTTTCCGCTGCCTGGCGAGAAGCGCCAGCACAAGGTCGAACTCATCAGCAAACTGGGGACGTACAAGGAGTTGGTGGACAAGCTCCAAACCGGCGACCTGCTCTACATTCGCAACGTGAAAGGCGAGATTGCACACGTCGTCATTTGGGTTGGCTCGATCGGTCAACCTGACAAGACGCCGCTCATTATCGACAGCCACGGCGACAGCGTGAAGGACAGCGAGGGGAACCAGATCCCCAACGGCATCCATCTGCGTCCATTCATTGAGAAGTCGTGGTACTATCACAGCGCAAGCCACGCGTTGCGAGTCTTCCCCGAGAAGTAGGATCAGACGAAGAGCGATCCAAAGAAATTATGGATTGCAAGAGAGTGAAGGCCCACGAGTGCAATTGTTTGTTGACTTCGCCCTGAAGGGGCGGAACAACATAGCCTGGGGCAAGACGGCTTCGCCGTCGCCGCCCCAGGAGTTGCACAAATCCATGATCCACCCTGAAAGGGTGGGACAAGAACCGTAGCCATCTGCAGATGCGTGTCGCACCCTTTCAGGGTGCCTTCGTTTTGGTGGTTGGTCCCGGGGCTGCGACCGCTTCGCAGTCTTGCCCCGGGCTATGTTGTCCTGCCCTTCGGGGCACAGACATGAGATCCTCACCGCACGGAAACGAAGCGCCAGTCGGGAACCGAAGGCGGCAACTCGCCACTCTCATACATCACTTCACCGAGGCCATCCTTTAGCTTCTTCAACGCAAGACGGCGATACGTCACATAGTGAAAGTCGCACTTCGCCTCACGCATCGCGTCCCACATCCGATACAGCCGGTCGGTTTCCCGTGCGGCTTCGCTCAGAACAACGGCCCGGTCCGCTTCCCACAGTAATCGCACATCGAGATGTTTGCGGAACGCCCGGTTGAACTGAATCTGATCGTCCATCAATCGGCGATCCGGTAAACGGGTCGCCTCCATCAGTTTCGGGGCGTCGGCAAGGTCGGTTTTTCGCTTGCGGAGGAAGTCGAGATCCACCTGGAAATCCTCGGCTTTCGCAAGCACGTAACGTGTCTCTCGCGGATCGAGGATCTCCCATTCGATGGCGATTTCGTGGACGGCCGACTGTACGGCGGTCCATCGCTCTGCAGTCGGGATCTGTTCAGGAGTTCCAACGGGAGCAGATAGCAACACAGTCGCGAAAAAGAGGTCTGCAGGAGCCATTGAAATGCCCTCCACGTTCCGGAGCGCGCACGGGTGCTGAAGACCCGCAGGCGCGGTCTGGGAAACGGGGTTGATGAATCGACACAAAGTGTCGGGTCGGGGAGGGGCGGGCGGCCGACGATGGAGAGAATTCCGCCTATCGCGGTGAGCGACAGGATGGAAAGCGGTCGGCCCGGCCTCAGCGATCCGGCTGGATCCGGGTGTTGAGATTGCCTATGGGCAATCTGTTGAAACTTTACAATACATCTTGCGTGCCGGTTGACATTTTTCGCCGCCTCTATAGGCAGCGAAACAGCCCTCACAATCGAACATCAGCCCTGTTTTCAAGCGAAATCAGGCGACTTTACCGGGGTGAAAAGCATTTGGGACAGTCTCTCGGAGAATCCCCTTTTTCCGGCGTGTCTCATACTGCCTGCTCAATTAACGCGCAAATGTATGCTAATTGCGCAGGCATGTAAGACTTTCAAAGCTCGTCGAGATAACCGAGTACGCTGTCCACAATATCCTGATGTCGCTTCCACTGCCGATTGTGACAGCAATTGTGCTGTTTTTTCAGAATTACTGAAGCGCCCCGGACATTTTGCGAGAACACTCTCGCCCAGGTGAAGAACCATTCCGCACACGTGCCGGTATGAGTCACCGTGCCAACCCGCTTCCTCAGCGATAAGCTCTGCCGCATGGCTGGTCGTGTTCGTTTCGGAGACTCGGATGTCGCGTTCACTTGCGGGACAGGTCGTAATCGTCACGGGTGCCTCAAGCGGTATTGGTTGGGAGCTCGCCCGACAGATCGCGGCTGAAGGAGCGAAGGTCGGGTTGATCGCTCGCCGTGCGGAACCGCTTCAGGAATTGCAAAAGCTCATCGCCGCCGCAGGCGGCACGGCAGCCGTTGTGGTCGCCGACGTCGGACAGCGCGAGCAAGTGGAAGCCGCGTTCCGTTCGTTGAACGACCAACTCGGGCCGGTCGATCTCGTCATCGCCAACGCCGGGATCGGCAAACCGACGCTGCTCGACCCCGTAAACATGACCGATGTCGAGGACACGTTCCGCATCAACCTGATGGGTGTCATCTACACGCTGTCGGCGGCGTTGCCGACGATGCTCGGTCGGAAGACGGGACATCTCGTGGGGATTTCGAGCCTCGCCGGTCATCGTGGGTTGCCGGGCGAATCGGCGTATTGTGCGAGCAAGGCCGCCGTCATCGTGTACCTCGATAGTTTGCGAATCCACCTTCGCGGCACCGGCATACAGGTCACCACGGTCTGTCCGGGTTTTGTGACAACTCCGATGACTGTGGCGAACAAGTTTCACATGCCCCAACTCATGACGGCGGAGTATGCATCTCGCAAGATCATCCGTGCGATCAAACGCGGCAAGAAGGTGTATAACTTCCCCTGGCGGCTCACGATGATCGTGAAGCTGAGCCGCTGGCTTCCCGATCGCCTCATGAACTGGATCATGGGCGACTACAACGAGGACGCCGCGAAGCACTGAACCCACAAACTCCGAGGGACATCATGCGTGCGTGTGCGATTCTGGCGGTTCTGTTTGCCGCGTCCGTGGTGATCGCCGAAGAAAAGCCCGTCGTGAAAGAACTCTCCACGAAGGAACTCAAGATCGCGTTCCCAGAAAAGGGAAAGGCCGGCGAGCCAACGACGATCACGTCGGCTGAGGAACTTGCCAAGTCGCTGATTCTGAAGGACGCGGCTGATGCTGTACAGAAGCAAATCGACTTCAAGACGGAGAAGCTGCTGGCGTTCGCGTGGGCGGGTTCGGGTCAGGATATGCTCGCAGTCACTGCCAAGTCGAAGGATAGCAAGACACTGCTGACGATCGCATACACACCGGGTCGAACGCGCGACCTGCGACAACACGCCAAACTCTTCGTCGTGCCCAAAGACGCCGAGATCGCGAAGTAAGAAGAACGCAAAGTACTGACTTCAAAATGCAAAGAGAAGAAGCAGATCTGGGACTTGTTCAGTGGCTGTCGCACAGCCGGTTCTGCTGGTGGCGAAATGAGGTTCATGTCTTTGCCCCGAAGGGGCAGGAGAACATAGCCCCGGGCAAGACTGCGAAGCGGTCGCAGCCCCGGGACCAACCACCAAAACGAACGCACCCTGAAAGGGTGCGACACGCGTTTGCAGATGGGTGACCGCTCTTGTCCCACCCTTTCAGGCTATCTTTTACCCACATTTTTCTGCTGCATCTGGTAGCCCAGGAGCAGATCTTGCAGTCTCTGGTAGCCTCGCCACAGCGTGCGGACCCCAGGCTCACCGTCTCCTGTCCGACCCAGAAACCCACCCAGACTTGCCACCCC
>JAIOPV010000112.1 GCA_021413735.1 Planctomycetota bacterium
ATCTCGAAGAGTTACACGAGCAGTTCCACTTGGCCATCGGTCGCACGCGACGGAAGCCTCATCTGGTGCAAGCCTGCTTCGCCCAAGCAGGTTTGGAGATTGCCAGTCCTTAACATCCTTTGCGCACCGCTCAGTAATAGCGCGGGCAGCATCTATGACCCGCCGGCAACGATCGAGGTATCCCGGCCGGTTATCACGGTGACGGTGAACGTCAGTGATTTCTCGCCTTCGTTCATTGTGGATATGCAAGATTCCGTGAACTCCATGACGTACAAGGGTTGTGGCCCTCGCGTGTTGAAGTGTACGGGGATCGAGGCGTCGAGCGGGTTCGAGAACGGCGTACACTTCTGGACGATGACGGTGACGTTTGCGGTGAAGTGGGATACCTGGGATTTGCGAATTCTGGATTGCGGGTTCTATGCGCTTAGGCAGATTCGGACCGGCGACCCTGAACAACTAGTTGCGATGGGCGATGCGTACCACACAATCTCCGGACCCCAACCACTCGACGGGACGGGGCACCAATTACTACCTGGTTATCCAGAAGTTTACAACCGATTCAGCGTCTACAAATTGCGGGACTTCGCGACCGCGTTTCCGATCTGACCGACATGCAATGAGGTTTTTGAATGGAGGCGGTCACTGTTTCTTTTCTGCGACGAGCTTCACGCAAGCATTGTACTTCTGTTGGCGGTGGGTTTCGCGGCCTTCTGCGATCGGGTCGTCCCAGGTTTTGGAATCAACGTGAGTGGCCATCCAGCCGAACTTCGGCCCCCACACAAGGGCGTGAATGCAAGCGGAGGCGTGAATCGACGACATCGGTTCGCCCTTCTCCACGATCTTCAGTAATAGCTCGACCGTCGCGCCCGGCTTCTCGACGTACTTCGCCTCGACTTCCTTGGGGACAAGCAAGATTCGGGGATATGGCCGTTCATAACTCGGGCTCGAATCTGTTGGCCCCTCAGTGGCGATCGCGTGCCAGATCGCTTCGGTTTCGGGGACGCTCAACCTGTTGTGATCCGACTCTTCCTGTTTCTGAAGCACGGTTAGTGGTGTTGGCTGTCGGTGCCACGAGGAATAGGCAACGGCGATGACCGCGAATCCGAGTAGCGAAAGTATGGCCCTGTTGCGCATGCGGCACCCCTGCACTAACTTCATTCAGGTTACTCCTTCGCCACACACGCTCAAGCGAAATTGCTTTCGTTCTGGGTCATCGCACCAACCCACAGGGGGTATCCCATGAAATTGTAGACGTTGAAAGGGTGGGAACCCTACCGCTAGCGAAGCAAAAATCTGAACTCGTTTTGGTTACTTTTACCCCCACGTTAGGAGGGGTTAGCAATGGGTGCGAGGGGTCCGAAGCCGGGGATGTGGAAGATGCGACCGATGCCCGCGTCTTCGCCCGTGTTTGCGAAGTCGGCGACGGGAGGAACACGCCACACGATCGGCGCACCGTCGATGCCGAAGCATCTGGGCAAGCCGGCGCGTGTGGTGTGGAAGAGGACCGTCACAGAGATGGAGAAGGCCGGCACGCTGACGCACGCAGATCGTGACATCCTCGCGGCGTATTGCGTGGCGGTCGCGGACCTCGAAACCCTATCGGCACGGATCGACGCGGACGGGTTGATGATCGACACGCCGACCGTTGATCGCAATGGCAAATTGACCGGGCAGACGGTGCTGAAGATGCACCCCGCGTTGAAGTGGCGGGCCGATCTGCTGAACAAGGTGAAGCAACTCGCCGGGGAACTCGGACTGACCCCGGCGGCCCGTTCGAGGGTGACACCCACGGGCGAAGCTGCGGGCAAGAAGCCGAACGCGGTGGCGGCGATCCGTGACCGCATCCAGGCGGCAAGGGCGAACGCCTCGACGGCGACCGCCGGTTGATTGTGTAGGTTCAGGTGTTTCAACAGGGGAAGCAAGCATGTTGATCGTCGTCATTGTGGCCAGCCCAAAGCCGAAGCGGGTGACCAAGCCGAAGCGGAAGGCGATTCCCAAAGATACGCTCAACGACGCCCTCGATAAGCGCGTTGCGGCGATGAACAAGCGGAGCAAGCGATACTGATCGACCACGCGGCGCAGGTTGGTGAGATGCCTCCGCGCCGTGCGAACCACGTTGGGGGAACGGGGTGGGCGGAACGCTCCGGCTTAACGGCCGGAGCGTTTCCGTTCTGGTCGGATTGTGCCGGCCAAAACGGTCGTGATGGACCGTTGGGCTGTGCCGCCTACCAACAGGGTGTTTGTCTCGGTTATTTGCGAACCCCGTTTCAAGTCGTGTTATATGATACCAGCGTGTAACAAATTACTTTGCAATACAGAGGTATCTGCAATGCACAGTTTCAAAGCCGGCGATGTTGTTGCCCGAAACAGTCAGCCGACCCAACCGATGGACGTGCTTTCGGTCGAGGGTGACGTTGTCAAATGTCGCTCCGTAGCTGGTGAGGAATCGTTCCCGGCGACGATCCTACAGCATTACACGCCACCGGAACCCACGATCAGTTATGGTCGTGTCGCGGCATACGATGAGGCAAGGCGAGCATACGACCGACTTGGCGGATGATCGCAAACCTTGAACGCTCTGGCTTCACGGCCGGAACGCCACTTGTAGCGAGCAATCATATACCCCCGTTCATTTACCCGATTCGGCCCCTTCCTTGCGTCCTGGCGGTTGGGGTGAATCTTCCGCCATCTGAGATATGTTCGCCCGTTCACGGCGGTTTAATCGCGAATGGGTGTTGGTTCGATTCACTGACTCTTGACACCATTCGACGCTTCGCTATTCTCGCGCCATTCTAAACGAGGTGCGAAGGAATGAACTGCCGCACGAAGTGCATGGGCGTTACGCTCGTCGCATTGCTGTTGGGCGGCTGCGAAACGTGTCAGCAGATGCGCAGGATAACCCACCCCGCACCTGATCCTGAGATTCCACGCGACAGCGGTCGGGGGCGACCCGTTGAGCCACAACCAATACCACTCGCCAAATCCGCTCAGGGCGAAACGCCCGGCAATGCGCTATCTCAATTTGTGAGTAACAAGTTCGAGGGGCCGTGGACAGTATCGCGAATCCTGATCGGACCTGAGCGAATGGCGTTCGGGGAGGGCGACAGGGTCAGAGTAAGAGCGAATCCAGATGGCCCAATGATGACCGTCGAGTATGTTCCTCACCCGACCTACATCGATTCTCGATACTACACCGGGTCAGAAGAGTTCACCCTGGAGTACCGTTGCCGGTGGAAGAACAAGGATGGTTCCGAATCCACTGGGGGTTTCCAAGAGAAAGAACTTGAGCCGGCCGGCTAATGGCGTCCACCACCTCGAACACCTCTGCAATGCTTAAATCTGCCTCGTTTTGACCAGATTGGCAATGAAATCGCGGGCGCCCCAGTGGGTATCCACATCGAATTGTGTGGCCGATTAGTGCGGGGATGTCGAGTGAATGCGACCCAATCAAGTAATTGAGAGTGAGATACGCGAGGAACGCCCCGACAGAGATGATCTTGAACGCGGCGCTAACCGGTTTTTTCGGGGCTTCTTGCTCCATCACTTCTTTCCCTTCTTCGGGGCCGCCTTCGGTTCGGGTTCCGGTTCGTTGCTCGTAAGCCGGGTTGCAGCATCCTTCACAGCCGACATTTTAACTTCGCCATCCTTCGTCAGCATCTCCAACGCGAGACGAGCGAACGAGGCCACAGACAAACCGCAATCGGCGGCGGCCATGTCCAGCACTCGCATGTTCGATTCATCCCACTCCAGGCGAACCCGGATCGGGTTCATCGGTCGTGGTAGTCGCTTCGCCATTCTGCACCCTCTGGTGTCATTCGCTCCGGAGGCGACAGTATAGCCGGCTGTTCACAAAATTCGAAGCAAGTCGTTGACAGTGGCTCCACTGACCCCTATTTTGTCTGTGGCTCCAGTGGTAACAGTGACAACGAATTCGAGGGCTCAACGATGGAAGACATTCTGAAACTGTATCGCGAGGAACTGGCACGGGTGCAAGCGGAGCGGGACGCGGCGAACGCGGAAGCTCGCAAGCTGTGGGCGGCCGTGGGCTTTCTCAAGAGCGCAACTGGAACCCTTCTCGGGTGCGTCGAGGCGGCTCACGAGTGCGCGGAGAACGATGAGTTCTTACGCTCGGGAACGTTCGACAGCGTGCGGACGGCGGCCCGTCACGAGATCGACATTGCGAACAAGCTGATCGGAGTTGAGACGGCGGAGTGATTCGATTCCCAACCACGGGGCCGACCACTTCGGCGGCCCCTTCTCTGGCATCATGAGGAACGAAGATGAGCAAGAAACGGAAGAGGGCCGCGAGGAAGGCCGACAAGCTGAACGACCTCATTATCCGGTGGGCGAAACTGCGGGCAGACCTCGAAGCGGTCGAGGCGGATACTCCCGCCCGATTCCTCGAAAGCAACGACGTAAGGCACCACTTCGAGAACGCTCGGAACGGAATCGAAGACACCCAATTCCGGATCGTTGTCGCCTACGGCGCGGCGGCGGCCCATGCAAATTCCTGAACCACAACCACACACGAGAACACCAATGAAGACCGCAAAGACAACGAACCGTAAGGCACCATCAGAAGCGGAATCACTCCTCGAACTGATCGTTCGGGTTTGCAAGGTCCGCTCCGAAATCGTGGCGTTGGCTAACGACCCGCGAACCGATTCGCTGATGAAGCTCTGTCAATCCAGCAACGGTAACACCAGCTTTGAGATTGGCGAATCATCTATCGCCCTGGCCGATCTGCTCGAAGGGGCAACCGTCCGCTACGCCGATCTGGTTAGCAACGCGAAATCCTGAACGCGGCCGATGATCGACAACTACAACGGGAACCCCTCAATTGAAGGGTTCCCGTTTCTCATTTCGGTTCAGAGCAAGTTGAGTGTTCCGCGAGTGACGCCGAGTTGGTTCAATGCCCGCAGTTGTCGCCATGTCTCGCGGCCATCGTCAACGCCAGCAACCACGCGAGCATACCGGGTGAGCAATTGCCCAACCTGTTCGGGCGTCTCACGGAGCAAGTCAACGCGGAAGGTGGAAAGCCCTATCTCACGCATCCGGCCAACGTACTCCGCGCCGCTCTGTGGCACGGAGTTGTAGACCGTGTTACGGCAACCGGTATCAACGTGAACCGGGAACATCGCCCCGACCCTATCCCGTAGTTCGACTGTGTGGCGGTCGCACGGCCGCCCGCAGTCGGTGTGATCTTTTCCCTTGCTGAGCATCCCGGCGAATAGGCACCATTCTGTGTGAAACATTGGCATGTGCTGATGGATCACTGGCTCGAACCAGTCCGGCGACGACCGACCCACCATCGACGCCAGTTGCTCCCAGTTCAGATCATAACTCGGCACAAGGCGTTCGAGGCCAGCACGGATCAGCACGTTCGCGGTGAGTTCGTTCGCCACGTTCAGGCTGAAATCACCCACGAATCGGGCGTGCGGCAACTCCTGCTGAAAGAACGAAATCGAGGCGAGATTGCGAATCAGCACGATGTCGGGTTCCGCCCGAACGACGAGCGACTGGAACCCATCTTCGCCCGGCTTCAGGACACGCAGCGGTGCAAGCCCAACGGAAATGTTCGCCGCCTTCGCGCGAGGCACGGCGTCCTTGTAACGACGCAAATCCTCGAAGTCGCAGTACACGGCCGACATGCGAGGAAGCGACTCGGGCGGCGTCCACGCGAGCACTGCATCGAGTTGGTCGAGATTGCGCACGAGAACGGCGAGCGTCGTGGCGTCAGCCCGACGTTGTGGCGGTTTAACCGTTGGGCGGACGTCACCAACACGAAGTTTTTCTAGCGCGTTCGGTTCCGCGATTGCGTGCCGCTTCAGTTCCAGCCGACGCTTGGCAAGCTCACCACCGGCCTGCCTCCGAAGATCGTTCAGTACACTCCGCGGAACCAGCACGTTCGCCGGAAGTTCGACCGCAACCTGTCCCAACTCGAAAGGTGTGTCGCCGAGGCGCGTCAGCTGTTCGCGAATGTCGTCGGGCGAAGTCGGGCGCTTCGTGGCAACTTCGAGCGGACCTGGCCAAGTCGCCGTTGCGGTGTGGCCATCCGGATCGCGGAACGTGAGAGTCAGGCTCGCGCCGAGTTCGCCCGTCACATGAGCCGTGATCGGAACACGCCGAGCGGTCTTATCCTGCGAGTAACTTTGTTCGAGGCGCTTTCGCAACGCGGGATCGTCGGTGCGATACACTTCGCAACCCACGGGAATCGCCGCGAGATCGAGACCGCCTTCCGCGAATTGCAACTCAACGACATCACGCACTCCGCTTCGCTGTGAGGCCGAGCGAGTCACATTCCACACACGGCCGCCAGGTTCCTGCGTCTCGGGTCGTCCGATGTCGAACAGCACGCCGTCGCCGGGCTTCAACAGTTCCAATGAGGGTTCGGCGAGTTCGAGCAACACGCTGCGTTTCGTGACGCCCGACACCTTCCCGACGCGAATGCCTCGACTCTTCGGAAAGCGACCACGAACGAGTTTCTGGTGGTTGTTGCCTTCGAGGAAGCCCGGCGTGAAACCACGGCTAAACGTCTGCGCGAGGTCGAGTTCTTCTTGCCTGCTCAGGTGGAACTTGGTTTGTGATACAGCCGCGTCGATGGCCTTGCGGTACGTCTGTGTCGTCGCGGCGACATACGGACCGCCCTTCAGTCGGCCTTCGATCTTGAACGAGATCACGCCCGCGTCGATGAGTGGCTTGATGTGGTCGTATGCCGCGAGGTCTTGCGGACTGAGAAGATATGCCCGGTCGCCGAGATCGCGAGCCGTTCCGTCCACGATCATCTCGTAGGGAAGCCGACACGCCTGGGCACACTGCCCGCGGTTCGCACTGCGTCCGCCGAGCGCCTCGCTCGTGAGACACTGACCGCTGTACGCCACGCACAATGCCCCATGAACGAACACTTCCACCGGCGTATCGGTGTTCGCTGTCACCTTCTGAATGTCCGACAGCGACAGTTCACGAGCCAGCACCACACGCTCAACGCCGAGTTCGCGCACGAACTTGATGCCCCGCGGTTCCGTGAGTGTCATCTGCGTGGAAGCGTGAACCGCGAGCGTTGGCGCGAGCGACTTGATGAGCCTGACCAAACCGAGATCTTGCACGATGACGGCATCGACACCGGCGTCGGCGATGGCTTTAACGAACTCCGTGACGGCTGGGAGTTCGTCCGAGAAGATGAGGGTGTTGAGGGTCACGAACCCGCGTACGTTGCGGGCGTGCAGGAACCGCATGATTGTGGGCAGTTCGGCTGCCTCGAAGTTTGCGGCCCTGGCTCTGGCGTTGAAGTTCGACAACCCAAAGTAGACGGCGTTCGCTCCATTCGCGACCGCAGCCCGCATGGCTTCCCAGTCGCCCGCCGGGGCGAGAAGTTCCGGGTGAGTGTGAACGAGAGATGTTCCGAGATTCGACATGCAGTGATTGTATCGCCCGGCGACTCCGGACCAAAACCGAGTGTGTTCGGCTACTTCACTGAACTGCCAATCCGGCTGAATGTCATCTTCGAGTTCGTGTGCGTGTATTGCATCGACACGATCTCGATGACGACGAAGAAGAAAATCAGGAAGACCACCAACCACGCCAGGCTACTGGTCTTCCGCGGCGAGTCGGGGATCCTGTCCTCGTCCTCGTCGGGCAAGTCGTTCATCGCAACCTCCAGACGAGAGCGACGCCGGATCAACCGGGGTTACGCCGCATCGGGCTGGGCAAACCGAAGAACTCCCGGACTCGCTGCACTTCCGGAATCGTCATCACTCGCATCACGTCGGAGAAATCGTCGGTCCAGGGATGGACCTGCGACATCGTTTCCAGACGGCGGAAGGCGTGCCCATGATCGTAGATCATCGCTTCCTGAATGGTGATGTGCGGCTTATACCTCGTCATCAGATCGAGATACTTCGTGAGCCGTTCTTTCGTGGCGGGATCCGTCGTCGAGTCGATTTTCTCCTTCGTCCATTTCTCCCAGGCGGATTTCACTTGCTCGGCAGGAAGTTCGTCCATTTCGGTGGCTTTCGACTTTCCTTTAATGGACCCTTCGACTTGCAATTCCTGGAATTCGCGAGTCAGTAACTGGGTGATCTGGTAGTCCATCCCGGCCCGCCCGAACCGCATGACATCGTCCTGACCGGGCGGCTTCGGTCCGCCACTGAAGACCAAATCGCCCGTCGGGGAATACAGTCCGCCGAGGTGTTTCGGATCGCGTGCCAGAATCACCCAACTCGATGCGGTCTTCCCGCGACGACCTTCCGAATTGTCGTTCCACACTCGCGCCGTCAGTCCGAGTTCGTTCGCAATGCTCGCCACCACTGGCTCCAGGTTGAGCCAGCGATTGGAAATGTGCAATGCGAGCATCCCGTCGTCGGTCATTCGCTCCAGGTAGAGCTTCACCGCTTCGACCGTCAGCAAGTGAACGGGAATCGAGTCGGAACTGAACGCATCCACGAGTAGCAGTGCGTACTTCTGATCGGTCGCTTCCTTCAGCTTCAATCGCGCGTCGCCCATTCGCAGATCGAGATTCGCACCACGCTTCTTCGCGTCGGTCACATAGCTGAAGTACTTGTCGGTATCCGCGACGAGGTGCTTCACCGCCGGGTCGATCTCGTAGAAGGTGATGTTCTGGCCCTGGCGGGCGTAACACGAAACGCTCCCCGTGCCGAGGCCGACCATCGCGAACGGTGCCTTCCCATCGGCTCCGCCCTTGCGCCGCCAGAGTTCCGCGAACATCGCACCGACCGGCCCGGTCTGGTGGTAATACGTCAGCGGTTCCTCACGGATGTCGTAGGCGTGTGTGGTCGCGATCGTGGCGAACATCCCCCACGCGGAGATGTCAGGCGAAATCATCTGGAAGTCGTCGCGCGGGTGGCGAGACCTCAATTTGCCGCTCGCCTTCCCTGGCTCATCCTCAACGTACCCGAACTGTGTTCCGTGCAGCGTGGTTCCGTGGTGCAGTTGCCGCATCAGATATTCCATCATGATGACCGGATTGCCGGTCGCCGGGTCCTTGATGATGTTGTGCCGCTTAACCGGCTTCCCAAGTTCATCCTCGGTGGTGTACTCGCCGTGCGCCCAGGGTCCGCCGTAGCGCGACTCACTGATCTTCAAGATGCCGAAGAAGCTGCGTTCCGAGTGAACAAGCCCCTGATTCGATTCGCGAATCGTGAGCGGCCCGAGGATCGCGGCGACGCACAGCGTGAACCGCAGCGGGCGATCCACGAAGAAGAAGCAGAGCATCACCGGCACCGCGTAGAGAACCACCACGACGACCGTCTGCTTCGACAAGCCGACCGTTTTGGCGATGCTCTCGCACGTCTCGATGTACCAGTCCATGCCAGGAAGATGGCACAGTGCGTAGAAACCCAAGCCCACGCCGATCGGGATCACGAGATCGAGATAGCGACTCAATCGCGGCCCCGTGTGGAGAACCGCTGCGGTCGCCCACGGAACCGCGAGGGGGTTCACGAGGATCAGCAGCGCAACCTTCGCCGCCATCGGCAAGCGGTCCCAGATGTCGCGAGTTAAGCCTGGTCGTTTCAGTTTCCAGCGGCCGTAAACTTCCACGCCGACTGCCGAGACAACGCCCAGCAGTAACATTCCAGCGATCACGTACAGCGTGGTCATTGCGCCGAGTGTCGGTTGCCCTTCGCCGAGCAGATTGAACCCCTTGGGCGACCGCCAAAACAGCCCGAGCAGCGCCGCGGCAATCAAACCCACGTTCGCGACGGCCCACACGAACGGTCCCCATTGCGTGACCGCTTCGGTGGCATTTCGTGGCATCGGTTCCGACTCTTCAGGCGGGGCGTCCTTGTCCGCTTCGAGGAGTTTCGGCACCATGAGGCACGCGATGATGAGCGCGATCGGGTACTCGTAAGGGTGCGGGAAGATCAACGGAGCAACGAGGGCGTTGAAGGTGCCGCCGAGCACGCCGCCGAGCGACATCAGCAGGAAGAAGCCGGTCAGGTATTGCGGGGCCGGGCGGTCGCGAGCCAGTTCGTAGTGACACATCAACGCGGCCGCGAAGAACGTCAGGATGTGCAGGATGATCTTCACGCCGTAACCCGGATCGACTCCCGAGATCAGCACGAACACCAGCAGCAGGATCATGACGGGCGCAAGGTTGCCGATCACCATTCGGAACCAGTCCGGCACGCGGCCGAATGCGATGATGAACGTGATGAGATACAGTGCGAGCGGCGCGACCCACAGGAGCGGAACGCTGGCGATGTCTGTCGTCATGTGGAACGTGACACCGAGCATCAGCGTGGACGGCACGAACGCCAGCACGACCCACTTCAGCTTGCGGCCAAGCGTGGGTACTTCAGCAGGCGGCGCCGCAGGCAGCGGAGTGTTGGGATCAACAACTGTCGCCGCTTTCTTTCCGCCTCCCGATTGCGGACCGGGCGGCACTCCAATCGGGTTCGCAGCGGCGCGACCGCAGAAGTAGATCAATCCCACGAGCAGAGCGAATCCACTGGCGAACACCCACGCCTGAGCCGGAATGGTCATTCGCGGTTCGATCAGCAACGGATACCCGAGCAGCGAGATCAAGCTGCCGAAGTTGCTGGCGGAATACAGAAAGTACGGGTCGCGGGCTGATGGGTGCCCGGTGAACACGAACCATTTCTGAAGCAGCGTCGCGGTCGTCGAGATGACGAAGAACGGAATGCCGATGGCAACCGTGAGTATCAGCAGCACGCTGATAATCGGGCTTCGTTCATCAGTTGGGGCGAGCGCTTCAAGAATCGCGATGGGAGTGTGTCTCGCCGAGAACACGGCGGCGGCAGCGAATACCGCGAGGGGCAGCGCCAGCACGAGCAAGTGGATCATCCACTGCTTGCGGGGGTTTTGGATGTCGCTGAGTTTGTGGGCGTAAAGGTAGCCGAGGAGGAGCAGCGCCTGGAAGAACACCATACAGGCGTTCCAGACTGCGGGGCTACCGCCGAGCAGGGGAAGAACCATCTTCCCGACCATCGGCTGAACCATGAACAATAGTGACGCGCTGACGAACAGCGTGACAGCAAACAGCAGCGGCACGAGACGGCTCCAAGATGCGGCGCACGGGCGGTAGTTACAGCGAAGTGTACTCGCCGAGGCTAGTTGATGGCAGGGGTGAGCGATGAGAAATGATAGACGCAAACGTGTCGAGTGAAATGTCTCGTCACGATCGGGAAGTGGTACAAGTGATGAAACTGCGGCCCGGGAACAACCGCGGCCGACCTTTCCCCAAGGAGAAGCCGGCCGCAGTGTTGTTACTTCAGCAGAGAATCACTTCGCGCCATCGACGATCTTGAGGGCACCGTCACCAGCGTTGGCCCGCTTGTACAGCGGCAAGTGACGATAGTAAACTTCAAGCGTCAGGATGCTCATCGCGGTGGTGCCAAGGCGGCCACAACTCCCACCGATGGAACCCGGTCCTGGGTCGTAGCTCCCAAAATTCGCTCCGTCCTTCGTGTTCTGCAGGCTGACGAGCCAGTCTCGCATGCCGCCCCGACGGACGCCATCGCCACCCTTGGGTCCTTCGTTCCAGGTCTTCCATTCGTCGCCTTCGAAGAAGTGAACGACCTGAGTTGCGTAGTAGTAGAAGTACATATCCGGCGAAGCAGGAGACTTCACGGGAGTCCTTTTCATCAGTCCGGAGACGCCTTCAGCCATGCCCGCATTGTCTGGACCCCAACCGTCGATGTAGTAACGGCTCAACAACCCGACTGCGGTCAGCGACGTGCCGGGAGCGGCACCCGTGTTGTCGTTGTAACCGTACATCGCCTTGCGAGAGCCAGCACCCGCGAGGTTCAAGAAGTCCACAGCCTTCTTCATCGTGGCGGCGGGAACGATGATGTCCTTACCCAGCTTGGCGGCCTTGAGAGCCTGGATCTGCCAGCCAACGATCGAGGTGTCACCAGCGGCACCAGACGAATACCCCCAGCTACCATTCGCGGCCTGAGCCTTCACGATGTGGTTGATGGCAGCCTGTGCGCCAGCGAGAAGGAACCCCTTGTCCTTGGTCATGCCATAAGCTTCGCAAAGAGCGAGCGTGCCGATGGCGTGAGCGTACATGTTGCCCGACATGCGACCCGCCGTTGCACCGCTGAGCGGGCAGTTGCGGAGCAGGAACTGCAAGCCCGAGTTGACCGTCTTTGTGTACTTCTTACCCTTCTGGTGCGTTTCGCCAGCGGCGAGGAACGGAAGAAGAGCCATGCCCGTTGCGGCGATGCGTTCGTCCTTGCTGCCCGCGTCGTACTGCCAGCCGCCGTCTTGCATCTGCTGACGAGCGAGCCACGCCAAACCGCGAGCAACCGCCGCTTCGCTCTCTGCGTTACCGCCACCTTCACGGAGCAACTGAGTCTTCGTCGAACCGCTGCGACCAGGGAACGATCCCGTCGCGGAACCACCTTCCCCACCCGGTCCGGTGATCGCATTTCCAGAGTCGCCAGGAACGCCCGAGGAAGAGTCGTTGGTAATCACACCGGCGGGAGCGAGAGCACTCGTGCTGGTATCTGGTGCGTTCGACTGGCCGATGTTGTCCATCGTGACAAGCGCCTCCACGTTCTGCTTGTCGATCCGCTGAATCTCTGGCAACGCCTGATCGAGATTCGACTGCAACCCGATATCTTCCTTGGTCAGATCCATCTCCGGCTGTTCATCATCCGCAGTCTCAGGCACTACGACGGACTGCATGGGCGGCTTGGCAGTCACCCCACGACTTCCGAAGAGGAGGATCATGATGGCGATGAGGCCAACGTGAACCGCTCCACTGATGACCCACGCCGGAACGTGCTTCTTCATCAGTCGTTCCTGTGAAGTCTCCTCGGAGGCTTCCAGGCGGCGAATCACTGCTGCCCCGGCACCTTTAGCCGCTGGCCCGTTGGCTGGTTCTGGTTTCTTCTCACTCACGGTCTGTCTCCTTCGCACTTGCCCCCGGTGGGGCGGGATGAAAACTGCGTCTCCACGAGCGACGCTACCGACAAATCGATCTCCGACAAATCAATCCAACCTCGGCAAATTAAAATCGAACGGGGCAGTTACCCCGGTGGAGGCAAGTTCTCGCAGGCCGTTTGGCATGGCGAAAGAACCACCAACTCAGCGCCAGGAACGTACCAAACCAACCGCGACGCCATACGCGGGTCGCGTCGGGAGTCTGGCAGGTAATATGAGTGCCAGACGGTAATATGTGAGACGAGAGTTACGGCGGTTCAGCGATTGGGCTGCGAGCCGATGGGACCTGTGAACTTCCTCCAAACATCTGATGCCTTTGCGCCCGATAAAGTTCCCAAATTGTGTCAAAAGATTCTGGTGATGATGTGGAGCCGCCCATGAGCAAAGCGAATCTGTTCGATGATCTACCCGCGAACTTGCCGGATGAACTTGTCGAAACGCTGATCTCGGCTGCCAACGTGCGCATCGAACGGATCGTGTCGCACGGCAACGTTTCGCCCGCGGGCTTCTGGTACGATCAAGCTCAACATGAGTTCGTGGTGTTGTTGCGAGGTGCCGCCCGATTGCGATTCGAAGAGGGCATTATCGAGCTGATGCCAGGCTCGTTCGTCAACATCCCTGCACATCGTCGGCATCGGGTGGAGTGGACAGACCCGAAGCAACCGACGGTCTGGTTGGCCGTGCATTACGAGAACTGATTTTGGTCGCTTTCCCCGAAATGTGGGGTGAAGTGGTTTGTCGGAGCCCGAGCACCAAGCGAGGGAGGGGCGGACTCCTCGCTTGGCGCTCGGGCTCTGACAAGTTGGACGTAAGCATCACCAGCGGGTTGTGATCTTCTTGGACTGCGTCCAGAACTCGATCGAACTCTTACCGGTGATGTCGCACACGCCGAACCGTGAATCGTTCCAGCCACCGAACCCGAACGGCTCCAACGGCACCGGCACGCCGACATTCACGCCAATCATGCCAGCACTCGCTCGCCGTGCAATCGCCTTCGCCTGTCCGCCGTTGGTCGTGTACACCACAGCCGCGTTGCCGTAGGGCGAAGCATTCTCGATGCCGATGGCTTCGTCCACATCCTTCGCCCGGATGATCGCCAACACGGGCCCGAAGACCTCTTCTTGTGCGATCCGCATGTCGGGCCGCACATGGTCGATCACCGTCGGCCCAATGTAGAACCCGCCCTCACGCCCAGGCACAACAGCCCCGCGACCATCGACCAGAACCTTCGCGCCGGCCGCTTCCGCCTCCGTGATGAAGCCTTCGATGCGAGTCTTCGATGCTGCCGAGATCACCGGGCCGAGCGTCTGCCCAAGCACCATCTTTCGGGCCTCTTCGCACACCTGACGAATGATCGGGTCCACGTTCCCAATCGCGAGCATCGACGCCGCAGCCATGCACCGCTGACCCGCACAACCCGCCATCGACGCGAGGACGTTCGTTGCCGTCGGTCCCACCTGTGCGTCTGGCAGCACGAAGAGATGGTTCTTCGCGCCACCTAGCGACAGCACCCGCTTCAGCTTGCTTGTCCCACGGGTGTACACATTCTTCGCCACGGCGGTCGAGCCGACGAATGTGATCGCCTTCACGTCGGGGTGATCGCACAGTGCCTCGACAACAGGCCGTTGACCATGAACGAGGTTGAACACGCCCGACGGCAACCCGGCCTCGGTGAGCAGTTCCGCCGTGCGTGTCGCGGTCAGCGGCACCTTCTCCGACGGCTTGAAGATCATCGTGTTTCCGAGCGTGATCGCTATCGGAATCGTCCAGTGCGGAACCATGGCGGGGAAGTTGAACGGCGTGATCGAAGCGACAACTCCGAGCGGCGCACGTTCCAGTCGGCACTCGACGCCTTTGCTCACTTCCAGTACTTCGCCGCATGCCAACTGGGGAAGCGAACACGCGAACTCGGTGACCTCGATCGCACGAACGAGTTCCGCACGAGCTTCGTCGATCGTCTTGCCGTTCTCTTCGTGGATGAGTCCCGCGAGTTCCTCGATGTGCTTGCGAAGCAAGGCGCGATAGGCATACGCGACCTGCGATCGCTGTCGAAGTGTTTCGCCCGCCCACGCTGGAAATGCCGCCGTAGCGACTCGCACAGCAGCATCGACATCGGCGGCCGTCGAGAGCGGCACCCGCGAGAGATGCGAGCCGTCGAGCGGTGAAATCACGTCCGCGGACTCGCCACGACATTCGACGGACTTACCACCGATGTAGTTCTGAATCGCGGGATACTTCATACTCGGTTCCCTTTCTTCCGAATTGTTGCATCACCCGTCGCGGAGAATTTCGCGGGCCGCGTTCAGACCACACGCACCCATCACGCCGCCGCCGGGATGTGTCGCCGCGCCGCACATATACAGCCCCTTCACCGGCGTGCGGTAGTTCGCGTAACCTGCAACCGGGCGGAAGCTCGCCATGTTCGACAGCGACATCGAACCCTGCATGATGTTCCCGCCCGTGATGCCCCACATGCGTTCCATGTCCGGCGGCGGAATCACAATCCGGTGCAGCACGCTCGACTTGAACCCAGGAGCGTACTCCTCAACGATGTCGAAGACACGATCCGCGAACTTGTCTTTCTCCACTTCCCACGTCGTGTCTTTCAGGTGGTACGGGGCGTACTGCACGAACATGCTCACGATGTGCTTGCCGGGCGGGGCCAGCGTGTTGTCGAGAGCCGTCGCCATCGTGCATTCGATCATCGGGTTGCGCGACCAGCGGCCGTACTTCGCGTCGTCGTAAGCGTGCTCGATGTAGTCTTGATCCGGGCAGATGTGCATGGTGCCGTGGTGCTGTGGGCCGATGCCCTCACCCGGGAGGCACTTGAACTGCGGCGGTCGATCCACGGCCACGTTGATCTTCACGGTCGCGGAGCTGTAGTCGATGCGGTTGATGGCACTCAGGAAGTCAGCGGGCAAATCCTTCGCGTCCATCAGCTTCACGAACGTGACGTGGGCATCCGCTCCCGAGATCACACGCGATGCCAGGAACTCGGTGCCGTCTTTCAGTGCGACTCCGTATGCGTAGCCATCCTTCACGAGGATCTTGCCGACGTCCGCATTCGTGCGGATCTCGGCTCCGTAACTTTTCGCCGCCGACGCGATGCTGTTCGACACCGTGCCCATTCCACCGCGAACGTAACCCCACACGCCACGAACGCCATTGCACTCGCCCATCACATGGTGAAAGAGCACATACGCGGTGCCCGGATGCGATGGTGGTGCGAACGCGCCGATCACTGCATCCGTCGCGATGGTCGCCTTGAGTTGCTCCGACTCGAACCAACGATCCAGGATTGGCCGTGCTGCTCCAGTGAGGATTTCGACTGCTTCACCAGCGACCGCTTGGCCCATCGCCTTGAAGTTCCAGCCCATCTTGCCGAGTTGCCAGAGGTTGCCGAGGCTCATCGAAAACGGATTCGGCGGCGTCTGCGTCAGCATCGGTTCGAGGAAGTCGGCCACTCGCGTGAGCATATCCTCGTACTTCGGATACGCCTCCGCGTCCTTCTTGGAGAACTTCGCGATCTCGTTGTGCGTCATCTCCTTATCCGGCCCCATCATGAGATAGCGGCCATCCGGGAACGGCGTGAACGACGACGGACTTCGCGGCAACATCTCGAAGCCGTACTTCTTCAGTTCGAGGTCGCGAATGATTTCGGGACGGAGTAGGCTGTTCACATACGCGGCGGTTGAGACCTTGAAGCCGGGCCACAGCTCCTCGGTAATGCAGCAACCGCCGACGAGTTCGCGGCGTTCGAGAACGAGAACGCGGTAACCGGCTTTGGCGAGATATGCAGCTGTGACAAGTCCGTTGTGACCGGCCCCAATGATGATGGCGTCGTAGTTGCTTGGCATGGTGGCGTCCGGGAGTTGGGTACTTTCACGATAGAACCCAGGACGCCAAACGGAAAAGGCGCCGACGTCGACAGAAAGCAAGATTGAACCACAGAGGCACAGAGACACAGAGAAAAACAAGCAAGAAGAGTTCTTTTTCAAAGAACTGGTTTGGTTTTGGTTTTCTCTGTGTCTCTGTGCCTCTGTGGTTAGTTCTCTGGTTTGATTCTCAGGCGCCTTCGGCGTTTTCAGGGTACTGGTTGCCGTCCGGGGGAAGCGTGAAAACGAGTGCCGGGAAGTGTTCGACGATGTAATGAACTACGCGGCGAGCCGAGAGAATGCCCACGGGCCGACCAACTTCATCCACAACCGGAAGGTGACGATAGCCACCACGCTGCATCCGCTTGATCGCCGTGCGAACCGGATCTTTCGGCCCGACTGTCACCGGATTTGACGTCATCACGGCACGCATGGTCGTGAGATCGAGCGGTCGCTGTGCGGCCAACACGCGAGTGAGTAGGTCGCGTTCGGTGAAGATGCCGACGACTCGCCCGCGATCCGTGACGAGCAAACAGCCGACCTTTCCCGTGCGCATGGTTGCGACGGCCTCCTCGACCGACGCCGACGCATCAATCCCCAATGGGGAAGTTGGGTCGAGCCGAGAGACGGAGTCCGCCCGGATGTTCCGCGACAGTTCCATCGGGTAAAGACCGAGCGTGGGCAGGGAAGCACCGGATTGGGAACGGCCTGGTTTGGGAAGCCGATTCATGGGGGTGTTCTTGGGAATGGGGCGTGGTTATTCTCGCAACACGGGAAAGATGGGCAAGCCTGGCTGCCCGAATCTGAATTTTGCAATTCGAGGCGCAAGCCTCGGAACTTGCATCAAAACTCGAACTCTGGGGAGAGGATTCGCGAGTCCGATTTTGATGCGGCGATTCGATTTTCGGAGTTATCGCACGTTGCGTGTTCTAAAATCAACCCATCTTCGCAGTGCCGCAGGAGCAAGCCGTGCCCGCCCCGGATCGGATGCTGACTTACCTTCAACAGGCGACCATGCTCATCCGAGCAACGCCTGGTCGGTCGGGGCACATCCTCGAACTCGACACAAAGACCTGCACCGAGTTGCTGGTCGCTGGCGACTTGCACGGTCGCGTTGCGCATTTTCAGGTGATAATCAAGACGGCCGATCTCGCGGAAAACCCGACCAGGCACGTCGTATTTCAGGAACTCATTCACGGGAAGTTCCGTTATCCGAAGGGTGGCGACAAGTCGCATCAGGTGGTGGATCTGTTCGCGGCACTGAAGATTCAGTTCCCGAAGCAAGTGCATTACATACCGGGAAATCACGAGTTGGCTCAGTGGACGAACCGGCCTGTGCTGAAGGGCAACGAGAATGTGAATGTGCTGTTTCAGGAAGGCGTGACGGAAGCCTACGGCAAAGAATGGGGTCCGAAGATTTACGCGGCGTATCTGGAGTTATTCCAGGCGTTGCCAGTGGTGGTGCGTGCCCCGAATCGCGTGCTGGTGTCGCACAGTTTGCCGAGCAATCGAGCGCTGCCAAGCTTCGACCCCGAGCGACTTCAGGCTGATACGCTCGATCCCGCCGACCTGCAACCGAACGGCGCCGTTCACAGTTTACTGTGGGGTCGGGACACGGCACGCGAAACCGTCATGGCGTTCTTGGAGAAGATGGACGCGGACTTGCTCGTGAGCGGTCACATTGCGTGCGAAGAGGGTTACCGCACGCCGCACGATCGGCAACTGATTCTGGATTGTGCGGAGAACCCTGGCGGCTTCGTGATGTTCCCGACTCGTCGACGAATGACGCTGGCGGATATGCTGCTTTGCGTGCGAATCATTTGATTCGCCGCTTGCGGCGTAGCGCACTTTGCAACGCCGCAAGCGGCGAGACCAAACACCGGTATTGTTTTCCGCCTTCCCTTGTCCGGTTCTTATGCCACCTCGATTCCACGCCACACCGCTCGAAGTTGTCTCGGAAACTGTTCGCGAATCCGTCTTCATCGACAACTACACGTTCCGTATTGAACGGCCCATCAACTCCGACATGCTCTTCGATCACCCGTGGGTTCGCTCCGCATACGCTGCCGATGAATACACGCCATACTGGCCGACACTTTGGCCGAGCGCACGAATGCTTGCGAAGGTCGTGGTCCGTGAGCCGTGGGAGAAGTACCCGCAACCCGTGCGCGTCCTCGAAGTCGGCTGCGGTCTCGGACTCGCGGGCATTGCGTGCCTGTCGCGTGGGCTTGATGTCACGTTCTCCGATGTGGACGAAACCGCTCTGAAGTTCGCGGCCGCGAACGCGAAGCACAACGAGTTCACGCCTGTCGAGATGCCGACCTGTCGGCAGGCCGACAGACCGGCAGGCTTCCGCACGATGCTGCTGGACTTTCGCTGCCCGCCAGACGATGTGAAATACCCCGTGGTGCTTGGCTCCGATCTGATGTACGAGGAGCGGATGGTGAATCCGCTCGTGGCGTTGCTGTCGGCGGTGTTGGCTCCGGGTGGCGTGTGCCTGATAACGGACCCGGATCGAGCGTCGGCGCGGGTCTTCAAGTGGAAGTTGCAAGAAGCCGGTTACGACGTGACGCCTGAGTTCATTCGCGCTGGCGAACCCGGCGGCGAACGCACGAAGGGCACGCTTTACCGAATTCGCCACATGGTCTGAAATCGCTCCTGGGCTAAAGCGTGATACACTTGCTGATACATATCTCGTGAGCGAAACAATGCCAATCACCGCAGTTTTCGCAGGGATGCCGAGCGTCACGCTCACCGACGTCGCCACGATGCGATTCCAAAGCATCTCATTCTTCCTGATGCTCTTCCTCCTCGTGTCGCTGCTCATACGCTGGATTTGGAACTCACTGCGGACCGACTTCCCACGATTGCCGCGTCTCAGTTATCCGAAAGCGCTCGCGCTTGTCGGTCTGTGGGGAATGCTGTTCCTCCTCGTGCTGACGATGATCTCCGGGGCACGCGAACTGATGACGCCCGGCGCATGGAAGAAAGACGGCCTCACCTACTCGCTCGCCGACGAGAAGAAACCCGAGCCTCCGCGGGAGGTTCGCGTGGTACTGCCGGAGCCGCCTCGCCGCGAGAAACTGCAAGCGTTGTTCACGCTGCTTGCGGCATATGCAGCAGCCCACGACGGCCGATATCCGTCAGTGGAGGAGCCTGCGATTCCCGCAGAAGCCTGGAAGACGCCGCACGCCACGGGGAAGCGTTACATCTACGTTCCGAACCGCACGACACGCGACGCAGCTCGGGTGCTGGCGTGCGAGCCTGAACTGTTCGGCGACGAACGCCTGACTCTGTTCACGAATGGCGAAATCCTGCGGATGACGAACGGCGAACTGTCGGTCCTGCTCGAAAGCGGGGGCAAGTGATGGAACCGGAGACGTCTTCGTTGAGTCAGCGCCAGATCCTCGTGGCAATGCTCTGCATTGTCGTACTCTGCATCCTCTGCATCCTTGTCGGTTGCGGGTCCCAAGCATTACTGAGAATCCCCCTCCTCGTCGCATTCGGCTGGCCGTGGTATGTCTCGCGGTCGATTCGACAACTCGACCCTGATCCGTGGGCAGTCATCTCGGGAGTTGTGTGCCTGGCCGCAGTCACGGTTGGGATGCACCTCTTCTCGCGATGGATCTACGCTGCGACTGACGCCACACCCGAAGGCACCGCACGTCGTCGTTGGCCGTGGAAGTGGACGGGGCAACTCGTCGGGTTGTTGGTGCTGATGTTCCTCGCCGGGGTCGCGTTCACAGGTTTGGTTCAGCAAAGCATCTGGGTCATTCGCTCGCCTAATCCGTTGCCGGGGAGCAACTGGCAAGGGAAGTCTCCGTCCATCGGCAGTTCCCTTTAATTAGCAACGATCCGGGAGAGGGCTAGAAGGTAGCGTATTCTGGGTGTAAGTTGTTGCGTGCTCAACTTATCGCCAGAGGCGACCCAGAACGTGGAGGTTGGCAGGATGCCTTACCACTGGCCCAAGGATACTGATTTTGCCCTCT
>JAIOPV010000113.1 GCA_021413735.1 Planctomycetota bacterium
TGGAGCGGTACATTGTGCGTCGAGAACCGCGAAAGCATCAGGGGGCGGCGTCAAAAATGTGTGGGTTCACGCGGGATTCATGCCAGAGCATACACGAATGAATAGCCTCAAATCGTAGGCAATCTCGTGCAATTGCCCTGGCTTGCGTCAGGGCGACCGGGAAGCGAATCCCCGCTTCGCGTGCGGTCTCGCTGACGTCCACCAGCACGCCATCAGCGAGGGCGTTGGCTCGGGTGTAACTGTGGATCACTTCGGCGTTCTCGAACATGGGTCAGTTCCTTGTGATGGCGTTGGTTCGGAAAAGCCCCGGTTCGTCACCGGGGCGGGTTGTGTTGCTCAGAAGGGGATTGCGTTGTCGTCGAAGGGCATCACGTCAACCTCGGCGGGAATCGTCTCGACGGGTGCGGTGTTGAGTTCCGCGTAGATGGCGTCGAGTTCCTCGGCGGTCGGGGCGTACTCCTCGCTGTCGTCGGAGTACATTCGCAGTTCGTGTTCGATCTCGGACATGGGAGGTTCCTGCGGGTCGGGTGGGTTGGTTCGACAGGGTGATACTAGACTAGTCGGCGGATTGAATCAAGACTAGTCGGCGGATTATTCCGATTTGCTTCCGGCGAGTAGGGCGGTAGACTAAAGGGAGGAGGTATCTATGTCGCCACGAAACGCGGTGCCAGGGTTCTCGTCGAAGCTCAAGAGCCTTCGAGAAGCCCGAGGGCTTTCACAACAGCAGCTTGCTGACGCAGCCGAAACACATCCCGATTCCATCGTGAAGTTGGAGAAGGGCGATCGGCAGCCCTCTCTGGAACTGGCTTGGAGGCTGGCGAAGGCGCTGGGCGTCCAGGTTGCCGAGTTTCTCCCCGACGATCAAGCCGCGAACCCGCCAGAGCCCACATCGAAGAAGCCGGCTCCGAAGAAGGGGAAGAAGTGAGCCCGGCCCATGCCCTCAATCATGAGTCGTACACTGCCGCAATGATGGAAGGAGAAAGCCCGTGATGTTCGCAGCCGAATCGGTCCCTGTCGGCGTCGCCGCCGTGTTTGTCGCCGTACTTGTGCCTTTCGGTGGCTTTGTGCTGATCTCAAACGGACGCTGGTTGCTTCGTATTTGGAAATCTCGAAATTGGGTTGAAACGCCGTGCGAGGTGTTATCAATCCGCGAAGTCGGGATTGAAGACTTTTCGATTGAAATCTCGTATGCCTATCGGGTCGGCGCAACAACCCATCAGTCGAACCGCTTTTCGTTCACCGACAATGTGTCCATGGTCAATACGCCTCAATTCATGAAACGTTATCCAACAGGCTGCAAAGCCGTCTGTTACGTTAATCCGGCCGACTCCGCCGACGCCGTCTTCAGGAGGTCAGTCAACATTTTCCCTGCGGTGCTGTTATTCGTCGTGGGGGCCATAACAACCGCCATGGGTGTGTTCATGGTATTTCTTTGGGCTTCCGGCAGGTTGGGTGCGAATTGAAGCCGGCGACCCGATCAGCGGTTTCATTCGGTAAGAACGGCGAAGAGGGGGAAGAAGTGATGAGTGAACCCGCGTGCTGCGAGTGATCCATCACAGGGGCGACGTGGTGAACGGGATGATTGTGCCAGCGTGGTGGGAAGTGGAGGTTGAGGAAGTGAAGTGAGGAAGCCGCGATGCCCAACCTCATCAACCTCGCCGGTAGGAAGCACGGCGGTTGGACCGCGATACGCCTTGGCCACGCGAAGATGTGGAATCTGCTCCGGTCTCAGCGTCGTTGAAGTTGGGCACAAGCGAAGCACAAGATGAGGCCGACGAGGAACAAGCTCAGCGGGTAGAAGAGGTTCGCACCGACCAACAAGGCAAAGCCGAACCAAAGCACGGCCGTGAACATCGCGGTCCCTCCGCCGCCCGCACCAACAACGGTCAGAAACTCCGCCCTGGCGCTATACGGCCCGGCATATTTGTCATCGGCGAATTCGGGATCCTGCACTTGCCGATCGCGTTCTCGTGCAACTTCGCCCGCATCGACCCCGAACCCGAACAACCCGTTCGGGTCGCTCGGCACGACGGGGATTGCTACTTCCGCTTTCTTCCAGAGTTTCGCGTTGGCAGGAGTTGAACCCGCACCGGGGGCAGGCAAGACACATGTGCCACCACATTCCGGGCAATTGACCGCCGACCCGGCGCAGGCGTCTTCAACCACAAGCGGTTGTCCGCAACTGCAAGAAAACGCGATCGACATGGAGCGAACCTCGAAAGGATTCCGGCGCGATTGTGTCGGAACCCTTTCGATCTTACTTCTTCTTGCCGGTCAGTTCATCGGCCAAACCGTTCGCGTCGTAAACTTGGTTCCTCGGTTCGCCTCTCGCCCCCACGCCCACCGCGACCATCCGCAGCCCCTTCGCCGCTACTCGTGCCAGCAACTCGCGCACTTCGCTCGCATCGCCCACCAACACCGCAGCATCAGCCAACTCGATGAGGCGAGCGTCACGCTGTTCAATCGTGTTGCCGTGATGCTGGATGTGTTCGATGGGGATTGCGACAAGCGACAGACCGCGAGAGCGAGCGTAACACGCAGCAAGCGCTGGCACACCGGGACCGCCCGCAGTCAGGATTTCGACATCGGGAAGGCGCTTGGCGAGCAACACGTCGAGGGTGTCACGCAGCGGAGCGCACTCGAAGCGCTGCCGACCGAGACCAACTATGAACGAGAAACCGGGTGATTTGGCATCCAGTTCGGGAAGGCTGGGAATATGTTCCTACTCCGATACACTCATCAATGGCATCAGAAAACCGCCACTCGAATTGTATGGGAGAAAAGATCCATGCGCCCAGTGAGTATCCTCGCTCTCTTCGCGAGCGCCGCCCTCTTCAGCGCCACTGCTGCCGATGAGGTGAAACCACCGGAAGGGTGGAAAGAATCCAAGGGTGGGTACAAGAACGATGCCTTTATCATCTGGCTTCCGTCGGATGGGAAGGTGGACGACAAGATGAGTTCGGTCATGACCAAGAATGGGCAGATCCGCATCTATCGGTTGATGAGCGCCGGCAAGGACGGCTCGGTGTTCGGTGCCAGTCAGATCATACTCCCGCCTGCGTTGAACACGGTTACCATCAAGGACCGTCAGGACTTGTTACGCGACTTGTTCGTGGACGAGGTGAAGGGGAAGTTGCTCGAGGAGAAGAAAGTTACAGCCACCAACTTGACCGGGAAGGAATACCTCGTCGAGACTCCGGACGGCTTGGCGCGGATGCGCTTGCTCAATAGTGGGATCCAGATATTCCGCGTGGTCGCAGTCGGG
Source organism: Planctomycetota bacterium (assembly GCA_021413735.1). Lineage (GTDB taxonomy): Bacteria > Planctomycetota > Planctomycetia > Gemmatales > Gemmataceae > Gemmata. Next base: position 3,266 of record JAIOPV010000113.1, read on the forward strand.
AGCAAGGAACAACTGAAGGCAAAGGAAGTAGATGCGTTCTTCGACTCGTTCAAGCACACGCCAAAGAACACGAAGATAGACGAGAAGAAGGACGAGAAGAAGGACAAGTAAGCTGTCGGAAGTGCAACTCGGACCACCCGCGACAGGCAAACAGACCGTATTGACTCACGGTGAGAAATCTCACCGTGAGTCAATACGGCACTAGCAATCGCAACTCTCGGCAAACTCGCCATTGCGGAGGCTGCCGGCTTCGACCCAATCCGCCAGTCAGCACTGTCGCAGTATCGAACGAGATTGCTTGTCCACCGAACGGCCTCCTGCGCGAGTTGTGTGAGAGGTGATGTTCTACGATTCGACCGCCTGGCGACACCACGACTGACTTCTTCCGAGATTGCTGCAACTGCTCGTTCGATCGAGGCATTTCCTTGAGTCTTCACGCCATCCGCCTACACTCACTTCGTTCCTGTGGTTAGTTTAGCTCGTCGCTTTGCGACAGGACGATGTTGCGTCGTCCGAGCAAATGGCTTGCGATGCATCCCGAGGAAGGCTGTTCCAGCACCGCTTTCGCCCTAGGTGACCTAGGCGCGTATTCGGACTGGGGCAACCCCGCGAGTCGTGGTACCGAATACGCGCCTAGGTCACCTAGGGCGGCGGTGCCGTGAGCCTCAATCCCCGCCACAAAGGATGGCAGACCAGACCGTGAAGATTACTTACTTTTCGCGTTTAAGGTTCGCGCCGTCGAAGATCAGGTGTTCGTCGCTCAACTTTGCCTTCTTGGGGTCGAGGGCCGTGTTGAACGGCATGACGGTGTGTTTGGTGACATCTCCAGCAGACGTGGTCAACGTGAGAGTGTTGCCCGCGAGTTTGTAAGTGCCTTGAACGGTCTTCTCAGCAACCCCCGTCTTTCCCGGAACTCCCCGGACGCCGCCAATTTGGGTCATGGTGTACTTGCCACCTGAAGTCAATGAGAGTGTGCGAGAGGAACTGACGTTAGCTGTTTGCCCGGAACCTGCAAAAGTTGCCTCCAGCGTTTGGTTCTTTGCGTAGGCATCCGCTTTCGAAACCAGACCGCCGTCGTAAACGGAGAACTTCCCTTTCTCAAATTCGACATCGAGTCGTTCCGCCTTCGTCGCGCCTGTCCACGTCACCAGGATCTTATTCCCCTCGATCTTGAAGGTGCCGACTTTCTGTGAAGACTCTTTGGCCGCGACCTTGAAATCGAATGGGTCGATTCCATTTTTCGGATCGATTGCGATATTGTTCCCGGTGCCAATATAGATTGTGTTGAGAGATAGGTTTCCAAACGCGTACGTCATCCGGAGATACAAACCAGGTTCGATGTCGTCCGCGTGTGCGGCAGGTGGACTCAAGAACAGACTTGATAGCGTTGCCAGCACACCGATCGATTTGATATTCATTTCGTTTACTCCCTTCCGGGCAGGTGAAAAATCCTCACTGATCTTTCCAGATGATGAGGTCTTGAGAGATCAGTGTCGGCTTCGTCCCAGTTTCGGCTCGCTCTCGACCTCAGTCAATCGCTGTTTCCTCCCCGTTCCAAGTGGCTTCCGGTTCGCAGCAAGTGCCCAACAACATCCGGTATAAACGCAAGAGTTCCCCACGCCGAACGTCGTCGTGTTCTTCCAACCAGTCCGCCAACACGAGCCAACGGGTTTCCTCAGTGGGATCGGCCACGATCTCCGCGAGCATGTTGTCGAGTGTGTTCATTGCTACCCTTCTGGCCAATTCACTTCTTCTCAAGCACCAAATCGACTACCCAGCACCCCCGAACGTGAACCTGCTTCTCGTCGCGGCAGTGGTCGAGGATGTCGTCGTTGTCGCAGCCAGCGTCTTGAAGTGCGTCGGCGAGAATCGGCATCGCGGAGAAGTCGCGTGATTCGTACATCTGCTGTGCTATGGCGATTGCTGTGGATGTTCGCCATTCCTTCTGGAATTTCACTTTGCGGAGCGGGTTGCCAAAAATCTCACGGACACGATCGACAAACGGTTCA
>JAIOPV010000083.1 GCA_021413735.1 Planctomycetota bacterium
ACGATCTCGAAGAGTTACACGAGCAGTTCCACTTGGCCATCGGTCGCACGCGACGGAAGCCTCATCTGGTGCAAGCCTGCTTCGCCCAAGCAGGTTTGGAGATTGCCAGTCCTTAACATCCTTTGCGCACCGCTCAGTAATGGAACGGTTTGAGTTCACGGTTCCACCCGAACCAAACGCCCCCGATACTGGCGCCGCTCCAAGTGGGTCTCAACAACCTCAGTCGGATTATGGGAAGGCGCTGAACGTTTCCCAAATGATGGGGCAAATCGCCGCTGGCTGCGTCATTCTGGCTATTCTGGTATTCTTATTCCGTGGGGTCGTGCAGAAACGCAAGGCTGACAAACCGTAACCTCGCGTCGCCGGCCGTATACCATCTCCATGTCTGACCCTTCACTCCCCGCGTTGCTCGGCGGTTCACCGGTTCGTCCCGAATGGCCGCCCGCGTGGCCGCTTCCCGATCCCGACGTGCAAGCGGCCCTCACAGTTGCCATCGCCAGCGGTGCGTGGGGTCAGTATCACGGCGAACACGTCTGCGCTCTCGAAGCCGAACTCGCGGCGTTTCACGGTGTGCCGCACGCCATCACTTGCGCCAGCGGCACGCTTGCCGTTGAAGCAGCATTGCGTGCACTTCGGGTTAATGCTGGCGATGAAGTCGTGATGGCGGCCTACGAGTACGAGTCGAACTTCCTCACGGTCCACGCTCTCGGTGCGAAGCCCATTCTGATCGACGTTCACCCCGACACCTGGCAACTCGATCCGTCGCAACTCGAAGCCGCTTTCACCCCGCAAACGAAGGCCGTGATCTGTTCGCATCTGCACGGCGGTCTCGTGCCAATGCGTGAAGTCGTGACACTTGCTCGCAAGCACAATATCGGCGTGATCGAAGACGCGGCACAGGCTCCCGGCGCAATGGTAGAAGGGAAAGCCGCAGGAACCTGGGGCGATGTCGGCACCCTGAGTTTCGGCGGGTCGAAGTTGCTCACGGCGGGTCGTGGTGGAGCGTTGCTGTTCTCCGATCCGCAACTGCATCAGCGAGCGAAGTTGTGGTTGCATCGTGGGCTTCAGCAGTGGGCACCGCTGAGCGAGTTGCAAGCCGCGGCGCTACGACCACAGTTGCGAAAGCTCCCTGATATGAATGCGAAGCGTGCGGAGAACGTGCGAGAGTTGTTGACGCAGCTCCAATCCAACCCGCAATGGTTGCAACCGCTGTTTCGCAGTGACCCCAACGGCCTCGCCTTCTACAAACTCGGGTTCCAGTTCAACCCGACGGCGTTCGGCCTCACTCGCGAGTTGTTCGTCAAGGCGATGCGGGCCGAAGGCATCGCGTTCGATGTCGGGTTCAAGGCGCTTCACGTCGGTCGGTCGCCGTCGCGTTTCCGGGCCGTGGGTGAACTTCCGAACGCAACAGCAGCTCACGAACGCTGTGTGATGCTGCACCATCCCGTGCTGTCGTTGTCACGGGCCGACATTCAGCAGGTGGCGGACGCCATCGCTAAGGTGTATCGTTACCGGGATATGTTCGCCGAACGCGCCCCTTCCGACCGCAGCTAACCGAGGCTTCCACATGCGTGCCGTCTCCGGCTTTGTTCTCCTCATGGTGCTATCCTTGCCGTTGGCGAGGGGTGCCGATCCAGCAGCGCCGAACGGCAACTGGAAACTCGTTGTTCCCGGTGGCGAGGGGTCCGACGTCATCTTCTTGCTGGGATTCAACGAGAAGGACGGTAAATGGGTCGGCGAATACGTCGCCGCGTCGGAGAAACTCACCGCTGAGCCGAAGTTCAAATCGCTGAAGGTCACAGGCGACGTGGTGCAGTTCCGCATCGACTTCAAGGATCGCGAGCTTGTTTCGTTCGATGGAGTGCTGTCGAAGGACAAGAAGAAGATCAGCGGCTCGATGGCAATGCTCGGCGGCAAACTCATGCTCACCGAACTGCACCCCACCGCACTGAAAAAGCTCGACGATCCGTTCGAGTTAGCCCGCGAAGCACTCGCTCAATCGGAAGGTAGCCCCGCTTTATTCGAGGCTGCGGCCGAAGTGCTTTCCAAGGCTGCCGCGAAGAAAGTACCACCAGATGATGTTCGGGGCATTCTTGAACGAGTGAACAAAGCGGCGGCGGTCTACGGTCCGCGGTGGGAACGGGAAACGACTCTGCGCTTTGCCAATGTGTTGGCCGGGCAAGAAGGAATCGGCGACATCGCGGTTGCGCAGGCCAAGCGTGCGGAACGACTCCTCTCCGACGACGATGACACGGCCACCCGCATGAGAGTGCTCGAAGCCGTCGCCACGTCGCTGACAAAAGCTGGCAAAGCAGACGACGCAAAGACCTACGCGACGCAGATCGCCAAGCTCGAAACACGCGACTACGCCGACTACGCGAAGACGCTCCCGTTCAAGCCTGTGGCGTTCGCTGGCCGCAAGGGCAAGTCGGATCGTGGCGTGTTAGTGGAAGTGTTCACGGGTGCCGAGTGCCCGCCGTGCGCCGCTGTGGATCTCGCCTTCGACGGCCTCATGAAAACGTACAAGCCCGAGGAAGTGATTCTGCTTCAGTATCACGTTCACATTCCTGGCCCGGACCCGCTCACGAGCCCAGACTCGATGAAGCGTGTGGAAGATTTCTACGCCGATCAGCTTCGCGGTGCGCCGACGGTGTTCATCGGTGGGAAACTCGCTCCGCCCGCTGGCGGTCCTGCTGCTGCATCTGGAAAAGCTTACGAAACGTTGGTGGCGCCGATTGATGCGGCTCTGGAAAAGGCTGCCGGTGCGAAGCTCGCGTTGACCATCGCGAAGGGCGAGAAAGGCGGCTTCACCGCCAAGGCAACTGTTGCGGATCTCGAGATGCCGGGCGAGAAGGTGATGCTGCGGTTCGCGCTCGCGGAGGAGCGAGTTCGCTACGCGGGTGGCAACGGCATTCGCTATCACCACTTGGTTGTGCGTTCGATGCCTGGCGGCACGAAGGGCTTCGCGTTGCCCAAGAAAACCGCCGAGCAAACCGTGAGCTTCGACCCCGAAGAGGTGCGGAAGGAACTGACCAAGTACCTCAACGACTTCGCCGAGAACGAATCGCCCTTCCCACGTCCTGATCGTCCGCTCGCGTTGAAGAACTTGAAGTTGGTCGCGTTCATCCAGAACGACGCCACCCGCGAAGTGCTGACCGCCGTGCAGGTGGACGTTCCCTAAACGGATGAAGGTTGAAGGATGAAGGATGAATCGAGAACGCATCTTCGTTTTTGGTTCATCCTTCATCCTTTATCCTTCATCCTTCCCTTCATTCCCGACAGGAGTCGCAAATGCGTTGGTTGTTCGCTTTCACCGTCGTCGCGTTCGCATTACTAAGTGTGACGGCAGAGGAGAAGAAGTTGAAGTATCCCGATACGAAGAAGGGCACCCAAACCGACGATTACCACGGCACGAAGGTCGCCGACCCGTACCGCTGGCTCGAAGACGATGTTCGCACGTCGAAGGAAGTGGCCGATTGGGTCGAGGCTGAGAACAAGGTCACTTTTGCGTATCTCGAAGCGATCCCGCAACGCGAGGCCATCAAGAAGCGAATCACCGAACTGTGGAACTACGAGAAGATCTCCGCGCCATTCAAAGTGGGCGGCCGTTACTTCTTCTACAAGAACAACGGCCTTCAAAATCAAAGCGTGCTGTACACGCAGGACACGCTGGAATCTGAGCCAAAGTTGCTCATGGACCCGAATACCTGGACGAAGGACGGCACCATCGCCCTCGCGGGAACGGCCCTCAGCGACGACGCCAAGTATCTCGCCTACGGCACCGCCGAGGCCGGCTCCGACTGGAACATCTGGAAGGTGATGGACGTTCACGGAGCGAAGCCACTGACCGACGAGTTGAAGTGGGTGAAGTTCAGCTCCGCAAGCTGGACGCTCGACGGGAAGGGCTTCTTCTACAGCCGCTTCCCAGAGCCGAAGAAGGGTGACACGTTCCAGAGTTTGAACGTCAACCAGAAGCTCTATTATCACCGCATCGGCACGCCACAAAGTGAGGATGTGCTAGTTTACGAACGCCCCGAGAAGCCCGAATGGACCGTCGGCGGCGGCGTGAGCGAAGACGGACGCTACCTGATTATTTCCGTTGGCGACGGCACCACGAGCCGCAAGGCTCGCGTCGTATACAAGGATCTGGCAGAACCGTATGGATTGCCGGTTGAACTCGTTGCGAATCACGAGAACAAATTCAACTTTCTCGGCAACGATGGCTCGGTGTTCTTCTTCCAGACGGACTTCAACGCTCCGAAGTATCAGATCATCGCAATCGACATTCGCAAGCCAGAGAAGAAAGACTGGAAGACGATCGTGCCCGAGGCGAAAGAGCCACTCGAAAGCGTCGATCTCGTGGGAAACGTCTTCATTTGTAGCTATCTGCAAGACGCCCGCACGCAGGTGAAGGTCTACGACATGGACGGCAAGTTCGTCCGCGATGTCGAGCTGCCGGGCATCGGCACCGCAGGCGGCTTCCACGGCAAACGCACCGACACTGAAACGTTCTACACCTTCAGCAGTTTCGCCACGCCACCAAGCACATATCGTTACGATATCCTCACTGGTAAGAGCAAACTGATTCGTCAAGCCAACGTTAAGTTCGATCCGTCACAGTATGAAGTAAAGCAACTCTTCTATACGAGCAAAGACGGCACGAAAGTGCCCTTGTTTATCTCGCACAAGAAGGGCATTAAACTCGACGGCACCAACCCGACGCTGCTGTATGGGTATGGCGGGTTCAACATCTCGTTGACGCCGGGGTTCTCGGTGTCGCGCCTTCAGTGGATGGAGATGGGCGGCGTGATGGTCGTGGCGAATCTTCGCGGCGGCGGCGAGTACGGCGACGCCTGGCACCGTGGCGGCACGAAGCTCCAGAAGCAGAACGTGTTCGACGACTTCATCGGCGCTGCCGAGTACCTCGTGAAGGAGAAGTACACGAGCCCATCGAAGCTCGGCATTCAGGGTGGCAGCAACGGCGGGTTGCTTGTGGGTGCGTGCATGACGCAGCGGCCAGACCTGTTCGGGGCGTGCCTGCCGGCGGTCGGTGTCATGGACATGCTGCGGTTCCAGAAGTTCACGGCTGGCCGCTTCTGGGTGGACGACTACGGTTCGTCGGACCACCCGGAGGAGTTCACGGCGCTGTACAAGTTCAGCCCGTACCATGTGCTGCTGAAGAACGGCCCGAAGAAGTATCCGGCCACGATGGTGACCACTGCCGACACCGACGACCGCGTTGTTCCGGGTCACAGTTTCAAGTTCGCGGCCGCCCTTCAAGCGATGCAGACGGGCAACGCACCCGTGTTGATTCGCATTGAAACGAAGGCGGGTCACGGTGCTGGGAAGCCGACGGCGAAGGTGATTGAGGAGGTGGCGGATCAGTGGGCGTTCCTCGTGAAGACGCTGGACTTCAAGCCCGAGATCTCGAAGTGATGTTGTGAGCGTCGAGCCGTAAGGCCGACGGTCCGACGCAACGCGTTCAGCGGATGCGAAACGACCGTCGGGCTCACGCCACGACGCTCACTGGTCCTTCTTGAAGTGGACACATCATGACAGAAGAAGAGTGGTTCGCGGCAACTGACCCAGCAGTGCTTTTCCAACGCTTTCCTGAAGCTGGGACTGAACGTAAACGGCGTCTTTTCGCTGTGGCTTGTTGTCGCCTCGTCTCCGATTGGCTCGTCGATCGACGAAGCCGTGATGCCCTCGTTGCGATTGAGTCATTTGCAGACGGTAACCTTCCTCTCCGTGAACTCGCTCGCGTTGAGAGGCGCGCATCGACTGCGGCAAGAGTTATCGGTGGAGATCCGGCGGAAGCAGTAGTCTGCGCTGTCGCTGAGAGCATCTCTGATTTCTGGCTGACACACGTTACCGATCACGTTGCTCGATCCTTTGGAGAACGAGACGGCCCTGAATGGGTCGATGTCCGAGCAACACAAGCCAACATTCTTCGCGATCTCTTCGGGAACCCCTTTCGATTGGGTATGTTTGATACCGCGTGGCGGAGTGACACCGCTGTGTCACTGGCCAAGCACATCTACGAATCCCGTGACTATAGCGCCATGCCCATCCTCGCTGACGCTCTCCAAGATGCAGGCTGTGATCACGACGACATCCTGAACCACTGTCGCAACTCCGAGCAGGTTCACGTTCGCGGGTGCTGGGTCGTCGATCTCGTCCTCGGCAAAAGCTGAACATTCCTCCCACGTCACAGATCACGCATTTTTCCTGCTTTCGCGCAAACGAAGCGTGCGCTGCCGTTCTTCCGGCGGAACCCGACCGGCAAACGAAAAGCCGAACAACTCAGCAACACGAGCCGGTCACTCATTTCGCCCGCAACAGGAGAGTGGCATATGCGAAAGTTCATGATCGGCGCAGCGGCACTCGTGGGTCTCATGGCCAGCAGTTCAACCGCCTTCGCGCAACACAATCGAAACGTCATCAGCAACAGCGGCAACGGCATCGGCAACACAATCATCGCCCGGAACGTCAGCCACCCACATCCGTACTTCGGCGGCTTCTTCCCAGGCGGCGGGGTCAATCGAAACGTCATCAGCAATAGCGGCAACGGTATCGGCAACACGGTCATCGCACAGAACGGCGGCGGATACGGATATGGTGGCGGGTTCGGCTACGGCGGATCGTTCCCCGGAGGCGGCGTCTTCCCGGGTGGTGTGAACGTGAACGTCATCACGAACAGCGGCAACGGCTCCGGCAACAAGGTCATCGCGGGCAACAGCGGCGGAGCGGGCGGGCTGAACATCAACGTCGTCACAAACAGCGGCAACGGCGTCGGCAACACGGTCATCGCTGGAAATCGCTGAGTCGGACTCGCATCGCGAAGTCAAATCCGCGGTGTCGACTCACGACACCGCAACGCTCTTCTCAAACCCTTTCAACATATATCAGGAGAGATCATGTACATTCCTTCCTTGCGAACGGGGCTCGCCGCTCTGGTCGCCGTCGGTGGAATTGCCAGTGTCGCTAACGCTCAACTGCCACCCGCAACGGTGGTGCCGCAAACTCCGCAGGTCGTGAAGTGGCCAGGCGGTTACATGGTGATGAACGGCTCGGAAGTGATCGTTCGTAGCACCAGCCCAAACGGTTCCTCGACGAATCTGGTCACGGGTTCGGGTAACGGTTTCGGCAACAAGATCGTGGTGAGCGGCGGAGCGGGTGGTGTCACCATCGTGAAGAACGCACGCAACGGAATCGGCAACCAACTCATCACCGATCCGGATGACTTGCTGCTCGATCTCGACGCCCTGCTTGGCAACGTGAAACCTGCGGTTCCCGTGGTTCCCCAGGGTCAGCCGAACCCAGCCCCTCCGATTCCGGTCATCCCGCAGGCTGACCCGAACGCTCCGGTGGCACCGCCTGCAGTCGCTCCGGCTCCGATGCCAGTGCTGCCGGCACCAATGACCGATCCGCCGAGCTTCAAGGGCAAGGCAAGCCCGTTCTGGACGCAGAAGACATTCAGCGATGCCTACGACTGCAACCTGTACTGGAGCCCGGCGGCGAAGCTCTGGTTCCGCTACGGCAGCGACGACGACACTTATCGCCCCGTGCCGACACAGCCAGCACCACCCACGGATGTGAAATGATCAAATGACAACGCGTTGTCACTGCACCCCGACCGGGAAACCTGTCGGGGTGTTTCGTTGCTCTACGCAAACGACTCGGGAACAGTGGCTTCAGCCGCGATTCTTCCAAGTGCCATCTTTACCCACGTTACGAGCCGCTCGGCCTCGACCCGGTCCAGGAACGTCGCAATCGTCGTGATTTGAACCTTCGCGCTCGTGCCCCAACCGATTTCGCAATTGTACACCACATACGTCTCGCCCTTCCCCGCCGACTTCTCTTCTTCACGCACGGCGATCGTCCCGATCTGCTCGAACGGCACCTTCACCGGGCCGCTCAGCCAGGTCGCGGGCAGTATCAGTACCTTGGCGTCGAGGTCAGCAGAGAGAGTTGGATAGCGTGAGAAGATGACGGCAGCGACTGACGCAATCGCAATCGAAACAGCGAGGCCAGCGCCGACCAGCACCGACGGCGGGTTGTCTCCGTGTGAAGCAGTGAGGCCTAAACCCGAGATGAGGCAGGCACCCGAGAGCGTGAGCGAAAACACGCCGCCGTGAGAGGTGTACGGCAACTGTGCGACCCACCCGTTATCGGTTTGCTGCACACATTCGGGATCGTTTGGATTGAAGCCGAACTGTTTCGCCATCGCAATGCGAATGCCGCCGAACACCAGCAGGCTCACACCGAGTGCGAAGAGTGCCCGCAGGTAGTCTGTGCCTTCGACGCCAGGGCGGAGAATCGCCTCATCGGGGGATTCCGGCGGGTAATACGCCACGACCGAACGACCCACGCGATACTCCGAATGGAGCTGTTCAGCCTCGGATCGTCGAGTTGTTTCACCTGAGTAGTAACGCAGGCGAGTGGCACTGTGTCTCTGCTCGCCGACCGAGAATTGGTAGGTCAATTCCAGCGAGTATTTCGTTCCGCCCTTCGACCCGCGGCGTTCGATGATCTCCGACCGCGTGACGACAGCCATCGCCTTGGGGAAACTGTGGGCCTTGCTTTGCCAGATGAATCCGTCGAGGACGATCCAGTCGAAGATGAGGGCAATGGGGATGCCGAGGAGAATTGCGAACCATAGTCCACCGGTTTTCGCTCGGATCGCGAAGAACTGCATGGGCGACTCCGGAAACCGCCGCGACACGACTCGCCAGCACCCCAGAGTATCATACAGCCCAATCACTTCGCGACCGGTAGCGCCGCAATCTCCCAAACGGTGGATGTGCCATCGATGTGACCGGTCAACAAGTGTTTGCCGTCGGGACTGAACGCCAGCGGCACCGGCCCCGACACATTCGCTGGGCTCAAGGGCAGTGCGATTCGCCGAATCGCTTTGCCTGTCGTCAGGTCGCAAATCACGATTCGCAGAGGGTCCAGAAATTTCCCATCGCCACCACGTTCGGCGTCATGCTGTGTTGCAATCAACTTGCCGTCCGGAGAAACGGCTACGGCAGTCCCGGTGTCCCAATCGAACAGGCGAGTGAACTTCCCGGCAACAAGGTCGAGCACGGCGAGTTTGCCGTCGGAGTGGCTGGTGAGGATGGAGCGGTTATCCGCCAACGGCACGGCGGAATAGTAGCCCTCTGGAATCTCCATTTGGCCCAATAGCTTCCCGGTTGCCAAATCCCAACAAGCCCATTCGATCTCTTGCTGAACCACACTATCTGTCCATTCCGACCTGAAGCGGACGACGACGAACAACTTTGACCCATCCGGTGAGAGCACGACATGGTTTGGCGTGAGCTCTGAATCCTGGTGTTTTTCAAAGACGACTCGCCCCGTCTCTGTGTTCCAGACGATCAAGAAGTTGTCCGGATCCTTCTCGGTGCGGGAGATAGCTGCCGCGAGGCGTTTGCCATCCTGCGAGAACGATATTGAACGGATGGAATCTCCTTCTTGCGGGAGCGGGCAAGTAAGCTGTTCGGTCCCAGTTGCGACGTCGATGAGTTTGATCCCTTCAGCATGCGCGACCGCAAGTAGTCGGGCGTCTGGCGAGAGCCTGGAATCAACTTCTCGGGCGCTAGCGTCCTCAACAAACGTTCCGTCCTCACCCAGCGACACGAGCGCTCCGACCTGCTTCCCGCTGCTCGCGTTCCAGTGAATCGCCTGGGCTCCCCCGATGGTGACAATCCGCTTTCCGTCTGGGGTGTAGCCAACCGCCCGAACGATACTCCGGTGCCCCAGGTCTCGTGGTGCTGCACTCGCAAGACCGCCGATCCGAATCCGGTTCACATCAGCAATTCCCCGTGATGGCAATTTCGGCTTGGAACGGTTGTTTTTGAGCGACGATTGTCGCAAACTGGCGATCACGGGCGTCCCGTGCCAATTACAGGATTTGAAGCATCGCCATCCGAGGCGTTGTGATGAGCCAGG
>JAIOPV010000084.1 GCA_021413735.1 Planctomycetota bacterium
TCGCAGCACGCGGTGGCTGGAACGGAACGAGAAAGCACGACTCTATTTTCATCGCTCGCGTAAACTGTTGCCTGCATTGAAGAACGAACTACGAATCTAGGGATACAGTAGAACTAGAGAGAGATATGTAAAGGCAAGACACCCCACAAGGGGGTGCCTTGCTTTACTAAAACATAAGAGAAGAGAAGAAGAGAGAAGACACCTAACGGTGTCTTCTCTCTATTCGTTACAGGATTGCGCAGGTTGAACGATCACCCTACCTGCTTGGTCGAAGTAGGGTCTACAACTTGCGCTGCTTCCTCGACGTTTAAGGGCCACTGGTAGATGTAATCACCTTTGAGATGAATTGCTCTCGGATGGTCGACGAGAGAAACAGCATTCTTATGGATGATCACTGTCATCTTTCCATTGTCGACGAACACTTTCCCCATGGGCTCGTCATCGTCGACGTCGGAGAAGATCAGAATTTGGGTGAGAGAGTATCCTGTTTATCCTTGTCCAGTGATCTCTCATACAGGTCGACGTAACCGAACAGTTCTCCATCAACCAACAAGTTGGGGCCGTAGTTCGCGGGCTGGAGTGTAACTCTTCGGCGCGCTTCTGGTCGGTCGACGTCGAAGTGGACCGTGCCGTCCCTGCACTCCTCGACGAGTTCGGTGAAAAACGCCTCGTCCTTGTCGTCGGCGAAGACGGTCGAGGTGCCGCCCCTGCCCCATCCCTGGGTGACCTCGAAGCCCTTGCCCATGTCTGTGAGTCGGCCGACCACGGCTCGAAGGACTGCCTTGTCTGTCACGGCGAAGTGCTGTTTCACGTCTTGCCCTCGTCGAAGAGGTGGTTGACCATTTCCCGATTGTTACGGAGCAGGATCGACAGGAACTGCTTGAGCATCGGGTCGAAAAACTGTGGCGGCGCCTCTTCTGTCGGAACAACGTCCGGTACGACTTCGACGTCGTGCTCGGTCTCGATCCAGGCTCTGAGGGGTTGTGGGAGTGTTTGCCGAGCCCGGGTTGGAATCCTGGCAGTCGCAGACGCGGGACCTAACCACCGGGCATGGAGGATTCCCACGACGTGTCGCTCACTCTCGGGGCCGGTGCAGGCGAGCTTGACCATTCGGTAGTCGGCGGAGGTGGTGATGGAGTACACTGAGGCCCGACACCAACTGCGGCACGGACCGGCCGCCAACGACGATGCCGGGCAGCCGCTCGTTCTGGAGGACGGCTTCCTCAGCGGCCACAAGCGCCAACCCAGTCGCTGCAGATGTAACGATTGATGTCAAGCTCCGTCTACGTGATGACGGGACGGTTTTCTGATCTTTTTCTGCCTCTGCGCGCGACGGGGTAGAAGGCCCGACGTTGGGCTGAGGGCTGACAAATTGGTCTGACGATTTGAACCGTGCCTTAACCGTGCCTCTTCTCTGTTCCGCTGCTTGGGGCAGGTTCGAGGCCGAAGGTTTGCACCAGATCCTCAGCCGCGGCACGGAGGTTCATCTTGTGGAGAAGCGACCATAGGTCGATCGCGTCTCCTTTCTTGCCGCAACTCTTGTCGAAGCAGTGGAACACGTTCTCTTCCAGGTTCACGCTGAACGTCCGGCCCCGACCATCGGCTCGATGAATCGGGCAGGCACACCGACGTTGCGGACTGCTTCCACGCAACCGCGACGATAGGCCCAGATGATCCAACACCCGGCTCAGCGACAACTGGCCCTTTACGTGTGCGAAGTCGATGAACGTTCTCTCGTCGATCGGGATCTCGGATGCTACAGTGGTGCCGCAGGCTACGGTGACCACTTTCCGCGTCGGCTCACTCGCCGGCTTGTGGCCCGTAGTCTGTTCCTTTGCCACCTCGGCCTGTTCAGCGTGCTTCTCGCTGGCAGGCGTCGGCTGGGCAACCGCTTCCTCCGCCGGACCACCCCAGGGATAGTGCTTGGCGTTGAACGGCTTGTCGCTCTTCCACAATGCGTAGACCAGGTGCAAGAGTTTTCGCATCGCGTGCCCAATGGCGATGGCCTTGTGGTCGGGATGCTTGGCAACGACTCGGCAGTACAAAGCCCGCACCGCCGGGTTAAAGCGAACGGCTGACAAGGCCGCCATCCACAGGTAGCGGCGAACCAGATCATTGCCCCGGCGGCTCATGACAAAGCGGCGGCTTTTCCGCGGCTGCCCGTCGCGGTCAACACCGCTGCTGGCCTCGATCGGCAACACACCGAAGTAAGCCACGAGTTTGTTGGGCGTCGCGAAGCGTTCGATGTCGAGGATGTAGGCGGTAAGGACGGCAGCGGTGACATCTCCGATGCCCGGGATCGTGTCGAGGTGGTTGGGAGATGGCAAGCGACGATAGGCCTGGACCATCAGGTTTTCCAGGCGTTTTTGTCGAGCCGAGGCATCGCGGAGTTGTCGAACCTGATCGCGGACAAGTTCCTCGATAGTCGATCCGGACAGTGAGGCGATCGAGGAGCGTGCGTCTTGGAGTAGTTTGGAGATGTGCTTGTCGGGAAGGTAGGGGATGTTGGCGAGATCCTTGTCGGAGGCGGCCGCGAGGAGCTGGGCGGTAGGGAAGCGATGAAGCTAAGTGCCCGGTCAGCTCGGAGCGCAAGGCGTGGCTCGAAAGTGGGCTGAACTGGCTCGGTGGCCAGTTCGGGGCCAGCCGCATGCTCGGCAGGCAGGTAGTCCTCCCGACGCCAGAGTTCTTCCCCGACCCCTACGACGGCTCCCGTGAGGCAGCGGCGGCGATCTTCGACCGCGTCTGCAGGTACATGGAGGTGGACCGCAACCGCGTGGCTCTCGCCTGGTTCGTCAACGAGCGTGACACCCGTCCCGACATCTTCCGCGAAGGACGATCCGACGGCGCGGCCGGGCTCTACTCGGCCGACGGCCTGAGCCGGGTTGCGATCGAGATCGACGAGGCGCAGTTGGCGAACCCTGAGGCGATGGTGGGCACCATGGCGCATGAACTGGGGCACGTCCACCTCCTGGGCGACCGCCGGCTCTCGCCGGACTCCCCCGACCACGAACCTCTGACCGACCTCCTGACGGTCCTCTACGGGATGGGCGTGTTCACCGCCAACTCGGTGATCCGCGAGTCGCACTGGACCGACGGGCCTGCGTCAGGGTGGTCGGTCGGTCGCCAGGGTTACCTCGACGGCCCGGACTACGGCTACGCAATGGCCCTACTGACACGGGCGAGGAGCGAGTCGAAACCGGCATGGGCTTCGCATCTGAGATTGGACGTGCGCTCGGCGATGAAGCAGGGGTTGCGTTTCCTGGAGTCGGCGGGTGCGTCCCCGTTCCCTGGCGAGGCGCCGTCGAGCTTCGCGGCCCCGGCGGACGACATGCCCTGGACCCGGCCGAAACCAGCGGCGGACGACTGGGAGGACGAGGACGACCACCTGCCGCCGTGGGCCAGCAAGAAGGGGCGGTAAGTTCAGAACGCGAGGTGGCCCGTGCGGCCATCCGACTCACGCTCGAAGAGCGTGGGTATCTTCAGTATCGAAGGAGGACAATTCCACCACCGATTTCCCGCCAATAAGCGGACAACATTCCGTATAGGCCACACCAAGCACCTTCGGTCAGTCGGGGCGAAGACGGCAGCGGAGTTGCGACAGTAAGCGGGCCGAACCACCCGCTCCACCTGCCCGGCGGGCACGTCGGCTTTCTGGACTTCATAGCTCCCTGCGCCCGCCGGGCAGGTGAGCGGAGTCGTTCGGCCACAGAGGGCGCATGCGGTGAGGGAAGCAAAATGGCTCGCCTGCTCCAATGGTGCTGGCAGGAAGGCCGCCTGGGAAATAGGAAAGACTCTCCAAACGTCGCGACAGTTGGTCATGCAAATCTTTTCATGAGGTGCGGGATGGCCATCGAGTTTCCATGCCCGAAGTGTGGGTCAACATTGAGAGTGGCTGACCACACCGTGGGGCGTGTTCGTTGTGGTGAATGCCGCAACGCGATTCCGGTACCAAAACTCGCACTTCCACCTGAGCCAGAAACTCCGACAGATTGGGATCGGGTTGAGGTCTCGCGGGCGACCCGAGAAATGATCCGCGAGAAGGAAGAACCGGCGAAATCGAACAAGATTCTGCTGCTCTCCCTTGCGGGTTTTGTCGCTGTTTGCGTGCTCGGGCTTGGCGCGTTGCTTGCCTCAAGGCTGGCGAATACTCCTGCGGAGTGGAGAGTTTACAACTCTCCCGGGGGCGGTTTCTCAGTGGATCTTCCAGCGGCTCCTGTTCCAGATGTTGCCAAGAAACTCGGGTTGCCGGACGCCCCCGGACTGGTGGCTGAAGGGACTGCTCTTCGGAGAGGCCATTACGTCGTCATTTGGGGACCGATCCAACAACGATGGCGAACCGACGAGCAAATCATTGAGGATTCACACCAAGGTTCGCTCGCAAGTGGGAAGGCCACGAACGTGGTGAAAGGCGAGCCGTTCGCAGTCAGCGGTTTTTTGGCACGCGACCTTGAACTGACGATGTCGGACGGCACCTCCGGCCTAATCCGCGCCGTTGTCGCCGACTCACGTCTTTACATTTTGGCGGTTGGCGGTCGCGGAGTTGACCCACGCGGCGAGGAAGTTCAGCGGTTCCTGTCGTCCTTCAAGATCACGGATCAAAATCTCATTGAAGTGGGCAAAGTGAAGGAGAAGGAAAGACAGCGCGAAGCCGAGCGTCTGAAGCAGTATCAGGCAAGGCGTGCAGAAGAGGAGCGAGAGCGAGCGGTTCGTGATGCGGCCTGGAACGAGAATGAGCGGAAGCGACGCGAAGACTCGGATAAGATGCTCGCAGAACACAAACTCGCACAAGAGAAGGCAAGGCTTGCTGCTGCGGCGACAAATGCGGCGTTCATCATTCCGCCAACCGGCATTACCGCGCCTGACCCCACCACGTTGCCTGACCTCAAGGTCTACATCTCTTTCGACAAAGAGGATCGCGGGACGACACCAATCTGGCCAAAGGGTGAGGCAATGCTGCCAGGGTTGGCGGTGACTCGCCCAGGTCTTCGGGGTAACGCGGCCTATCTCGGGAGCCGGACCGAGGGCATCAGGTTCCCCATTGAATTGTTGCCGACAACGGCTGTGAACGGCTCGATTACAGCGGCGGGGTGGGTGAAAGTCCAGCGAGACTGGGGAGTCGAGATCATCCGTTTGCTCGGCACGAGGCGAGATCGTGCGCTCTTCTCGACCGGTTTGCAGCGATCAAGGTACCACCTACCTTTGCACGCATTCGCACAACTCAACACCAACCGAGGGAAGGATTGGAAGGCGTTTCCGGGCGAATCCGTCCCCGGCACGATCTCCGCCAAGTGTCCGGAAGAGGAGGCGTGGCACCACGTCGCCGTCAGCCGGGATGTCAAGTCCCGGAACCAAGCTACTCTCTATCTGGATGGCGAGTTGGTCGCCGCCTACGAGGTTGAGCCCGGAGCGCAGCAATCCGTCCTGGAACTCGCGGTCGGTCTCCCGGTTCATTCGCCCTTGTTGCCACCGCAGTCGTTCGGCACCGAGGAGCCTCAGAAGTCGCCGCTCGTCGCCATCGACGAGGTATGTGTGTTTGATCGGGCGTTGGCAGCGCATGAAATCCGCTATCTCGCGGGCAAGACCAAGTCACCAACTCCTGCAAACGATCTGGCGGTTCGCCTCGGGTTCCATGCTTCGCTGCGGCATCTCGCAGGTGTTGCGTTCGATGTCGAACGCAAGACGATGTGGGCCGTGAGCGCCGTGGACACCTACTGGGATTCTTCCAGCCGCAATGGCACAGTTCGAGCGGCTTCTCCTCAACTGATCCGGTATAGCTACCCAGATTTCAAGCCGACCGGGGTCTGGTCGCTTCCCGTTCAGACGTTCAATCAAGATACTTATCACGGGGTCGCGAGCGCGCCTCTGCTGGATTTGAAGAATAACCGTCTGTTCGTGACGATGAACTACGGTACCGGTCCACCCACGGAGATTCAGAGAGAGGCCGATTGGAAAGGACCCTTCTACCGATTCGACCTTGATGAACTGTCGGATGCTCCCAAGGGTCTCGCCAGTCTCAAACCCGCGGCCCAGATGAAGGGAAGCGGGAGTGCGAGTTTTGATGATGCAGTGGTTTCGCCGGACGGTCAGTGGCTCTACTACATCGACACGTCGGCAGGCAAGAAAGGGGTTGCAGTTTGCCGCGTTGGTGTGGATTTGGCCTCGCCCGAAAACGTTGAATCTCCGGGGTGGGTCGCGTGGGATACCAAACTGTGGCTGACCCCGGATGGCAAGACGCTGCGTGCAGTTAAACCTGAGCGAGGCAATTCCAGCTTTCCCGAGGAGCGAATTAGGATACTCGATATCGATACTGCGACCTGGAAAGGGGTTGCGGTTCGCGAGGCTTCTGGAATCAAATGGAATACGAGCAAGACATTCCCTCCAACTGCCGTCCACCCCGATGGGCGAACCTTCGTGGGCGGACGTGCGGGCATTTTGGAAATCACAGCAACTGCCCCGATGACCACACGGCTTCGGCCCGTCTCGCTTCCACCGATTTCGTTTCTTCGCATTTCGGCCGATGGCCGGTACTTGTTTGCGGCAGAAGCCGACGGCAAACAAAATCGGCTGTTCGTTCTGGATGTGAGACCGAATGCAAGTCAGCTTGGTGCGCTCGCGACGCTCGACGGCGAACAGGGGAAGTTTCTCGGTGGCCCATTTACCGTGGCACCCGACGGAAAGTTTGTGGTTTTTCGTTCGGGCCTGATCGTTCGACTTGATGAAGGGGCGGACCTGCTAAAGGTTGATCCAAAGAAGTAGTGCTTGTAAAGGACAACGCCCGGGGTTCTCCCGGGCGTGAATGGCACCGCGTTGTCACTGGATCAGTTGTCGTCGTTGAACTCGGCCTTCCGCCTCGCGAGATGGGCTTGCAGCCGAGCCACGATGCTCGAATGCATCTGACTCACACGCGACTCGCTCAGGTTCAACGTCGCACCGATCTCCTTCATCGTCATCTCCTCGGAATAGTAGAGGATGACGATGAGACGTTCGTTGCGGTTGAGACCCCGCGTAACCAGCTTCATCAGGTCGCGCTTCTGAAGCCGACCCGTCGGATTCTCAGCTTTCTTGTCCTCAAGAATGTCGATCTCGCGGACATCCTTGTAGCTGTCGGTCTCGTACCACTTCTTGTTCAACGACACCAGATTCACTGTGGCCTATACGGAATGCTGTCCGCTGTTTGATGGTAAATCAGTAGTGGAACTGTCCCATGGCTCCGGACGATCCCCAGACAGTTCGAGCCTGAATCGAGTAAGCGAACGGCAACCCCGCGCTCCGGCGTTATCACCGTCGGCCGCACGGTGCTTGAAAGTGTTTCGGGCGCGGTTGTCGCTGTGCATGACCCGCTGACGTTCGGGGCACCGGCTCGGCCTCACTCCTTCGTGTGAACCTTCCGAACACGCCTATCAGCAAAATGCACGAGCCGTGCGGGCAACACCCACACGGCCCGCCTGTTCTCGCAGCGTTTACTTCAAGACCTGATTCGCGGAAGCCTCACGGCGCCGCCGGTCCACCGCTATATCAGCACTGTTTCCCTGTTCGATTCGCTTCTGGATTCCTGGGCAGCGAAGAAGATCGGCACACTGAGAGCGTGTTTGATATGCTCCCCGGCAGTGTGATCTATTTCCCGTTGCTTGTCACACGTCCATCCCGCACACTGGTGTCTCGGCGGGGCTGGTGAGTTTTTAGTTCGGCGGCTTCGATCACCGTTTGGTCAAGGTTGTCCTATGCCGTCGTCGTTCAATCAATCGGCTCGCAACGCACTGGTAAAGGTCGATACCGCCAAAGGCGTCTCTTACGGACACTTTAGCAGCAGGAGTGCATCCTTTGACGGTCCCTGGCCATCCAACAAGCGGAAAGGCCCGTTGGCAGAGGAGGCAGTCCGATGACTCCCGGCGAGTATATCCCGGACCCCACAGAGGGGATCACACGGATTGAAGATCTTCCCAAGCCACACATCCAACAACGCACACGAAACTTTCGTTCGCGTCCCTGCCCTCGTTGTGGGATCTCGGCTGGCCGTTACGCACTCGACACTCGCACCTTACATGATCTGGGCAACACTCACACCGGACGGCCCATCGACCTGTTCGTTACATTCTCCCGACATCGCTGCACATACTGTGGCCGTTGCTTCGCTGTGGACATGACGGAACTGGCTTTGCCCAAGCCTCTACACACGTCGCGTCCAAAATCTGGCTGTTCGCTTGGTGTGCGAAGATGGACTCGCCTACCAAAATGCCAGTTGGCACTTATGGCGTGATCACCGCGTCTTTGTCCCCTACGCCACCATCCAAAACTGGGTCGAGGCGGCCGGGGGAAAAAAAGGTGGGCACGCTTCCGACCACCTATCTCGACGAGGCACTGGCGAACTTCTCCGGCTACCTGGCCATTGACGAAGTCTACGACGGACCATTTTGCATCCTGTCGGTCGTGGACAATCGACAGTACAACCGCCTGGCGTGTTGCGTCTTGGAACACGACCCGACACACGAGGATGTCCGGACGTTTCTGAGCAACTTCAAGGAACAACTGGATAAACGCAGCCGAAGTGTCAGCGGCATCACCACCGATGGCTCGACACTTTATCCCAAGGTACTCTTGGAGCTGTGGCCAAAGGCAACGCACCAACTCTGCGAGTTTCACGTCATCAAAGAGATCAATCTGGCAGTTCTCCGAACGCTGGCCAAGTTGCGTAAGGAGATCAAGGCGACCATCCCCAAACAACGACGCGGTCGGCCCAGCAAGAAGGACAAAACCCTGACGCGGCGGATCAAGCGGTTGAAGACGTATGTGGCCGAGTTGTTCGAGCATCGCCACCTGTTCGTGATGCATCACCTGAGCGATTCCCAGAAGAAACTGCTGAGGAAGCTGACCCGTGGTCAGCCGCAGTTGCGGACGCTGCGGTTGATCATGGACGAGGTGTATCGGTTGTTCGACCGGCGGTGCCGAACTCGGACCGCGTTGGCTCGTTTGAAGAAGTTACGCCACAGAGTCCGGCGTTTCAAAAAGTTGCGACGAACCTTGGCCAAGCTGTTCAGCCCTGGTTTGGAGAAGGCGTTGTGGTTTTTGGATGATAAGTTGTTGGGAGCGACGAGTAATGCGGTGGAGAGGTCCAATCGCCGTTTTCGCAAGGCCCAGCAGAGCATCTACAGCATGAGAACCAAACGCCATCTGGAACAGCGGTTGGCGTTGGATATGTACCGCGAACAACAGTCCGGGAAACGCGCCCAAACACTCACAAGCCTGCATCAGGCTCGATCCCCTGCCAGAATGCTCAAAAAACTGCATCTACCACGCGGTGATCCGCAATCCAAGCACGCCTGATGCTGAAGTGTCGCTATTTCCGATCATTTGCCACCGGCAACTTATCGTGGTCACAGCAACAACATCTCTGGCAACGGTGTGCGATGACTTGACATGAAGGTGGCTGAAACCTTGAGGCATTGCCGTTCAGAAGATCTACACGACAGGATCGGGAGGACGAAGCATCACGGGCGATTCGTGGCGTGACTTTCTTACGGACTGCAGAGTGGCGTGCAAACTCGGAGTAAATCGAGCTTCGGTCCGAATTGGGCGAGTGCATCTCCAGAGGTGGTAAATGAAGACACCGTTGAAGACGCTGGACGATCTTCGGGGCGACTCGCCCTGTCCGCTGGATAGGGACGAGTTGGCCGGGAGCGACCGTGTCCGCCACTGCGACGTGTGTGGTCAAGAGGTTCTGAACCTTTCGGCACTCACCCGAGAGGAAGCTGAACGAGCGGTCGCCAACCCAACTGTCGGGTGCGTCCGCCTACTCCGCCGAGAAGATGGCACGGCGATTACCGCTGACTCACCGGAAGATCGGCGAACCGGGCGGTTGCTTGCTGGGGCGGCAGTCGGGTTGCTCCTGGCCCTCACGGTCGGGTGTTCGGACACAACCCCTTCTCCGCCGAGGCCAGACGCGGAAGGATGCCTCAAAAGAGACGACAAAGGCAAGTGCGTCCAGTGGATGGGCAAATAGCCGTGGGAGCCACATTTCGTTCGAGAGTGGAGACATGAAGCAACGACAGAGGGCGTCCTCCGTGTCGAGTCCTTCAACAAGCGAATCGCTGGGAACTCGCGGTGTCCGCGAATCGCGAGCCGCTCGAAGCGTCACGCACGCCGCCTGTCACAGGGCACGGCCCAGCTGGGTACTCCACCGACACCGATTGGTGGAGGCGTGGGATGCGGATGCGTGAAGGCCGGGCTCACGGCTACTTGTCACGCACCACGATGTAATCGCGAAACGCCCTCCACTTTTCGGCGAACACTTTCTGTTTCTTCTCGTCGATTGCGTCGGTGTGAGTGACGAGTTTCCCGCCAGATCCCGCACCCATCACATACGTCTTTCCGTTCCGGCCGCCCGAGACCACCCAGCCACGGCTACGGCTCTCGTATCGCCCGATCACTTCAGACTCGTCGCGCGGATCGTGCCAGCTCGTGATGCTGAACAGGAGTGCCAGCACCCACGCCCTCTGGTGGGGTTTCAGTTTGGCGTTCTCCAGTTCGCCGAGCAACTCGGGCACGGCCCTCCACCCGAGCGCAAGAATCTTCCCGGCTGGCGATGCAGGCGTGATGAACTCGTGATCGGCCTTCGAGTACGTTCCGGCGAGGATTCGCACGCGGTCCTTCTCTTCCAGCGATGCCACGGCAACTTTCACCGCCTCACGAGCTTCCTTGGTCACGTCGATGACCCGTGGTTGAACGTGCAGTTTGAACGGTTCCGATCGGCACAACATCAGCCCTGCCGTGTGCAGATCCGACGCAATCTCTTGGCGGTCGTGATACTCGACCGTGACGGTGTAGTCGCCGGGCGTGAGGTCGATGAATCGCCGCATGTCGAGAATTGTGGTCCACGATTCGCCGACCTTGAGCGTATTGTAACCGGTGAGCCCGCCACCCTCCGGATCTTCACGCGGCTTCACCGGCATCGGGTTCCCCTTGGCGTCGCGCACATTGAACCGCCACCGCTCCTGCCGACCGCTGCGATAGTCGCCGCCTTCCTGGTAGCCGATGGGGTTCTTCTGGGCATCCTTATTCACCAGTGCCGCGTCGAGGATCGGCAGGTTCGGGAAGATGCTCTCTTCCTGCTCCGGTCCGCCCAGGATGATCGGCAACGGATCGGGTTTGTTCTGCGACCGACGGAGCGCCGTGAGAAGTTCGAGGTTCGGATGCCGGAGCCAGGCCGTGTGCGAGTCAACATTCTGGCGGGCTTTGAGAAGTTCGTCGTGTTTGCGAGTGAGATAGCCGGTGATCGTCGGCCCCTTGCGGCGGGCCATTTCCAGCAGATACTCGACCTTCCGCGTGTGATCCGCGAGGCGGTCGAAGGCGGCGCATATCTCGATGTCGGTGAGTCCGGAGAAGTGCGAGCGGGAGGCTTCCTCCACCAGTCGTTCGGCCTCACCGACCTTCCCGAGCGATCCCTGAATCATGCTCATGATGGCGAGCGGTTTCGCGAGGCGAGGGTGTCGCTTTCCGTAAAGCTCGTGCAGAAGGCCGATTGCCTTCTGTTGCGTCACGGCGGCGAGTTCGACCTTCCGTTGAGCGCCGTAAATGCGGGCGAGTTCGGTCCAGTAGTCCACCAGCGTGTAGTTCCGCTCGCCGCGTGCTTTCTTCACGAGTTCGATTGCCCTCAGCAGGCGTTTCTCCGCGAGGGGCAATTCGGTCGTGTCGTCCCATGTGATTGCCCGCGCCGCGGCGAGCAGGCATGGCGCGAGTCGCACATCGTTGGGCGGCAGCGCCTTCTCCTGAATCTTCAGCGAGTCCTCGGCATCGGAAGCTACTGTCCGTCCTTGCATCCCAATCGCTAGGAGCGGCAACGCCTCGTAGGGTCGCCACATCGCGTGGCGTGTGTGAATAGACTGCGCGATGTCGAAGTGATCTCTCGGGAGCTTCTTGGTCCGCATTTCCCAAGCGAGGTGGGTGAGTTGCGCTGCTTCGCGGTCGATCCCGAGTGCCGCACACGCACGGGCTTGCAGATCAAGACAGCGAGCCACCTCCGGCGACTCGGCACCGTACTTCCGAGCCAGAGTCACCCACAGGTTCCGGCACAGTTGCTCGGCCTGGACGTACTTCCCGCGGGCGAGTCGCACCTCTGCCAACCGGAACGACGTTCCCGGCCGGTCGAAGTGGTCATGCGCGGTGGCGAACTCCTTTTCCGCCACATCCAGGCGACCATCGGCAAACGCGGCTTCGCCGGCCGCCATGTAAAGCAGCCAGTCACGCTCTGCCCGACTCTGCGTGTAGCGGTTCGGGCGGTCTGATTCGGAGAACGGGAGCAGCAAGAAAGCAATCAGACCTGCCCAGCGCATCGCGAAATCCCCGGAGAACACGAGCCGCAGGCGATTGCCGCGGCTACACGCACGCTACCGTGAGAACGTGCGCCGGTCAAATCCGTTGGGTATTCAGCACGGATCGCTTCGGGACGGCACATTGCAGCTATTGTTGGGCGGGCAGATAACTGACCGAATATTGTGGTCCGCAGCGAGCCGTCGATAGATCTGCGTGATGGCGTGCCGCTGCTTGGGCGGCGAGGTCAGATCCTGGGTGAGGATGTTATCGACGAGTCCGCGGACAGCAAGGACGTAGCGGGTCGCAGCGCCCGCTCAGCGGTGACTACCGGAGCGACTGGGAGGACCGCCACCCTCACCGACGGAGTCTGGATCGCGGGGGTTGTTTCTCACTTTCGATTCAGTCGCTCCAATGCGCGTTTCGCCTCCTGGGTGCGGAATGCAGACTGATCACCGGTCGCGAGGTCATTGAGTAACTTCTGAGCACCCTCGGATCCGAGCGATTCGATTACCTCAACCGCGCGAGCGTCACGGATTACGCCAGGACCGTTCTCGCCCTTTATGATGGGCTTCAAGTTCTGTTTCATCACCCTCAAGGTGGCGTCCGGATCGCTGGCGAGGCGTGCCATCCTGAGGTACGCATCCGGAGCGCTGGAGTCGAGCCAACCCCAGAGTTTCATGGGGTCGGTTTCCTTCTTGAGATCATCCGGCAGCGGCACGTTCTGGAGTCGCATGTCCCACACAAGAACGGTGTGATCGTTACTCGAAGTGAGCAGTCGAGAACCGTCCGGAGTGAAGCCGAGTACGTGAGCGGCGCCACGATGCACAAACCTGCGTCGCATGGCGCCACTTGCCGACTCGAACAGGTTGACTTCGTCTGGGAGCTCCTCCGATGCCCAGGCGTAATGCCCGCCCGTCGGTGAGAGCGAGATGTGGGGATAATTGGTCGGGAACCCTCCCTCTGTGTACCCGAGCCGGAATCGCGAGACTTGTTTGCCTGTGCCAGCCTCGAAGACGAGCAGGTCGTCATTTTTTCGGTACGCGACACCCAGACTTGGTGCCGACTGGAGTGAGTGCAAAGGACGAATGGAATCGACGTGTGGTGCGTTCCAGGCAAACTGAAGGGCTTTCCCAGTCTTCGAGTCACAGCAGATTGACGATTTCACGTTGTGGAAGATCACGGAACCATCAACCGAAAAGCCCGGTGTGAAGCCGGTCGAGCGCAGAGTGTCGGGATCCGCTTCCCACCTGAACCGCTTGTTACCACTCGGCCAGTCCCACACCTCACACCCAGCCACGACGACGTCCCGTGTGAGGGCTGATTTGCCGTCGGGAGAGAACGCCACCAGTCGCGGCCCAAGTTCAGCCATATCACCTGGGAGGGGAACCTCGTTGCCGCTCTGAAGGTCTCGTGCGATCAACTTCTTGTTGGTGCCGTAGAGAATCATCGTTCCGTCGGGCGTGAACCTCGGTTCGTTGAGGTAGCTTCTGTTTTCCCCGTCCAAGACTGGCGAGTCGGTAAACGCCCGGAGTTCCTTCCCGGTCGCGAAATCCCACAACCGGGTCGTTTCGTCGGCCGCCCAAGTCAACAGGCGTTTGCCATCGGGTGAAAGTTGGGCGTGATTGACTGGAGATCGGTGTCCCGCGACGTCATTGATCGGTCTCAACGTCTTGGCGTCCCACAGTCGGATGATGCCGTCGCAGTCCGCGGTGGCCATGCGGGTTCCGTCGGCGGACACGGCGGTGGCCGTTGGCGTGGACGTATGGCCCCTGAGTTGACGGAGTTCCTTCCCGCTCTCCAAGTCGACGATGCGAGTTCGCAGACTGCGTGCTTCTACGTGAATGCGACCCGTGGGGAAGCAGAGGTTGGCGGCTGGGTGGCTTCCCTCCAGGATTTCGTAAGACCGATCGTTCTTCCCTTCGGGCAGCGGTTGCAGAGGTATGGTTCGACGCTTCCCTGTTGCGAGATCGACCAGATCGTAGCCATCTGGTTTTGTGTCAACGAGTGCGCCACCGTCGTGAGTGAGTGCGGGGAAGTACCACATTTTCGGGTCGTCACTGAGCCACGGAATGTACGTCACGTTGACGGGTTTGGTCGCTTTCGCCGTGGCGACGTCCCAGGGAGTCGCGGCGCAATTACCGTCCAGGGTGTTCCGAAGTGGTCGAAAGGTGACAACAGTCTTTCCATTTCCCGAGATCCGGACTGCACGTGCGTTTTCGGAACCAAGGTCGAGTGCTGCAACTTGCTTGAGCTTCTTCGCAGTGTCTGCTGGCTTCAACTCGAAGACGTGGACCGCGTATTTCTCCTTGGCCGACTTCCACAATGCCGCGACTCGCTCACCGTCTGCGCCAAGGTCGAAATCGATGTACTCGTCCCCGCCCTTCGGGCGATCCGCGATGACTCGCCATTCACCTGAATGATTGAACTTTGCCTCCAAGACGGGTGGCGGTTCGGCGCTCGGATCGGTGAACTCCCAGACTAGGAAATCGTCGGGAGAAATTCTCTGAGCGTTAACCCGGATGAAGATAGCATAGCCGCCCTTCGGCCCCCATACGCACCCCTTCAATAGCTCGTTATTCACCTTCTGTCCGCGGAGCGGTTGTCCAGTCGCCGCGTCCCAGACCGTGAGCACGCTGACCCCGCCGGCGACCGGTCTAGCGGTGGCGAACTGTGTGCCATTCGGAGAAAAGGATATGTGATGCACTCCGCTTCCCGCTCGGAAGCGATCGTCCCCGAGACGCAGGAGCACGCCAGGCGGCAGATCGGCAGCAAATGTGGCTGGCGAGAAGAGGAAAAAGACGCCGAGGAACGCAACATGCCGCATAGGGCACCATTCACAATTGAACCTTCACTCCGCAAACCGAAGCCAACGGAAATGCAAACGACTAACGCGGCATCACGTTGGCGAGAGCGCGACAAATAGACACGGAAATGGAGTGAATCTCCAATAATGGTAGTTTCTGCAACCAGCCTCTTGGATCGTCCGCGAGGATTGACATCGCGGAGTAGCATTGGTGTGGGGTCTGTCGCCGCAAGCCATTCCGCCTCGGTCATCGGTCGCCCCAGCCCGCGCATTACGACGAGCGAACCCGGGTGTCGAGCGAGAAGCTTCGTGAGTTCGGCGGGCGTGGTGTCGAACGTGCGGAAGGAATGTTCGCGAGACGATCGTTGGTAAACGCACGCGACGCTCTTGTACCGCCCGAGGTCCATGGCCAAAATGGTGTCCGTTGTGGTCGTCATCGCAAGCCTCCGAACGTGAAGGGCAATCACCCTTCACACTAACGCACACGGCTTGCATGGATTCTTTCGGCGGCAAGGAGCAGTCGGGGCATGGTGCCATCATCGCGGACACCGGAAGGCACGCCGCACCGCTGCCCGGTTTGTGGCAAGACGTCAGCGGTCGAGCCATCGTACCCAGACAGCGATTCGTGCTGTCCGAACTGCGGTCAGCTACTTTGGTGGTTCCGTGATCGCCTCAGTCGAGATGCCCGTAACGCTCCAGATCGCATAACACTTTGCAGTTCTTTCATCGAAGACATTGGCACCGATTCCCTTGAAATAGTCGAGTTGGTCATGGAGTTGGAAGAGGAGTTCGAGGTTACGATTCCTGATGACGAGGCGGAACGGATCAAGACCGTGGCGGATGCGATCCGGTACATCGAACAACACCAGCGGAAGTAGCCGCCGAACATGGGCGTTGCACTTGACCTGGGCCGGCATGACGGTTTTCCGCGACACCACGTTCCTTGCAGCCGGCCCGGCAAGTGAAGGGTGTCGTTCGGCGGCGGAGGGCTTGCGGGTGGCTGAGGTGCAGCTGCGAAGATGGGGTTGCCTCACGGCTATCGCCCTGCTGCTAATCGCTACCGGGGCGCTGACCGCGTGGGTGTACTGGCAGGGGTGCTTCTCGCACGCCAATTACACGCGCATCCGGGACAGCATGAGCCGGGAGCAGGTTGCCGAGCTGCTCGGCTCGTCGGGCGAGGAGACGAAGTCGATCCCGTGCCACCCATCGTATGTTCAGAAGCCGGGGTATCCGCCGGGCTGGACGGGGGTGGTGTGGGGCGACACCTTCATCCACTGGCAGGACGGTTCTCGGGGCGTCTACGTCGGGTTCGTCGAGGGGCGGGTCGTCAGCAAGTGCTACTTGGAGCCAAGTCTCTGACCGAGCAAAGGCACGCCGAACCCGTCGCTGCACCGGACCGCCGGGGCACGTAGACTTTCCCAGATTCATAGCTCCCTGTCCCCCCCCGGCCGGTGAGCTGGTTGTTCGGCCACAAGAGGGCGCTGCATCGCATGCCTACGCTGATTATTTCCGGCCCCGCGCAGGCGTTCGCCAAGAATCCCCGCGCCTCCAAGCCAATCACAGATCGAAAAACACTCACCCGCTTTCACGGCTTGGTATCAGAGGAAGCATGCGCCGACATTTTCGACGAGTCGCGATTGACCAAACTCAAGCTTTCCGGCGGACGACTTCGCTTCGTTTTCGACGACAAGACGTCATCGCTTCGGATCGTCACCGCTTACCATGTGCCTCGTCAACTAACTGAGCTGGAAACCCAGCTCGTTGTTGACGCGACCAAAGAACAATGGAGCGACGGCTGCGGCAGTGGTAGTTTCGATAACTTTCATGGCACCGTGCTCTCAACAGCGCTGGCGATGGCGCTCCTCAACTCGGGGCATTCGAAAGATGACATCGGCGACTATTTCGTCGATGCTTTCCCGTCCGCTGAGGACGAGGAAACTCGCGTCGAATTCGTGAAGGTGGACGCCGAGAAAACGGATTCCGATTATTTGCAAGAAGCGGCAGCATGGGGTGAGCCGCAGGCGCAGTACCAATTTGCCCGACAGCTTGAAGAAGGAGACGGCGTCAAGAAAAACAAACCCTTGGCGTTCGAAAACTACCAAAGGGCCGCCGCTCAAGGGCACTCGTTGGCCCTCACGTTTCTCGGCTTGTGCTTTGAGCGTGGCACCGGGACTACCAAGGATCTCAAGCGCGGCGTCGAGTGCTTCGAGAAGGCCGCCAAGCAGGGTTTGCCGCTCGCCATGCATTGCTTGGGCGAATGCTACTTCGAGGGACGCGGTGTTGCAGCGAACCCCGTCGAAGGCATCAAGTGGTATCGCCGCGGCTCCGAACTTGGTGACGTGGGTTGCACCGCTCAACTCGGGGACTGCTACGAGTACGGGAATGGCGTTCCGGTAGACCTTCAGCAAGCTCTGGAACTTTATGAACGCTGCATAGAGAATGGTTTCGATGCTGTTGAGCCGGCTCTCAAGCGTGTCAATAAACAACTGAAGAAGAAGTGATGCAACGGCAGGCCGAACCGTCCGCTGCACCTGACCGCCGGCGCGCCTGTACTTTTCAGCTCGCCTGCTTGTTCCCGTCGGTGACTGGTTTCCCGGCGGCAGGTGAGCTTGTTGTTCGGCGGCGGAGGGCGCAGCGTGGGGAAGTGGCGAGAAGCGTTCGACCACGGGCGACCGTCTCGGTGGGACATTGAGTACAGGTTGGAGTACACGTTTGGGCCGCCAGCTACCGAGGAGCAACTCGCCCGCGTCGAGGGACAGCTCGGTGTGCGGTTGCCAGCCGAAGTGCGGGAGTTGTTGTCTGAGTTCAATGGGGTCTGGTACACGAGTGAGGCAGGTCGCATGCACGGCGGCGAGTCGGAGATTGTGTTCCTCGACACCGAGTGCATGACGGATCGGGTGCCGCGCTACCTCCGGTACGGCGGCGACCCACCAATCACGCCGGGCGGGGCGGACCTCCGCAAGGTGGTGTTCGTCGCGCAAGTGAACGGGTTCGCTGATCTGTACGGCGTGTGCCTGGAGCTGGTGGCCAGGTTCACGGCAGGGGCGGTCGTCCGGCTCGACCACGAGACGGGGGAGTTGACTGCCGAGTACTTCACCCTCCGGGAGTTCGTCGAGTACGGGCTCAAGCCCGCCTAACGCGGCCGGCCCAGCAAGACAGCCGAACTAGGTGCTGCACCTGACCGCCTGGCGTTTGCAGTTTCTCAGCTCTCCTGTGTTCTCCGGCGGCGGTTGTTTCCCCCGGCGGCAGGTGAGCAGGGTCGACTATGAAGCCGTGTGCAGGTCAAGTCAGTTGGTTGGTTTTCTTTGGTCGTTTTGTACCGTGAATGGTTCTCGCCCTGGGCTGGGACCTTACACGGAAAAAAACGACCCCTCAGACCCCGGCCTGCGACCGGGACCAACACCGCACCTCGTCGATCAAAACCGCGAGGACCGCACTCGACTATCCGAGGTCACGGACGCACCACACAGGGTTTCGCGTCCGGCCCCACCTATCCGATCCGCCACGCCGCCCATTCGTTCGGCCGAGATCAGCAACACCGCAGTGTCACTCTCCCAGACCCAGCTTCGGGCTGACGTGGACAGGCCACTCGTGGACGACCGACTGTTCTCAGTGACAACCCGCTGTCACTTGCCTACGCTTTCGTTGGCTCGGGCACCGGGTCCGCACGCCACGGTTTCCCATCTCGCAGCATGGCCCAACAACGCACCAACAGCTTTCGGGCAAGGGCGACGATCGCCGGCTTCTTCCGACTCGCGCCACCGCCCGTCAGCCGCGCGTACTGCGCTCGCGCCCACGGGTTGTATCGCAACATGCACCACGCACACTCCACCAACAGCTTCCGCAAGATACCCGGACCTCGGCGCGTGATCCGACCCTTCCGATCCGTGACCCCGCTCTGGTACTGCTTCGGGACCAGACCCGCATATGCCCCGACCTGCTTGGCCGTCGCGAACCGCTTCGCATCTCCCAGGTGGGCCGCCACCGCCTCAGCCGTTCGTGGCCCGACGCCCGGGATTGATTCGAGCAACTGGGTCGCTTCGTCCTTCGACGCGAGGGCGTCGAGCCGCTTCTCGGTTTGGTCGATCTGCTCGACCAGGAAGCGATACTGGGCCACCGCCAGGTTCAGCAAACCTTTCCACACGTCATCGGGTTGGCAATCGGCGAGAGTCTTCGATTGCTCCTCGATGCCGGCCAGTCCGGTGACGGTCCACGCCCGAGCGCCGCACGGGACGGGCAGACCTTGGCCAGCGAACAACGCTCGGATGCGGTTCTGGCACCGGACCCGCTGACCGACGAGCTCCTGTCGCGTGGCGATGAGCATACGCCGCTGCCGGGTCGCGGGATCGGGCAGGGCCACGGTGGGGAGTTGGCCGATGGCTTCGAGTTCGGCGAGCCGCTTGGCGTCGTCGTGGTCGGTCTTGCGCTTGAGGTGCTGGAACTTCCACGACTCCGCGGCCGTGTTGGCCACCTTGACGCGGTGCCCGGCAGCGACGGCGTGATCGTGAACCCAGCCCGCGTTGGCACATGCCTCGATGACGACAACCGAGTTGGGATGTCGAGCCAGGAGTTTCGTGAGTTCAGCGGGCGTGGTGTCGAACGTGCGGAAGGAGTGTTCGCGAGACGATCGTTGGTAAACGCACGCGACGCTCTTGTACCGCCCGAGGTCGATGGCCAAAATGGTGTCCGTTGCCGTTGTCATCGCAAGCCTCCAAACGTGAAGGGCGATCACCCTTCACACTAACGCACACGACGGCTTGCATGGATTCGTTCGGCCGCAGAGGGCGCTCGATGGCAGGAAGGTTCGCCGACGGGTATCGCAGCGTGCTGGCCGCCATCACCGGCCGCGCGTCATCCGTCCACGGATACCCGCCGCGTGCGGTCGAGGCCGCCGAGGCCCGGCTCGGGTTCGCCATTCCCGACGCGCTCCGCGATTACTACCTGTCGGTGGGGCGGCACGAACTCAACCGCGTTCACAACCGGCTGCGGTCGCCTAATGACCTGGAGGTGGCCAACGGTCGGCTGGTCTTCCTGGAGGAGAACCAGTGCGTCGTCTACTGGGGCGTGCGGCGGCGGACGACCGCTGCCGACCCAGTGGTGTCGCAGACGACGGACTTGGACGACGGCGAATGGTCGGCCGAGGTCCGCTGCTCGCTGTTTCTGCCGGCCATGCTGTGCTGGTACGCGGCAGGCTGGATGCCTCACACCGGCGACACCGATGAGATGCCTCACGCCGACGCCCGTCGGCTGGTGCGGGGGTGGCCACCAGCGGGCCGCGGCGGGGTGCATTCCGCATTCGCTCGTCCCGGGCAGGTCGTCACCGTCGAGGAGGCGGGTCGCGGTGCCCTGATACGGCTCGGGACACGCTCCCTCCGGGACTTCGACGCGGTGGTGTCGGGGTTCGGCATCGGCGTCCATCAGGCGTGAGAGGCTCAACAAGAGGTGATGACGCGAAAGGCCCGTCCCGTAGGTGAACGCTGGCGTTCGGCAAGAGAGGGCGCAGAGGATGGCCGCAACGATACGTGATCGACTGACCGCTCTCGCGGCGCCGATCGGTATTGCGCTGCCAGAGGAGTACATCGCGTTCGTGACACGCCCACCGAAACGCGGCATCCTGATCCATCACTTGTGTAACGATGGCGACGATTCGTATGAGTGGTGGCCGGAGACGATCAAGAGGTTGGAGGCGGGTTGGGGCGAAGAAGACAAGGCTGGGGTGGAGATTCCCTCTGCTCACTTACTCCGAGCCACCGCCGACGATTACGCGGAGGGCCGCAGGAAAACGCTGCCTGGTCCAGGTGGCACACGCTTCCGGCTGGACCGGCTCCGCAATGGGTTTTGGATCGGCGAGGTAGACGGCGATTCCGTGTTCATCGACCTACAGACCTTGGGCGTGTTCGCGTTTCTCCAACACGAGGACTCGGTCGTGCAGTGGGCTTCATCGTTCGGCGAGTTCGCGAAACGTGGTCAACAGCGATAGGCTGGATCACAAGCTCACCGGCCGCGTCGTGTGTTTTCTGCAGCTTCCCTGCTTGTCGTTGTCGCGTGTTGGTATCGCGACCAGGCAGGTGAGGCTGTTCTTCGGCAAGTTCGAGGGGCACATGTCGGATGAGGCCGCATTTCTGGCAGCAATAGCCTCGGCCCCAGAGGACGATACCGCCCGGCTTGTGTTCGCCGACTGGTTGCAGGAGAACGGCGATCCGCGGGCACCGTGGGTTCGCAACCGGCTCGTCCGTTCGTTCATGGGGCCGCGGTGTGAGGACCCAGTCCCCGCGATGGTTGCCGCCCTCACCAGCGGGAAACGGTTCGTGGACGCTCGCAGGGCGGCGCGGGCGATTGGGGCGCACGCGGTTGCTGGCCTCAGTCAACTCCTGACGCGCGAGACGCCGAAGGTGCGCGAATGGGCCGCCAAATGCCTTGGGGCGATCGGGCCGACCGGGCGTGAGGCATTGCCCGCTCTTCTGGCTGCACTGAAAGACACGGAGCGGTCCGTTCGCCGGGCGGCCATCACCGCCATTCGAGACATTCAGCCACGGGAACTCGCAGACACGACCGCGTTGCAGAACGCGCTGCGGGACGAGGATTGGACGGTGAGGAGCCGTGCGGAGCAACTCCTCGGCAAGTTGGGGGCGAAGTCAGTCGCTGCCGAGCAGTTCATTGGGAACCTGGACGATGACGATCCAGCGATCCGTCGCGACGTCGTCGGGTCGCTCGGACTCCTCGGGACCGAGGAATCGGTGACGGCCATTTGCCGGGCAGCGAGCGACCGCGATCCTAACGTGCGGGAGGCGGCAGCGCGGCAACTCGGACAGGTGAAACAGCAGCGGAACGAAGTCATCGGCCCCTTGCGGAAACTGTGCCGGGATCGGGCAACCCAGGTTCGACGAACAGCGGCCTTCTCGCTCGCGGAGTTGAGGACGGAAGCGGCCCCTGCAGTGCCGGAGTTGCTTGCCAACCTGAAACACGCGGATGAAGAAGTGCGGTGGCGGTCTGCTCGCGCCCTCGGCTTATCAGGCGTGCAAACGGACGAAGTCTTCCTGGCATTGCTCGAACTCCTGGCTGAATCGGGTCAGGACTATGGAAACTGGGTGATCGAGGCACTCGATTCTTGGCCGCGCTTAACGGGTTCCGCCTTGCCGGTCCTCCTCGCGTATTTGGAACGAATTGGGGGAAGCGTCTATCATCAACGCTATGCGATGCCGCTCCTCGGTCGCATTGACGCTCCGGCTGGGGCAGTGTTACCAACGTTGCTCGCCGCCCTCAGGTCGAACGAAGAATGGATCACCCGTGCGGCCAGCGACGCGCTGGGACAACTCGGTGACGAAGCAGCCGTCCCCGAACTCGTCGCCGCCGTCCACCGGGAATCGGGACGTTCCAACGCCGCCGAGGCACTGGCTCGAATCGGCCGCTCTGGACTCGCCGCACTCATCGAACTCCTGGCTGATGAGTCCGCGGAGGTCGTCGCCGCAGCCGTCCACGGTCTTTCTCACGCTGGCTCGAAGACCGGTGCCTCCGTCGTCCCGAGATTGCGCGAATTGCTCCGGCAATTGACCGCCGAACACCCGCAGCTGAATCAGCAGTCTTACTGGCGGGCGAAAAGTCTGGTCGAAGCGCTTCAGGCCATCGGCCCGTCCGCGACCGAGGCAATCCCCGACATGCTCCCGCTCTTCCGCGAGCGAACGTATTTCGCCCCACGACTGGTCGCCGGAGCACTTCGGTCGTTCGGTTGGGAAGCAGTCCTGCCGTACCTGCCGCGCCTGATGGAAGTGATGCGTGACCCGACCTGTTCGCGCGGACACAGCGAACTCGCCTTTGCGTTACGCATGTTGGGTTGGCAAAAGCCCGCATTCGCCGAGGCGTTACGCGAACCGTTACGCGGGGCGATGTTGGCCCTCGTCGATTGGCCCGAGAATCAGAAGCAGCAGTACAGGGCGGTCGTGTATCCGATACTGGTCGGCGCTCTCGGTTCCCTCGGTCCGGTTGGAACCGATGCCGTTCCCGACCTTCTCTCGCTCATCGCCTTGCCGGGTGCTGACGCCAAGTTGCTCGGAGATGTTGTGACTGCCCTCGGTCAGATCCAGTCTCCGGCAGCCGTCCCGGAGTTGCGGCGGATGCTGGTCGAGGGTGAAGAGGCGGTCCGGGCCAAGGCGGCCGAGAGTCTCGCACTGCTCGGCGAGGTATCCGAGCCGGTGGTCGCCTCATTGATGGAGGCGCTCACCGATCGTGGGCCACGTGTCCGCAAGGCGACCGCCGACGCTCTCGGCCAGTTGTGTCCGGAAGGTGCCGCAGTACGCGATGCTCTCAAACGGGCGATGGAGGACGCGGACAAGGGCGTCCGCGATCGTGCCGGAGTCGCGCTGCGGAAGGTCGAGAAGCGTCGCTCCGTCGGCAACAAAACCGCCAAGTGACAGGTTGGCGGATCAGTAAGACAGACCGGAAACTGAACTTTCTGTCCTTGCGGACACGCATCCGATCGGCGTATCCTCGCCGCACTGTCGGACCACGCCGGCACTGAATCACTTCTGTCAACCAATCACTCGACTCTTCCCCGTTCCCGAACGCCGCTCACATGCGGCATGGTTTCTACTTTCACCTGGAGGACAAATGGAACTGCTGTTTTGTAACAACCCCGAGATGCGAAAGGTTCCCGAGCCTCGATTTGAACCCGAGGTTGATGCTGCCCGCGAGGTTGGTTTCATCTGCCACCTCATGGGCTTTGAAGATTTTCTCGACGGTCGCGAAGAGCGTGCACTTCAGTTCGTTCCTCCCGGACAGGGAGCATCGTTGCTGTACCGAGGGTGGATGTTCAAGGAATCGGAGTACCAGCGGCTTCACTCGGTCCTGCGGGAACGCGGCTACACGCTCTTCACCAGCCCTGACGCCTACGCCGAAGCGCATTACCTGCCGAATTACTACCAGAAGATTGCGGGCCTGACACCGCCGGCTGCTTGGACAGAAGGGAAGGATCTGGCGATGGCGTGGAGAACCGCGAAGACGCTGGGTGACGGGCCGTGGATCGTGAAGGATTATGTGAAGTCTGCCAAGCAGCGGTGGGAAAGTGCGTGTTTCATCCCCGGTGGTGCCAACCGCGAAACATTCGAGGAGGTTTGCCGAAATCTGATTGCGTATCAGGGCGAGCGATTCGAGCGGGGTTTCGTGTTTAAGAAGTTCGTTCAGCTTTCCCGGATTGGCAAGAGTCCCTACGGCTACCCGCTCTGCGAAGAGTACAGGCTGTTCTTCTTCAAGCGTCGGCTCTTGGCAGCGGCACCATACGATCGAGAAGGTGGCAACGAGAGTGAGTTCACACGATTTGAAGAAATCGCCAGCAGATTCCAGAGTGAGTTCTTGACCATCGACATCGCGAAGGATGCGCGCGGGAACTGGTTGATTCTCGAAGTCGGGGACGGCGGCGTCTCGATGCTGCCCCCGCGACTAGCACCGACTGCGTTTTACCAGGAGTTGTGGAATCGGATCGCGACCACCCCGAACGACCCGCTTACAAAGTCGGGGCACCGAATGAGGGGGCCGGCGGGCGGGTCGCGATCGTAACCACAAATCAAGGTCGAACCGCTGCAATCGGGGCGGGGATTTCGAGCGTTACGAGTTCCTTGCCCGTTTGCGGATCCCACAGTCGCACCGTCCCGTCGTCCGCACCCGTGGCGAGCACCGCTCCGTCCGGCGAGAACACCATCGGGCCGATCTGCCCGAGGTGCCCTTTGAGACTACGGAGAGGCTCTTCCAGGATCGTGCGAAGAGATTCCCTTGCCCGCATCCGTACCTCCGCCGAGCGGCTTTCCTCGCTGGCCTGTCGCAGTGACGGCGCGGCCACTGACCCCACTCGTTGCATCGCCTTCGACGCCGCAACTCGCGTCTCATACGAGTCGTCATCAAACTCCTTGAGGATTGTCTCGATTCGCGTCTTCTCAGCGTCGGTCGGGAGCTGCAACTTCAGGTCCATGAGTTCAATCTCAGGGCGATGCCATCGGCCGGCGGTGATCCCAAGAGCTGCCGAATACGCAATCCCCTCGCCATTCCCCGGGTAGCGAAGGAGTTCCTTGCCCGAGGGTAGCTCAAGAATGCGTCGCGTCCCCGTGCTGGTTCCGAAGAGGATTCGGTCCGGGGCGACGAACGCGACCCTGTACCACTCCGTCCGTTGCTCCTGCCGGATCGCGTCCTTGAGTTCGGACCCAGCCGCCACGTCCCAGCCGCGTGTCCCGTCCTCGCCCTTGGAAATCAGCCACCTTCCATCGGGAGATGCAACAAGCGAGAGAACTTGTTTGGCGTGCCCCTTCAACTCCTTCGCGACCTTCCCGGTCTTGAGATCCCAGAGGCGGATCACGCCGTCGCTCCCAGTGGCGAGCAAATCCGTACCCGGGATGTGGACACTTGCACGAACCACCGCCGGGTGAGGGCCGATCTGGCCGAGTTCCTCGCCGGTGATCGGGTCGAGTCGCAACACGGTCGGCTTCCCATGAACGACCGCGACCGATTTGCCATCTGGAGCAAAAGAGAGCGAAGCGAATCCGGACTGACCGTCCTTCCGCCAGAGGACCTTGTTGTTCCGAGTGTCCCACGCGACGAGAATGCCGGCTTCCGTTCTCCGGCCAACCCCGGCGACCAGCGTCTTGCCGTCCGGGGAGTAGGCGAGTGAGCGGACCGACGGCGGCCGCAACGGTGCAACGCCCTTCGCGGGAAGATCAACCCCGGGAAGCGACAGGAAGAATACCGTCCAGGCCACGACGCACGCGATCATCGGAGTAGTCCTTACTTGGGTGGAGTGGGCTTGAGGGCTGTTTCCAGATCGTGGAGCGTTGCAGTCGTGTCGTCGTGCGACACGGCCAATCGCTTCCCGGCGCGGTCGAATGCCACGTAGTGACCACGGTGTTGGAGATCAATGCGTCCCATGTCGGTGCCCTTCTCCGCCTCCCACACCAGCACGGCGTGCTTGGTTTTCTCGTGAGTGACTGCCTCCGCAATCCACCTCCCGTCAGGCGAGAAGACGATTTCGCCTCCTTCGGGCCACGAACCCGGTGACTTCGCGTGC
This sequence comes from Planctomycetota bacterium, assembly GCA_021413735.1. Taxonomy (GTDB): domain Bacteria; phylum Planctomycetota; class Planctomycetia; order Gemmatales; family Gemmataceae; genus Gemmata. The sequence goes on from JAIOPV010000084.1 coordinate 26,154, forward strand.
CAGCAACTCTTCGTCGTGCTGAGATCCCAAACTGTGACCGCGTGCTCCGAGGCATGAGTGTGACGCATCGTGCCATCAGGCAGTTTGGTTTCGGTCCGTTTCGCGCGACCCGCTACCGCCAGGCGCTTCCCGTCGGGCGAGAGGGAGATGCAACCGATGCCGTTCGGGTCGGCTTCAAATTTCAGCCGCTCCCGACCGGTCTCGACGTCGAAGATCTTCACGCTCTTGTACGAACTGAGGGCAAGAGTCGAGCCGTCACCGCTGAGGTCGCCCATGAGGGTCACCATCATGATCTGGGCAGCAGCACCGTCCTCTTTGAGATCGGCCTCGGTAAACCCGTCCGGCCAGGTACGGTGCTCGGCGATGAGCTTCCCGTTGCGTGTGTCCCACACCCGGGTGTAGAGGCCATCTCCCCAGGCGACGAGCCGCCTTCCATCGGGTGTGAACCGAACCTTACGCTTGCCACCCATTCGACCGTTGCCGACCAAGCGGAACTTTTCCATTCCGGTCTTCGCATCCCAAACTCGCAGGTCGTTGTGAAGTGCCGAGCCAGCGACGAGCGACCCATCCGGAGAAATCGCGATGCCTCGTACCTGGTAATCGTGGACCAACTCCAACCCCGACTTTCCACTCGCTGAATCCCACGATCGGATGGTGCGGTCGTAGCTCGCGGTAAACAGCCGTCCGTCGGGTCCGAACTCGAGCGCAGTCACTCCACCTTCGTGGCCCGGCGTCGAGGGGCCGAGTGGCAACTTCGTCTTGGTGTCCCACACCCAGAGCCGAGAGTCGGTCGTCGCGGCGAGGCGCGACCCGTCCGGTGACCAGGTGGCGTCAGTGGCCGTCATCCGCCCGACGGAGAATCGATCCCGTTCTTTTCCCGTAGTGAGATCCCAGAGAACGACGGAATAGTTCGGCGGAGTGTGACGAGTTGATTCGCGGTGGGTCGCTGCGAGGGTCTGGCCGTCGGGACTGAACTGCAGGCTGTCTGGCGTGGCACCTAGATTCACAGCTCCGGTTTCCCGTCCTGTTTCAACCTCGAATGACGTCAGGATGTTGTCCGCGATACCCGAGATATAGAGCGTCTTTCCATCCGGACTGAACGTCACCAATTCCGTCCCGAAGCCGCCGAATGATGCAAACTTCTTGGGGGCTTCATCTGACTGCCACTTCCAGAGGTACACGTCATATCGCCCGAACGCGATCGTCTTCCCGTCCGGCGAGACGGCGAAAGCGTCCACGCCGTGTTCCTGCTTCCGGCGTGCCACTGCTTTGTCGTTTTCAATGTCCCAGATGTGGATCTCTTCGTGCGTTCCGATGGCCAGGTGCTTTCCGTCCGGGGTGAATCGAGCCACGACGTTGTAGCGGTTGCCCCACTCGAACTCGCGGATGGTGCGGGCGATCTTGCGGGCACGGACATCAACGACCCACACGGTCGCTTCCCCCGTCTTCAAGGGGTCAGTCGGAAATGCGATGCCAAAGATGGCCAGGCGATCGTTGCGAGTGGAGTAATCGTAGTGGTGGAAGTTGGCATTCGGGATGGTGATCTCGTGAACCAACTCCCCGGTTTCGGGATTCCACAGTTCGATCGTGCCCCTGGGGTTTGGTGCGACGATGTACTTCCCGTCGCCGGTGAAGTAGATCTTCTTGTTCCAGGCATTCGTCGGACGAAAATGCTTCGGCCCGATCCGCACGACGCCCGGCGATGGCACCGGCGCGTTCTTGGCGATCACAGGCGGCTCGTTCTTCGCGGGGATGGTCGGAGGCGGGTTGGATGGACTGGTGGGATCGGCCGAGCGACCGAGGAGATACCCGGTTGCTGCGAGTGCCATCACCGATGCGAACGCAGCACCAACGCGAACCAGCGGAGACGTAGCCGCCTTCGGTTGGCTCAACGAGGTCACACCCTGGGAGATGTTTGAGCCGAGAGGAAGGCCGCGGACGAGATTGGCGGTTGCTACAACGGTCAGCGACAGAAGCCTTGGCGGAACGGCCGTGGCGAGCGTCGAGTCGAGCAAGGGCACGGCGAAGACGGCCGGCAGTTCGATCCCCCTCCTCGTCAGGCGGACTCGGAGGAGTTCACGCCCGCGGGCGATTCGCGCCTTCACGGTTCGCGGATTCCACCCCAATTCGACGGCCGCCTCGTCCTGCGTCTTGCCGTCGAAGTAGCACAACAGGATCGGCGCGAGCAAGTGCTCGGACAAAGTGGAGAGTTCCTCGTCGAGCGCGGACCGGACCTCGTTCCAACTGAGTTGGGTGCCTGCCTCGGGTGTATCGGGAGGTGGTCGCAGACGATTTGGGTCAGGTTGGCGATCACTCCGAGCACGAGCCTTGCGACCAATCCGGGTAGCAACCCCGTAGAGCCAACTTCCCACGGACGCGGCCTTCTTCACACGGTTCGCGTCGCGAACGAGGACAAGGAACGTCGCCTGGAACACATCCTCGGCATCGGCCTCCGAGTGGACGAGGCGCTTGCACAACCCCCAGATCATTGGCCCGTGCCGGGCGAGAAGCTCCTCGAACGCCGCGGGATCGCGTTCACGATTGATCCGATCCAGCAACGCCGCGTCGTCGCTCCCCAAACCCGGTCGGTTGAAGAGCTGAGCGGCACGACGCAGGACGATACTGATTCGAGAGCCGGACATACCTTGTCCTCATGGAGGGTTACCGACATAGTGCCGCGTACCCCGCCGAGGGGCATCACTTTTTCGTGAGAGTTTTGAGTAAATGCCATTTGCTCGTTTGTGACCGCCGCTCGAAACGACAGGTGACTATCAAGCAACCCAAACAACAAGGGCAAGCGTTCGGGAGGATTTCGTCCGCCCGCGTTTCTGTTCGACTCAGGGGCACACGAAATCCCAATATCCGGACACGATGTCCACGACAGCGGCACCAGAATGACTGTCTTTCCGCTATTGAGGACGGTTCTGGTGATCGGGCGATATGCCGCAGCGCGTGTTGAGGGGACGATCCCCAGAAGAAGGTTCTCCTTTTCCCAGTCCGAAGAGGCAATGACTCGTGGTCCGGAGTTCGATCGGCAAGTTCCGCATCAAGGTGAGCGTTGTGAATCGCGTCTGAGTTCCCTTTCGGGTATCGCAGTTCGTTCGACATGACTTGGCGTCGGGAAAACAACGAGAGCATTCCCGTCGAGGTGAAGTCACGGCGAGAGCAACTGACCTGCAATGACGTGCGCCGAACATGTATCACGAACAGTCGATTGTCTTCATGCTGGCATCGGAGTATCGTCCTCCTGCCACAGCATCTGGTGGGACGGCGGCTTCGAGTTCCATCACCTCCGCGGGTGATAACTTCACTGCGGCTGCGGCAGCGTTCTCCTCCAGATATTTCCGGCGCTTCGTCCCGGGAATGGGGACCATGTCATCGCCCTTCGCCAGCACCCATGCCAGGGCAAGTTGACTGGCCGTGATACCCTTCCTCGCAGCGATCGCCTTTACTCGCCCGACCAGTGCCATGTTCTGATCGAACGCATCTCCTGCGAAGCGGGGGAACCGCTGGCTCCGGACATCGGACCCGTCGAGATCAGTTGGCTTGGTGATGCTTCCGGTCAGGAATCCCCTGCCGAGAGGGCTGTACGGTACGAACCCGATGCCCAGTTCCCTCAGTGTGGGAAGGATCTCGGCCTCGGGGTCTCTGCTCCACAGCGAGTATTCGGTCTGGAGAGCCGTGATCGGGTGAACTCCATGCGCCTTGCGAATGGATGCGGGAGAGGCTTCAGACAGCCCCAAGTACCTGACCTTCCCGGCCTTGACCAACTCGGCCATCGCCCCGATCGTATCTTCAATCGGCGTGTCGGGGTCAACTCGGTGCTGGTAGTACAGGTCAATATGGTCGATTCCCAATCGCTTCAGCGAGGCGTCGCATGCCTGCCGGGCGTATTCCGGCTTCCCGCTGATGGTCCAGTAACTGGGGTCGTCCTTCTTCCGCACGTTCGCGAACTTGGTTGCGAGGAACACCTCACTCCGTCGCGACTTGATCGTCTTGCCGATCAGTTCCTCGTTGTCACCGATCCCGTACATGTCGGCGGTATCGAGGAACGTCATTCCGAGGTCCAAAGCCCGAAGTATTGTTGCAGCCGACTCGTCGTCGTCCCGCTGACCGTAGAACTCGCTCATTCCCATGCAGCCGAGACCCATGAGCGATACGACCGCGCCCTGCGAACCGAGCTTCACTTGATCCACGTTGATACTCCTGCCTCATGACTACGATGGGCTTGTTCTATGGCGGTTTTCGACAACCGCTGCCTCTTCCGTGAATACGCTATCCGGAACGGAGATGTCCGACCTGCGAGGAGAACCAACCATGTCGGAGCAGACGCGAGAGGTTGGCCGGATGGCCGGCCCGGTCGTGCTGGAGTTCGGTGCATCGTGGTGCCCGCACTGCCAGGCGATCCAGTCGGATATGGCGTCAACGCTGGCCGCGCACCCCAACGTGCAGCACATCAAGGTTGAGGATGGCAAGGGTAAGCCGCTTGGCCGGTCGTTCCGTGTGAAATTGTGGCCAACGCTTGTGTTCCTGCGGGACGGTCAGGTCGTGAGTCAACTCGTCCGCCCCTCGTCGGAAGAAATCGCGAAGGGGTTTGCTGAGCTGTGATCGGCCAACCGACTTCTGGTTACTTGCCGTGCCACTTGTTCCACGGTTTGGTGTCGGCTGCTGACAGCCTCCGGAGCCCAAGTTTCCCGCGCGACCAGTAGATGCCCACGCTGTGGAAATGCTTCCGGTGCGGGTCGTCCAGGTCAAGTTCGGGACGATCGGGGTCGCTCGTGTCGAGGCGGTAGTTGCCCGCCTCCAGCTCGTCGGCGGTGTCCGTCAGGAACTGCCCCAACTTAGGGCAAGAACAGTGTGGAACTCATCGTCGCGGCCGAATTTGATGACCTGACCTCGCGTTCCCTTCGGTCCGGGATTCAGATCCACGCCGATGTGATTGCCGCCCGAGTCATAAGTGAGGGGTATCCACCCGCGGTCGAAGTACGAGTGCTGCACAAAGCCATCCGGGAATGAAGAGCAACTCGCCGCCAAGTCATCGGCAGAGCTATCTGCGAGGGCTGACTCGTAACCCTCGACCCACGTTTTCCAGTTATTCAAGCAGTCCCTGAGCGGATCAACTGCCAGTCCGAAAACAATGCCTGGCCCAGCGCACTGGCCGTTGTAGACGAGGTAACTTTCCCGCACATCCTTCGGCAACTTCTGGCCGATCGCGAACTCGAAATTCTGAATCTCTGCGGCCGTGGCGGGTGGGCAATCCTCGCCAGTGTGCTGAGGCAACTTTGTGGTACACCACCTCTTCAGTCGCTTCCAAGCCGTCTTGATCGGGTACGAGCCCGCGGCCGGGTTGGTCCGATATGAAATGCAACCGATCGGAGACGGTTTTGCCATTGTTGGATACCTCAGAAGGATGTGACGCCTCGCTCACAGTCGCGATGTTTCAGCTCGGTCAGCTGCGAGTCCTGAATTGCCATGCTCAACGCAAACTCTCTCGTCGGCACGCACGATGTGCTGTTCGTCACGCTCGACACGCTGCGTTTCGATGTGGCCGAACAGGAACTTGCTCGCGGCCGCACGCCGACTCTTGCGTCGATGTTACCAGCCGTTGGTTGGGATCGTCGGCACTCGCCAGGAAATTTCACCTTTGCGGCTCACATGGCGTTCTTCGCCGGGTTCCTGCCCACCCCCGCCGAGCCTGGTCGCCATCCGCGATTGTTCGCGCTCAAGTTCCCCGGCAGCGAAACCACCGTGCCCGAAACGGCCGTGTTCGACGCACCCGACATCGTCGCTGGGTTTCGCGGCCGCGGTTACCGTGCCATTTGCATCGGCGGCGTCGGCTTCTTCAACAAACTGACGCCGCTCGGATCGGTGCTGCCGGGTCTGTTCGACGAAAGCCATTGGTCGCAGGAACTGGGCGTGACCGATCCACGCTCCACCGAGAATCAGGTGAATCTCGCGCTGTCTCGCCTCGCGGCGTTGCCGCAGGAACAGCGTGTGTTCCTGTTCGTGAATGTGTCGGCGATCCATCAGCCGAATCGCTTCTACTTGCCCGGGACCACCGAAGATTCCCTCGAATCTCATGCTGCGGCGCTGGCATACGTGGACGGTGAACTCGGGCGGTTGTTCGCAGTGTTACGACGCCGCGGACCGTGGCTGTGCGTGATCTGCTCGGATCACGGCACGGCCTACGGTGAAGACGGCTACACGGGTCACCGCATCGCACATCGCGTTGTGTGGGACGTACCGTATGCTGAGTTCATCCTCAGCGAGCAACCGGCATGATGGCCACCCAGCAGCACCCCATTCTCGACGGCAGTCCGTATCAGGGGTACGTGTACGCTTACCCGCATAAGACCGCGTATCGACGGCTCGACCCGCTGTCGCTCACGGACGTCTGGGCAGACGAACCGAAAACGGGATTGTTCCTGTATCTTCACGTCCCGTTCTGCACCATGCGGTGCGGCTTCTGCAACCTCTTCACGACGCCCAACCCCAAGGATGCTCTGGTCACGCACTACATCGCTGCCCTGCGGCGACAGGCAGAATGCGTGAAGCAAGCGATTCCAGATGCGACGATTGCTCGATGTGCCATCGGTGGCGGCACGCCGACTTACCTCGATGAAGCCGCACTGGAAGAACTTTTCTCGATTGCGCGGGAAGTGATGGGTTCAGATTTCTCCGCAATCCCGGTGGGAATCGAAACGTCGCCCGACACGATCACGCCGGGCAAGATTCAACTCCTCAAAGCCCACGGCGTGAACCGCGTGAGCATCGGCGTGCAATCGTTCCTTGAGTCTGAGACGGCGAGTTGTGGTAGACCGCAATCACGCAAGGACGTGGCCACCGCGTTGTCATTGCTCGCCGAAGCGAGATTCCCCACCCTCAACATCGACCTCATCTACGGCTTGCCAGGTCAAACGGTGACAACGTGGCTGCAATCACTTCACGCGGTTCTCGCGTTCAAACCTCAGGAACTCTACCTGTATCCGCTGTACGTTCGCCCCCTGACCGGCCTCGGGCAGTCGCACAAGGAGTGGGACGACGTGCGGCTCGCATGCTATCGAGAGGGTCGGGAACTGCTGCTCGCGGAGGGCTATTCGCAGGTGTCGATGCGGATGTTTCGCCGGTACGACGCGAGCGAGGTCGGCGGACCCACATACTGCTGTCAAGAAGACGGCATGATCGGGCTCGGCTGTGGTGCGCGATCTTACACGCGGAGCCTGCACTACTCGCTCGACTACGCTGTGAAGCCGAAGAGCGTGAAGGAGATCATCGCCGATTATGTTGCCCGCACGCCCGCCGAGTTGTCTGTTGCCGACCACGGATTCGCACTCAATGCCGATGAACAGCACCGACGGTATCTCCTGCAATCACTCCTGAACACCGACGGGCTCGACACCGCCCGCTACACAGCCCGTTTCGGCACCGACGCAACCGACGATTTTCCTGAGCTTCGCACCTTCGCTGAACTTGGTCTGTTCGGTTACGATGCGGGACGCTTGGTTCCGACACCAACTTGCCTGGAACGTTCCGATGCGATTGGTCCGTGGTTCTTCTCAACTCCGGTTCGCACTTTGATGGAGGAGTACGAGGCGAAATGAACCTCTCGATTCTCTATCGCGGGCCGCTGTCGAGTTGCAACTATGCGTGCGACTACTGCCCCTTTGCCAAGCGCACCGAAACGAGCGCCGAACTCGCCCACGACCGCGAATGCCTGAGTCGCTTCGTCGCATGGGTCGAAGGTCGCACGGCAGATACGATCGGCGTTCTGTTTACTCCGTGGGGCGAAGCTCTCGTGCGGTCCTGGTATCAGAACGCCTTCGCGGCTCTCACGCAGTTGCCGCACATTCGCAAGGCTGCAATTCAGACGAACCTCTCCTGCAAGCTGGACTGGGTTGAGAACTGCGACAAGTCGAAGCTCGCATTGTGGTGCACGTTCCACCCCGGTGAAACAACCCGCGAACGCTTCCTGGCGAAATGCCGTGAACTGCTCACACGCGGCGTGCGGTTCAGCGTTGGCGTCGTTGGCTTGAAGGAACACCTCGCCGAGATCGAAGCGTTGCGAGCGGAGTTGCCCGCCGAGGTGTATCTGTGGGTGAACGCTTTCAAACGCGAGCTGGGCTACTATTCGCCCGAGATGCTGGAACAGCTCAAGAACCTCGACCCGCTGTTCCCGCTGAACAATCGGTATCACACAAGTCGCGGCGAATCGTGCCGGGCGGGGAGCGGCGTCGTCTCAGTGGACGGCGACGGCACGGTTCGCCGCTGTCATTTCGTGAAGGAACCGATCGGGAACATTTACTCTGCGGACTTTGAATCGTGTCTCTCCGAGCGGCCGTGCCCGAACGAGACGTGCGGCTGCCACATCGGGTACGTTCATCTGGATCGGCTGAAACTGTACGACACCTTCGGCGGCGGCATCTTGGAACGCATCCCGCTTGGGTATCGGTGAGGGAGACGATCGTGTCAGAAGCTCAGGCATTCGAGAAGGCGATTCTGGAGAAGCCAGACGAGATCGCGTCCTATGCGGCTTACGCCGATTGGTTGCAGGAACACGACGACCCGCGCGGCGAGTTCATGCAGGTCCAGCTCACACTGGAAAACCCTTCGCTCCAGAAGGAGGGACGGAAAACGCTCCAGGCCCGCGAGCGGGAGCTTCTCGATGCACACGAGACGCAGTGGCTCGGGGAACTGACACCACTGCTTCTCCAACACAGCCCGCACGGCAAGGGGGCGAACGTCGGCCACTGGTGGGTTCGTGGCTTCCTCGCCGAGTTGACCGTTCAACACTTGACGGTGTCACTGGCCGATCTGCTGGCCACAGCACCCGCTGCGAGGTTCGTCCGCAGCCTCCGGATCGCGACTGCTGAAGCCGCCCAGTCGTCGGGCATTCCGGGCCTCACCTCACCCTCGGCATTCGCAGTCTTGATCGGTATACCGTGTCTCCAGAACCTGCGGGTGTTGCAGGTTGGCGACGAACCCGAACAGTGGGCCGACGGTCGGACCGAGGCGACCTACTACACCCCCGGCCTGGAACAATTCGTCGCAAACCTCCCATGCATCGAAGAACTCTATCTGATGTGCAGCGGGTACGACGCAGCAACACTGTTCGGCCTGCCAAACCTCACGCATCTTCAAACGCTACGAGTTTACGGGCTTGGCAATGACGAAGCAGAGGAGGACGTAGTTCCACTCGGCTCCATCGCTCGCAACCTCGCGCTCGGCTCGCTCACGCACCTGATCGTGCATCCGTGTTCAACGCCAAACAACTCGTCCCTGCCGCACTCCCAGGTTCACGCCCTGATGAACTCGCCTCACCTGACGAGCCTCGAACACCTGCAACTGCGACTCTCGGACATGGGTGACGACGGCGTTCGCTCGATCATCGAATCGGGAAAGTTGAAACAACTCGGCTGGCTCGATTTGCGAAACGGCACCATCACTGATTCCGGTGCGAAGGCGCTCGCCGACTACCCGCCCACGCGGAGTCTCCGGCGGCTCGACCTTTCTCGCAACCGGGTCACACACGCGGGGCTGAATATGCTTCGTCGTGCGGAGGTGAATGCTGTTGTGGAAAACGCCCTGAGCCGCCGTGAGATCGAAGAACGCGAACGCGAAGAGCGTGAAGCGGAGATGGAGTAACCCAGGAACTACCCGGAGCCCAACCGATGCGGACGTTTCAGTTCAGCGATGCCAAGAGCCACAAATTTTGGAACATTGACGTGAGCGGCAACTCGTTCACAGTTACCTACGGCAAGATCGGAACCGCTGGTCAAACGCAAACCAAGAGCTTTCCGACACCAGCGAAGGCTCTCGAAGGCGCTGACAAACTCATCAAGGAGAAGACTGGCAAGGGATACGTCGAAACGACGCCGAAGGCGGCCGGCACAGGTTCCGCGGCCGAGGCTTTCGAGAAAGCTCTGATTGCCGATCCGTACGACGGCACGGGGTGGCGTGCATTCGCCGATTACCTCGTCGAGCAGGATGACCCGCGTGGCGAGTTCATGCAGGTTCAACTGGCTCTGGAAGACGAAGCCCGCCCCACACCAGAACGCAAGAAGCTCCAGGCTCGCGAAAAGGCTCTGCTCAAGAAGCACGAACGCGACTGGCTCGGATCACTTGCCCCGTTCATCCTCGACCAGAAGCCGCCGGAACGGTCGTGGCGACCGAGCACAATCAACTACCGGTTCCGCCACGGCTGGCTGAGCGAACTGGAGATTCCCCAACTCGGGGTCGAGTTCACTCGGGCACTGCTCCTCTGCAAGGAGGCCCGCTTCCTATACAAGTTGCACGTCCACACCAACGCCTACGAGTACCCGGAGGGCCATCCGCAAGCCTCAGAGCATGCCGACAGCAAATACGCCCCTGGGCCAGATTTGCCAAAGGATGTGAGCCACTACGAGGTGAGCTACCACCTGCTTGCCCGGTTCCCCTACTTCGCGTCGGTGCGGGTCTTCCACCTCGGGAACCCCATCGGAGAGAATTTCGGCGACTCCGACAATTGCCACACGAATGGCGAGATGGCGTTCCACTACGTCAAACAGATGCCGCACGCAGAGGAGATCTACCTCCTCGCCCACGGCGTCGATGCGGGCAAACTGTTCGCCCACTCAATGCCGAATTTGCGTGTGTTGCAGGTATTCCACAACAGGGCCTACCCGACGGCGAAGCTGGCGGGCAATACGTCACTCAGGAACCTGACGCACCTGCGGTTCCAGCCTCACGCTCCAGACGATCCCGACGAGGTCTTCCGGCTCAAGGATCTGCGGCCAATCTGCCGCTCGGCGAACCTGCCGAAGTTGTCGCACCTCGTGCTGCGGTGTACGGCGTTTGGCGACGAGGGAGTTACCGAGGTCATCACGTCGGGGTTACTGAAGCGGTTGAAGGTTCTGGACCTGTCGGCCGGGTGCGTGACGGACGAGGGAGCGAAGGTGTTGGCGGCATCGCCGGACGCAAAGAACCTTGAGCAATTAAACCTGGACACGAACACATTGAGTACGATCGGGATCAAGGCGTTGCAGGCCGCGAAGGTGAAGTTCTCCGCGAAGACGCAGCACAACGAGGTGCCGCCGTTCGACTTCGAGGACGAGATACCCGAGTTCCTATACACGAACGCCGACATCGAGTAACTTGTCCCGCCGTGGGACGTGCTGATCGCGAACCTTCGGAGTCTCCGATGCGAACGTTTCTGTCGAGCAATGCGAAGCAGTTTTGGAACATCGACCTTCAAGAGAACCAACTCAGGGTGACCGCAGGAAAGGTCGGTTCACCTGGTCGCACTTCGACCAAGAAACAGTCAACCCCGCAGGAAGCACGGACAGCGAGCCACAGACTCATTCGCGAGAAGCTGGGCAAGGGCTACATTGAAACCACACACGGAACCCCGACGCCCGAGAGCAAAGCCTTTGAGCGGGCCATCGCCGCCGACCCAAATGACGGAACCGGCTGGCGAGCATACGCCGATTATCTCGTCGAACGCAACGATCCACGCGGTGAGTTCATGCAGGTGCAGTTCGCACTGGAAGACGAAACTTTGCCGAAGGCCGCTCGAAAGAAACTCCAAACCCGCGAAGCCGCGTTGCTCAAGGAACACGAGCGAGAATGGCTGGGCGAACTCGCTCCGTTCATGCTGGAAGGCGACGAACACGGGGTCCACAAACCTGTCTGGCGAAATGGCTTCCTGGCGGGCAACGGCTTCATGCTCCCGGTCGCGTTTGCCCAGGAGTTGGCAATCGCGCCTGCGGCCCGATTTCTGCGAGAGTTGCGGCTCAGTAGCATGGGCAACTATGGGGACACAACCCCGTTTCTTGCGACGCAACCGCCAGGAGTCCCACGGCACGCTTCGCTCTTCGAGTTGATCGGCTCGCAGTGCCTTCGAACCGTGCAAGTCTTTCAAATTGGCTTCGAGGAACCTGAAGAAGACTCTTGGTGCGAGTGCTACTCTTCGGCCTGGGGCCTCGAACACGTCATTTCCCAGATGCCCCGGATCGAAGAGTTGCATCTGCTTTGTGGCGACTACGAGATTGGCAAGGTGTTCGCGTTGCCGAATCTCCAACATCTGCGAGTGTTCAGGGCGTTCCACCTTGGGGGTCGTGGAGGGGGCCACCGATACGAATACCCGCTCGACGTGCTGGCGAAGAACCCGGCTGTGGGGAACTTGACGCACCTGCTCTTCCATCCGCACTGTCCCGAGGGTTCCAACCCCCAAACGGGTTCCGAGTCCTACCTCCCGCTCGACCAGGTCAAGGCGTTGGTGCGATCGAAGTGTCTGCCGCGTCTCACACACCTCCAATTGCGGCTCTCGGACGCGGGCGACAAGGGAACGGAAGAGATCGTGAAATCGGGCATCTTGAAGCAGTTAAAGTGGCTGGATCTGCGGCACGGTTGCATCACGGATGAGGGAGCAAAAGTGTTCGCGGCATGCACAGACAGCCGGAATCTGGAGCGGCTCGATCTGACCCGCAATGCCGTGACCGCGAAGGGGCTGAAGCTTCTTCGGGCTGCAGGTGTGAACGCGGTGGCGAATAACCCACTCACGGCACAGGCAGCCGCCCAACACGAGTATCTCCGCGAGGGTGCCTTCGAGTAAATTGTCCCTGTCGTTCTACGTTTCACGATTGAGAGCCGCCCGATGCGAATGTTTCAATACAGCGACGCGAAGAGCCACAAGTTCTGGAACATCGACGTGAGAGGCGCCTCGTTCACTGTCACTTACGGCAAGATCGGCACGGCCGGGCAGACCAAAACCAAGTCGTTCCCGTCGTCGCAGAAGGCACAAGCTGCCGCCGAGAAACTCATCATGGAGAAAGTCGGTAAGGGTTACGTCGAAACGACCCCTCGGACCATGTCATCCGAGGCCGAGGCGTTCGAGAAGACGATCCAGGCTAACCCGCGTGACTTGGCAGGAGTCGCCGCGTATGCCGATTTCCTTGCGGAGCGTGACGATCCACGCGGCGAGTTCATGCAAATTCAGATCGCACTGGAGAACGAATCGCTGCCGAAACCAGAGCGGAAGAAACTCCTGAAACGCGAGGTCGAATTCCTTGGGACCCACGAGGCGGAGTGGGTTGGCAACTGGGCGGAACACTTCGATGCTCCGACCAGCACAGAGGGCCGCGGGCAAATCAATCACACGGGCGGGCGAAAGTACGAATTCAAACGCGGTCTGCTTTCGACAGCGAACTTCGGTGAATTGACCGTCGCTGCCGCGAGAGCATTCGTGCAATCACCGCAGACCCGGTTCATTCACGAGTTGTTCATCGGGTACTATGCGTATGAAGAGGACGGGGACGACGATACCGCCCGGCAGATGCTCCTTGGCTGGCCGCACATGCGACACGTTCGACGATTCCAGTACGGATGGATCGCAGATGAAGTTTACGGTGACTTCTGCAATTTCCAGTGCCACCTGCCCGGCGAACATGTCTACGACTTCGTGAAACAGATGCCGGACGTGGAAGAGTTGCTGATCTTCGCCCACTTCACGGACTCGGTCAAACTCGTTGCTCTCCCGATGCCCCATCTTCGGGTGCTGCAACTGTACCACGGTTACAGTTACCCACTCGACCGGCTCGCGAAAAACCCGTGGCTCACGAACCTCACGCATCTGCTCTGCCACCCTCATGCTCTCGAAGGAGATCAGGCTTTCATCGGGTTGACGGATCTTCGAGCGATCTGCCGTTCAGAGTACCTGAAGAACCTCACGCATCTCCGGTTGAGGTTGACGGACTTCGGTGACGAGGGCGTCCGTGTCATCATTAACTCGGGAATCCTCAAGCGGCTCAAGCTCCTGGATCTCCGGCATGGCTCGATTACCGATGAGGGAGCAAAGCTCTTGGCCGAGTGTCCGGATCTGAAGAATTTGGAACATCTCGACCTATCCCGCAACGGGCTCACGGAGACTGGCAAGAATGCCCTGATCGCCACAAAGGTATCGGTTTCGCTTGAATTCCAGCACGCGGAAATTGGCGGACAAGAAGACTACGGGAGCCGGCCACGATATCTGTTCGAGGGAGACTACGAGTAACCACGATGCCACCACGGTACGTGCTGATCGCGAATCCGGGCACGAAGCGGTGCGAGTTGTATCGCTCCGAGTTGATCGCGTTCTGGGAAGCTCGCGGCGGGGCCGTCGATCTCGAAATCGTCCCGTGGGCAGACGTAATTCCCCGAGTCGGCAACCTGGATCATCTTCCCGCGTTCGATCACGACGCCATCGTGCGGATGGAGTCGCCGGGCAAAGACAATCACGTCACGCGATTGCTACTCGAAGCTGGAGCACGAAACGACCCCGCTGAACCGCACCGCGACTGGCGAGCACTTGAACTGCCGAAGGGGTTGCTCGTGCGGCCGGGGTTGCTCTATGGCGGCTTCCGTCGAGTGCTCGTCGGACTGCGAAACGCCTTCGACGCTCGACCGCACCTCAAGCCGACCGCGTGCCCGCTTGCCATCGCCGAGATGTTCGACAAGACCGCAACCGCCGTGAAACTGCACAATCTTGGCGTGCCCGTTCCCGAGATGATGAGCCAGCCGATTGACATGGCCGCTGTCGTTCACGACCTCACGCTCTTTTACGACTGGCCTACGGCTTACATCAAACTCAATACGGGTTCCTCTGCCACCGGGATTGTCGTGCTGCATCCGAATGCGCCGGAACGGCCGGCGTTCGGCGTCACAACGCTCGCGGAACTCGACGGCAGCTTCTACAACTCACGGTTGGTTCGTCGTGTTTCTGGGGACGGGCTTCAGCAGGCCGCGCAATTCGTGCTCGATGAAGGAGCCATCATTCAGCGTGGCATTCCGATGGCGCAGATCGACGGGCAGAACTTCGACGTGCGAGTGGTGTGCATTCACGGGAAACCATCGGCGATCATCTTCCGACTCAGTCCCAATCCAATGACGAACCTGCATCTCGGCGGACAACGTGGTGATTTCGCTCGCTGTCGGGCAACGATTCCCACTCGCGAATGGCTCGACGCCCTGGATCACTGCTCGGACGCCGCTGCCTGTTTCGATTCAGCAATCGCTGGCGTCGATTTGCTCTTCGAGCGTGGCTTTCGGCGGCATTACATTCTTGAGGTGAACGCCTTCGGTGACTTCTTCCCCGGCTGGACGAACGACAGCGGACAATCCGTGCATTCGCTTGAAATCGAGGCGACCATGCAACGACTTCAGGGTTGAATCGGTTCATGCTTCAGACGCAGATCGAGGCCACCGAGATTCCAATTCGGCTCACGTTCGGGGATGCTGAGTCAAAATTGTGAGTTGGCATAGGAGTCATCCAAACTATGACCGCAAATATCCAGACGCTTGAACAAGCCCAGCACCACACCCGTGGAGTTCGCTGCGAGGGGTGTAGCAGAGAGGGCACGCTGGCTGCGCACGAGTTCACAAGGAGGGGCCGAACCAGGGGCGTCTCTTCCTCAAATGTCGCCACTGCGGATTCTTCGGTTGGCTGACGGCGGGGACCCCCGACACCGGGTTGGAGCAACTCCTGGCGACCATCACACCGTGCCCGAGATGCGGCAAGCGGCGACAGGCCGGTCGCGTGGCCAAGGATGGTGCCAACAAGGGGCGGCTGTATCGAAGTTGCTCCGATCCCGAGTGCGGTAAGTTTGAATGGGTCACGCCTTCCGCAAGCACAGAACCCGCAGCCGCAAATCCCCCACAGGCCGACGCCAGACCACGAGACGAAGCCAACTTCCTCGCAGCGATCCGTGACAACCCCGAGGACGACACCACACGCCTGGTCTTCGCCGATTGTCTGGACGAGCACGACCAGCCGGCCCGAGCGGAACTCATCCGCGTGCAGATCGAGCGATGCAACCTCGAAACAGCAGACCCCGCACGGTTACCCCTCGACCAACGAATCCAGGCCATACTCGGCGAATGCGAGGCGGCGTGGACCGCATCGTTACGCCCGTTGGCGGTGCGATGGCAGTTCGCACGCGGCCTGATCGACGAGGTCGAGATTGAACTGGAGCGTTTCGTCGAGAACGCCGACGAGGTTCTGCGGGCAGCGCCGGTGGCGGGCCTTCGTATCCGCGTTGACGGTTGGGAAGACGTGCGGACGCTGATCGGGTGTGGGCGGCTGCGACAAGTTTGTCGGCTGACCCTCACGGATGGACGCATGGGTGCTGCCGGCGCGAGAATCCTGGCGGAATCGCCTCAGGTTGCCGGTCTGCGATCGCTCGCGCTGCCAGGACAGAGCCTCGGGCAACCGGGCCTTCAAGCGTTGCTCGGCTCACGTTATCTGACCGAACTTGAAGCTCTCGACCTCTCGGGCAATAGCCTCGCACGCAGCGCCATCCCGTTCCTGGCGAGTTCAACCAATCTCCCGCGACTTCGGCGGCTGAATCTGGCGCACAATCTCCTTCAGGACAGCGATGCGAGGGCGCTCGCCAACTCATCTCAACTCCACGAGCTACGAGAACTCGACATCACGGGCAACGGGATCACGCGCGAAGGCATTGGAGCCATTCTCAATTCGCCACTCGG
This sequence comes from Planctomycetota bacterium, assembly GCA_021413735.1. Classification (GTDB taxonomy): domain Bacteria; phylum Planctomycetota; class Planctomycetia; order Gemmatales; family Gemmataceae; genus Gemmata. Next base: position 42,651 of record JAIOPV010000084.1, read on the forward strand.
TGCAAGACTCCGACGGTTTATACGCTGACCTGCGAACGGCGCAATACTCAGCCGCGAGGAAATCGACGTGAACAGCGATGGCCAGGGCGACGCCGAACGACCACACCCGGGAGATGTCCTTCCGAACGGTGCGCGAGTGCGGCTCGGCACGAACCGGCTCAACCACATCTGTTATCGAAGTGCCAACTCCGGTCTGTGTTGCCTCGTCTTCTCGCCGGATAGCCAGTATTTGATTGGTCTCGGGTACGACGATGACGAAGCGACGTTGTGGGAAGTGCCCAGCGGCCGCGAGGTGTGGCGGTTCGTGTCCGACGGACCGTGGGGCGGCAATCGCGGCAATGGCGGCGCGGCATTCAGCCCAGATTCCCGGCTCGTGGCGGTGGACGGCGGAACCGCACGGGTCTTTGAAGTCGCCACGGGCCGCATGGTGATGCAACTTGACACTGGTTCGAGTGCGTATGGTTGCTTCATGTTCTCGCCCTGCGGCCGCTTCCTCGCTCAGGTCGTATTCAACCGAGTCCTCGTTCTCGCAGTCGAAACCTGGAAAGTTGTCGCCACCCTGGAGGCCAACGACCCCGAGGTACGAGGACATGAGATGTTCGATTCCGTCGCGTTTAGCCCCGACGGTCGGCTCTTGGCAGCCGCTTCGTGCCGGGTCTGGGTCTGGGAGTGGGCGACGGGCGAGTTGGTCAACCGCTTTGAGCCGCCGGACAGTGCCGTGAGCGTCGTCCGCTTCTTGCCGGATGGACAGGTGGCCGTTGCTGTTCGGGATGGGACGTTGCGACTCTGGGAACCCGCCACAGGCCGTGAACTCCGTTGCCACCAATGCGCCGAGGGCCACGACAACACATGGCCCGCAGTGTTCCGTGCCGACGGTCGTGTGGTCGCGATTCCGGGGCGCTGGACGGTTGTTCTCGATACCGAGACTGGAACCGAACTCGGGCGTTACTCGGGTTACACGTGCAGTGTCTTCGCCCTCAGCCCGAACGGCCAACTCGTGGCGAATGCCTGGTTGGGCCGCGTTGAGTTGGTGGACACGGCGACGGGCGATGATGTGTCTCCGCCCGGTCGGCACAGCGAACGCTCTGAGACGATCGTGTTCAGCGACGATGGGCGGCGTGTCCTCACCGCAGAACATTCCGGCACCGGTGGCTTCCTCTGGGATGTGGCCAGCGGTCGGCTCATCGCGCCGGCACCGCCCCTCGGCAGGGCGTTGGAGAACATGGCGTTTGCTTCCCAAGGTTCCCGTGCCGTGTGTTACGAGAAGCAAAAACTCCACCTCTGGGACATCGAGACCGGCCAACTCCGTGAGTTCCCGTTGCCCGACAACCCGAGCGCTGTTGCCTGGATGGCCGACGGTGAAGGCGTGGTTGTCGCCGCAGAGGGGCAGCTTTCGCTCCACGCCTTTGAGGGCAACCCGTCCGGTGTCTTATTTGAACCCGTCGGCGAAGCGATCCGCAGCCTCCGCAGCCTCGCGGATGGTCGCGTCGTGGGGTTGAGCAGCGGGCAGGCATACGTCTGGGGTGCGGATGGTCGGCTGTTGGTGGGGGCCGCGTTGCCGCTGGTCGAGAGTTGGGTTCGACGGCTCTTCGCGGTTTCTGCTGATGGGCTGATGGTTGCGGTGTATGGCAGAGACACCGTGGATGTCTTCGCGACGGAACCCACACACCGCGCACCTGACGAAGGAATCTCGGCTTCCTCACTGCCCTTCACCATCCCAGCAGGGTTTGGCGATGCTCCTTACCGGGGCTTGGGGATCACCGCAGAGTTCCTTGCGGATTCACGGCTTCTCGTGGCCGCGTGCCGGGGAGAATCGGACGACGGAGAACCGCTCGTGGTCAAGGTGTGGGAGGCCGCGACCGAGTTGGAGGTGTGGGAATCGCCTGCCTTCCCGTGTGGAATTGCGGAGGTGGTGTTCGCACCGGGCGGGCGCACGCTCGCCATCGCCCTCGATGATGCCACGACCGTGTTGTTTGACGTCCCCGTTCGCCCCGTCGAACTGGACCCGAGTTGGCGCTCTTCAACGGCGGTCGCACTGGCGAGAGGAATCGACGCCGAAGGTGCCTTTGATCGGCTCCCGATCCTGGCCGACGCGCTGCAAGACGCGGGCTGTGAGGACGAAGAATTGCTGGCTCACCTGTGAAGCGGCTCGAACAAACGCGGCCGCTGGGTCGTCGATCTCTTTCAGGACAAAGGACCGTGAATGACTCCGACTTAGTCGCTCGCGCGATGCTGGAGATGGTTGGTTCTTCTCAAGCTGAAGCAAGCGAGTACGGTGCCGCCTTCTGTCAACTCATCGACGCAGGTAGTGACCGAGAACTTGCGGAAATTGACGGAGACGAGGAACCCGATGACGATGCCGCCGGGGAACGCTGGAGGGTGATCGAAGGGCGTTTGCGTGAGGAATACACTCGGACACGTGGGGCGTTTGCACGATTGATGTTTGGGGACACAAGCCCAGAATCTCGTCGGATGATTCAGCTTGCGTTCAACCGACCCGAGAGTTTCCCGAAGGTGCTGGTCGCCCAGTCACTCGTCGGTCGTGAAGGGCTCAATCTTCATGGAGCGTGCCGAGTGGTCGTGCTGCTTCACCCCGAATGGAACCCTGACGTCGTCGAGCAGCAGATTGGGCGTGTGGCTCGGGTGAATAGTCGCTGGTGTTACGAACTCAGGAAAGCCGTTAACGATTGCCTGCCTCCGAATCAAACCCCGCGGATCGAAATTCGTCCGGTGATCTTCCAGGGCACATACGATGAACACAATTGGATAGTGTTGAGGGGCCGCTGGAACGAGTTGCGTGCACAGTTGCACGGAGTTGTCATTTTTGCGAAAGCTGCTCAGGCTGAGTCTGAATACGCTACACTGCTCGAAGAGATTCTCCACGCCGCGCCAGACTTCTCACCAAAGCCTGCCGACGATGCTGGTATCCGATGATCAAGTTCCGACAGGCATTCAGCCGCCAGGGGTTGGCAGTACGTGCTTGCCACCCAACTATGCCAGAAACCGACAACACGACCGACCTCAGTTTCGATCAGACTAGAAAAGCCGTCGATCAACTATCAGCGAATAAGTCTGCGAACCAACGCTCTCCGGTCTTCCTCGTAATCCACTTCAAGTTTTTTCAGTCGCGGGAGCGGGGCCAAGAGTTCGAGACCTTCATCCGTAATCTCGTTCTCGGTGAGGTTCAGTTCCTCCAACCCAATCACCTTTGCCACGTGCGGCAGGATCGTGTCGTCAAACTGGCAGTTGAACAGGCTGAGGTTTTTGAGGCGAGGCAACTCGGCCAGGAACCTCAAGCTGTCTTGCTCGATTCTCGGGGCGGTCCAAACCCGCAGTTCCTCAAGGCCGGTCAAGTAGCGAAGCGGTTCGAGGGTGGTGATGTGCACGTCCACCAGGTGCAACTGCTTTAGAGACTTCAGACCTCGCAAGTGAGCCAGTCCGTCCGAAGTGATAGCTAGCGTCTCGCAAAAACCCAATTGTTCCAGTTCCGAAAACTCACTCAGGTACGCGAGGTCGGCATCGGTCGTGGGTCGCTGCGAAAACCACGCGCTGAGGAGCCGATCGCCCTCGATCACCACCTCCCCCACATACCGCAGCGACCGCAGTGCCTCCTCCCGCCGTTCCTGTCGCGAGAGCCCAACGAGTCGCTGATTTCGCTTGAGTTTGAATGCTTCCGCTTCAGGCGGCAATTGCTCGTAACCCCAGCCGTGGTGGTACACCTCGACCAACTTTGGCAGTGCTGCCAGGTGATTGAGCGCAGCAGGCGTGATGGCAGTGCCAGTCAGAATTAACTCGCGCAAGTTGCATAATGGTTTGAGCTGGCGAAGGCCGACAGCAGTGATGCGTGAGTTGCTGAGGTCCAGTTCAAGAACCTCTGGTACGCGAGCGAGGGGCGATAGGTGCTCGTCGGTGACGGCGATCCCGGTCATGCTAATCCGCTTCACAAAGCCCCGCTCGAAAGTTGTGTTGTCAATCACCGGAAGGGCTGCTCCAAATCCCGACAACCACTCCCTCGAATGCCGATCAAGCAATTCTCTCTCGCGGGCCACCAATTTGGTGATCTGGTTCTTTCGGGGCTTCGTTTGCTTCTCAGCCGATTCAGTGAGGCGTGTCAGACCGATCTGCACGCGGATGAACTCGGCCCGTGCTGCCTGACCGTGTTCGTCGAGCCAGTCCGCGTAGGCCAACCTCGCCGTGTCGTCTTCGGGCGAGTCAAAAATCGCCTGAAGGAATGCCCCCTGTTCCGACTCGGCGATCCGCTGTTCGCGTGTTGGTGCAGTCGCAGTCGGCTTGGTCGCCGGAGCGGCCTTTAGGAGTTCAGCGACGTTCCAGGTTGTGAATCGAAAGTCTGAGCCACCCGCACTCAACTGATCTGGTGTGGGCCAGAACCCGATCCACCCGAGCCAATCGGTTTTCAGGGTGAGGCGTTCCTCGCCATTTGCTGCGTCCCGCAGTTTGATCTCATCCCAACTTGCGGTCGCGAGGATCGTGTCGTCAGGTGAAAACGCGAGAGTTTGCAGAGTGTTTGCGTGCCCCTTGACGCAGTATCTCATCGTCCCACGTGTGGCGTCCCACACGACGATTGTCTTCTCGTCGCACGATGCCAACGTGGTACTATCGGTCGAGAAGGTGAGTGCCACGGCACCGGAATGGGCCCCCTCTCGCCAACGCAATCGACCGCCAACACTCCATACGGACACATCGGGTGTATGAGCCACGGCGAGTGAGCGGCCATCTGGTGAGAACGCGATCTGACTGATGCCATTGACGTTCGCAAAACGGCGGATGATGCGACCGGTCCCCGCTTCCACAATCGCGATTTTCTGACTGTCACCGTAGTCCCCGCTGGCAACGGCAACCGCGTCGCCAGTCGGCGCAAAAGCGACGTGACGCAAATGCAGGTCAAGCTTGCGAGTTCGACAACGCCAAGTGCGGGTATTCCAGAATCGGAGCAGACCGTCCCATTCCTGTGGGCCAACAGTTGCAAGCGTTCGGCCATCGGACGAGAAGGCCAACCCTTCGATTTCGGACGGGTTATCGCCGATGAGTTTGCGTTGCTTCTTTGTCTCCGCGTCCCACACAAACAGTTCTTTGTGTTCGCGGTCCTTGGTGTTTGAGAGAACCGCGGCGAAAGTGGCCCCGTTTGGTGAGGCTGCCATCGCGAAAGCCCGGACACTCTGCCGGCGGGTCATTGAGATGGGGCCAACAACGGGCTGATGCATGGCGTCTTCCGATGCAGTGAGGTCTCGGCTGACTGGGCATGATACCACGAACATTCGTGGGACACCCTCCATGCGTTCCCGCCTGCGAAGGGTTACTTGCTATTTGCCTGATTCCGCCTCGCACAGATCGGAACCCTTGGAAGTCACGTAACGTCTTCATCACGAACTTCGTCTCGATCTCGTTTGCGGTCGAGCTGGCATATTGATTTTACACGACCGACCCGGATCACCTTCTGTCGGAACTCTGGCGCATCGGTGCCACTACGACCGTACTCCCGAATCTTGGCTAGAGTCGTTCGAGACGGAGCTGGCTCGTCTAGGTTTTGCCCGCTCTGCGTGCGTGTGTTGGAGACTTCAAGTGATCGGCGACGAGCGGCTGAACAGCAAGACTGTCCGAGCGAACGGTCCACTGGTTTCTTGAAAGCGGTCACGGCCGCGATCAACCTCCGAGACGAGAACTCAGAGTGTTGACGCCTGCCGCGACGCTGTGCGACAGCCCAGTCAGCGCCAAAGCGTAACCGGCTTCACTCCCGCTCGCTCCAAGTACGGGTCGAGGCGCCGGGCCAGTTCTCCCCAGTTCTGGTGCGGCACAGCCGGGTACAGGTGGTGTTCGAGGTGGTAGAGATGCCCGAGCGCAACCGCCGACGCCACCTTGCCGCGGAACGCCCGCGTCTGCGTCAACGCGCTCGCACCGGCTGGGTCGTGCTGGAGATAGGACGTGGCGAACGGAATCACCCAACTACCCGCGACCATGAGCCCGGCATACACGGCAAAGACCGGAGTCACCACCGCGAGCCCAACTGACGCGGCCAATAGCGACACGCAGGCCACTCCCTCCCCGACCACCCACGCTCTGTTGATCCCCCTACGGTATGCCCACAGCCAGACTCGCACCTGGAAAGTGAAGCCGGACGCGAGTGCCGCAACCCACGACATCCGAGAAGCGGCCGCCTCGATATCGTCGTCCGCCGGGAACTTGGCGTGGTGGTGCAAGTGGGCCAGGCGGTAGGCGTGGCCGCTTCGCAGCGCGAGCAGTTCCGTCAGGCAGAGTAACACTTCGTTCGCCCGGTGCGACAGGCCAAGGGTTCGGTGGACAAGGTCGTGCGAGGTCGAGCCGTAGGTGAAGAAGCTGAGTGCTACCGTGGCGAGGACGGCCGGCACCCACCAACCAGCCGCCGCACACGCGAAGTATGCCGCGAAGTACAGGAAAGGCGCCGCAAGTGCAGTCGTGCGTTGAAATCGTGTGACTCGCAGCAAGTCCAGACCGAGTTCACGTAGCGGCGGGGTCACGTCATTCATTGGACTTCCCTGCGCGGCGCGGGTGCATCGCCCGGTATGTGAGTGCCAGACCCGCAACATAGAGCGCAGCCCCTAAGACGGCGGGGGCAAGGTGGAATGCGTCGGTATATCTGATCGCCATGTGGACGCCGATCGCCGGAGTGAACCCTGCGGCCCCGACGAGTGCCAAGGTTTGAAACAACGCAGGCGATGGCCGGCCGCATAAGACACACGCAGTCAGGGCGACCCCGGCCGACAGTAACGCCCCGCCGAAGCCGGCCCGGTCGTGGGCGATCAGGGGGACCAGTTGCGGGTTAAGAGCCCGCAGTTCGGCAACGCTCACGCCCATGAACGCCAGATCCTCGGGAACGAATACCGCCGTCGAGCCGAGGGTCAGGATGGTTGCACCAGCCCCGAGTACGCCTGCGGCCGCGGCGAGTAGGCACAGGCGGCCGACGCCAGCGTACGATCCCCACGGGGGCCAGACGCTCGGAACCAGCAGACTGCGGATGCCGCGTGGTGTTTCGAGAGTGCCCCGGGAGTAGGTCAGGCCGAGGACGTAGCACGGCAACAGGGCGAGCGTCGCGGCACCGTGCCAGGCATCAAGGTAGCCGAAAACGACGTACGCCAGGAAGCTGGCGAAACCGACAACCCCGCTGAGGAGGATCGCCCACCACGCCCAAGCGGCTCGTTGCCGAAGCGGGAACTCGGTCAACCAAAGGTACAGCAGGCCGACAGCCAGGACGACGCCACCGAATGCAGCTCGGTCGTGGATCATGAAGTGGACGACGCGGCACCCGTGGTGCGAACACAGTTGCTCGGCCGTCATACCAAGGAAGCGTTCGTCGTGGGGCAGGAAGTGCCCGGTCGCGGCGAGGAACAGTGCGGCACCGCCGGACGCGATCAGACCAAGGGCGAGGGCGAAGAGCGGCAGACGCCCGCCAGCGACCAACGCCTGGAACAAGGTAAGGTGGTCCACAGTTTGTGGTCCTATGTCTCGACCCGTTGAAAATACTCAGCCGTCGGCGCAGCACGCGCTACGTTCATTACCGACAAGCCGGGCCTGGGACAACCGGGCGGTGAAGGACCTGAGCGACTGCGGAGGTCAAGCGTTTCAATTGAGGTGGTGGGGGTTTGCTGCCGATGGCAACCTGGTCAACAAGTGCGGACACATTCCAGTGCTCAATCGCCAGCGTTCTACCGGAAGTGTAGCGACGGGTGTTCGGCGAGTTGCCCGACCACCCCTGGAAATGTGGCTTGAGCCAGAGGCGACTTTAAATACCGATATTAAAACTACTCCCGGTGACTGCACGGTGATCCTCAACTCACGACTCGCACTTTCGGACGGCCGCGACCGATCCTCGCTCTCGCCGAATCCGTGGTGTTCAAGTTCAGCGAGTGCTTTCGCCCGAAGCGTGTTCTGATTCCTGCCGATGGATTCTTCGAGTGGCGAACGGTAGGGAAGAAGAAACGGGTTTGCCATTTCTCACGCTCGGATGGCACCGTTCACATTCGTCGGCATGTGGGACGTGTAGGCGGATGAGGATGTAAAACTCGTCACCACTTGCATGATTACGACCACGCGGAACGAACTCGTGCTGCCGTTTCACGACCGAATGCCCGTGATCCTCTCGGACTGAAGAGAGCAACAAGACCCTGTGAGCGGTCGGCATGGCGTCTGGGACCGAGCCGATTGCTTTGCTCCGCTCGGCGTCGGACACGAGCCTGTCGGTGGAGACATTCGCAGGACCGAGCCCGATAATACCACAGTCGCGGGCGTTCGCCGCCACACCCTTCCACCTGCGTGACACCCATGCGCCCGGTCCTCGCCATCGCACTCCTTCTCGCCTTCATCGTCGAATCGCAGGCTCAGGACGCGCCGGTTCATCTGTTCGTCAGCGGGAAGGAGGGTTACCCGCGATACCGCATCCCGTCACTGCTGGTCGCACCCAACGGCGACCTGCTGGCAGTGTGCGAGGGGCGAAAGGACGGAGGCGGGCTTAAGGGCAAGATCGACATCGTCCTGAAGCGGAGCAGCGATCTCGGCAAGACGTGGTCGAAGATCGTCGTGGTCGCGTCCGACGGCGACAACACGCTCGGCAACCCGTGCCTGCTCGCTGATCGCAAGACCGGCATGGTGTGGATGGGCCTGACGCGAAGCCTGGGGACCGACACCGAGGAGGGGATCGTCGCCGGTACGAGCAAGGAGCGGACCCGCGTCCTCGTCACCTCCAGCAAGGACTCCGGCAAGACCTGGAGCGAACCGCTCAACATCTCCGAGACCGCCCGCGACCCGAAGTGGACGTGGTACGGAACCGGCCCAGGCACAGGCATCCAGTTGAAGTCTGGGCGGTTGGTCATCCCCGCGTACCACGCCCACGAGAAGGACGGCATCTACCGCAGTCACATGGTCTTCAGCGACGACGGTGGCAAGTCGTGGAAGCGAGGAGATGCCGTGGGCCGGCAGATCGGCGAGTGCCACGTCGTCGAGAAACAGGGCGGCGGTCTTGTGCTGAACGCACGCACCAACGAGGGGAAAGAGCGACGGGCCGTGGCCGTCAGCAAGGATGGCGGGGAGACGTGGTCGGAGGCGGAACACGACGCCCTGTTCGACCCGAACTGCCAAGGGTGCGTGATCCGCCTGCCGGACGCCGACGGGAAGCCGCGGTGGCTGTTCTCGAACCCGGCGGGTCCGAAGCGACGCGACCTGACGGTGCGGTTGAGCACCGACGAGGGGAAGACGTGGCCCCGGTCGAAGTTGCTCCAGGCGGGCGACGCCCAGTATTCCTCGCTGACCCTGCTGTCCGACGGCACAGTGGGTTGCCTGTTCGACCGCTGGGAAGCCGGCAACTACCAGCTCTACTACACCCGCTTTCGACTCGACGAGTTGGAGTAGGCGTGTGGCAGGGTCGGGTGCTTCACGGCCCCGACGAGGTTCATTTGATCTCGCCGAGGCGGTTCCTGAAGAACTCCGCCACGACCTGACAGGGTGTGACCAGAGGATCGACTCACTGTTTTTCGACCTCGAACCACAGTTCCGTGAGCGGTCCGATTCTGAGGCAGATTGGGGAGGGCGAACGGTGCTTGAACTTTGCACTCCGCGGGATCGCCGGAGTTTTCTCAAGGTCGCTTCACTCGGCCTCGGGGGGTTGGCACTCCCTGGCGTTCTGCGGGCGCGCGCCGACCAGCCGCCGGCCGCACGTAAGCCCGACACGGCCGTGATCCTCGTCTTCCTCAGCGGCGGCCCGGCCCAACTCGACACCTTCGACCCCAAGCCAGACGCGCCGGAAGAAATCCGCGGGCCGTTCGCCCCCATCGCGACCGCCGTCACCGGTGTTCACGTCACCGAGCTGTTCCCACGAGTCGCGCGACTCATGGACCGGATGACCATCCTGCGATCACTGCACCACACGACCGGCAGCCACCACCACGGCTACCACTGGATGATGACCGGCACCCACCCGGACAGCCTCCAGTTCGGCGTCAACCACCGGCCGGCGATGGGGGCGGTTGCGGCGCGCTACCGCGGCGCGAACCGCCGGGGGATGCCGGCCTACGTCGGGATGCCGCGTGCCACCGGCTACGGCGGCCCTCGGCCTCGGTTACGGCCCGTTCGAGGTTCCGGACCCCAACGACCCGAAGTTCCGGGTGCCGAATTTGAAGCTCGCCGCGGGCGTGGACGCGGGATTGCTTGGCGGCCGCATGGGACTGCTCCGCTCCCTCGACGGGATGCGCCGCGACCTCGACACCCGCGGCACCGCGACCGCGCTCGACGGCTTCCAGCGCGAGGCGTACGACCTCGTGACCGGCCCGGCTGTCCGTGACGCCTTCGACCTCGGCAAGGAAGACGTCCGGTTGCGGGACCGCTACGGCCGCACGCGGATCGGCCAGTGCTGCCTGATGGCCCGGCGACTGGTCGAGGCCGGCGTGACGTTCGTCGCCTACGAGGACTACGAGACGTGCGAGTGGGACTTGCACGGCCCGAGCGGGAACGACCCCTACGGCGTGAGCAAGGGGACGCCGCTCAAGGGCGGGCACCTCGACCGCGCGCTGGCGGCGTTGGTCGAAGACCTTGAGGATCGCGGGTCGCTCGACCGGACGTTGGTCGTGGTGGTCGGCGAGTTCGGCCGCACGCCGAAGATCAACGGCGGCGGGGGGCGTGACCACTACCCCTTCGTCTTCTCCGCGCTCCTGGCCGGTGGCGGCCTCAATCACGGCCGCGTGGTCGGCGCGAGCACGGCGAAGGCCGACTACCCACGCGAACGGCCGCTCTCGCCCGGTGATCTGCTCGCGACCATCTACCGCGTTCTCGGCATCGACCCCAAAGTGTCCCCGTCGGATGCAACCGGACGCCCGATCCCGCTGTTGAGCGAAGGCACGGCCATCCGCGAACTGTTTTGAGTGTCCCAGTCTCGATGTGGTCGGGACTCGCTGCCTGGGTTGGCTGAGATGTGACAGCCGTGTGGTTCTCGGGGAGAAGTTCGACCCGTTGCCGCTCTTGAAGAAAGCACTTGACAGTGCGAGGCGATCGCGGTGGTGGTGCAACGAACGCCCGCGTCTCGGGGCTCTTCCCGGCCACTTCACACCGGAAACGATGAAAACGGGGAACGCGAAAGCAAGGCCACCGGCTCGTGTGACGCGGATGCCGATCTCGTTCACCCCGGTCGCATCCTCATCGGTATCCAAGTTCCGGAGGCCGACCGGGTTGCGCTGCGTGACTTCACGGCGGCGCTCGGCTACCCGGATGTGGACGATACCGAGAGCCCGATCTTCCGACTGTTACTTCGGTAAATCGTAGCTGAGAAACACGGGTTCCTCTCCAGGATCACCAGCCGTGTGTGAGGACTTGAGACCATTCGGGCGGCAACTGAATCCATCCACCGATGTGAATACCTGACTCGTGGTGATTATCACCACATGGCTCGACGGCGGTGAAGACAGTCTGGGTGGTGGGGGTCGGTTGCAGGATCGGTGACAGCACGCCCGGTGGGAAGCAGAAGCCGACCTGAACCTCAACCTCCCGACCTGGTGCTCAAGCCTCGTTACCTCGCTTGCCGATATTAGCGGGTATTCTGCCCCGATGCCCGTGGAGCCCCGCTGGATGACGCCGTTCGAGCGCCCAGACCGACGCTGTCCGAAGTGCGAGCACAAGGGCTACCTGTTCCGGGCGAGAAAGAACGTTGAGGTGCAGGCAAGCAAGTTCGTCGAGACGAAATACCGCTGCCCGTCCTGCACGCACGAGTGGTGGGAACGGATTCCGGCCCCGCCCGAGCAGAAGCAGTCGGTTGACGCGGCGTGACATCAATGGAGGTGTAAAGTGGCAAAGAAGACAACATCCGGCACGCCGCCGGAGCGAGCCAAAGTGTCGATCGCACCGGCCAAGGCTGCGACCGCAACTCGGGAGCAACTCCTGAAGCAGCTTGAGTCGCTCGGCAACAGCGTGACCCGGAAGCACAACGCCAAGTGGGGTGCCGACGACAACCAGTTCGGTGTCAAGCACGGCGACATCCGGGCGCTAGCGAAGAAGATCGGTTCCAACCCTGAGCTGGCGATGCCCCTTTGGGAAACCGGGAACGTCGACGCCCAACTCCTTGCCGTCCTGCTGTTCGACCCGAAAACGCTCTCCGCCGATGAGGTGGACCGGCTGGTGCGGTCCATCAGCTTCTCGCACGTCGCGGACTGGCTCCACTCCAACGTCGTCAAGCATCACGCCGACCGGGAAGCCCTTCGCCAGAAGTGGATGGCCGATGACAACCGCTGGGCGGCCCGCGCCGGGTGGCAACTGACGGCCGGGCGGGTCGCGAAGAGTCCCGAGGGGCTTGACCTCGCCGCACTGCTCGACCGCATTGAGAAGCAGATGGGTGCGGCCGATCCCGTCGTGCAGTGGACGATGAACACCGCCCTCGCGGAGACCGGTATCCACTTCCCCGAGTGCCGCAAGCGGGCCATCGCCATCGGCGAGAAGTTGGGTGTCTTCCGGGACTACCCGTGCTCGAAGGGCTGCACATCGCCATTCGCCCCGATCTGGATCAGTGAGATGGTGAAGCGGCAGGGCTGACGTCACGTCGCCCGGATCATGTGCATGTCGGAATGCACATGATCCGGCAGCGTTCGGCTTGAGGATTGTCATGGCGGGCGAGGACCGGCGTGGCGGTGACGCCTCACCGCTCCGTGGCCGGGATCGTGATCGCCGCGAACGCGGTCAGCCCGAACCCGTCGGCCTTGCGCCCAGCCGGCCGCACCGCCGGGTCGGCCGCGTGGCCGTTGAAGTTCACGTACAGCGTCCCGCCGTCGGCGCTCAGCTTGGCACCGTACGTCCCACCCGGGACGTACCCGTACTCTTTCTCGAACGCCGGGGCCAGGAACGCCAGTACCTTCTGCGACTTCCGGGCGATGTCGTACTGCACCACGGGCGTGCCGTGCTTGAACGCCCCGCCGTGGGCACCGGGCAGGTAGTACAGGAACCGCCCGTCCGGCGACCGGACCATGACCGTCACGTACGCCCCGGTCAGCCACACCGGGCCGAGCGTGGTCAGTTTGTCGTCCCGCACCGAGTACCGGAACAGTTCGTTCCTCGCCTGCGTCGAGCCGTAGATGTTCCCGTCCCCGGCTTCCGGCGTCGCGGACCGCATGCCCGGCGTGCCCGCGAACGCGCTGCCCGTCTTGCGGAGCGCCCTGGTTGCCGGGTCGAACTTCCAGATCGGCGAGGTCGTCTTTTCCAGGGCCGCTGCCTGCTCGGCCTTCGTGGGGGCCGCCGGCTTCTTCGCGGGGGGCGTCTTCGGGTCGGCGGGCTTGGGCAGTGTTCGAGCGTCGTCCGGGCCGTTGAAGTAGACGGACCCGTCGGCCCCCAGGGCGACCGCTCGGTTGAACCCGAGCGACCCGTCCGCGGCCTGGAACGCCGGCTTGCGGGTGCCCAGATCCAACCCCCACAAGGCGTTCCCCTCGCCGGCCTCCAGGTTGCACCACCAGATGTTCCGCTTCGCGTCGTACAGGGACGTGGCCGTACACCGCTTCGCCGGCAGGTTCGCCACCACCTCGGTCTTTCCGGTGGACGGGTCGTGGGCGTACAGTTGCCCGCCCGGCACCGCGTCGGTCCAGGTACACGCCTTCGCCCGGTTGCCGTCGTTGAGGGTGCAGCTGAAGTAGATCTTGCCGTCGGTCCCCTCGTCGAGCTTGGCGTGGACCTTGGACCACGACGGGCGGTCGGCTTCCGGCGGCACCACCGCGTTCATGTCCACCACCCGTTCGAGAACCTTCTTCGCCGGGTCCCAGCGGTAGACGAAGCACCGGGCGTCGCCCTGGACGTCCTGGCCGTGGTCGCCGATCGCGCAGTAGACGCGGCCGTCGCGGGCGACGCAGATGTCGCCCCACGACGACCAGAGCCGCCGTCCCTTCGCGTCTGGCCCGAGGTTCCCGTGGTACGCCAGGGTGACGGTCGGGGGCGTCTTGGCCACGACGTACGGGGCGGCCCCCTCCCTCGCGGCCTCCTCCTTGACGCCCTCGGGGACGTCGAGGAACGCCGGGGTGGTGAAGGTGACGGTTCCGTTCGTCGACCCCTTCAGGGTTGGCGGCCAGTCGCTCTCCGCGGCACCGGCGGGCGTGACCGCGAACAGGATGGCGAAGCCGAGGACACTGCGTCGTGCGTTCATTACGGGTTCCCTTTGCGGTGACTCGCGGCCGCCCTACTTCATCCCGAAGAAGTCCTGCAGGTTGACCTCGTACCCCGGTGACGGCTTCGACACCTTCCCCGCCGCGTCGGTGTACGTCACGAACAGGTAGAAGTTCTGGTTCGGCCGCAGCCCGCGGACCAACTGGCCGGGTGCCTTCCACGCCTTGCCGAGGTGGAGTGCGCCGCGGCCGTCGGGGTACGCCGAGGCCCACACGTCGTACTGCCTCGCCCCCTCGACCGCCGGGAAGTGGACGTGGCACTGTGTGCCGTCGGCCTCCTGGGTTGGCAGGGTGATCCGCTCGACCTTTACGGCCGGCCCGGTGCCCTCCGCGGTGAGGGTCGCGATCGGGTTGCCGAGTCCCTTCACGTCCTTCGGCACCGGCATCCGCACCGCCGACATTCGCACGGCCTCGGGGGTCGCGTCGCCCGCCGCGGCGTACTCGGCGAACAGGTCGCCGAGCAGCACGTCGCTGCGGTCGGCCGGCTGCGGGTCGTTCACGTACATGACGTGCGTGCGCCGCTCCACCACCACCTTCTCCAGCGTCAGCGGCAGGTCGACGACACCGTCCCCGGTGCTGTACGGCCCCCACCAGGTGGTGCCCCTTTCGCGGAACAGGTCGTGCCCGCTGTTGGCGGGTAACTCCATGCGGAGGTAGCGCCAGCCGTCGAAGTTGAAGCTGGTCCAACTGTGGAGGTCGTCGCAGTTCCACGCCCCGCGGGTGCCGACGCTGATCCAACTTTCGCCCTTCGCGTCCTGCAGGAAGTAGACGGCTCGACCCCAGTCGCCCGCCGCCTTCACCCACAGCCCCAGGTGCGACGCCTTGCCCGGAATCGGGATCGGCTTCGCGGGCGTGAGCACCGAGTAGTGCGGCACGAACACCCGCTCCTTCTCCGGTTGCGGGAAGTGGACGGCCAGCGCCGTGCCGCCCTGCGCCGGCGGCGCGTCCACCGGCTTCGCGGTCATCTTCGTGGGGAACCGGTAGATGTACGGGAGGTGGCTCCCCTCGTACTCCGCTTCCTTCTGCGTGGCGATGGCCCACGTTCCGTCGCCGGGGTTGCCGAGCTTCTTCGCGTACTCGCCCGGCTTCACGTCGGAGTGGTCCGCGGGACCGAGCACGATTTCCGCGTCGGCGGTCAGCCCCTCGACGTAGCACGGCGACTGGCCGAGCGTGAACGTGAACGTGTTGCCGGTGCGGCCCAACTCGACCTCGTTGTCGTTCTGGTCGAACACCGCGACCGTTGCCCCCGCGGGCACGGCCAGCGTTGCCGGCCGGGTGCCGCGGAGCGTCCACATCACGTGAACGAGCTTGCCCGACTTGTAGTGCTTGAACTGGAGCGCGAACGTGTTCAGGCTGCCCGTCGGCACCCACTTGTGGTAGTTGCACCGGTTCAGGTGACGGGTCAGCGTCGCCATCGCCGTGTAGGCCACCTTCGGCGTCTCCAGCGACACGCGGTTGAGGACGCCGAACCCGTAGTGCTGCTCGCCCCAGTAGCTCGCAGTGTCGAACGCCGGGAACCCGCCGTTCTGGACGTCCACGCCGTAGGCGAGCAGGACGAGGCTGTTGCGGATCGTGATGTCGGCCTGCTCCTGGTCGGTCAGCGCCCCGGGGCCGCTCGGCACGCACGGCCCCTCGTACATCGGCAGCAGCGGCTTCCTGATGCCCGCGTCGGCCATCTCCTTGCGGGTCATGTACAGCCGGTGCAGCGCCACCTGGTGGAACTGCTGCTCGGGCAGCCGCTCGAAGCACGGGATGTCCACGCACACGCCGTCGATCAGCGGGGCCACCTCCTTCTGGTTGCGCTGGAGGAAGTGCATCGAGAACGCCGGGTCGCCGTGCGGCAGCAGGCACTTCACCCCGGGGAAGTGTTCGCGCACGATCTTCGCCCCCTCGACGAACCCGTTCAGGAACAGGTCGTACCGCTCCTTCTCGTAGGGGGTGAACGGCGTCTCCGGCTCGCCGATGAACTTCGGGAAGATGCCGTGCGTGACCGGGCCGATACTCGGCTCGGCGTAGAACGACAGGAACAGCGGGCGGCTGTGCGGCCCGGCTGCGGACTTCCGCTCGTTGAGCGTCTTGAGGAAGTTCTCCTTCGCCTTCGCGAGCCCGAGCGTCTTCAACTCCCCCGCGAACTTCCCCGTGATGTAGTGGTCGCCCGCGCCTGCGAACTTGAGCGTGAAGAGCTTGTAGTCTTCCATCACCTTCCTCGCCGCATCGCCGTGACGGGCGGTGTACTCCTCGAACGAGCCGGGCGTCGATTCGATGCCGCCCTTCGCCATCACGAGCAACTGCTTGTCGGCCGAGGGTGTGTTGTGGCCGCCGCCCCAGTTCCAGAACCCGAACAGGGGGCCGCGGCCGAAGTCCCAGTCGCCGCGGTCGCGTGTGTCCGCCCGCAGGTACGCGAGGCTGCGCCGCTCCACCCGAGTCTGGTCGCCGTCCACGACCCTGAGCGCGACGTCGTGGTAGCCGAACGCCTTCGGCGTCACCTTGATCGTCTCGCGTGCCTCGCCGTCGGCCGGCAGCTTCAAGACGGATCGGTGCGCGGTGGACTGCTTGCCGTCGAGGCTCTTCGTCGTCAGTTCGAGTTGCACGTCTCGGGCCGGGCCGCGGCGGTTGCGGACCGTCACCGTGTACGACGGCTCCTCGGGCGCGGTCCAGACGTGCGCGTACGCGGAGGCTTCCAGTCTCACGTCCGCGGCCGGGCGTTCGGCGGTGAGCGCGTACACGTGGACGCTGCTCGGCAGCCCGGCGGCGTGGTAACTGTAGTAGAGCGGGTCGGGTGACGCGCGGTAGACCTGGACTTGCTTGGTCAGTTCGACGTCCACGAAGTCGAGGTCGTCGAACTCGGCGAGTTGCCCGCCGTCGATCGGGATGGCGACGTGGTACAGTCGCCGGTCCTTCCCGTCGGTCGTCTTGACGGGGACGGCGTCCGTCGCGGCAGACGTCGCGATGAAAGCCGGGACGCGGGCGGAAAAGTTCTTCGGGAACCCGGACTGCGGGCGGAAGAACTGCGCGGTCACGACCGGCACGCTGTCGGGTTCGCCGTCCGCCGCGGCGAGCAGGTGGAGTGCGCGGTAGCGGGCCATCGGCAACCGGACGACGATCCGCGCCGGGTCTTGTACCAGTGCCCCGGGCCACCGCGCCGCCATGGCGTCGGCCCCCCGACCGCTGTACCGCCCGGCCAGGTTCCCCTGGCGGAACCAACTCCGGCCGACGTCAACGTGATCGTGCCCCTTTGCGTCCGGTTCGGCGAGACGGAACGGAACGCCGCCGTGCTCGACGGCGTTCATGCGGGCGAGCGTCACGCCGTCGATTTTCGACTCGTTCAGCACGCCGTCGAGCGGCACGGGCCGGTAGAGCCAGCCCTTGTCGAGCGGTGCCGCCTCGGTGGTCACGCCGTGCAGTTCGACGCCCGCCCCGAGGGTGACCCGCGCGTGGCCCGCGGTGTCGAACGTGTCAGCATCGACGGACGTGAGCGGGATGCCGTCGAGCGACACCTCGTAGCCCCGCTCGCGCAAGACGACGTCGAGCGTGAGTCGGCGCTCACTCAGCGGCATCGAGGCGACCATGTCCGCCTCGACGTTCGCCCGGAGCGCCTCGGGCCACGCGAGGCTGCGCTCGACCGCGAACTGCGGCCGGTAGGTGCCGCTCGTCTGCGGCAGCCGAGCCTTGGAGGTTGGGTCGGCCACGGTCCAACTGACGGCACCCGGTGCCGCCGCGACCGAGACGGCCTTCCCCTTCTCCCTGGCGTCGGCCGGGTTCGCCAGTCCCACGGCCACGGTCAGCGTGCCCTTCGCGGCCGGGTCGGTGAGGCGGAAGCGGACCCGGACGCGGGTGTCCACGCCGAGCTTGTCGGCCGAGGCGATGAGCAGCGCCTTGCCGCCCGCGGTGACGACCGGTCGGCCGTCCCGCTGGCCGACGGCGAACGTGTTCCCCTTTCCCTCGGCGACTCGCCACGCGGCGGGGTCGAGCACGGCAGGCGGGACTGTACCGGCCGGTGCTGCTTTCTGCTGGGCGGCGGTTGCGGCGAGGAGGCCGGTCGCGATGGCAAGGAACGGGACCGCCGCGAGGCGGGTGCGCCGGCGTGTCGGCACGAGCACCGTCGGGAGAGCGTTCATGGTCGTTCCTGGGGTCGGTGGGGAGGCGGCGGAGTCCGGCGGATCGGCCGCCGGCGAGGGCGCAAAAGACTACCGAAAGGGTTGGGTCGAGGCGGACCCGTTCAGATCTCTGAATACGCCGCCGGCGTCAGCACGCGGTTGGTGATCTTCGAGACGATCTCCTTGTCGGCGTACTCGGGGATCGCTTTCAGTTTGAGCCACTCCTCGTCCGCCCGGAACTTGTCCCACGCCGCCTTCCGGCCGGCCTCGTCGGGGAACGTCAGCAGGTAGGTGAGGTTCGGCATCGCCGCGCCCACGACCGCCGACGCGAAGAAGACCGGCGTCAGCCCGACCCGCCGGAAGATCGCCAACTCGCCCTTCTCGAACATCTCGACCTTCTTCGCCGCCGCCCGCTCGTTGTGGCTCTCGTACACCCGGAGGTTCAGCAGCCGCGGCTTTGACGGGTCCGGCTTCTCGATCCTCGGCATGCCGGCAATGGCCGACAGCAGCGTACTCTCGATCCGGCCGTAGACGGGGTCGTCGGCCTTCGCGCCCAGGTACGCGGCCGCGGCCTTTCGGTACTCGTCGTCCGCGGCCAGCCTCGCGGGCAACGTTGCGACGGTATCGGCTGAGGAGTGGACGACCAGGACGAACACCCGGAGTTGTTCGTTCTCGGGTGCCTCGGCGAACACGCCGACCGGGCCAACGCCGGCCCGCTTCAGCGCCGGGACGTATGCCTTGCTCAGGTACTCGTCGAGGGCGGCACGCCTCGCCGGCTTGAGCGTGTACGCCCGCAACTCGTACAACTCGGGCGGCGACGCCTTCGGGTCGGCGCCGGCGGTGGCGGCAGAGCAAAGGGTGGCGACCGAGGCACCGACGAACGTACGGCGTTCCATGACCGACTCGGGTGGCGGGAGAGGGCGATGGCCGCAGTCTACCGCCGGGCCGGCAGAGTGCAAGTGCCGCGTCAGCGCCGGCCAGTGGCGGCGTTCCAGAAAGCCCGTCCGTACGGGTTCCAGGTGCTCGGGCTGGTGGACTGCCACCCGCTGTCGTCCAGTCGCTCACCCCGTGGTGCAGGACGGTGGCCAGGTGCCGGGCACCGATCATCACGAACGCGAACACGATTCGCGATCATAGAGGCGCCTCGAATTTTGAGACTGCGAAACCGAGCAAACGGAAACCCCGGTTGTTCGCCAGGGCGTGCGGTCGGATCTGGACCGAGGCGACGGAAAATGCACGACGCCGAGCGGTCGAGACTGCGGAGCGACATTCTCGCCGGGAACCACGGCAAAAAACTTCTCGCATCTCGACGGGCCGCGGCACAGCCATCCACTGTCTCCGGGCGGCAGGGAAGGGTGGAATTCCGGGGCTGATCAGGGACTGCGAAACTTGCGAGCAGGGTTGCCCCGTAAAGCGCTGGGTTCCGACCTGGCCTGTTGCATTGCTCTGGCTCAGGTCGAGAGTCATGCTGAAGAGGGTACACACCGCGCGGCTTTCCGCGATGCCGATCCCGACGATCTTCTTCAGGACGCCGGTCGTGACAACGTCGGCAGCCTGAGGCATCAGCGTGACGGAAATCAGGCTCACGTCTGAGACTCCTACGTGGTCGATCCGGCGCTTCGGGAGGAGTAAAGACGCAGTGTCGACGGGCAACCCGTAGAACACCATCGCCCCACAACTCGCGCAGGAGGCTGGCAGGTGGACAAACAGACCAAATCCATTCTTGCAACGGTGCTGACACTCGCAATCGCGTTCGTTTCGTGGCTGATCGTCCAGACGAAGAAGAAGGAACAGCCGCCCGAGGTTCCGCCACCGACCGAGCATGCACCGCTGCCACGAGTTCCCGGCGAGCCAGCACCCAAAACAAACGACACCCAGCCCACACCTTCCGAGGCTGATTCGAGCATTCACCTGCTCATGGGCAACCCCAGCCGGGCGGTTGCCGATACGAAAGATCCCGACAACTACCTGATTCGGAAGGCATACTTCGCGCTGTCGTACAACCGCACACGGGGAACGCCGAACTGGGTGAGTTGGTGCCTTCAGAAGTCGGACTTCGGTCCGGGTGACCGCGTTGAATTCTACCCCGACGCTTCACTTCCATCGGCGTTCAAGCGGATCGTGCCACGCGACTACACCAACAGCGGGTTCGACCGCGGCCACCTCTGCCCTCGAAGTGACCGAACCGCGACGCAGGAGATGGCGACAGCGACTTTCGTGATGACGAACATCACACCGCAGTCGCCGCACCTGAATCAGCGTGGTTGGGCTGATCTCGAAGAGTATTCACGCGGTCTTGCGAAGCATGGAAGCACGCTCTACATCGTGGCAGGAGTTCAGGGCATCGGCGGTGAAGGCTCGATGGGTAAACGCGAAACGATCGGTGGCGACAAGGTCACGGTTCCCGCGAAGTGCTGGAAGGTGATTCTCGTAATCGGGAGCGGCACGGGGACTGCGTCGGACATTGAGAAGATCGGATCGACGACACGTACCATCGCGATCGTAATGCCCAACGATCAGAG
>JAIOPV010000034.1 GCA_021413735.1 Planctomycetota bacterium
GGTGGCAGCGATGTCCGCCCGTGGCCAACGGTAAGGGTCTGGGCGGAGCGTCTCCGCGTGAGTAAGCTCATCGGCCGGCATGGCTCGTTTCCTTGGAGTGGTCTCTTGGCAGAGCTACTTTAAGGAAGCAAGCCTTGCTCATTCAGAGTCGTTCACCACGGCTCTTGGGCGGTCCACAAACGATCAGATGCAACCCGCTGCTCAGTCGGAAGTGGCTAACTCGAAGGACGCAGCTGATCCCCGAGCAGCCGAAGAACGAGAAGAACGAGGGTGTTGTCGATCCTCCCCCTCGCGTCCGACCCTAGCCTCAACGCGGCCACTTGCACCTCTTGGTGACCCGGTTATGACCACCTGCCCCTCGCCACCGATCCTCACCGAAACTCGTCGCACTCACCCAGTGCGGTGGGTGCTTGCTCGCCTCCGTCGGCGTCCACGAACGACGGCAGCCGTCGTCCTCGCCCTGCTTCTCGGAGTTACGGGCTGGTGCCGATCGAGCTACCGCGATCCCACCTACACCTTCCGCCTGGAGGGCGTGAAGGACCCCCAGCAGGTCGTCGACCTCGTCCGCCTCGCGGCGGAACTCCGCGAGGTGAGAGAGTGGAACCCGTCCTCCGCAAGCGACGCGGCGGCCGAGGGCGTCGCCGACTGGATCCGCGAGAAGAATTCCGAGGCTCGAACGCGTACCGATCTCCTCCGGGCCTCTTCGCAGCCGGAGTTCGCCGCCTGCAACGGACTGGTGCAACTCCTCCCCGACCTCACCCCGAAGGACCTATCCCGCTGGCGGGAGGCCAAGCGTGATAATGTGGTCGCGGAGATCCGCACGCTCTTCCGCGAGCGTGCCGCCGCCGACCGCGAGGTTGCGTACGCAGAGATCCTCGGACGAGAGATGGCCCGGACCCTCCTCCGCGTCGTGCCGATCCCCTCCTATCCCGAAACGCCGACATGGTCGCGACGAACGGCGTGTCGGTTGGGTGGGAAACGCCTTCCCGACCGTGAACTCTGGGTAGGGGCGTTTATCGACGCCGTCGAGAGCCAACTCCGAGACCGGGGACGCAAGTATCTCAGCATCTCCCAGAGCCTGCCCCACGTTGTGGGGACGGGTGAAGTCATCTTCTTGCTCAAGCCGCTCACTCCGAGTGAGGGCGGTCCTCGTCAGCGATGTGGGGGCCGATCCATCCTTGCCCGGGTTGATGTCCTTCACAATGTGCGTGCCAGCAGCAGTTCCATCGCTGACCCACAACTCGTTGCCTTGGGAGGGCGTTGACGCAGCAAAAAAACACGACTGCTCACCGCTGTCAGCGGGTGCGGCTTCGATCCGAGTGGTCCTGGGTTGATGTCCTGCACCAAGGATACGGAACAGAGGGCACGGCTCTCCAGGTCTTCAACCACGGGCCGGAACGCCCAACCCAAATCCGCAGGTCGAGTCGGCTGAAGCCAACCCCCCCAAGAACGTTCGGACGGTATTCATCAGGCGGCGAGTTGGAGATTGCTTGAGCACTTTGAGGGCGACTCCGGATTGGGTGTGACGACGTCCGGGCTTGGGGCAAAAAGCGCAGACGGACGATTATCTCGTAAAATGGACGGAAATGCCAGGAGATAGGAAGTAAGTACTGCATGCGTCACACGGGATTGACAGTTACTGACCGTCACACTCATTTTGCGAGGAACGATCCGCAGGGCGAGCATTTCCTGAACGGATGCCCGTCGATTTCTTTTGCGAGCCGCTTCGCGGCAGAGGGAAAACAATACAGCAAAACAGTAAAACAATAAGACGGTAAAATACTAATCAAGAAGAGTCCTGGAGGGGCGGAACCCGCTCGAATTGCTGCGATTGCCTGGCCGGGTGACGTTGCGATTGGCGGAGCGCAAAATCACCGGCTGGAGTATGAACGAGCCACCCCGAAGAATACGGTCTGATTGTTCGTTTATTGTTAGATGTTTCGCATCTTCGATGTCTTCGCGTTGAGTCGTCGTGTAATTGAACGCCGGAGCCTCGATCCACTCCATCGCATTCCCGAGAGCGTCAAACAGACCCCGGTCGTTCGGACGCAATTGACCCACAGGCCACGCTCGATCATCCGCCGTCTTCGCGAACCACCCATAACGGGGCAACAACCCTTCGCCTCGACCGTAATACCGCGGCGTCACACCACCTGAACGACATGCATACTCCCACTCCGGCTCCGTCGGCAAACGATAACCCGTCAACGACAGATGCCCCAACTTCATCGACATCCCTTCCGCATACTTCCCGTCCTTGTTCGGCTCGTAGCACCACTGATCGCGGGGAATACCCTCTCGCTCGCTCAGCCAGTTGCAATACTCCGCACAGTCGTACCACGTCACAGACACGATGGGGCTATCCGGATCGGGGCTGTAACGCTTCGTCCACGAATGGTTCGGCCGGAACCGCAAATACTGCTCCACCGTCACCTCCTTCGTTCCGATGGCGAACGTGCGACTGATCCGCTTATGGTGAGCAGCCTCGGACGTGAGTCGCCCTGGTTCGGTCAGCGGTGATCCCAGCGTGAACTCCACCGGTCCCCGCACCACCGCGTATGTCTGGCCTTCACCGTTCACATACCAATCCTTCCCTGTCGCCACCGACGGAGCAGGCAACAACGGACCCATCGCAGCCCCGGGAACACCCGCGAACACCGGCACCGGACTGGAACCCACCACCACACGAGCCAGGACCCGACCACGGGCTTCCGCCGCCAACTCCGCGTCAATCGCGGTCAACTCTTTCGCCTTGCCCCACTTTTGACGCAGCAACCAGTCAATCGCCGAGTGCAACCCCGAGTCAGGGTGATTGCGGTATTGCACAAGCAACCGCGACGCCAGCAACTCCCGTTCATTCGCCGGCACCAACTCCAGCGGGAAATCCCCCAAAGCGATCAGCAACGCTCGCTTCGCCGAGACATTTGTCTCTGCCTCGAACCGCTGCATCAAAGTCTTCGGATCGGCACCGATTGCCGCCAACCGCTCCAGTAGGTAACTCCGCACCGAAGGGTCGCCGTTCTTCGGAAACGCGAACAACGGCCAGACGGATTCAGACTCGCCAAGCGTCAGCAACACTGCCGCCGCGTTCGCCTGACGCTTCGACAGCGTCTCGATTGCAGCATCCTGCATCACGGGGCGGTGCCAGATGGACGCGGCTTTCCCAGAACCAGACACGTCCAGCGCGACGATTCGCCAACCTGCGACTGCAAGATCACGGGACTTCTGAACGTGCTCCTCGACGGTCATACCGAGCGACTGCTCTACATCGACCGAAAACCCGCCGTGCCACACCGCCGCGTACTTCATCGCGCCCAAACTGTCCGGCGAGAATGTGATATCAACACCAACTTCATCCGGTCGCCCAGCCAGATAGGACGTGGCAGTATTAAACCATGAGAGCCATGAGCTTCCCGGCACGTCGCCCCACACACCGCTGAACCACGTCCCAACCCCCAGAACACCGACCGATTGAACAGTCTTCGCCTTCAAATTCGCTTTCTGATACGCGGTGAACCCGAGTCGGTGACCGGCGGTTCCCGCACCCGCCACATACAGCCGCGACGCGGCTTTTCCGTCCGCGATAGGTTCCCACACCACCGTGAACTGAAACGCCGGCTCGTTCGCCGCTGACCAACCTGCGGCACCGCCCAACACCGTCGCCAACGGTTCATCCGGCTGTGGTTTCGCCTCGGGATCGACCCACGCGGCCACGTCCGCCGGCTGGAAGCCTGTCGCCCTCATCTCCACATCCTTTGCCAACACTTCTGCAGCCGTCAGACTGGAAGCAAACTTGAACCCGATGCCATCTCGCTTCCACAAGGCGGCGACCATCACCCGGCCTTCGGCAACGCACGGTCGCACCCGCACCGGCCGATAACCCGAAAGAGCGAGCGAATTCGCCAACGGCTCAAACTCCACCAACGGAATCGCCTGCACGAATACGAACCGCTCCTGAACCATTCCTTCCGCCCCTTCGATGGCCTTCAGCGTTGCCGCGTCCACTGGCTTCCACTCGGCTTTCAGCGGCGAATCCTTCCAGTCGGGCGTGACAGCCTTCGCCAGTTCCGCTTTCAGCAATGGCACAACCGTGTCCCGATTCATTCCTTTGATCGCTTCGGCAAACTGCGCGTGGTGCCGCCCATCAACAGTTACCGCCAACTCTGCCAGTTCCGCAGGCTGATCAGCCGTGAAGCGTGCCAACAGGTTCGCCGTGAACTCGAACGCTGTCACTTCAGCGACCAGATCGGAAACCGCCAACTTGCCCGCCTCGATCCGGGATCGTGATTCGGGGTAACGCTTGGCGAGAGTGGGTGTGAGCTTCTTCCGGATGGGGTCGAGTGCCTGCGACCACACCACGAACTCGCCCGCCGTCGCGCGCACCGCCGCATCGGTAACAGCCGGCGCAACCGTGACCCACCGGGGATCGTCGGGCGTCAACCCCGCCAGCGCCGAGGCCACCCGCACCCGTTTCCCCACGTCGGCCCTCGCATCCGTCAGAACCGACCAAAGTGCCGGAGCCACAGACGCGGCGTGCGGCTTCAACAACTGGCGAATCGTGAGCAACTCATCGGGTTGGCACGTCGGCAAGTACGCTGCCAGTTCCGCCGCACGCCCCGGTTCGTCTACCAGAAGCGCCAACCGAGCGTGCAATCCCGTCTTGGTGGTCACTGGTTCAGCAGCGAGTTCGACCAGCTTCGGCCGGGCCAACTCGTGAACCTCGGCCAGATCCTCGATCACCCGTG
The DNA here is from genome assembly GCA_021413735.1 of Planctomycetota bacterium. Taxonomy (GTDB): domain Bacteria; phylum Planctomycetota; class Planctomycetia; order Gemmatales; family Gemmataceae; genus Gemmata. The sequence goes on from JAIOPV010000034.1 coordinate 4,746, forward strand.
GAACGCCTGCTGTGGCCGCAGTTCCGAGCCCACGCACCAACGAATCGGCCCGCGTCTCTCGTTGCTTCTGCCGTGCCTGGTCGTCCGCCGCCTTCAAGTCGGCCGCTCGCTTCTCCTCGGCGGCAAGTCGCTCCTCCCCGAGCTTCCGTTCTGCCGCGACCTGGTCCCGTGTCTGCTGTTTCTGAACTTCGTTCGCTGCAATCCCTGCTCCGATCAGCACGAGAACGGATGCTGCAGCAACCGCAGCCCGACCCGGGTTCCGCTTCACCCACTTCCACGTTCGTTCCAACGAGCCGACCGGCCGCGCCGTAATCGGTCGACCGTCGAGGTACGCTCGCAGGTCCGCGGCCAGTGCCTCCGCCGTGGCGTACCGCTTCTTCGAGTCCTTCTCCAGGCACTTCAAGCAAATCGTTTCGAGGTCACGCGGAATGGACGACAGGATGGCACGCGGCCGGACGGGTTCGCGGGAGATGACGTGTTGGATCGTCTCCATGATCGAGTCGCCCTTGAACGGGACTTTCCCGGCGAGCAGTTCGTACAGGATCACGCCCAGCGCGTAAATATCCGTCGTCGTACCGACGTCCTTGGTCTTACCCGCGGCTTGCTCCGGACTCATGTAGCTGGGCGTCCCCATGATCGCGCCGCTGGCCGTCATGTCGGAGGTTCCAACCTTCGCCAGGCCGAAGTCGGTCACCTTGGGTTCGCCGTGTTCGTCGATCAACACGTTCGCGGGTTTCATGTCACGGTGGACAATCCCCTTGGCGTGCGCTGCGGCGATCCCATCGGCGAGTTTCGCCACCATCACAGCAGCAGCACGCGGAGCGAACCGACCGACAGACTGGAGTTTCCCGCCAAGGGTTCCGCCGTCCACGAACTCCAGTGCGAAGAAGGGCTGGCCGTCGGCCTGGCCGAACTCGAACACCTGGACGACGTTCAGGTGCTGAATCTGGGCGATAACTTCCGCCTCGACCAGGAACCGCACCTGGGCAACCGTGTCGGAGAATTGACCGCCCAGCAGCATCTTGAGGGCGGTCGGGCGGTTCAGCCGGATTTGTCTGGCGCGGTACACAACGCCCATCCCACCTCGGCCGAGTTCGCCGAGGAGTTGGTATCCGGGAACCGTCGGTGTGGGACGTGCAGCAACTTCCTGCGAGAGCTTGGCGGCGTTGCCGGCGTCCTCCGGGAGCGTGCCGTCAAGACTTGGCGGACCATCCGGGGCGGCAAGGGTTCCAGTGTTGGCGACGGGGGCAGGCGGACTCACCTGCGAGACAGTATCGGCCGGTGCGGGTTCGCTGCGGTGGTCAGACAGAGTGTCGCCGACAGCCGGTTCGATCGGCATGGGCACAGGTGGGTGAGTAGGACCGGCCCAGGTGCCTGTGGGTTCGGGGGCGTTCGGATCGTGGGAAGACATTGGCGGTTCGCTCTTGGCAGAGGGTAATCTCGCAGGGCGATGATACCCGAAGAGTTGCGGTCAACAAACGATTCGCCGGCGGAGTTGTTTGCAGAATCATGCCCAAAGCGAAATGAATGTTGTGGGCGGACACACGCCTCGATCGGCGTTCACGGGTGGTCGATCCCGACAAAACAAAGGCTGTCTGGCACTGCGACTGCTCCCAGAAGGGGCGAACGTGCCACCCACCACCATCCGCTTACTTCGGTCGTGCGATGCCAACATTGCTCGCGAACCCGCTCCCACCCGCGAGTTCTCGCACGATGCCCGCAGTTCCGGAGTGATCCCACATTCTTTTCCGACGCGAAACACCAAGGACGGATCATTCCTCTCGAATATGGTTCGGTTCGGGTTACTCGACCGACCCAGCGGGGCGGAGAATGAACCGCTCGACGCCACCTACTCGCTGACGGAGCGAGACAAGCACGCCGCCGATAATTGCGAGTGCGATTTCCACTCCGACGTGCTCATCACGCTGCACCAGAAGCAGCACTCCGGAGGGTAATCATCTTTCGAGAAGAGAAGTCAGGTTGCCGGGGGCGTCCAGCGCGATGCCACCAGTAGAATCGTCACTCTCTTCATCCTGCTACCAACCGGAACACACCATGTCCCGCGATCTGCCCTCCCGTCGTCACTGCCCGAGACAGGCTGCGGCTTCAGGGTGACCTGCCAGCGCCCGTCCTTTCCGGCGACGGCCTCGCCGCCCTCGGCGCCGAGTTTCACGCCCACCCTCTCGCCTATCTCTTACCCACATTTTTCTGCTGCATCTGGTAGCCCAAGAGCAGATCTTGCAGTCTCTGGTAGCCCCGCCACAGTGTGCGGACGCCAGGCTCCCCGTCTCCCGTCCGACCCAGAAACCCACCCAGACTTGCCACCCCACGCACAAAGTCCCTCACCGTGAACCGCTTTCGCCCCCGATGCTGCACCCACTTCTTCACCACCGCAATTTCGTCTGCACTCGCCACCTCTTTCGCCGGCTCATCG
>JAIOPV010000085.1 GCA_021413735.1 Planctomycetota bacterium
AACGCTACGCCGCAATCGGCGAATACCATATCCCGGATGAAATGAATTGTCGCCTCCGTCGTAATTCACGTTAGCAATGCTCGCGAACTGTCGGCTGCCGTGGAGAACGCATCATGCGACTCAGTCATCTCTCACCGAGCGGTGTGCGCCGATTGGTTGGATTCGGCTTTCTCGGAATCACCGTTGTCGCGGCGTACTGGAGTTTCTTCACGGACGGGTTCCCGATCCTCTGGGGGCCGAGTGCCAGTGCGTCCGAGATCGCGGAAGGCCGCGAACTGTTCGAACACGAATGGACGCCGAACGATCCGCTCGCGCACGGTGACGGCCTCGGTCCGGTGTTCAACGCTCGGTCGTGTGCCGCGTGTCACTTCCAGGGCGGTCTCGGCGGCGGCGGAGCAACCGAACACAACGTGCTGAGTTACGAAATCCTGTCTCGCCTCGACGACCCCAGCACGCACGGGGTTGTCCACAACTTCAGCACCGATCCGCAGACGAAGGAAACGCTTGGCGGTCTCCGCCGACTTCATCCGATCATCAAAAGCCGCACGGTCGTCACCAACACGGGACAGTGCGCGATGTCCAAAACGATCCCCGACTTCGACCCGGTGCGAACCGAGACGATCCAGACAACCGCCCTGTTCGGGGTCGGCTGGATCGACCTGATTTCGGATCGCGCCATCCTCCGCCATGCTCGCAATCGCGGCATTCGCCAGGCAGCGAGAGAAATGCAACTGGAGTTCGACGACGTTCCCGTCGGTCGCGTTCGGCACGTTCGTGGCGGGGTCGGGAAGTTCGGTTGGAAGGCCCAGTTCGCGACGCTCTCCGAGTTTGTCGCTGCTGCCTGTGCGAACGAACTGGGCCTCGGAACGCCGACCGTCGCACAGGCGAAACCGCTGTCGATGCCGCAGCATTCGGCATCGGCCCCGGACCTCGACAGAAAGCAGTTCCGCTCGCTCGTAGCGTTCGTGAAGACGTTGCCGAAACCCGTGGAGGCCGAGGCCGATCAGGCAACGGCTCACGGCAAGAAGCTGTTCGCGACAACCGGGTGTGCTGTGTGCCATGTTCCAGACATGGGCGGCGTGAAGATCGTGTACAGCGACTTCCTTCTCTACACCCTGGAAGATCCGCCGCCACCCGGCAGCAGCGGCGACAGATACGACTCGGAACCGCCGCCGGAACTGCTCCTTCCGACGCGGTCGGAGAATGAGCCGAAGCCTGCGGAGTGGAAGACGCCACCGCTGTGGGGCGTGGCTGATTCCGCACCGTATCTGCACGACGGGTCAGCCCCGACGTTGCACTCGGCAATCATGAAGCACCAAGGAGATGCGAAGACCGTGACGGAGAAGTTCAAGGCACTCTCGGCGAGCGATCAGGCAGCGTTGCTGAGTTTCCTGGGCACGCTGAAGGCTCCGCCCGAAGCGTCGCAACTGAGCAACCCGGCGGTCACGCGACTCGCGAGTCGGTAACAGCGTTCTACTGGGGTTCGCCAAAACCAAAGCCACCGGGAACTTTCCCCATCGCGCTCGCGTCTCAAAGTGCGATTGGTAAACATCTCAGCGGTTGGCGTTCATCAGGGAAACATCAATTCTCAAGGTGAAGGAGACATCATGGATCTTCTGTGGCTGTTCCGGACGACCGGCCCAATCTTCGCAGCTCTCATACTGCTCACGGGATTGATCTCGCTCATTCTGTGTGTGCGTGCAACCATGCGGTCATCGAGCCCTCGCCGTCGGCGTATCGCCGCAATCGGTTCGAGCCTTCCCGTGCTGGTGGGAGTGGCAGCAATTCCCGTCGGCTTGATCGTGTGTCTCGCAAACAACGTCGAGGTTCAATGGTGGGCGTTGGGTCGGGCGTTCCTCGCGGGTGTGGTGGTCGCCATCATTCCGTTGGTTTGGTCGCTGACGTTGCTGCGAAAGCAGCAAGTCGTGGCCAACGGCGGAACTTGACTCTTGCCGACTGATATCTGAACAGTTGCGGTTGCGACCCTCGGTGGCTACTTTGAGGACGTCATTTCGTCTTCAGGAGGCCACCGATGAGAATGGGATTGTTTGCAGTTGCGGCGCTGCTAATCGCGCCGCTGAGTACATTCGCAGCCGATCCACCGATCGTGTTCCAGACGCAGTCACCGGGCAAAATCCTCAGTGATGTGCGTTCCATCGCCAAGATGATCGCCGGCGAAAAGGCTGCCGGTGCGATCAACGACGCGCTGAAAGAGAAACTCGGAGACAAGGGCTTCGATGGATTGGCCATCGACAAACCCATCCTCGGCTACGCGATTCTCGCTGGAAAACTCGAGGACAGCGTTCTCGTGATCGCCGTCCCGGTGACTGGCGAGAAAGAATTCCTCGCGTTGATCGAGCGTATCGGCGGCGAAAAGCCGAAAGCCGACGCAAACGGCCTCTACGAATTCCCCACGAAGGATGAGGGCGTCAAGGCTCTGATGCGATTCGATACGCAACACGCCTATATTGCCATCGGCAAAGATCCCACTTCCGCGCTCAATCCGAAAAATCTCGTCGCACCAACGAAGCTGTACGATCCTTCCGAGAAGGCGCTCGCTTCCGTGAAGGTGTACTTCGATCGTCTGCCGAAAGAAATCCGCGATCAACTCGGCGCGGGGCTGAAGGAACTCAAGACCAAACTCGACGAACTTCGCCTGCCGCCAGAGGCGAGCGAGTCGGCCCGCAAAGCAGTCGATGAACTCATCAAGCTCGGGAGCCGCTACTCCGATATGTTGCAGGATGCGGAATCCGCCGGAGCCAGATTGATTCTCGACGCCAACACCGGCGAAGCGGCCGTGGAAGTCGGGCTGACCGGCAAACCCGGCTCGGCGTTGGCGAAAGTGATCGCGGAGCGCAAGCCAAGCACGAACAAGTTTGCGGGCTTGGTGACTCCGGATACCGTCGTTGGCTTGAAACTCCAGCTTCCGCTGTTCGCGAAGGAAATTCAGAACGCCGCGGTGATCGGGTTGGAAGCCGGGCAGAAGCAACTCAACGAGATGGCACCGCCCGCGTTCAAGGGACTGATCGACGAGACGTTCAAGGGACTCGTTCGCACCGTGAACGATGGCGAATTCGATGTCGCCTTGTCGCTTCGCGGCCCGGACAAGAACGGCTTGTACACCGTCGTCGGGGCGGTTGCGTTTGAAGATCCGTCGGGTGTCGAGAAAGAGTTGCGGGTTCTGTACAAGAATGAACTCGATCCGAAGTTCAAGGCGTTCTTCAATCTGGATATCGCACAAGTCGGGAAGACGAACATTCACCAGGCCAAAATTGGCCCACTCCTCCCGCCAGAAATTCAAAAGGTGTTCGGCGACGAGGCATCGTTCACGTTCGCGTTCGCACCGAAGGGCATCTTCGTGGCGTTCGGCCCTGACGCGGTGAACGTCCTGAAAACCGCGCTCGAAGTGAAGAAGGCTCCCTCGCCGGCATTCGAGATCTCGCTCAATCCGAGCCGACTCGCGAAGTTGATCGCGGCGGCTGGCAAGGAAGTTCCCGCAGGCTTCGGCAGCCAGGACAAGTTGATTCCGGTTGTGGTGCTGACTCTCGATGGCGGCAAGGAACTGCGTCTGCGGCTCGGCACGAACCTGAAGTGGCTCGAAGGATTGGGGACGTCATTGCTCGACGCTGGGGTTGGTGGTGACGCGAAGCCGCCTGCCAGCGTGAAGGTCAAGGATTGATGTGGAATGGTAGTTGGCGAGCCACGGGGTTTGATCCCCGTGGTCTTGTCTTCCCCTCAACCCATTTTGCTGAATGAGCGACCGGTTCCTCACTTTCAGCGGTCGCGGCTCTGGCTCGTGATATACTGTCGTGATTGCTCTCCGCGTGAGGGCAATCTCGATAATCGAAGGATGCCACCCGGCAAGGCGTCGGAGCATCCTTCAGCAGTCCTGTCGAAGACACGGTCGGATTGACCCCGCCCGGTTTATTGTCTTCCGACACCATACCCCAACAGGAGCTTTCCGGTGTCTGACCAAGCCAATCCGCAAGCCCAGCAGGCCGCCCAGCAGATCCAGGTTCCGATCGACGCGACGGAAATGGAGAACGTCTACGCGAACTACTTCCGCGTGACGCCGACGCTGGACGAGGTTCTGCTCGATCTTGGGATGCACGCACAATTAATGGGCCCGACCGGTCCGGAGCCGGTTCATCTGTCGCACCGCCTCATCATGAATTTCGTGACGGCGAAGAAGCTGGCCGAAGTGCTGCGGTTGGTTGTGAGTCGCCACGAACAGGCGTTCGGCGTGGTCGAAGTCGACCCGAATCGCCGTCTGCGAACGAACCAACAGCGCCCGGCGTAGTCCGAGAGGCCTTGGGTCCTGACATGGCGTAAATGCTCACTCAGATGATCCTGGGTGAGCATGGCTATAACGCAATGTTCGCTCCCAACGTGGACGCATTCCAATTCCCTTCTGTCGTGAAGCGGGCTGATTTCGATGCCTACTGTGAATCAGGCACTCCGACACATCTTTGCGGAGCATGGAGTTCCGTTGGTGGAAGAAGGTGAATGGCTAACCACCAATGGCGGTTACCCGGCTTGCTGTGGAACGGTGACGGATCCAATCGAAGGCAACTCGGGGTGCAGAGTCCGCCTCGACATCGAGTTGGCTCTCGACGAACACCAGACAATTGTTGAATCCTTCGGCGATGTCGGAGAAACGCCAGAAGAAGCTGTGCGAAATTCTCTTTTCAACTTCTGCCAAAGTTCATTGCATGTGGTGCTCAGTGATTGCTGGCAGGTACACGATGAGGAGCAGGTTCTCAGAGAAGTGTGGACGATCAATAATCGCTCCTGGCAAATGACCATTGGGAACTTCATTCGAAAAGCTGAGCATGGTGCCGACATCCCCATCCCCAATGAGATTTTCACAACGATCGAGAAGGCAAATTGGAGTTGTTCTACAGTTGCCGCCTTTTCCTGATGATGCGACCTCTTCCACGATCCTCAAAACGACGTGGCAAAGAGCGAAGACTTAATCAACCTGACTCGTAACGGATTTCCTCGTTCCAGGCTGCGAGAATCTTCTGCAACATCCGTCTTAGGTTCGCTCTTTCCTCGGACCCCCAAAACTGGCTACAATCATCTCACTACCGGCGACTCGACCTCCGCCACCTGTCCAGTTCCGCGTCCCGCTTGTTCGTTTGGCTTGTTCGTCTGTCTCCTGGCTGCCCACTCAACGGCAGCCCCCCGGTTAAGTAGATGAGAAACCAGCAGGCCGCGTTCTCATCCAATGGGATTTCCTGCATGTCCGACCCGCGCACCACGGCGCAAGGGGTGCTCGAAATGCATCCCAAAGGTTACGGGTTCCTCCGCAACCCTGCACGCCACTACGCCCCGACGCAGGCCGATGCCTATGTCTCCGGGCCACTCGTCGATCGTTTCCACCTCGCCGAGGGGTTGCACCTTTCCGGGCAACTCGAACCCCCACGAAGAGGAGCAACCGGTCCTCGGCTCGCCGGAATCGACCTGATCGAAGGGAAGGACGCGAAGTTGTACCGTCGCCGGCAATGGGACGAACTCACCGCCACCGATCCGACCAAATGGATCAAACTCGAAACCGGTCCCGAACCGCTGACGACCCGCGTAATGGATATGTTCACGCCCATTGGTATGGGCCAACGCGGGTTGATCGTCGCGCCGCCTCGCACTGGTAAGACCGTTCTGCTTCAACAAATCGCACAAGCCGTCATCAAGAACCACCCGGCGATGCACCTGATGGTTTTGCTCGTCGATGAACGGCCGGAAGAAGTCACCGACATTCGGCGAACGCTGCTCGGACCCCCAAAACCCGCGAGCGTTACCCCTCCAACCGGCGTCGCTCCGGGCGAACCAGCCCCGCCGCCGGTGCCTGTGGTGCCAGCGGGCCCGCCCCCGTGCGAAGTGATCGCGTCGAGTTCCGACCGCGACACCGCAAGCCACATTCGCCTCGCGGGGTTGGTGGTCGAACGTGCGAAACGCCTCACCGAGATGGGCCGCGATACATTCGTGTTGCTCGACAGCCTGACCCGCTTGGCCCGAGCGCACAACAAGACCGCCGGCAGCGGTCGAACAATGTCCGGCGGCGTGGACTCGAAGGCTCTGGAAGTGCCGAAGCGGTTGTTCGGCTCAGCTCGTGCGTTCGAGGAGGGCGGTTCGCTGACGATCCTCGGCACGGCGTTGATCGAGACCGGTAGCCGAATGGACGACGTGATTTTCCAGGAGTTCAAGGGCACGGGCAACATGGAGTTAGTGCTGAACCGGGCTTTGGCTGAACGTCGGATTTACCCGGCGATTGATCTGGGGGCGTCGGGCACGCGGAAAGAGGAACGCCTGTTGCCGCCGGAGATGTTGGAGCAGATCACGCTCGTTCGCCGCAGTCTGATGCAGATGAAGCCGGTCGAAGCGATGGAGGGAATGGTGAAGCAACTCGCCAAGACGAAGTCGAACGCCGAGTTCCTGATGACCGTGAGCAAGTTCGTGCGGTGAATTCGGAGCCAGTGTAGCGGTCGCCCCAGCGGGGCGACCGCCGCTACACCCCATGTTCACACGTTACGGGTTGCTGCTCACGCCGGTCGAGTTGAACCGGTCGCCGGTCACGACACGCACCGTTGTTCCAAGACGGAACGTCTGCGTGAAGTAACGGGTCAGAGCCTCTCCAGGGCGTTCCTGCAAGACCACAGTATCGCCAGGCTGGATGATGATGTTCTCACGCAAATCGCGGAACGCCACGTTCAAGTCCACCCGAATTGGGATCTGTTGGCCGTTCGGCAGACGGCGAATGACCGTCACCAAACTCGGATTCGGGTTGCCCACGCCAACGTTCACGGAAGTCGCCGTGAACTGGTTCTGGTTGAATCCACCGTTGATGAGCGGTCCACGAACCGCTGCGATTGCCTCGATCACTCGAAGGTCGCGATCCCGTGGCACCGGGATGATTGACGCCGGAAGCAGACCCGCCGTGTAGAAGACTTCCGTATCGCGAGCCTCGATGTTCACGGTGTCGCCATCTTCGAGCGTGATGTCGGCTTCCGTGAACGTCAGAGGTTGATCCGGTCGCGCTCGCGTTGGCACACGCACAAACCCTTTCAGCGGATCGGCCGGGTCGTACTTCCCGCGTCGAATCACGATTTCGTGCTTCGCATCGAACCCAGGCGGCCCACCGGTCTGCGTCAGAGCCTGGAGCAAGTCGTTCCGCCCCGGCTCCATGAGCAGGGAGTACGCCGCCCCCTTCCTGCCGCCGCCGAAAGAGACCGTCGAGGCGTAGTTGCCAGCGGAAACGAGCGGGGCGTTCCCATTGTCTTCACGAACAACCAACACCCGGTAACGCCGTGGTTGAAGCAGATCGACCAGCACACGTTCCTTGCCCTTCACGACTATCTGCTTCTTGTTTACCATCTGATCGACGATCAGGTTCCGTGCTTCGATCAAGGTTTTGCCCTTCACGTTGATCGGGTCGAGCAGCGGGAGCAAGATGGTTCCGTCGTCCTGCACCGGAACCGGAACGCCCTGCACGGCGGGCTTCAACGCGTTCGGATTCTGGGAGAATTGAATCGGAACCGGTTGGTTCTCCTTCGTCAGAATCTCGTCCGCCAAGACCCCGAGAACATCGCCCTTGTCGAGCTTGTAATCGCCCGGATCGTTGATTCGGAGCAGGTTCAGCGGAACATCCTTGAGTTCGGACTTCGGCTCGGCGAATACCTGATCCGGCAGCCGACGGACTGGGATGCCTTCGGAAACCGGGTTGGTGAAGGCGGCGCACCCCCCTGCTCCGCACGCGGCGAAGACGAGGGTGAGAACGCGGCTCAGCAAGGTTCTGATCATGGTCACTTCCCGGCGGCTTCAGGGTGGCTCGGAGGCACGACCGGCAGTTCCGTGTGATTCGGCGGAACAACGGGCAACTCATCCGTAATCGGTGGCGTCGGCACGTATTCCGGGAACTCCGGGACTTCCAATGGCGGAGCCGGCAACTTCACCACAGGAATCGGAAGCGACGGCGTTGCAACCGGCGTCGGAACACTCGAACTCGCGACCGGTGTCGTTGCAGTTGGCGTCAGCGGCGCCGTGACCGCGGGTGTCGCGTTCGTTTGTGGCGTCGGTGGCGTCGGCACCGGCGACGGTGCTGGCGGTGGTGTCGGCGTCGGAAGCGGGATCGGCATTGCCGGTGTCGGAGCGGACAGCGTCCCAGCCGGTGGTTGAATCATGAACGCGGGCGGGTTCTTGTTCTCCATCGGCAACAGGACCGGAACGGTCAGGAACTGCCGTTTGCCCGTCGCGATGGCGATGTCCTGCCCGTACTTGAACCCGAGGAAGTAGTCCTTAACCAAGCACTGCCCGTTCTCGGTGAAATACTTCTTGTGGCGTGTGTATTTCGGCGGCGGAACTGCTGGTATCGAACCGTTACCGCCACGGTCGAGGTAATCGACGTAGCCATCCAGGAACCCGTCGCGGAACTCGGCAGTGAACGCCCGACGTGGATATTGCGTCCGAACTTCCCGCCACAACGAGCGTGCTTGGCTTCGCAGTTTGTGCTCGATGCCGACTTGATTGTGAACGACCGACGGCTCGTTCACGATTGTCTGGGAGGCGTATTTGACCACACTGCAGCCGAGAGCTGTTGGCGTGAGCGCTCCGGCGAGTGCAACCGTCTTCCATCGCATTGCGTGGCACCTCCGGGTAGGCTCTCCCGAGGAATATCGGCAGATGCGACGGTCTAAATTGATAATCCTGGGTGGTTTTGCCGGTTTTCCGGGTTCTGCTGTGCGCCGAGTGTGCAATGCTTGGTTCGATGGGAGTGATCGTTGCAGTTCGTCGGCCGGGAAGCCGGGTAAGACAGACGGATTCGTCAAATTGACTCGAAGACGGCTGATCTGCGGGACGATCACATTCCCAACATCTGAATCAGTGCAACCGGTTCAATCGGTTACCTCCCCACATCGGAGTCATTTTCATGGCGAAGTCCGCGAAGAAACCAGTGGCCAAGAAGGCTGCTCCCGCTGCCAAGAAGGCCGCACCCGCCGCGAAGAAAGCTGCACCCAAGAAAGCAGCTGCGAAACCGGCAGCCAAGAAAGCTGCCCCGGCTGCAAAGAAAGCTGCCCCGAAAAAGGCTGCCGTTGGCGCGGCAAAGACCACGAAGAAGCCCGTTGCAGCGAAGAAGCCCGCGACCAAGCCAGCCGCGAAGAAGGCACCGGTGAAGAAAGCTCCCGCAGCGGCTCCAGCGCCTGTCGCCGCTCCGGCTCCGGCTCCGCTTCCAGAGGTCACCGCAGTTCTGGAAGCGCCGCCGGCACCGGCTCCAGTCGAAACACTACCGCCAATCGCCGAGCCTGCCGCAACTCCACCGGAAGCCCCTCCCGCGATGTGATAGTTCGAAAATCGTATTCGCCGCTTGCGGCGTAGCGCTCACATTGGGCGCTACGCCGCAAGCGGCAAATACCACTTCTCGGTTCGATCACTTCCCAGGCAGTTCAAGCCGGAAGCAAGCACCTGTCCCGCCGTCGGCTGGGCGATAACCAAGGCGAGCGCCGAGAACTTCGGCCCACGACTTCGCCAAGGCCAAGCCCAAACCCGCGCCGCCGGCCGTGCTCTCGGCAAGTTCCCCGCGTCGGAACGGCTTGAAGATCGTTCGCCGTTCGTTCGCCGGAACCCCCGGACCGCGATCCTCGACTTCGAGCATGATCGTCTTGCCCGGTCCAGGCTTTGCCCACAGCCAGATTCGCTTGTCGACCGCGTCGCGAGCGTACTTCCGGGCGTTGTCGATCAGATTCCCCGCGATCTGCTGAATCATCGCCGAATCGGTCGTAACTTCGCACTCCGGCGACAACGTCGAGATTACCACGAGTTCTCTGTCCTCCTGAGCGAGCCGATCCGTCCACGTTTGGCGAAGTAGGTCGAGCAGTTCATTGACCTTCACCGGTTTGATATCGCCGTTCTTGCGCCGCTTCTCCAGTTTCGCAAAGTCCAGCACATTGTCGATCAGGCGGTGAAGGCGATCCGATTCCGTCGCGAGCGTGTTCAGATACTCCTGCCGCTTCGCCTCGTCCGTAATCATGCCGCTCACGAGCAGGTCGAGGTACAACCGCAGAGAAGTCAGCGGCGTGCGAAGTTCGTGTGTGACAGCCGACACGAACCGAATCCGACGCTCGGCGAGGTCAATCAGCGTCCACCCGCTGAAGCCGACGGCTCCGATGGCGATGATCGCGGCAACCCACGCCAGCACGAGACCGATTCGCAGCGGCGTCCATCCCGCACGCGGCAGAACCGCATCGACCCCAGGCTCAAGCTGAACTGGCAGCGCAGTCATCGCGCGATCAGGGGAAACGCCTTCGGGGTCGCGGACCGCAACGAGCCGAGCGTCGGGGAACAGGTCACGCACTTCATCTTTCAGCTTGGCTTCGAGCTTCGGCCAGTCGATGACGATGCCCTGATAAACCGTCTTGTTGTCCTGCGGGTTCCGGAATTCGAGCCGGGCGGCGCGAACGAGCATGAGCGTTTCGCCTCCATCCGGGCCGGTCACCCACTGCGGACGCATCGAGCCAAGGTGAACGGCGTGCGGAGCCGGCGGCAGAACGGCAGGCACGGGCGGGCGTTCCTCACCGGCAATCCCAGGTGCGGGCGGCTTCACGCTCGCTTTGTTATCGGCTTCGGGGTTATCGGAAGGGGCACGACGGCTTGAGTCTCGCGACCGCAGCAACCAGCCGAACTGCGCGACCTCATCCTTCGCTCGGTCAACCGCTGATTCCCGGCGGTCTCGTTCCGCCAAGGCCGACTTCAACGCCTCGATGCCGAGAGCGCCAAACGCTTGAATCTCTTCCTCACGCTGTTTCTGAGCAGCGGCTTCCTTGGCTTCCTTGTCCTTGGCGATTCTTTCTTTGGCTGCATCCAGATTCAGTTTGCCGGGGTTCTTGTCGGGTGCGGTCACGCCGCCCACCGGGCTTGTTACGCCGGGACTCGCCGGCACGGGTGGCCCCACGGGAGCCAGCACAATCGGGGGAATCACGTCGTTTTTGCCGAGCGGACCCTGCTGAAACTTCTGCTCGTTGTTCAGCATCGAGTTCTGATAGTTGCCTTGTACCGAGTTTCGTGCCAGGGGACCGTCGTAGGCGTTCTTGGCCTCATCGAGCGCCTTCGAGAAAGACTCAGCTCGTTTGAGGTATTCGAGGACGCCCCGATCATTCTCCGCGCCTTTCTGACCCTGCACGCCTCTCATCGCCACGTTCGATTGACTCATTCCACCGCCGCGCTGCGACTTTGGCTGTTCGTACTTCTTCTGCTGCGGAAGGTCGTTGTCGCCTCGCTGTGAATTGGCAGCTTGTTGCTGTGGGTCGATTGGCAATTGCTCTGCCTGACGCAGACACACCTCGAAACCCAGAACGCGGTATGAGTCCGTTTTTGGGTCTGGGATAATGTTCGAGATTGGATCGGAGGGCGGTGGTTTCAAGGTGGCGTCGGGCGGCTGCGAAACGTGACCCGGCATCGGGTTCGGCTCGGAGGTCATCAATTCCGGCAGCGAATCGGCGAAGGCGCGATCGCGTGCCCCGAACAGCTCACACGTTGCCCGAACGGGGAACCGCGTCTTGAGGTCGGAAAGCGCGACTTCGCGGCTGCCCCCGAAGTTCGACAATCCGACGTCGGCCCAGGCTTCTCGCACTCGCTCGCACTCGCCGCGATCGGTCGGAGCCTGGTTCGACGTCCAGCCTTTCGCCGGGTCGAGTTGGAAGTGGAGACGCATCCAGTCGGGGAGTGTTGCGGCGAGAAGCGGAGTTGCGGCCGAGCCAGAAACGCCAACAGGATCAGCCGAATCATAGTGATAGAACGGTCGGCTATCCTCGACCCCGAGAGCGGGGAGCATTCGGCCGTCGAGTCGCCAGAGTGCAACGCGAAGATTGTTCCCGAGTTCGGCGCGAGCGGCGGCTTCTCGTTGAGCCTGCTCGACTTCCAGAGCGGCGTAGGTAACCCAACCCAGGCCAGCGAAGACCAGCCCCGCGACGAGGAAGAACACGCTCGGCCAGCCAACTCGTCCAAGCAAACGCCGATTCATGGTCTTCCCCTCATCAACAGATCAAGCTTTGTTTGCTAGGGCAGGGCCGGCCATGTAGCCGTGTGCCCGAACCGTCACGATCGCCTCGGGTTGATCGTCGCCCCCGTCGGGGGTCTTCAGTTTCGCCCGCAGTCGGGCGACGTGCATATCCACAGCTCGCGTTTCGAGACCCGCGGTGCCGATTCCCCACACTCGGGAAAGCAACTCTTCACGGGACACAGCTCGTTCACGGTTCGACACAAGATATTTTAGCAGCGCCGCTTCCGTTTCGGACAAATCGGAGCGACCGCCGTCGGGCCAACGAATCTCACGGCGATTCAAGTCGATCATTCCAGAACCGACGTTCACCAAACACACCTCGACAGTCGGCTTCATGGTGCGACGCAGAATTGCCTCAACTCGTGCGATCAGTTCCTTTGCCGAGAACGGTTTGACAACGTAATCGTCGGCGCCCATTTTCAGGCCGCGAACCCGGTCGTCCTCGCTGCCGCGTGCTGTGAGGAGAATCACAGGGCGGGTCGGGTTCGTGCGACGCAATTCCGAAAGCACTTCAAGCCCATCCCGTTTCGGCAACATGATATCCAGCAGAACGAGATCGACTCCGGCGGCGGCGGCTTCTCGCAGTCCCGCAGCTCCATCGGGAGCCTCGGTTACCTCGTAGCCGCTGAGCCGGAGAGCATCGGAAACCCCTCGGCGAATGGCGGATTCGTCCTCAACCACCACGATACGTGCCTTCGGCATGGTTCGACCCCAGGAGTGTTTGGGCGCTTGTGAACGGTCGTCAGACGTCAGCGGAGAGACGAACGCGGCTGTGATCTACAACCGAGTTTTTGACGGCATCGAACGACCCGAACTGCGATTTTCGGGCCGTTACACACAAGACGTTACACACCCCGATTTCGATTGCCGAATCACGGATTCTCATGAACAGAAGCCGGCAGCCCCACCGGGGCTGCCGCTAAACCGGAGACATTACTTCGCCTGGAACGAGCCGATGTTCACGTTCTTGTCGAGTTCCATCTTGAACTCGTAGTCGATTGTGAGCGCCTTCTCGCCGTTCTGCTTCGGGTCGACGTTCACGTCCCAACGCAGCAGCCCCTTGGTCTTCTCGTCGCGAACATACAGCGGATCGCTGCTGAGTTCGGGCTTCGGATCCTTCAAGCTGATGGCGATGGTCATGGTCGCTTCCGCGTGCGGCATCCGGTCCCACACCTGCACCGGCACCGGCGTGCTCTTGTAGCTCGTGAGCAGGATTCGGTACTTGAAGTTGAGGACCTGGTTGCCGCCCTGCGTCGTTCGCGTGCGGTCCACGAGGATACGCGAAACCTGCAACTGCGGATCAACCCCGAACCCAACCGTGAACGGCTTGCCAACCGCCACAAGCGGAATCTTCGCCGAGCCGACAAAGTCGCCGCCAAGGTACATCGTCGCTTCGCCCGGCAGCAGGACGACATCGCTGTTGTTCACCATGTCGGCGAGGCGGTAGACGTTCGAGGTCAGCACCGGAACGGCCTTGTAGTAGAACTTCGGAGCGAAATCGAGCTTCGTGATCTCGACCACTTGCTCGTCGTTGCGGCTCGGGATGGTCAGCTTCGGCTTGAGAACGTAGGTCACGCTTGGGCCGTCGTTGCCGCCTGGAACGGGACGGTGATCGGCCTTGATGAACTCATCGCTGCTGACAAAGAGATCGCTGAACTGTTCGAGGGCGGCCGCGTCGTTTTGCTGCTTGGCGGCTTCAAAAGCATTCTTCTGCGCGTAGTTCCCGGCTGCCTGCCCGCGAAGCGATTTCGATTCCTTTTCCAGAGCTTCCTGGAACGCACGCGGGTTTGGCATGTTCGGTCCGCCAGCCCCCGGAACCGGCGCCGGAGCGCGGAGATCGCCCGGACCAACCGCGACAGCACCGCCACCAGCAGTGACACCAACGGCCAGCGACTTCAGATCGGGTGGCGAAGCGTTTAGCAGTGGTTGTGCGGTCGAAAGCGTGATCTGTGCGTTCGTCCAGTCTTCACCAGTCTTCTGTTCGATGGCTGCCTGGTACTCGACGACAACGGGATCTTTCTCCTTGCCACCGGAGCGGAACTTGTACTGCGGACGCCACGCGGCACCGCTGACGAGGTAATTCAGCTTGATGGTGCCGCCGCCGGCCTTCTTATCCACGAGGATCACAGCGTCGCGTTCATTGCGAACTACGCCGCCAGATGCCTCATCATGTTGCCGCTTCAGAAACGCGATCTGGCTCACGATTTCTTCGAGCTGTTGCTTGACGAGGAGTTGTTCCTTGCTGCGTTTCGTGCGGTCTTCCTGCACGAACTTCGCCAGCGCGATGATCTTTTCGGTGTCGAGCAGCCCCTTGTCGGTCAGGTGTTCGAGCGACTTGGAGGTGAAGCCTTCCATCTTGTCGAGGAGCTTGAGGTTCTCGCCGATGGTCTTGAGTTCAGCTTCGAGCGATTGTTGTTTAGTGACCTGTGTCTTGATTTGCACGTCGAGTTTGCGAACGGCTTCGCGGGTATCCTCGGCGATGGCTCGCGTGCGATACCGGACGCTCAGGACGCGAATGTTGTCGTTGCCTTCAGCGTAAAGCGAGGTTTGCATCGTGTATGGCGGCATCGGGGAGACGACCACTTCCGTGAGACCGGCGGCTTCAGGCGCAGTGACTTCGCGAGTGACGAGTGCGTTGGTCGAGTAGACGGTGACGGCGGTGATTTTGCTGGCTGCGGGTTTTGTTGCGTCGGCCTTTTCGTCGGCGCGAACGGTGGAAGAGAGAAGCACAGCGAGCGTCAGTAGCGAGAGCCGGAAAAGCATGGGAATCAGGGGGTTTGGATTGTGGATGGAGAGCTGGGTTTAGCAACAGCCCCAGCGGGGCTGCGTCTGAGGCGCAGCCCCGCTGGGGCTGTTGCTAAACACGTCGTTATCGATTACTTCTTTTCGCCAGGAACCTCGAAGCCCTTGGTCTTGGCCTGATCGCGGATCAGCCCCTTGACCGCTTCATCGAGAGCCTTTTCGCCGTCGGTCTTCGGCTTCTTGGCGAGTTCTTCCTCGACTTTCTTCGCACGCTTGGCGGAGAGGTCGGTGATCTTCTTCTGCAGTTCGGCCCGTTCTTCGGCCTTCTTCTTCAGGTATTCGAGCCGTTCTTCGGGCTTGAGCTTCTTGAGGTCGTCGCAGAGGTCTTCTTCCTTGACCTTCTTGAGGTCGAAGTCCTTCTCCTTCATCTTGTCCACGAGATCCCATGTGCTGTTGCGATACAGGGCGCCTGCCTTCGACTCAGCGCGAGCGATCGCGGCGACCTGCGGAGCGCCAGCAACACCAGGAGCGGCCTTGGCGTTCTCATCCTGCTTGAGTTGGTTCGCGGCGCGATCCTTGCCATCCTTGCCGAAAGCGACGTAGGTCTTGTTGAGTTCTTCGCCGAGCTTGACGATCTGTTCATCGAATTCCGTCTTCACAACGACCTGCTGCACGGCCTTGTTCTGGTCGATGGTCATGTGCTTGCCGCCGCACTTCTCGGAGAACCCGGCCCAGCCAGCGATTTCGTCATCGCGGCCGTACTTGCAGTAAATCGTGTTGATGAGGATGTCGTTCTTCTTGGCGAGAGCCGCGACATCTGTGAGGGTCACTTGCTTGTCCTGATCGGCCGGTTCGTTGCCGCAGACGAAGACGAGCTTCATCGCGTTCTTCTCGGCGCTCCACTTTTGTTCTTCGATTGCAGCCTTGCTGACGCGAGCGACGTATTCGGTGCCGCCGCCGATCGTGAGCGAATTGAGGGCTTTGTAAACGTCGTCGAGATCGACGGTCAGATCCATGTCCTTGCGAACCCAGCCCTTGTCGGCGGGGTAGTTGCTGTGGCCGTAGCTGTACAAGCCGACCCGCAGGTTCGGGGTGGGTTTCAGCTTGGCGAGTTCGTTGACGATGTCCCAGAGGCGAATCTTGGCCGAGTCGATCAGCCCGTTCATGCTTCCGGAAACGTCGAGACAGATGACGAGGTCGATTGCGGGGCCTTCCGCGACGACCGGAGCCGCGACTGGCTTTTCGGCGGGCTTTTCCTGAGCCCACACGGGCGCGACGACCACCCCGGCAAGCAGGGCAACTGCGACGGAATAGGCGAATTTACGGAGCAAGGCAGACATTTCGACACCCTCCTGAGGAAACGCGGGCAACGAGCGAGTGAGCCACACCCTTCCGACGCGATTGTAACCACCACGGATTGTGCCTGCTGTAACTTCTTGGTAACGCTCCATTTGGTGTTTAGTGTTTGGTGTTTCGTGTTTAGTTGGGTTGTTGGTCATCGTGCACGCCAACTGAAACGGTGAGCCGAGTCGCTCAACACAAAACACAAAACACGAAACACCAAACACAAACCACGTTCCGGTTTTGTTCAAAGTTCCGACTGTGCGGGTGCCGAAAACTGTTCTGACGTGATCGAACCGAAGGATCCGGGGGAACACATGAAGCGGACCGCTACCACATTGGCATTGTTGGCCGGTTTCGGCGGCGGCTGCGTCGCCCCCGGCGGCTCGGCCTCCAAAGAACCCACCGGTGGGTTCGGGACTGTGTCCAAACCTCAGGCCGTCAAGGGCTACCAAGGGCCAAACGGCGAACCCGTGACGGCTGTTCGGGGCGCGATGCCCGACACACCCGTTCAGCAAGCGGCCATGTTCCGGAAGTACACGCCGGGACCGCAACTTGATCCGAACAGTCGAGCGCAGATTCCGGGTACCGTCAACACGGCGGCCTGGAATGCGGCTTCGGCGAATGGGGTTCGTCAGGTGAACTTCATGGCGGGTGCCGGCTGCGGTCCAGGCTGTGCTCCCGGTGGCGGATACGGTGGCCCTCCTCAGGGCGGCCCACCGAACGGCGTCTACCCGGTTCCCGGAATGGGACCGCCCGGAGCCGTTGCTGCGGTCGGCGCAATGGTCGGTCCTGGCGGACCCACCGGAGCAACCCCGAACGGTCGCGCTTCGGTCAAGTTCACCAGCCCAGCGGGCATGAAGGTGACCTGGCAGTTGCCGAACGGCGGCTTCAACGATGAAGCCACCGGGTTGACCACGCCAAAGGAATACAACTTCCTCCAGGGTCAGGTCTATCGCTTGCGGTTGACGCAGATTCTGCCGAACCACCCGGGCAAGGCGTTCTACCCAACGCTTGAAGTGTCGTCGGGCAACCCGAAGACGGTGTCGTTCCTCGCTCACGCGTGCGTGCCGATCACGTTCACGAACGACGACTTCGACCACGCCGTTTCCGGCAACCTTGTCGTGAAGGTGATCTATCTGCCGGATCGCGACAACCAGGATTTCCTGGCGCTCGGCGGTGGCCTCGAAGAAGTGAACTCGACGCGGCTTGAGCCGGGTGTTGATCCGGTTGCCGAAGCCCAACGCAAGGGTTCGGTTCTCGCGATCATCCGGCTCGGTAACATCGATCTTGAGAATCGTGTGTCTCCGGTGATGACCGCTCCGCCGCCTGGTGGCCCGATCATGTTGGGACCGCCGACCGCAGGTGGTGGTGGCGAGATGGGTGCTTACCCGCCCGGTATGAGCAGCGTCGGCAACGCTCCGCTTCTGCCGCTGGCTCCGGGGAACGGCCCAGGCCCGCGACCACTGCCACCTTCGGCCCCGCCGGCTCTGCTGCCGCCCGTGAAGTAATGCGACCCCTTGGCGAACGGGAACTCAACTCCCCCGCTCGCCAGGACGATGAAATTTACAAGCCCACGGATCACGCGGTCCGTGGGCTTTGTCACTAATCGGGGTTCACCATGCACGTCGGAATCTTTCCCCTGATGGGGGCGTTGGCGATCGGCGGTCCGCCAGCTCCGCCCGCGACGCCGGGCATCACGCTGGTGAACGGAAGCAGCCCGACCGGAATCTATCCGGTGCCGGGACAGGGCCCGCCCGGTGCCGTCGCTGCGTTAGGCGCAATCGTGCCACGAATCGCGCCGACCCAGGCAGCGCCCGTCATTCCCGCACCGTTGGTCGCGGCCAAGTTCCTCGCCCCCAAGGGCGTTCGCGTCACCGCGTTCCCAGGGTCACCTTTGGGGCGCATGTTCGACGTGCCCACGGTACTCGGCCTGCGACCCGGCTTCGTCTATCGGTTCGCGTTGGGCAATCTTCCTGGTGAGCCAGGCAAGACTCTCTACCCCGAGGTCGAACTTCGCGGTGTCCTCGTCCCACGCCCTGGGATGAAGTACATGGACTACCCGATTCCGCTGTTGTTCTCGCCAAGCGACATCGACCGGGCACTGTCGGGTAATCTCATCACAAAGGTGATCTACCTCGAAGATCCCGAGAAGGCGATTCCGGCGGAGGCTAGTGCCGACGCTCCAATCGAGATTCCCGAAGACACGGAAAAGCTCGCTCTGAAAGCGGCCTTCGACAACGGGCGGCTCATGGCGATCGTGCGAATCGGGAACCGCAAGCCGTCGCCGGAAGAACTCGCGATGACGGCTATCGACGGCACCATCCTGTTCCCAGGCGAGAAGTATCTCAAGGCTCCGATGCTGCCGCCGGTGTTCGCGTTCTGGAACGTCCCGTTCTTCGATCCGCTCCTCGGCCCACGCGGCCCGAAGGAAGAGTGCTTCGAGAACGGTGCCGACAAACAGGACGCTCTCGGCATCGGAGCCGAAGGCCGACTCGGTGGCTTGAACCCAACCGATGTGGGTGTCGAGTACACGGTCAACGGCAAACGCAAGGTAACGACCTCATGCGTGGCGTGCATCTGCTCACCGCGTTACATCATTCGCCGTGCGGAGCTAATCCCCACGGGGTATGAGGTGAAGCTCGGGCTTGCCGGCCATACCGGAGAGATGCGACCCGCCGGGTTCAACGATCGACTTTTGGCAATCACCAACATCGGTCGTGAAAAGACGAACGAGTTCATCGGTCGCGTTCGACCTTCGGCGTATGTCGGTCAGATCGGCACGAGCATGTTCATTGGGATGAGCCGCCCGATCGCGATCGCACAGGTGTTCGGGGTTAAGGTCGAGGGAACTTACGTCGAACCAGAACAGCTAACGGCATACCCGACGCTGTGCCCGCTGACAGTGACCAAGGTGGTCGATCCTCCTGGCCCAAAGCAGCAGGGCGAGATTGTGACGGTCGTGATTCGGTACGCGAACACGGGAACGAAGGCGGCGTCGGACATCGTGATTAGCGACAGTCTGAGCGGTCGGTTGGCGTACGTCCCGGGTTCGGCCCAGACGGATCGCCCGTCGAACTTCTCGTCGTCGGAAAATGAAGTGGGTTCGTTGGTGTTGCGGTGGGAGTTGCCGGGCACGTTGCTGCCGGGTCAGGCCGGCACCATCAAGTTCAAGGCGAAGATTCGCTGAGACGAATGGCGGTTTTCACAAGCCCGCAGCGTGTGCAAGGTTCTCCACACCTTGCTCACCCTGCGGGCTTGTTCGTCTCATGTCGGGAATCAGCTCTCTTTTTTGTCTTTGTGACTGTCGATTCGACGGGGCAACTCTGGCAGGTTGTTTTTCGGTTTCGCACGCGGTCCAGGCAGCACCGATGAGTTGTCGTGACTCGAACCCGGCTTAATCCGCGGTGTGGAATTCGCTCCAATCCACGATTCGCTCGGCAACACGGTTCCCGACGGCATCGCCTCCGCAATCGGCACAGAGTCGCTCCCGGACATAATTGACGAGGCGGCTTCGGCCATCGGCTCGGCCTGATGGAGCTTCACCTCATCGGATTTCGGGTCTTTGTCTTTGGCTGCGGTCGCGGTAGCTGGTTCGGGCATCGCAATCGCTTCTGCGATCACCACCCAGTGACCGGGGTCGATCTCCAGAACGACCTCGACAAGCGCCGGCACAACAGCCCGAACGCTGGAAAGCGATTCTTCCACTTCTTCGGTCGGCAACTCCCACGCCCACGCCAGCCACGCGCCGCCGTCGGCCGGACCGGGGAGATCCGGCGGATTGATGCCCTCGGCCGCATCCTGAACTTGTTTGGCTGCCCTCAAACGAAGCGCGTCGAGAGCCGGCACGACCTTGCGCCACCGCGGGTGAAGCACTTGCGCGACGAGCAGAGAGCCTGCGATTGCCTGGAGCCTCGCTCGGCGAGCGGTCCCGACATTGGCCTGAAGCTTCTCCAGAATTCGAGCTGCGGTAGATTCGAGTTCTTCGCGTGTCGTCCAGAGTGGCGGCGGATCACCGACGGCGGCAGCGGCCTCGGCAACGATCGAACCAATCGCTTCGGCCGCTTGCTGCGCGCGAAGTACGGCGGCGGCGATCACGTCGGGGTCTGCGGGGCGGGCGGCGGCGAGTGTCGCCACTTCCCGTTTCACACGAGCGAGTTGAGCATCGAGCGCGGTGAGCCCTTGTTGGTAGGCTTGGTGAAACTTGTCTGGCGTCATGGAATCCAGCGCAGGCTAAAGATAAAGTATCGCAACCATACATTCACTCTATCGTGCGGCGGGTAGCGACGCGAGAGATTGAAAGCGATTCGCGATACGAAACCGATTTCCACACCGTAACTTCACACCACCGCCGGTTTACTTCGCCAGAGATTCCAGAGCAATCCACGAGCGCTGCCGAACAAAAGCGACACCACCACGAGCGTACTCGCGATGAGCACAATCGTCGGTCCGGTTGGCACGCCAGCCTTGTAGTGGTCGCCCAGATGGTGAGCCAGGAACGTGCCGCCCGCACCGGACACAGCACCAAAACCAGCCGCCAGCAACACCATGATCCCGAGTCGATCCGTCCATTGCCGGGCAGCTGCGGCCGGAGCTACGAGCAACGCCGTCATCAGCACAACTCCAACAGCCTTCAGCCCAATCACCACTGCCACCACAGTCATGGTCGTGAGGAGCAGATCGAGTCTGCGAACTGGTAACCCGATGCTTGCGGCGTAATCCGGGTCGAACGTCAGCAACTTCATTTCTTTCCAGGTCAGCGCGAGGACGAGCAGAACGACGGCGCCAAGGCCACCGATCACCCAGAGATCGGGCTCACGGAGGTTCGCGGCTTGCCCGAAGAGGTAGCGGTCGAGCGGGTTCGCACTGGCACCCGGCACGGATTGAGCCTGCCTCATGAGAGCCAGACCAAGCCCGAAGAACACCGCGAGTGTGCCCCCGAGCGCAGCATCGACAGGAACACGCGACCGTCGGCCCACGACACCGACCATCACAAGCGCGACCCATCCGGCGACGGCTCCGCCGAGGACGAGCAACAACGGCGACCGTGCCCCGATCAGGAACGCGATGGCGACACCGGGCAACGCCGCGTGCGAAATGACATCGCCCTGAAGACTTTGTCGGCGGAGGAGTGCGAAGCACCCCACGACCCCGGCAGCAACGCCGAGCAACGCCGCCCCAGGCGCGACCGTCCGCAGCGCAGGAACATCGAACAGGGACAAGAATTCGCTCACTTCTTGGCGGCCTCCGCGAGCAACTTCTTCACTTCTGGATTGTCCTTGAACGGGCCGAAGTCAGCGTTGTCGATCAGGCTCGGTTTGGACACTTGGGCAGAGGGAAATCGCCAGCCGCCCTCCACGGCAGCACGCAGCGTCTCGATCGCTTCCGTCAGGTATTCTTCCTTCTCCTTCGCCTCTTCCGCATTCGGCGGGTTCGGAACGGATGCGGCCAGCAACGCGAAGTCTCCCGCGATCAACCGAAGTTGATCGACACTCTGAACACGCCCCTTGGCGTCTTGAAGAGTTCGTTTGGCCTCCTGCCGTCGCCCCAAGGCACGATAAACATCGGCTAGCGCTTCAAGGTGCAAGAACAGGTTTCCTCTCCAGAACGGCCTTTCTCCAGGCTCGGCAGCACTCATCCCCAACCGGTCAAGTTTCTCAGCTTCAAGCAGCAGCGGAAGTGCCTCGGTTGCCTTTCCGTGTCGGGTGAGCATCGCAGCACGATGCGCCAACGACGTGGTGAACTGAGCAGCGGCCTGAAGATCATTGGGATTCTCAGTCACAGCCGGTCGGATCACTTCCACAGCCTCGCGATACAACTCGGTCGCTTCTGCGTGCAATCCCTGCTTCTCGAACCTGTTCCCCGTTGTCACGAACGCGGCCGACAGCCGAACTCGCATGGAGAATGTCGTCTGCGGAGACGCTGCCGCACGGCGGCACGCAGCGAGTGAATCGAGCATCACCTGGCGACTCGCGGCATCGGCGGGAAGTTGCGGATTCTGTGCGGACACCAGCGAGATCAGATCGGCAGCATGACCCGCGAGTTCCTGAAGCGTTTGGTCTGCCGTCCGGTGTCCTGTCGTCGCTTCGTCGGCGCGTTTTCTCTCCGTCATCTGGACTTGTTCGGCGCGAGCGCGAGCCATCTCAGCCTCGGCCGCACGATGCTGTTCCATCATCTCCGATTCTTTCGCAGCCGCAAAGTGCGTCTGGGCCTTCTGCCACATCAAGTAGAAACCAACCAGTCCCACGACTGTGAGCGTCAGCATCCCCGCGAGAAATGTCGCCGCGACGTTGTGCCCGCGAACCCACTTCACGAACCGCTCGCCCAGACCAACGTCTCGGGCATTCACGGGTTCGCCCCCAAGAAACCGCGTCAGATCGTCGGCCAGTTCGGTCGCGGATGGATACCGTTCGGTCGGGCTCTTCTTGAGGCACTTCAGGCACACCGATTCGAGATCGCTCGGCAAATCAGGCACCAACTGCGTGGGCAACTCTGGGCTCGCGTTGCAAATCGCGTTCACGAGTTCGGTGACACTCTCAGCCGGAAACGGTCGGCGACCGGTGATGCACTCATACAGAATGACGCCCATCGCCCACACATCGGCGGTCGGGCCGACGAACTTGGTTGTTCCGGTGATTAACTCGGGAGCGACATACGCGGGGTTTCCCACGGCGACAGCGGAACCAGTCCGTTGATAAGTGGAACCCAGATTCGCAACCTTCGGTTCTTCGGCTTGATCGAGAAGAATGTTTGCGGGTTTCAGATCGCCATGCACGATTTGCTGAGCGTGCGCGGCTGCGATTCCACGAGCTACGCCAATCAGCAGCAGCGCGGCCGACTTGGCGGTCATGCGGCCGACATCCCGAAGGTGGTTGGCGAGCGTGCCGCCAGAGACGAATTCGAGGGTCAGGATCGACTTCCCCTCGTGTTCCGTGGCGTCGTAGATTTGCACCACATTCGGATGACACACGCTGGAAACCGCGTCGGCTTGAGCCCGCAGTCGAAGCAACTCTCGCGGATTGCCGCTGCGAATGATCTTGATGGCAACGATGCGGTTCAGCCCGTCTTGTCGAGCTTCGTAGACAATGTTGTTTCCACCCCGACCGACCACGCGAAGAAGTTGGTAGCCTGGAATGGCTCCGAGCGGTTCGTCGGCCTGCGGTGTGGGTTCGACATCGGATTCGTCCGCGGCATCGGTGGCATCGATAGACATCAAGCGGCTCCGTGGTGCTACTGGTTCAGAGTATCCGCACAGGATGACAAACGGAATGGGCACCAAGCGTGTTGTGACCGCAACGCCGCAAGCGGCGAAGTGGAACACTGGAAAAAGTTCATCCGACAGCAGGGATTGCTGCCAAAGCGAGCAGTTCGCAATTGCGGAAGGTTTCACGGGATCTTTAAACGGTGTGGGCAACCGACGGTAACTTCAGGAGTTGCGGCGATGGGCGTTGCAAAACTGAGAACTCGGCATCGTGGTTGCTTATTCCCGATTCAGAAGAACTCCCCGCCCCTTCCGTTTTGGGCAGTTGAGCGGTCTGGAAGACTCACAACTTGATCCTGAACGGTCTCTCCGATTGCGGCTCACGAGAGCCGCTTCGTCCGTGATGTGGTTTGGAGCGTGTCGTTGTGAAGCAAGGCGAACCGGGCGTAAATCCTGGATTCACTCACAAGCTTCATCCTCGGACAACGAATCCTTACCAGCAGCCAGATACGGTAAGCCTGCCGGATGTTGCCCGTGCGACATCCATCCTGCATCCGCATCGTCCCCAACCGGAGACGCCACCATGATGACCTTCCGCACCGCTGCGATTTTCTTGATGATTCCCGTGGCCGCTTTTGCCGCCAACTCGGAGTGGGGAGCGTCGCTTGTCGTTGATATGTTCCACCCCCAGAGCGTGCGAGAGGAACTCAAAAACGAAGAGGAATTGAGTGAGAACCTCGAAGTCGTCAACCGAGAGATTCAACGCCGAATCGCGATCAAGGAGGCGCTCGTCGCTGAATTGATTGCGGGCCGGACCACTCTCGCCGCCGTTTCCGACGAATTCCTCGCGCTCAATCGACCCCGACAAGAGTACATGACGATCATCCGGGCGACTTACCCAGGGAACACCGACGAAGAGAAATCGGCCCACAATGTGATCGGCTACGTCACCGGGGAATTGGTTCGATACCCACAGGCCACGCGGGACGAAGTTCTTGCTCGCCTTCAGTCTGAGCTTCAAACTCTTCCTCGCACACAGAAGATCGCGACCCACTGAATCTCATTTCGCCCAGTTCACGGGATTGACCATCTATCGACAGAATAACTAATATACGATTCTTCGCATTGAACAAAACTGTTGAATCACTCGCGCTCACGGACAAAATAATGTCCATATCAATTGTGCTGACGCTTGCTTTGCTTGAGTGAGTCGATTATGATTCGTCCTCATTGGTCAGGAGAGACATGATCCAAGTCAATCCCTTCGCCCACGGCAAACAACCGCCGTTGAACGGGGATGGCTCAGGAGGATTGCCCATGGCCGCCCAACGTGCAGGTACCGTTTCTGTTGCGACTTTGTCTGGGCTTGTGCTGACTCTCGTGGCGGCGGAGCTTCTCGCCCCTCGGTGGGTTCAGAGCCTGGGACTGGATGTCTGGAACTTCCACGCGCTGCGCGAGGAAGCTCGAATCACTCGTGAGCACTCTGTTGCGGTTGAGGCAGAGCGGGTTCGATTGAGGCGCGAGGTTGAGGCCTCGGGGCACACTGCCAACCGGCTCATTGATGGAAGAATTACCCTCGCCGACGCGATCGACGAACTGGAACCCATCCTTCAACACCGTGTCGGGTTTGAATGTGCGTGGCTGCAAGACCCACCACCAACCTTTCGGCACTCGGTGGCTCGCTACATCATCAACCGAGTGGAAGCGACGCTTGAGGCCAAGCCTGAGCAACGGACTGTGGTCTCCGCCAGACTCAAAGCCGAATACGACGCGTTGAAGTGACACAACTCGCCGCAACACCGTCGTCCACGCGGCACCTTCGCGTAAGATGGGCGTGCCGGGCAACATCGCCGGTTCCCGACTGGTTCTCCCGTCGGGTCATCTTCCCGGAATCGTGTGGCTGACATGATCCTTTTCGGGCTTGAGCTGAACGGAAACGAAGTCGCGACCGACTACACCAAGCGTATCGTGACCACCATTCTGGTGGCCGCGACCACATCCCTTGCGACATTCCTTTTCACGTGGTGGTGGGCACGCCGTCGGGCACATCAACAGTGGGCCAGCAAAGAATTCCTCGACCGAATCATCGTCAGTCTGAACATCTTCACGGATGGTTACCTGAAGATCCGCACCGTGTTGGAACGGTCAATCGACGAAATCTTCCTGAACAAGATCGCCATTGAGAAGGTGTGGATCGCTGCCCGTGCGACAACTCTCGACAAGCCCGTGATGCCGATTGCACAAGAGGATCGTTGGTTCCTGTTGAACTTCGTGCTGAATGCGGTGGCGGAACATTTCGTCGCTGGCCACATACGCCAAGACGCGGGCCAGCCGGTAACCACCGTGAAATATGCCTTGTTCCTGACGTGCGAACTGGTTGGCGAGGAGCGAATTCGGAAGGTCCGAGCGATGCTCATGCGGGCCGACTTGCTGAAGGACTTCCCGTACAAGGACACGATGCCGAACCTGGAGAACCCCTGGCACTCGGACCGCATCGTGACGCTGCGACAGGCCGCGGAGTTGTATCAGAAAGAACCGGACAACTTCCTCGTACTGGAAGTGTGTGTGTGAGTCAGAGCTGTCTGATCCACGGATTCCATCGAAACGAGACTGTCGCACGAGCGGAAGGGGTTCCTGTCGAAGTGCAGTATCCCTTCCGTCCGCCTGAGTGGTTCGAGTTCACACGCCACGAGGGAGAGGATCTTCCCCGGGGCGTTGCAGTTGTCCCGATCCGCCACGCACCGCGAAGACGAGCGTTGCCTCTGCTGCGGGGCCGCGTGTGGCGGGTGTTCGCACGGCAAACAGCGCCCGGAACAACTCCGCAAGCCCAGCGGTATCGAGCATCGCCTCCATCGGCTGCGTCATCACGTCGAAGTTTGCTTTCCCGCCGGTGCCGAGAGTCACAAGCACAATCAGATCGATGCCCGGACCAGCGACCGGGAACAGATTCAAGCGATGCACTCCCGCACTGAGCGCAGCCAGGTAGTTGTTGAACTCCGGGCGAAGTTTGTCATCGATCTCGGAAAGCGGCGTTCGAGTCAGCGTTGCCCAACTTGCGACCGTGGGAACTTCTGGAGCATCCCCGCCAGCATCGGTAGCGACGGGAACAGGCGTGGCGCACTGCGGGCAGCGATCCTGCCGACCACGCATTTCGTCTTCGACGGCGAACCGCCAGGCGCACTTCGGACACTGAACGCGGATCATGGTTGCCTCCGCGTCATTGTGGCTTCTTGGGCGGGTCGGTCTTGTCGGCGGGCTTCTTCATGAACGGCAGCGGCTTCACCTCGATCTTCTTGACGGATTGCAGATAGTCGAGCGTCTTGCCGCCGTCGCGGGCCATTTGAGCGTGAACGTGCAGGTTGAAGAAACCGTGCGGCCCCTTGGCGTCGATGAGCTTCGGTTGCAGCGTGAGGAATGCACGCACCGCGTCGATTTGACCCATCATCGCGGCGCAGAAGATGTCGATGCGTGCGCCGCGTTCCAGTAGAAACTCAACGATGTCGTGCCGCCCCATGTGCGACGCCCCGTTAAGGGCGCTTTCCACGTCACCGGCACCCCAGTCCATCGCTGTGTTCAGCAATCCGGGCTCGCGGTCGAGGAGTTTCTTCACCATGTCGAAATCCATGTGCGCGAACACGACGAAGTCTTGCACGAGCAAGCGGTTGATCTGCGGATTCTTCCAGCTTGGGTTGAACCCCGGCGGCGGGTAGTCACGCGTGAACGGTGCTTCGGTCGCGACGCGAGGCAATGTGTGCGGCATCGGCGCGATTTCGGGCGTGTCGGCCGACAGCGCTTCGCTGCCAAGCACGACGCTTGCGGTGAACGCGGCGAACGTGCGGCGATCAATCGGGTCTGGCATGGTGAACTCCAGTCAGTGTGCGTCCCGTTCAGGATACCGCGCACGGTTGGAAGTAATTAATCCAGTCTCACGCGGTCGCCGAATTTGTCGCGAAGTTGCTTCTTGCCGGCGTCCGTGATCCGCGAATTTTCTCGCATGACGAGACAACTGAGATTTGGGAATGCGTTCGACGCGGCGAGCGATTCCGCTCCCTTGTCGCCGATCTTATTGTCGCGAAGATCGAGGTATGTGAGGTTCTTCAGGTGCTTCGCTGCGGCAAGAGCAATAGCCGCTTTATCGACGAGCTTGTTGTGAAACAGGGTGAGTTTCCGCAACCGCGAAAGAGCCGGGTTCTTCGCCAGCGTCTCGACACCGGCCGCGCCCGGATCGACTCCGCGGAATGCAATGTGCCGGAGCCCGGTGAGGTTCGGCGACTCGAAGAACCGGATGGCGTAATGCGTTCCGAATGAATTGAAAGGGTCCAAGCTCACCGCAGGCATAAAGCGGAATTCCGGTTGCTTCGCCAACATTTCCATTCGCGGGCCGCTGGCATCTGTAAGCCGCACGAACTGAACGAACGCGAACTCTTCCGAAGGGAGCAACCGCTGACAGTCGGGCTTGAGCAAGTCGGGGGCAGAGAACCAGGCCGTCGGTAGGCCGCGATGAAACCTGCCGGTAGTAAAATTCCCGATTGGGCCAAGCCAACGTTTGAACCGAACTTCCTCGGCGTTAAGGGCCTCACCCGTTGGCGGCAGCGATTGAAGGAAGCCGTGCTCGCGGTTGGCGGCGATATCCTTCCGAATGAACGCGGCACGCTCAGCGTCGAGCGGTTCGTCCTGCTCATCGAGCCAGTCGGCCAGCACCAACCGCGGCGTGTCGTCGTCCGGGTTGTCTTTCACCGCATCGAGCAGCGCGAGCAACTCGGGCCGCGGTGCGGGAAGTGGTTTGGGGGATACACGTGCCATCGCGGTTGATCTCACGCCAGCACGTCACGCAGCACTTGGCCGCCGGGCACGATCGAAACCGGACGATTCGCACGATCCGTGATCGTCGATTCCAGGTCGTAGCCGAGAAGGTGGTACGCCGTCGCCAGCAAGTCCTTCGGCGACACCGGACGATCCGCGACCGTGCCGCCGATGCTGTCCGTCTTGCCGATCACCTTGCCGCGAGCGATGCCGCCACCCGCCAGCATCACCGAATACGCCTGCGACCAGTGATCCCGACCACCACCCTTCGCCGAGCTGATCTTCGGCGTGCGGCCGTGCTCGCTCAACACCATCACCAGCGTTTCGTCCAACATGCCACGCTGATCGAGATCCGAGATGAGCCCCGAGAAGCCACGGTCGAAGCCGGGCATCAGTTCGTTCCGCATTCGCGGGTAGTGTTCCCAGTGCGTGTCCCAACCCGAACCTGCCAGCCCGAACTCGTCCCAAAACACCGTCACGAACTTGCTGCCGGCCTCGACGAGCCGACGAGCCGCCAGGCAACTCTGACCGAACAGCATGTGGCCGTAGTTCTCACGCGATTTCGCTGGCTCACGCCGCACGTCGAGTGCTTGTCGCACTTTCTCGGAGCCGATGATCGAGTACGCCAGTTCGCGGAACGGGTCTTCGGAGTCGGTTTTGTCACGCGATCGGCGTGCGTCCTCCATCTGGTCGAGCAGCGATTTGCGATGGTTCACGCGGTCGAGAGTGATGTCGGCAGCGCCTTCGCCACCGAGCGAGAAGTACGCATCCTGAGCGATGCCCGCATATGGTTCGTCGAATTCGATCGTGTTCGGGTTCAGCGTCTTGGTGATCTTCGCGGTTGCTTTGCCGTGGAAGTTCGTGAAGTGCGGACTGAACTGCCTTCCTAAGAACGCCGGGTATGGGCCGGCTCGCTGCACTTCGCCCGTGCGCTGACTGCTGAACGCCCACGGCAACGCGATGTTGTCGGGGACTGGCTTGCGGGCCGTCGCGGGCTTGGCTCGCTGTTCGAGGTGCGATACCACCGACCCGATGAACGGCCAGTGTCGGGCGTCGTGCGGGCTGAGTTCCATTGCGACGTCGATGTTCTCGACCGACGTCGTGGCGTAGGCGACTCCGTGAATCGGGTGCTTGTGCGTCACCGAGCGAACGACCGTGACGTTGTGCATCACGCGGCTCGTGTGCGGCAGCAGTTCGCACACGTCGCAGCCTGGCAGTGTGGACTTGATTCCCTTGAGTTCGCCACGCACTTCGACGGGTGCGTCCGGCTTCATGTCCGCGAGTTCAAGCTGGCTCGGGGAACCGTACAGGAACAGGAGAATGCAGGATTTCGCCCGACCGAACGAGGCATCGTGCTTGGGTCGCTCGTTGGCTGTCGCGGCCTGTTGGCGCAAGAATGCTGGCAACGAAAGCCCCATCGCGGCTCCGGCGCTCAGCAGGTCGCGACGAGTCATGCCGTTGCAGAGCGTTTTGCGGTTACCCAGAACACGGAGCATTGGCGTGGGTTCCAGAATAATCGGGCGAATACCCGGGGTCGGTGAGATACGTAATCATCCTCGCCAACCATGCGATGTGCAAGGGAATTACAGCCGTCGAGAGGCGCGATTGTGTCGGTCGCAAGGGGGCCAGTATAATAGAGCATGAAGAACTGGTGTTCCGAGCATTGAGCGAATCAAAGCCGCACGCTACACTCATCCTAACCACTTCGACCCACTCTCCTCCCCAGGGGCTGTGATCGTGGACCCGAATCCATTCACCGCGGTAGACCGCGACCTGTTGAAACGGTGCCTGAGCCGTTCACCCGGATCGTGGAACGACTTCGTCGATCGCTTCATCAGCCTCATCTACCACGTCATTGGCTACACCGCCCACCTTCGCAGTACCCACATCGGGCCGGAAGACGTGGAAGATATCGCCGCCGAGGTTCTCCTCAAGATCGTGGGGCACGACTTCCGCGTGCTGCGAGAGTTTCGTGGTCAGTCGAGCCTCGCAACCTACCTGACAGTCGTTTCCCGCCGAATCTGTATCCAGGAATTGGCACGCCGACAGAAGTCTCGCAATTCCAAGTTGGATCACGACCTCCCCGATGCCGCTCCTGCGGCGCTCAAGGGTATGGAGAGCTTGGATGAAGTCGAACAACTACTGAAGGCGCTTTCCGGGAAGGAACGCGAGATTGTTCGACTGTACTACCTGGAAGGCCGCACTTACGAAGAGATCAGCACCGAGACGGAAGTGCCTGTGAATACGATTGGTGCGGTGCTGACCCGTGCCCGCAAGAAGCTCCGCGAGTCGGCAGCGGCGATCGAAGCGGCGGCACCCAAACCCAAAGGTTTGCCGCGCTCGGGTCCGCTTCCCAAGAGTGGTGCCCTGCGAAAAGTGCCGGCACCGGCCGCGGATTCGGACGACATCGCGGATTCGGGACCGGGATCGAAGCCAGCGTTGCCGTCGATTGGGCCGCGTTCGGGTGCGGTGCGGAAGGCAGTTGCTCCACAGAATGCCGAAAACGCGGGCCCGTCAAAGCCCACAAAACCAGCAAAACCGGTCAAACCAGGCAAAGACGACGACGAGGAATGATTTTGCGAGCCACGGGGTTTACCCCCGTGGTTTTTTGTTCACTTCAGCACCACGGGGCTAAACCCCGTGGCTCGCAAAAAATCATCTTCTCAACAGGAATTCCTTGCTGTTCACCACAGCCCACAGCACATCTTCCCACACGGCACGTCGATTCTTCGCCGCAGCCAACAGCGCCAGCAGCTTCTTCGTCTCAATCTCCGTTGGCTTCCGACACAACGCCGCGAGGTAAATCTCGTCGAGCATTTCCGCGTCGGTCTTCCCCGCTGAGAGCATCTTCCCGACGCGGTTGTCCGTCGCGCGAATCATGTCGTTCATCAACTCGCCGGTGATGAGCTGGAACGCCTGCAACAAACCAGGATCGTCGTTACGTTCGCACTCGCACGTCAGCAGACGATCCGGCTTGCCGAACGTCTTCAGGAAGCGTTCGCCCATACCGTCGGAACCGCGACGTCCACTCTGTGGCGGGGCCGGCACCTGATTCGCCCGGATGCCCAGCGGATAGCCCGAGAACGGCACGGGAAGATCCATGACCTGTGCGAGCGCGTCGAGCAGTTGTTCCGCTTCCAAGGGCATCACCGCGGCGTGCGAATGGTGGAGGTCGTCGCCCATCGTCGTGCGTTCGCGAACCGTCGATGCAAGCTGATACGTCCGGCTCATCATGATCTGCTTGACTGTCCGCTTGAGATGGAAGCCGCCAGCCGCGAAGTCTTTCGCGAGGTAATCGAGCAGTTCGGGATTGGTCGGCGGGTTCGTGGCACGGAAGTCGTCGTTCGGATCGACCAGCCCGCGGCCCATCAAGTGCAACCAGATTCGGTTGACCTGAGTGCGAGCGAAGAACGGATTTCCCGGCGACGCGATCCAATCCGCAATCGCCGAAAGTCGATCCGAGTCGGGGCCGAACTTCGGAGCCTTCGCGCCAAGGAAGACGGGTGTTGCCGGTTTCTTGGTGCGTGGGTGGATCATCTCCGCGTCGCGGTTCTGGAACACGAACTGCTCGCCGACGAACTCGTGCTTGTCGAACTTGTCTTTCTTCACGTTGTCGCTGATGCGATAGTCGATGCGGGCGAACAGCGCCGAGAAGCCGTAATACTCGTCGCTGGTCCAGCGGTCGAACGGGTGATTGTGACAGCGAGCACAGCCCATGCGGATGCCGAGGAACACCTGTGCGACTGCCTCGGCTCGCTGCGTGGGTTCGCGGATTGCACGCCAGAAGTTCGCGGGCGGATTCGCGTAAGTGCTGCCGCTCGCGGCGAGGATGTCTCGCGCGAATTCGTTCAACGGACGGTCTGCGGCGATCTGCGCCGCAATCCAGCGATAGAAGACCGCAACGCCTTTCTTGTCGAGCGACTTCTCTTCGTTTCGCAGCAAGTCCGACCACTTCTGCGCCCAGTATTCCGCGAACTCGGGACGCTTCAGAAGCGAGTCGATGAGCCGTTCGCGCTTCTTCGGATCGGCGTCTGCGAGGAACGCTCGCGTTTCATCCGGAGTGGGGAGAAGGCCCAAGGTATCGAGGAACGCTCGCCGCAAGAAGATGTGATCGGGTGCAACATCAGCGGGCTTCAATCGCAGTTCGCGGAGCTGTGCGAGCACGAGCCTGTCGATCTCGTTGTTGACCGGGATCGTACCCATCTCCGGAATTGGTCGGTCAGGCAGAAAGACGATCCGCACCGGAGCGAGCTGCGTCAGATACCGCACGAGCAGCACCGTTTCACCGGTCGCTTCGCGGATCACTTCGCCCGCAGGTGTAATCTTCGCGATGCCGACCGCCGTGAACTCGAACGCCGCCAGATGCGTGACATCTCGTTTCGAGCCGTCCGAGAAATGAGCCATAACCGTGACGCTGAAACGGTCCGCTGGCTCGATGAGGATCTTCGCGGCTGGCGCCACATCGAGTCGCGAAAGCGTTGGGCCATCACCTTTGTCGGGACGGCAACCCGCAGCGATCCATGCATGAATTGCGGCATATTCGGTGCTTGTTGGCGAGAAGCGACTGCCTCCTTCGTGCGGAACGCGGCCCGTGCCTTTCAACAGCATCAAACTCTCTGCCGGGTGGAGCGGATCGGTTCGCCTGGCGAGCATTTCTCGCGTAAGTGCCGCGAGATCAGTCGCGGGGTCTTCGCCTTTGAGCGAGAGCTTGAACCCACCCTTCCCGTTCAGATTCCCGTGACATGCTCCCGAGTTGCAGCCCGCCCGCGACAGCACCGGCATCACGTCGCGCTCGAACGAAACTTCCGCAGCTTGGGCGAGCGGTTGCTGCAGGAACACGAACGCGAGCGGCACGAGAAATCGGGCTATCATCGGCGCGTGCTCCTTGGGAGATTATGAAGAGTGTACCACGCTGTGTGCCGCGAGTGAACTGGCCTGCACGGTCAGAAATTCGCTATACCGGAATAATCCTGACTGGCACAGTTCGTTGCGGGTTGTAGAGGGCTGGTCCATGGCGTCGGTTTCCGGTCGCCGAAAGTCGTTGTCGCCGCCGCGTCGCTTGATCTGCGACCTGCTGCGGGCATCGAGCAAAATTCCGATCATCACGTTCGAGAGGCGAATGGATTTGTCGCCGGTCGTGGCGGCACGCGCTTGTGTGAGCCGTGCGCCGTCGTGGGCGTTGTTGTTCGTGAAGGCGTTCGGGTTGGTTGCGGCTCGTCGTCAGGAGTTGCGTCGGGCGTACTTGCCGTTGCCCTGGCCACACTTGTGGGAAGCAGATGCGAGCAGCGCGTCGGTTGCCGTGGAACGGGAATATCAGGGCGAACCGTGCGTGTTTTTTGGGCTGGTAACTTCCCCCGAAACGCGGCCTCTTTCGGAGTTGATGGAAAAGCTGGAAGACTGGAGGACTAAGCCGGTTCACGAGATATCCAACTTCCGGCGTTCGCTGCGGTATGCATCGTATCCGCTGCTGGCACGTCGTTTCCTCTGGTGGTATGCGACGTCGTGGTTTGGCAAAGTGAAGGCTCGCAACTTCGGCACATTCGGTGTGAGTCTGACGGGTGCGTCTGGTGCGACCGCAACGAACCTGATCTGCCCGCTGACGACGAGCTTGAACTGTGGCGTGATTCAGCCGGATGGCACGGTCGATGTGCGATTGCATTTCGACCATCGCGTGATGGATGGAATGCCCGCAGCGCGTGCACTGGCGGAACTCGAAGAAGTGCTGCGAACCGAAATTGTGGCTGAAATGTTGAATGAAACTGTCACGAGGGCCGTTGAAGTTGGTGTTTGATTCGCGGAAGCCATCATTTTCCATGAGGAAGTCAGATGCGTCCTCTCCTCGGTGTGGTTCTGTTCTGCTCAATTCTTCCGGCGGCCCGAGGTGACGACGCAGAGGATGATGTTGTCAAACTCGTTGAGAAGCTTCGCGGCAGTGTGACGCGGGACGACAAACGACCCGGTAAGCCCGTCGTCGAAGTGTATCTGCGGGCTCGCGAGGGAACCGCCGCAGTGCTGAAGAACCTTGCCCAACTCAAGAACCTGACAAATCTTGACGTGTCCGAGACAGATGTGACGGATGGGGCGTTGAAAGACATCGCCCAACTTACGAAGCTCACTCACCTCACGTTGGATCACAGTCGGGTGACCGATGCGGGGTTGAAGGAACTTGCGTCGCTCACGAACCTCACAGAACTCAGTCTGCCGTGGACCGCTGTGACAGGCACGGGTTTGAAAGAACTTGCACCTCTCACAAAACTTACGCACCTCGATCTTCACTCCGCCAAACTGACCGACGAAGGGATGAAGAGACTCGTATCACTCAAAAGCCTCACCAATCTCAATTTGAGCGGCTCGCAGGTGACAGACGAGGGGCTGAAAGAACTCGCAGCGCTCACAAAACTCACTCACTTGGAGTTGAACGGCACCCCTGTGAAAGACGCAGGTATGAAACATATCGCGTCACTCAAAGCCCTCACCCACTTGGCTCTGAACGGCACAAAGGTGACCGACGCAGGATTGATGGAACTCACCGCACTCAAGAATCTGAACCATCTCGGCTTGAGCTTCACCCCGGTGACAGACGCCGGGCTAAAGGACATCGGCCGACTTGCAGCTCTCACGGAACTCTATTTGAATTTCAACCAAGTGACGGACGTGGGGTTGAAAGAACTCGCGGGGCTGAAAAATCTCACGACCCTCCAAATTGTCGGCACCAAGGTGACGGATGCGGGCATCCTGGAACTGCAAAAGGCACTTCCAAAATGCAAGATAAGAACCACAAAGTAAAGCGTCGACCGGGCGTTCAAAACTGGAAGTAGATGAACGGCGGTTTCGTGCCGCTGGGGGCGATCAGCACCGCAAGCGTGATCGTCGCAAAGCGCACGCCCCATACTGCTCCCGTCGCGAACGCACCACGAAGTTCGCCCGGCCGTGATGCAAGGCGTTTGCCAGCGTCCGCCGCACACATCAGCGAGACATATAGCCCCAACGCGAGCCACACAGCCGGGTCGCACCACGGTCCACCCCACATCTTCGACGGATCGCACTCCACCCACTTCCGCACGCACGCCACGCTATCCGCGAACACTGTCAGCCTGAAGAAACACCACGCTAAGCACACGCAATGGAAGGTCAGCACGATGGCGATCCCGTGCCACAGCAATCGCGCCCAACCGGTGCGTGCGTTCAGCCACTCGGCAGGTCGCGATCCGCTCCACTGTCGATGCAGAATTAGGAAACTGCCGTGCAGTCCGCCCCATACCAGGAACGACCAGTTCGCACCGTGCCACAGGCCGCCGAGAAGCATCGTCAGCATCAGATTCAACTGCGTGCGGAAGCGGCCATGACGGTTGCCGCCGAGCGGAATGTAGACGTAATCCCGCAGGAACCGCGAGAGCGTCATGTGCCAGCGTCGCCAGAAATCGGTGACTGACGTGGCGAGATACGGGCTGTTGAAGTTCTCCGGCCAGCGATAGCCGAACAGCATCCCGAAACCGCGGGCCATGTCGGTGTAGGCCGAGAAATCGAAGTAGATTTGCAGCGCGTA
>JAIOPV010000086.1 GCA_021413735.1 Planctomycetota bacterium
GGCAGCGGTGACATCTCCGATGCCCGGGATCGTGTCGAGGTGGTTGGGAGATGGCAAGCGACGATAGGCCTGGACCATCAGGTTTTCCAGGCGTTTTAGTCGAGCCGAGGCATCGCGGAGTTGTCGAACCTGATCGCGGACAAGTTCCTCGATAGTCGATCCGGACAGTGAGGCGATCGAGGAGCGTGCGTCTTGGAGTAGTTTGGAGATGTGCGTGTCGGGAAGGTAGGGGATGTTGGCGAGATCCTTGTCGGAGGCGGCCGCGAGGAGCTGGGCGGTAGGGAAGCGATGAACGAGTTCGAGAACCCACCCAAGTGAGATGTCTTTGACGAGGAGCGCGAGTTCGGGAAAGGCGAGAGCCAGCAGGTGGTGGAGTTGGTTGACCAGGCGTGTGCGTTGCCGGACGGTGGCTTGCAGCCGGGTAGCGACCTGCCGGACCGTTCGCATTTCCATCGACAACGGAGTTGCGGAGGCAGGTCGTTCGCTGAGGGCATACCGAGCGGCGGCCTGAGCCTCAATGGGATCGGACTTTTTGCTGCCGAAGAGGGCAGCGCGGTAGTTTTTGTTGCGTTGTGGATCGCCGCAGGAGATGGTGATGGTGCAGTTGGGCAGGAAGCAGGTGTGGCGTTCGGGATGTTTGGCGAGGCGTTGAAGGAAGTAGAGGAGATTATCGGCGTACTGTCCGGCGGCATCGAGTCGGATGGCGAAGGAGACGGACTTATGGCGTTGGGCGATGTGTTCGAGTCGCTGTTGGAATTGAGCGTATCCGTCAGCGGACTCGATGAACTGGAGTTGTGCAGCGGCGGGTTGGTGGTCTTCACGCAGGAAGGCGGCGAAGTGTCCGTATCGAGAAGTGTCGATGCCAACGCCGATGCGGACGGGATGATTGACGGCCAGTGGAGGTGCGACGGCAACTTGGTCGGGTAACATGGAGCCTCCGAAGATGTGTTGGGGAACGGGACGCAGAGCAGCGGATCCTCCGTGAGGTCGGACGTAAAGGAAGCTTGTGATGAGAGGTCATGGCCTCAAGATGTAACAAGCAGTTGAGTCCGAGACGGAGGGGCCAATCTGCAGCAAGAGGTCGAGCCTCACCAGACCGAAAGGCCTCCCCGCAACTCCTCGGATGAGGATACTCGCGGCAGACCGCCACGAGTGAAATGGAACATACAACCTGACCCAACCACGTAGTTCGTTTTTCTGCTGCTCGTCTGCGTGCAGTTGCCGCTGATTGGTTTCGCGGCCGGGCAGGTGAGCTTTATGTTCGGCAAGAGTGAACTTCGGGTGGGAGATGAGCCACGAGGCGATCCTGTACGGGCGGATAATCGGAGCCACCCGGCAACCCGGCGCGGACTACTTTGCCCTACATGCGCTGAATCGGGCCGTGCTCAACCGCTTCCCGTGGGATGACGATTGGCCCTGGCTGGTCCGTGGGATGTTCGCCTTACCGGCGGGTCACCCACAGGGGACGTTCCGTCGCCAGGTTATCCACTTCGGCGCATCAATCAAGGACGCTCCGGAGAATCGTGACATCTGGGACGAATGGCTCGGCAAGTTCGAGGCGCTTCTAACGCAGTTGTACTGGTGGTCGGCTGTGGTCCATCTGTCCACCGATTTCGAGCCGGATCGCGTGTTCGAGTGGCGGCCGACGGACGCTGCGATGGCAGGTCTGTACGCCGAGCTACCGCGGCCCATCGGCGATTGGGTTCGGTCGGTCAGGACTTCCGAGTAGCAGATGCCGAACCATCCGCTCCAGCAGACCGCGGGGGCAGTAGCTGATTCCACGGTTCAAGCTCCCCGCGCCTCCGCGGCTGCTGAGCGAGGTCGTTCGGCCTTCTCGCGGGTGGTGGGATGGACGCGGTTTGGCGTGACCGGGAGCGGGTGGACCGGACCGTCGAGGGAATCGACGACCGGTTGCTGAAGTACGACCCCGACACCGGACAATACTGCTTCCAGGGCGAGCCGTTCACCGGGGTAGCCAAGACCCGGCGACCGGACGGCCAACTCGACGGGCTCAGTCACCTGCGGGACGGCATCGAGCACGGGGTGTCGGTCGCGTGGCACCCGAACGGGCAGATCCGGTGCTTCAGCGAGATGGCCGGCGACGTGTACGATGGGTGGCACTACGAGTGGGCCGAGGACGGCACGGAGCTGGTCGCGGAGCGGTACGCGGCCGGGCGGAAGCTAGCCTGACTCGGTGCGCTCGCTGATCCTGTGGGTGGTCAGGCCGAACCATCCGCAGCAGCAGACCGGGGCCGCATGTTCGCTTTCTGGATTTCATTGCCCCCTCAGCGGCCCCGGCTGCTGAGCTTGGTCGTTCGGCAACCGGAGGTCGGCATAGGGCCGGCGAGGCGAGTGGGCCGAGTTCCTGCGAGGGCTAACGTCGGGACCGTCGGGTAGTGGATCGGAGACGGGGTCAGGGGTGCTCTTCGCGCGTGCGGCAGGCGATCGTGGAGGACGGCCAATGGCTTACCCGGAGTGGAAGACGACGCCCCACTCGCAGAACCTGATCGCGTCCGTCCCCGAGGACGCGAGCCGCCGCAAGTACCGGCTGCTCGGGGTCGCGTGCTGCCGCCTCATCTGGCCGATGCTCGATCCGCGGAGCCGACACGCCGTCGAGGTGACCGAGCGGTATGCGGAAGGCACCGCCACGGGCGAGGAGCTGGCCGCGGCGGCGGCCGCCGCCCGACTGGTCGTTGCGGAGCGGATCGCCGCGACCGGCAGGCCCGAACCGGAAGCGCAGGACGACCCCATGGTGCTCGCGGCGCAGGCCGCAGACACCCTGTCGGCAACCGACGAGTACATGCTCGAATCGCCCAGATCGCCATTCCAGCTGTGCGAGCCGATCTGCGAGTACATCGAGAGTGCCGCGCTCTGGGCGACCCTGGCGGCCGGCCACACCGCGGCCCGATCACCCGATCAGGCCGACTTGGTGCGGGACATATTCGCGGAGTCGTTCCACCCCGTTACGTTCCTGCCGGAGTGGCGGACATCCACGGCGGTGGCCCTGGCTCGGCAGATGTACGAGTCCCGCGACTTTGACGCGATGCCGATCTTGGCCGACGCACTGCAAGACGCCGGGTGCGAGGACGCGGACGTGCTCGACCACTGCCGCGGGCAGGGGCCGCACGTCCGCGGCTGCTGGGTGGTGGACTTGGTGCTTGGCAGGGGGTAAGCTCAGGCCGAACCATCGTTGCAGCTGACCCCGCCCGCAAAGCCGGGCGGGGCGGCTGAGGCTAGGTCGTTCGGCGGCGGAGGCGAAGTTGGCCATGGAGGAAGCGTTCATCTCCGCGATCGTCGCTTCCCCGGACGACGACACGCTGCGGCTGGTGTTCGCCGACTGGCTGGACGAGCACGGCCAGCCCGACCGCGCAGAACTCATCCGCCTGCAGTGCCGCCTCGAACCGGACCGCGACCGGTTCGATGACGACACCATCAACGCCCTACACAGGCAGGTGGTCCAGTTGCTCCATTCCTCTTGGCCGGGCCACGTCTCGTTCAGGGACCAGGAAGACCGTTGGTTTGAAACGGTGTCCGGGTTGTCCTGGGCTTCCGCCAACCTGGCACCCGAGTGGCGGCGGGGGTTCGTCGAGACCGTGGGGGTGCACGCCGGCAACTTCATACGGCACGGTCGCGACATCCGCCGGCGGTACCCGCTGCTGCGCCGGCTCATCGTGTTCGCACTCAACGGCTGGGGCGAGCGGCTCGCCGCCTGCGAGTGGCTCCGCGGCGTCCGCGAACTGGAACTGGCGTGCTGGTACTCCGACAACGACGCCCGAGCGGTGGCCGGATCGCCCCACCTGCGGTCGGTCGAGCGGCTGGTCTGCTGGTCCGGCGGCGGGCTGGTGCAGGCCGAAACGCTCGCCCGCGGCTCGGCGTGGCGGGCGCTGCGCGGGCTGCACCTCGTCTCGGCGTTCGGCCAGCACGACGGCTGGGTGGAGGCGGTGAACGCGGCCGCGGGCCGGCCGGTCGGCTCGGTGTACGTCTTCGACGAGGAGCCGTTCCCGTTCGCCCACGACTTCTACGAGGGCTACTGCGGTTACGAGGGGATCTACGCGGGTAAGTTGCCCGACGGCACCCAGTTGCTCGTCCAGGAGACGCTCGAGGCCCACCTCGAGGGGCGACCCGTCGATTACTACAACGTGGACCCCGCCACCCTGGCGATGGTCGTGGACGGCCTTGCCTTCGACCCGGACGGCACCCCACGCCCCGAGCCGTTCCGGGTCCCGCTCCCGCCGGAACTGGGGTGGAGGAAGAAGGACTACGACCGCGAGGAGCAACGTCAGGCCCACCGGGCCCGCAAGGACTTCCTGCGCCAGGCCGTTGGCTTCGAACCGGCCTTGATTCGGGTGCGGCACGTCGATTCGGACTGGCTCGGCTGGACCGATCGGTACGGCGACAGCTTGCGAGGTGCCTGGGGTGTGCCGGACGCACCGGGTTTCGACCCGGCTACGGATCGGGAGATCCGACAGGGCGGGAACGGTGCCACCGCCTACGAGTGGGTCCGCGCCGGCATGTTCGACTTCCACCACCGCGAGTCGGATGACACGTTCACCCGCGCCGGCCGCAGCACCGGGGATGCGTTCGTGCCGTGGTGAGCATCCGAGGCCGCCACAGGAACTTCGAGTGATTCGTCGGGCACGTAGGCTTTTCAGTGTTGTAGCTCACTCGGCCCCCGCCGCTGCTGAGCATGGCGTTCAGGCCGCGTGTGCGACCCGCGAGGGTCGGCGCGAGGTCGGATTGGCAAGTGTGGCCGCCCATCCAAGTACCACACCCGACCCGCGCCAACCCCCGAGGCGTGGACGGACTGGGCAATCTCAACGACGCGCGGTCTCTGGAACTCTCTGAGCACGCGGCCGAACTCTTCGCTGCAACGCCCATTCCCCAAGCCGCCACCTCCGTGCATGGTATCCGCGACGCCAATGTCGCGAACCATCCGCCCTTCGCAAGCCTCGCCCCAACGCTACTCTCGATTCTGGAAGGATGCGATCTGGCGGGCTTTGGCATCGCCAGTTTCGACTTCCCGGTCCTCGTCGCGGAGTTCGCCCCATGCACGGCCGCGAGTTCATCGGTCCAGGTACAACCTGCCAGGTACAACTTGGACGCAGTCGGTTGTCCTGACATCGCTCGCCCCGCCGGAAATCCAGGCAAATGATATTGTGGCAACCACGACTGGAGGACTGGGAAAACCCGCACTGGTGTGCCATTTCGACAACGAGTGTGCGAGAACAACACACCGAGTGGATCGCTGGAGGTGTGAGGCGCGACGAGACGCAGACAAACGAGCGGATTGAAGCCAGAAAGTAGCCTCGAAACAGGCGAATCTGAACAAAGCCACGAACTCGGCATGATGCGTGCGTAACTGATAACTGAGTGCGATATGTTGCAGTCAGTGAGAACGCGAAAGTGGAATCGAGGCCGTTCGAACGACCTGTCGATTTTTCAGTAATATACCTGTCAAAACTAACAGGCGCGGCACGGACTTCATAGCCATAGCGTTGCCTCAAAGAACTGAACTGCGTGGCTCATTGAGTCAGAGTCGATCCCTGTGCGCAAAACAAACTATCGGATCTCAAACCACGAGCACGTGTAACTTCCGAGATGAAGCATTACGGGCGAGTCATATCGCACCGACGCAGCACAAATTGATCGACGAACCGCAAGCTGAGAGGAAGTTCGCGATGGTCGCGCACAAGTTCACACTGAGATTCGGCGCGGCTCTGCTGCTTTTTGTCGCCGTTTTCGGAAGTCCAGGCTCGGGGGCAGTATTTGCACAGTCCACCGACAAGGGTGCTGTTCGGACTGCCAAACCGATGCCAAAGGAACACGGTCTCACGCAGGAGGCCGTCCCCATCACCCGCATCTTCGGGTTGCCGATCACCAACTCCATGGTCGTTACCTGGATCACGGCACTGGGACTGATCCTGTTTGCGAGGTATGCAACTCGAAAAATGAAGCAAGTGCCAGATGGCGCTCAAAATTTTTGGGAATGGCTGGTTGAGAGTTTGCACACGTTTTTGGAGGGAGTCATTGGTGCCCACTTGGTCCAGCGGACCTTTTGGTTCTTTGCCTCCGTCTTCATTTTTATTCTCGCTGCAAACTGGGTGGGCCTCATCCCTGGGGTTGGAACAGTTGGGTGGGGTCATCAGGCCGCAGAGGGCTTCAAAATTGACCAACCGCTGTTCCGAGGTGCTAACGCCGACCTCAATCTTACGCTGGCAATGGCCCTCGTCTTCTTCGCCTGTTGGATCGTGTGGGCGCTTCAAGAGCAAGGCCCGATCGGGTTTCTGAAGGAACTCTTCGCTCCCAAAGGGAAAAGCGATGGGTTCATGAAAGTGGTGATGGTGATTGTGTTCTTCTTGGTGGGTTGCCTGGAGATTGTCTCAATCTTGTTCCGGCCCATCTCTCTGAGTTTTCGACTCTACGGCAACACCTTCGCCGGGGAA
Organism: Planctomycetota bacterium; assembly: GCA_021413735.1. Lineage (GTDB taxonomy): Bacteria > Planctomycetota > Planctomycetia > Gemmatales > Gemmataceae > Gemmata. The sequence continues at coordinate 6,444 of JAIOPV010000086.1, forward strand.
AACATGTTGGAGACCATGTCCCACGAATTTCCGGGTTTGGGCTGGTTGTTGCCAATCCCATTCTACTTTTTGGAACTCTTGGTTGGACTCGTACAGGCGATGGTCTTCATGTTGCTAACAGCGGTGTTCACTCTGCTGATTTGTCAGCAAGAGGAAGCCGAACCCGAGCCAACACAAACGTGAGTGATGTCCTTCGTTGGTTTGATGGTGGTCTATCCGAAGAGCCAGCGGAACAACAAAGAAAGGCAAACTGTTATGAACCTCTTTGCAGAGATTAGCGGAAATCTGCACGTCGGCTTGGCGGCGTTCGGCGCCGCCCTGAGTGTGGGCTTGATCGGCATGAAAGCTTCGGAGGCGGTCGGACGCAATCCGGGCGCAGCCACGAAGATTCTGGTTCAGTCGATCCTGGCCATTGCATTCGCCGAAGCCATCGTGTTCTACGCGCTGTTCCTTGTGAACTAAGAGGCATCGTTGGCGTTGGAAGTCACTTGACTTCGGGCTGGACAATACGGAACTGCAACCATGAATGCGCTAGCGTTACTTGCGGATGCAAACGGTGCCAGCCAGATCGAACAGATCGCCAAGACCTTTGGCGTTGACTGGCCTCATCTGATTGCTCAGATCATCAGTTTCGGCATCGTGAGTGTGCTGCTTCACCGATTTGCCTACCGCCCCGTTCTTGCGATGCTCGAAGAGCGGCGGCAGAAAATCGCCGAGGGCCTGACCAATGCCGACAAAATTAAGGCCGAACTGGCCCGGACTGAGGCCAAGCATCAGGAAATGCTGACGTTGGCCAATGCGCAAGGAGCCAAATTGATAGAGGATGCCCGGACCGCAGCCGCACGCATCCTGCAACAGGAAACCGAAAAGGCAATCGCTACCGCTGAACAGATCATTCAGAAAGCGCGAGAGGCCACCATCCGCGAACGGGACCGCATGCTCGCTGAACTCAAACGCGACGTGGGTCGATTGATTGTGCTGACCACAGCAGCAGTCACTGGCAAGATCCTGACGCCCGACGATCAGCAACGTCTTGCCGAGGATACCGCAAGGCAACTTGCCAACTGACTGAGGTTTGAAGGGACCTGCAATGAAACGGATCAGCCAAGCCAGACGCGACGCCAAACAACTGTTTCGACTTTGTCTGGTGGATGGATTGTTGGATGCGGACCGGGTTCGCCAGGTCGTGCTGCGAGTCAGCGAGACCAACAACCGTAATCGGCTCATAGTGCTGTGTGAATTCCGACGACTGGTGAAGTTTGACAGCACAAAACATTCGGCGACTGTTGAAAGCGCCACCCCGCTTCAGGCTGAGATGAAGGCCAGCATCCAGGCGGAGTTGTCACGGGTGTACGGCGTGGGGTTGAACACCACATTCATTCACAACCCTGACCTGATCGGTGGGATGCGGATCAAAGTTGGGAGTGATGTCTACGACGGAAGCATTAAGGCCCGACTCGCAACACTGGAATCGCGCTTTTGAGATGCCGTGGACCATTAGAAACAAGCGTTGCGTAGGTTTGCTGTAGCTTTGCGGTTCATGAACTGACACGAGATCATTATGTCGAGTCTTCTCAACGAAATTGAATCGCAAATCGCGAGTGCGAAGGCCGCAACTGCAAAGCAGAACGTGGGCGTCATTCGCGAGATCGGCGATGGCGTGGCAAAGGTCGAAGGCTTGTCGGACGTGATGCTCAACGAAATGCTCGATTTCGGCAAAGGTATCACGGGATTGGCGTTGAACCTCGAAGAAACCGAAGTCGGCGTGATCGTCCTTGGCGATTACACCCAACTCCAGGAAGGCGACGAGGTCCGCACCACGGGGAAACTGTTGCAGGTGCCCGTGGGAAAGGGATTATTGGGTCGTGTGGTCAACACTCTGGGTCAGCCACTTGATGGACTGGGGCCGATCCAAAGTACGGTCGCGTACCCAGTCGAGAAACGCGCTCCCGGGATCATCCGCCGGGAACCTGTGCGCCAACCCGTCCAAACGGGCATCATGTTGATTGACGCGATGATCCCCATTGGGCGTGGTCAGCGTGAATTGATTATCGGCGACCGTTCGACGGGCAAGACGACTATCTGTATCGACACCATCATCAGTCAAGCACGCCTCAACAAGGCAGCAGAAGTCGCGGGGGATAAGAACTACCGCCCGCTGTACAGTATCTACGTTGCCATTGGACAGAAACAATCGACCATAGCACGTTTGATCGCAGTTCTCAAAGATGCTGGGGCGATGCCATACACGATCATCGTCGCGTCGTCCGCCTCTGACTCGGCCACCAATCAGTACCTTGCCCCGTTCGCCGGTGCCGCGATGGGGGAATGGTTTATGGACAACGGCATGGACGCACTCATTGTCTATGACGATCTCTCCAAGCATGCGGTGGCATACCGTCAAGTCTCACTGGTGCTCAAGCGTCCTTCGGGTCGTGAGGCGTACCCCGGCGATGTCTTCTACCTCCACAGCCGGTTGCTCGAACGGGCGGCTCGCGTCGGCGAGAAATATGGCAACGGTTCGTTGACGGCGCTCCCCATCATCGAAACCCAGGCCGGCGATGTCTCCGCGTACATCCCCACCAATGTGATTTCGATCACGGATGGGCAGATTTACCTCGAATCCGATCTGTTTTACCAGGGCGTCCGACCGGCCATCTCTACCGGACTCTCGGTTTCCCGCGTTGGTTCCGCGGCGCAGATCAAGGCGATGAAACAAGTCGCGGGGCAACTCAAAGGGGAACTCGCACAGTTCCGAGAACTCGCAGCGTTCGCCCAGTTCGGCTCGGAACTCGACGCGAAGTCTCAGGCTCAGATCGACCGCGGTAAGCGGATCATCGAGATCTTCAAACAGCACCAATACAACCCGGTTCCCGTCGAGGTTCAGGTAGCGATCATTTGGGCCGTGCAGAATGAGTACATGGATAAGGTGCCAGTGAAACGGATCAAAGAGTACCAAGCCAAGTGGGTCGAGTTCGTCACTATTCACAAAGCCGAACTCCTGCGGACAATCGCACGAGAAAAGGTGGTAAGTGATAGTGTGAAGACCGAGCTGAAAGCGGCGGCTGACGAATTCCAACTGACGTGGAAGTGACCCTCTGATGCTCAGCACTCACGATATCCTCCGCCAGATCCAGTCCATCCGCGGCACTGCGCAGATCACGCAGGCGATGCAGATGGTGGCGGCATCGAAAATGCGCAAGGCTCAGTTGGCGGCCCTCGCCGGGCGTCCCTTCATGCACAGGCTGTATCGACTCCAACGAAAAGCGGTAACACAGGCTGTTGATTTCAGCCACTCGTTGCTCGACGTCCGCGAGGTTCGCAAAAGAGCGGTGATTTTAGTCGCAGCCGACAAAGGGCTCTGCGGAGCACTCAACAGCAACGTGTTTCGCTTGGCTACCGAGTTCGACATAACTTCGACCGTGTTCATCACCGCCGGACGCCGGGCAACCCAATTCGTCGCCCGGACGGGGCGGAGGCTCGTCGCGGAATTCGCGTACGCCGACGCCCCGAAATACTCCGAAGCGAGAGCGGTCGCGGCCTGCGCCTGCGATCTGTTTGTGAAGGGCGAAGTGGATCAAGTACAAATCGTCGCCACGCGATTCGTAAACACACTCGTCCAGCAAGCCGTCTCGATCGAGTTTTTACCAGTCGGCAAAATCACGGGGTTGCCCATGGCAGGGATGGAATCCCTCGAATCGGAGCTGGTCGACAACACACCCGAGTTCAAATTCGAACCCAGTCCAGCTGTAGTAGTGGGTTACCTGCTTTCGCACTATCTCAACATTTACCTTTATCAGGTATTGCTGAATGCCAAAGCCAGTGAGCAAAGTGCGAGAATGGTGTCAATGCAGAATGCAACTGAGAACGCGAACAAACTCATCAAGAATCTAACACTCGATTACAACAAACTCCGCCAAGGGAACATCACGAACGAACTCCTGGATATCGCTGGCGGGCAATCAGGATCCGCGTGATGGCTGAATCGGATTAATCCAAAATGCAGCGCGACACAAGTTTATTGACTGATGTCGCAAGCAAAAGAAACGCAAGTGATTCATGACTGTCAATAAAGGCAAAATCGTTCAGGTGATCGGCCCAGTTGTGGACGTCGAGTTCTCGGCCGTGTTACCGCGTATCTATCACGCGTTGACCGTCGACTACAAGACTGAAGAAGGGCCTGCCAAAATCACCCTCGAAGTGCAACAGCACCTCGGCGATCGTTGGGTACGCACCATCTCGATGTCGGGTACCGAAGGGCTCAAACGCGGTTTCGAGGTGGTCGATACTGGCTCGCCGATGATGATGCCAGTCGGGGAAGGGGTGATGGGTCGAATCTTCGATGTCACCGGGAACCCAGTGGATGAACGCGGCCCGGTGAAGGCAGAGAAGTATTACCCGATCCACCGCCCCGCACCACCGCTCGTCGATCAATCAACTTCACCAGAAGTTCTTCCCACTGGTATCAAAGTCATCGACTTGATCTGTCCCTTTTTGAAAGGGGGAAAGGTCGGCGCGTTCGGTGGAGCCGGCGTCGGCAAGACAGTCGTGATCATGGAACTGATCAATAACATCGCCAAAATGCATGGCGGGATGTCGGTGTTTGCCGGCGTCGGTGAGCGAACACGCGAAGGTAATGACCTCTACCGAGAAATGTCGGAAGCGGGAGTCATCAATCAGGAAAACTTGGGCGCATCGAAGATTGCCCTGGTTTATGGCCAAATGAATGAACCGCCGGGGGCACGCCTGCGTGTGGCCTTGGCGGGCCTCGCTATCACCGAGTATTTCCGCGATGAGAAGCATCAAGATGTGCTGCTCTTCATTGATAACATCTTCCGATTCTCTCAGGCGGGCTCCGAGGTCTCCGCGCTACTCGGTCGATCGGCAAGTGCCGTAGGTTACCAGCCGACACTCGCTGCCGAGATGGGAGCCCTCCAGGAACGCATTACATCCACGGTCAACGGCTCAATCACCTCGTTCCAGGCGGTCTACGTCCCCGCGGACGACCTGACCGATCCGGCACCGGCCACAACGTTCGCGCACCTGGACGCGACCATCGTACTCGATCGGTCAATCGCTGAACTCGGCATCTATCCCGCCGTGGAACCACTTGCTTCTACTTCGCGTGCGCTTGCGCCTGAAATTGTCGGGAAAGAACACTACGAGGTCGCACGCGACGTGCAAATGGTTCTTCAACGCTACAAGTCGTTGCAAAACATTATCGCGATCCTCGGCATGGACGAACTCCCACCTGAAGACAAGCTGACGGTGTTCCGCGCACGAAAAATCCAGCGATTCCTCAGCCAACCGTTCAGTGTCGCCCAGGTATTTACTGGCCGCGAAGGCCGACAGGTGCCCGTCGCAGATACGGTTCGCGGCTTCAAAGAAATCCTTGATGGAAAGCACGACAATGTGCCAGAAGCCAACTTCTATATGAAGGGTTCGATCGAGGAAGTGCTGAAATAATGGCATCGGCTCTCTCATCAAAGGACAACGTATGAGTGCCACTCTCCAACTGGAAATCGTCACGCCGGAGGCTGTATTTTTCTCCGAAGAGGTAGAGATGGTCACGCTTCCAGGTGTGGATGGTCAACTCGGAATTCTCCCCGATCACGTTGCATTAATGACGCAGATGGTGCCTGGCGAAATGACAGTCCAGCAAGGTGGGCGTGATCGCTCTCTTGTTGTGGGAGAGGGACTCGTTGAGATCACGGGCCGCCGGGTCTCTGTCCTGACGATCCTGGCTATTGCGGCGGAGAATATCGACGCCGCAAAGGCCGAGGAAACACGCTTGCAAGCCGAAGCCAAACTCAGGGAAAGGTTATCGTCAGAAGAAGTTGCGTCGGTCAACGCCGTTCTCATCAGGTCACTGGCGCAATTGAACGTCTGGCAACGGCACCACAGTTAATCGCCTCCACACCATCTCATCACCATTTATCTATGTCCGACGTGGTTGAAGAATGGATGCTTTCGGGTTTGATGCTCGCAATCTCAGCCAGCTTCACGCTCTGGATCACCGGCGCGATTTACTTTGATGTTGCTCATGGGCACCGGTGGGGCAAACCTCTCTCGCTGCTCTGGATCATTGGTGTCGTTTCCCTCCTCGTCGTATGGCAACCACTCTGGCAGCCGTTCGCCGTTGTGGTTAGCGTCTCTCTGCTTTTCATCGGCTTGTGGCTCCTCCAAAAGCCGAGGCACGACCGAGACTGGGATCCGAGTGTAGCTCTCCTGCCAAGAGCCGTGCGCTGCGGTGATGTCGTTACGATCGAGAACGTCCGTAACTTCGAGTACCGGTCGCTGACCGATTTCACCCCTCGGTATCAAACGCGAATCACCCACCTTGCGAATCTGCGACACGTGGACATTATCTTCTTCAACTGGGGTTCGCCGTGGATGAGTCACCCTGTGCTGGTCTTCGATTTCGGCCCTGATGGCCGCGTCTGTTGTTCGATTGAAGTGCGGTATCGCAAGGGGCAGGAATTCTCGATCCTTCGCAGCCTTTACCGACAGCAGGAGTTGATCATTCTCATCGCCGATGAACGCGATGTGATCTTGCGGCGAACGAAACATAGCCCAAATCAGATTGCCCATCTGTATCGCCTCAACGCCAGCGTCGAGGAGACTCGCACGGCGTTCCTCGATTACGTTGCGGCGATCAACGATCTCTACGAGAAGCCCCGCTGGTATCACGGCCTGTGCATGAACTGCACCACGACCTTTTTCCGGTTGCCGAACAGCCGGTTCCGCCTCGACTGGCGAGTATTCGCGAACGCTCGACTCGATCGCGCTCTCTACGAGAGCGGCCAACTGGACCACTCCTTGCCGTTCGACGAACTGCGTCGGGTCTCACGCATCAACGATATCGCAAACAATGCTCCCGAAGACGGATTCGGGGATCACCTTCGCAACGAACTGGAGAAACGCCATCATGAGCGATGAGATCCTCATCCTGCTGAAAGTCCACGAGTATTTCCGCGGCATCAGCGACTTAGCCTTTCAGGACGTTGCGCGCATCGCGAAGGTCGTCTCGTTGCCGGTCGGTGAGATCGTCCATCAGCCAGATCAACCCGTTACTTCGATACGGTTCGTTCTTCGCGGTCGTCTCAAGGGAGTAAAGGTTGATTCCCATGGAAGAGAAACGCTGTTTCGCATGATCGAGCGAGGCGATCAATTCGGCATGATGATTGGCGCACTCCAAGAACAGGTACCGCTCCGCATCTTCACGCTTGAGCCCACGACCCTGATCGAGATCGACTACGAGCAGGCGATGGAGCTGACGCTCAAGCACCAGGATCTCCGTCTCCAATGGCTGAAGTCATTTGCGGGCACACTGCAGCAACACTTCTTTGGTAAGTCCACGAAACGCGCCCCCATGATGCTCGGGTTGATTCACGAATCGCCCGCATCGCGTCTCGTGGGCCGAAGGCTCATCGAACGGCTACGTGAATTGGGTGAGAACATCGCCGTGTTCAGCGATTCAGACGAGTTGCGGAACTTGCCGGACGTGCGGTTGCGCTCTCTCCAGGTAGATGGCCGACCTCTTGAACTAGCCGAAATTCGTCAGCAGGCAAGCGACTGGCAGGACGCTAACCGCATCATCTTCGACATTCATACGCAACTGCACCCGGAGCGTGTCGAGCAGTTGATGCAACTCGTCGATCGTGCCGTGTATTTCGTTCCGGCATCCGAAAGCGATTCCGCGATCCGCCGCCTTCAGCAACTTGATGTGCCAGGCCGTGGGTGGCGCGACAAGCTCAGCATCGCCTGGCTTCTGGAGAAGGATCGAATCGTCGCCCCTGCCGTGGCAAACCTCCAGGATTTCGTCTCCCGCGATTTCAAGATCTCGGACACGCCGCCCCAATCGCCGTGGGGGCGGTCGTTGTCGAGCGGTCTGGAACGCCTCGTTCACGACCTTCGCGGCGTCCGCATCGGCGTGGCTCTTGGCGGCGGAGCAGCTCGCGGCATGTCGCACCTGGGTGTCCTCAAAGCGCTTGAAGAAAACGGTATCGTTGTGGACATGATCGCCGGGACGAGTGCCGGCGCCCTGACAGGCATCGTTTACGCCACCGGTCTCGAGGGCGATTACAGCGCCGATCGGTTCTCGACTGATCTGACTCCATCGTGGATCTTCCGCCGACTGCCGCGTGGCGACTACTGGTTCCTCCTCTACCAATACCGTCGAAACCACTTCGACCGCATGCTTCGCAAATACCTCAACGACTGGAAACTCGAACAGCTCGCCATCCCTTGCCTCTCGGTCACCGTGGATCTGGTGAGTGGGCAATCCGTAGTTCGGGAACGAGGAGACGCTGTTCATGCGATTCTGGAGAGCATTAATCTGCCCGTACTGTCAGTGCCGATCTGCCGCAACGGACAGGCGTTGGTCGATGGTGGATTGGTGAACAACATCCCTGCGGATGTCCTTGCTTCAAAGGGTTGTAACTTCGTGATCGCCGTCAGTGTGACGGCCAAGATGGAAAAGCGGTTCTGCGACATGATTCACGGTTCACCGACGCAACCCCGCAAAAAACCCTCTGTGCTTCAAACACTCCTTCGTTGCCTCCTCGTGCAGGATCACAGCTTGAACGCGATTGGTGTGCAGCCGGCCGATGTGGTGATCGAACCAGACGTGACCGGCTTCGATCTTTCGGCATTCATGCGGGCCAAGGAACTCGCGGCGATTGGCGAACAGACCACCCTGAAGCAGATCCCGAAGATCAAGCAATTGCTAACCCGACTCGATCCACAGCTCTTCCCCTTTTGCCATTGACTTCGTTCCTCCACGGTCAGGCATTATGTGGAGTTGCTGTGTGTCGGATTTTGCCGTTGCGGGCCTGATCCCTTGTCAGAGCCTTCCGTTCCCCGATAATCCGTATGTCGTCACAACCTTGGAGTACGCCCAATGAAAGTAATCATGCTTGCGGCAGCACTACTGCTGACCGCCGCCCAATCGCAATTGCTGTGCGGGCAAGAAACAAAGACAGAAGAAGCCGTTAAGTGCACTGTGGAGCATCTTGACAAGTCGTGGAACTTGGCGGTGAAGTCCGTGGTGACGAAGGAAGTTACCAAGGAGGCGTTGGGAGATACCAAGTTCAATCCGGCCAAGAAATTCGTCGAGATTCGGATCACGCTGGAGTTCGCGGACGAAGCGGCCTCGCCGAAGGAAATGAAGCGGCGGTTCGTCACCGAATCCAACATGCCCAAGGTGGGAGAGGTCGCGCTCAAGGAACCACAAACTCAACTTTGGCTGTTTGATGGGGACGGAGTTGAGTTGAAGAAGTTTGAGCCGTGGAGCCTCGAAGGCGAGATCACCGGCGTACAAGGCGATGCTTTCCGGGTTGTGATTTATTGCGATCCGGAGTTGTTCAAGAAGACGAAGAAAATCGATCTGCGACCCGCGAGCAAGTAAAGTTTCTTCGCGATGCACGATCAACAATTCAACGGGCTGAGTTATTGGTTTCCCCCTCGGCCCGTTGCGTTCTCTTGGGAAACTGCAAACCGGATCAACTCGGCAGTGGACTTTGCCCCAAGCAACTCCATCATGCTGTACTTGTGGAAGGCGACGGTTCGCGGTGTGATCTTCAGGGCGGGCGATTTCCTTCTTCGAGCTACCATCGGCAAGCAGTTGTGACACTTCGCGTTGTCTCGCACTCAATTCGATCTGCCTGCTTGGTGGTGCAGAATGCCGCCGCGAGTAGCTCCATGTCCACACACAGGAGCGTCAGGCTCTGGTTAAGGTCGTCATGCAACTCGCGGGCAATTCGTAGCCGTTCCGCCTCCAGCGTTTCGAGTAAGTGACCGGTCAGCAGTTGTAACTCGCTCTGGGACGTAGTTCGTCGAACTGGTCGCCAAGGTCGACCGGATTCCGCGGTCAGCCGGCGAATCTCAGCGGCCTTGGCAACTGCAATGTCTGCGTACAGTATTCCCACGATGCCCAAGAACAGTTTGGGCAGGCCTCGCAGTGTCGGTCCGAATAAATTCAGCCGCCATCGTAGTTGCATGGAGAACGCTCTGAACGCAACGGGTCGGTGAAACGAGTCCGTCACGCTGATGTGCCATTTCGACAATACCTGTGCGGGAACGACGCGACTTGCGAATCCGGAATGCGTCTGACGTGACGAGGCAGCAGGAAATGAGTGGATTGGAGCCGGAATGCCGTGTCAAATCGTCGAATCTGGGCAAGGCCACAAGTTCGGCACGGCGAGTGCCTGATGCTCCGCCACAGGAGTGGACGCATGAAAGTCGGCGATAAGAACGAGGCGTGGGCTGCCGCCAAGGCGGATGATCTTCGTCATGCGATGCCATTCGTTCACCCGATGGAACTGCGAGCCGGGAATTACAGCGCTCTCGAGGGATGCCGGGCGATTGTGCTGTGTGCGGGTGGTAGATGATCTTCTCTGCATCGATTTTCAGTCCCTTCGCTGTCCCAAGGAAATGCCCGTGAACATCCTCGCGATCGATATCGGCGGAACCAACGTCAAGTTCCTCGCCACGGGGCAGACGGCTCCAAGGAAGTTTCCTTCTGGTCCAGAGATGACACCCGAAGAGATGGTGGCAGGCGTTTTGGAAGCAGCACAGGACTGGGACTACGAAGTCGTCTCGATCGGCTTTCCTGGTCCGGTGTTGTGCGGCCAACCCATGGCAGAGCCAGTTAACCTGGGGCCAGGATGGATGGAGTTCGACTACGCGGCAGCATTCGGTCGCCCTGTCAAGGTCATCAACGACGCCGCCATGCAGGCGTTGGGTAGTTATCACGGTGGGAAGATGCTGTTCTTTGGATTGGGAACAGGTGTCGGAGCGACGGTGATTCAGGACGGGGTTTTGGAACCGTTGGAGATTGGACGGTTCCACTACAAGAAACACACGCTGGAGTACTACGTCGGTGCGAAAGGTCGGAAACGTCTGGGCCACAAGAAATGGCAGCAGCAGGTCGAACAAGTCGTCGAGCGGATCGTTGCCGCCATCAAACCCAGTGACGTCGTTCTCGGTGGTGGCAACGCCAAGAAACTCGATCCGCTCCCCGCCGGGACTCGGTTGGGCGACAACAGTTTCGCCTTCGTTGGTGGATTTCGCCTGTGGGATCGAGAGGGGCAGAAAGTCACCCCGACCGAGCCTGCGGAAAAGGGGTCGGAGAACCCAGTTGGAGAAGACCAGCAGGTTCGCCGACGCCCACGATACCCCACCTCAGTCTGACTCAAATTCCAAGGCTGCGCGATGGCCAACAAGGACCGCAAACCGATCAATGTGATCGACAACCCAAGAGGAAACCCGAGATGACGCCGATGATGACCGCCCCGAAATCACCCTCAGTCGATGGTCAGCCCGTCACCTCGATCAGCGCTTTTGGGAAAGCGCGGTCCACAGTTCCTGGCGCACCGCTATCGGCGGACGAGTTGCGAAAGATCGACGCATTCTGGCGAGCAAGTAACTATCTCGCGCTGGGCATGACCTACCTCAAGGCAAACCCACTGCTGAAGGAACCGCTGAAGCCCGAACACATCAAGGATCGTCTGCTCGGCCACTGGGGCTCAAGCCCTGGGCTGGCGTTTGGGTACATCCACATGAGCCGTGCCGTCAAGGCACAAAACCTCGATGTGGTGTTCATGGCCGGACCTGGGCACGGTGCGCCTGGAGTCCTTGGACCCTGCTACCTCGAAGGATCGTACACCGAGGTGTACCCCGATTGCAGCGAGGACGAGGAGGGCTTGCTCAGGCTGTTCAAGCAGTTCTCGTTCCCCGGCGGGATCGGCAGCCACTGCACGCCTGAAACTCCAGGTTCGATCCACGAGGGCGGCGAACTGGGTTACTGTCTTTCACACGCTTGCGGAGCTGTGTTCGACAACCCGGATCTGATCGTCGCGGCGATGGTCGGCGACGGCGAATCCGAAACCGGCCCGCTGGCGACAAGCTGGCATATCAACAAGTTCTTGAACCCCATTCGTGATGGGGCCGTCCTGCCGATCCTCCATCTCAATGGGTACAAGATCAACAACCCGACGATCTGGGCTCGTGTTCCTCACGAAGAGATCGAAGCGTTCTTCCGTGGGACGGGGTGGACTCCATACTTCGTCGAAGGCTCCGACCCGGAAACGATGCATCAGGCGATGGCCGCAACGGTCGATAAGTGCATTGCCGATATTCGTGCCGCTCAGAAACAAGCCCGCGAGAGTGGGAAGGCATTCCGTCCCCGTTGGCCGATGATCGTGCTTCGCACACCGAAGGGGTGGACCAGTCCAGCGGAAGTTGGAGGTCACAAACTCGAAGGAAGCTGGCGTGCCCACCAGGTGCCGATGGCCGATGTCAAGAAAGACCCAGCCCGACTCAAACTTCTCGAAGACTGGATGCGTGGCTATAAGCCACAAGAGTTGTTCGACTCGAAGGGTCGCTTCCAGCCGGAACTGAAGGCGATCGCGCCAACAGGGACACAGCGCATTGGCTCCAACCCACACGCCAATGGTGGGTTTCTGAAGAAAGCTCTGCGGATGCCCGACTTCCGCAACTATGGCATCAAGGTCGATAAGCCCGGCACGGCGGAGGCCGAGAACTGCCGACCGCTGGGCGTGTTCCTCCGCGACGTGATGAAGGCGAACATGCAGAACTTCCGCGTGTTCGGTCCGGACGAGAACACGTCCAACAAGCTCAACGCGATTTACGAGGTGTCCAAGAAACTCTGGCTGGAGGAGTACTTCCCCGAGGATGCCGACGGCACCGAACTGGCAGTGGATGGTCGCGTCATCGAGATGCTGAGCGAGCACACCTTGGAGGGTATGCTCGAAGGCTACCTGCTCACGGGCCGCCACGGGTTCTTCAGCACGTATGAAGCGTTCGCGCACGTCATCGACTCGATGTTCAACCAGCACGCGAAGTGGTTGACAATCTGCAATCACCTGCCGTGGCGAGCGAAAATTGCATCGCTAAACCTCCTCATCACTAGCACTGTCTGGCGTCAGGACCACAACGGCTTCACTCACCAGGATCCTGGCTTTCTTGACGTCGTGGTGAACAAGAGCGCGGCGGTCACGCGAATCTACTTGCCGCCTGATGTGAACTGCCTGTTGTCAGTCGCAAATCACTGCCTGCGGAGCGAGGGCTACATCAACGTCATCGTGTCGGACAAGCAAAATCACCTGCAATACCTGGACATGGATGCTGCGATCATCCACTGCACGAAAGGCATCAGCATCTGGTCTCAGGCGAGCACTGACCAGGGACAGGAGCCTGACGTTGTGATGGCCTCGGCGGGCGACATCCCGACCAAGGAGGCACTCGCGGCGGTGTGCATGCTGCGTGAGGAGTTCCCCGACCTCAAACTGCGATTCGTGAACGTGGTGGATCTCTTCCGATTGCAACCCAGCACCGAGCACCCCCACGGGCTGAGTGATCGCGACTTCGACACGATCTTCACGGTGGACAAGCCGGTCATCTTCGCGTTCCACGGCTACCCCTGGCTCATTCACCGGCTGGCGTACCGGCGTAAGAACCATCCGAATTTCCATGTCCGCGGCTACAAGGAAAAGGGGAACATCAACACGCCACTGGAACTCGCGATTCAGAATCAACTCGATCGCTTCACCCTGGCAATGGATGTGATCGACCGGGTTCCTCGGCTTCAGGTTGCGGGTGCGCACGCCAAGGAGAAGTTCCGCAACAAGCAAATCGAATGTGCAAACTACGCTTACGAGTACGGCGTCGACCAACCCGAAGCCGCGAACTGGAAGTGGACCAACTGAGGGAGCAGAGAGAGGATAGAGAAGACAGCTCTTCGGTCTTTGTCTTTGCTTTCCTCTCTCCCCTCCTCAGAACTCTAGCCCCCGATGCCCTATGCAAGACGCTATCCTTGTGCTGAACGCTGGCTCGTCCAGTCTCAAGTTCTCAGTCTTCCGGGTGGAGAGCGCAACCCCACTCCTTCACGGGCAGTTTGAATCACTCACCACGCCCGACAGTCATGATCGGGCGCTCGCGTCGGTTCTCGAACGCTGCACAGCCCAACTCGATGACAATCACCTTGTCGCGGTAGGGCATCGGGTGGTTCACGGAGGTGTGAAATTCGCATCCCCCGTGCGGATCGACGATGCCCTGCTGGCGGAACTCGAAGAACTCGTGCCGCTGGCTCCGCTGCACCAACCGCACAACCTCGCAGCCATTCGGGCGATGAGCCGGAGGGCACCGCACCTTCCACAAGTCGCGTGCTTTGACACGGCATTCCATCGTACGCAGCCAGAGGTCGCACAGCAGTTCGGATTGCCGCGACGATTCACCAACGAAGGTGTGCGGCGTTACGGCTTCCACGGGCTGTCTTACGAGTACATCGCCTCCATCCTTCCAGGCGTTGACTCCAAGGCTGCGGTTGGTCGAACGGTCGTCGCGCATCTTGGGAACGGGGCAAGCATGTGTGCGTTGCTTGGCGGCAAGTCCATCGCCACCACGATGAGCTTTACCCCTGCCGACGGTCTTGTGATGGGCACGCGTTGCGGGGACCTCGACCCCGGCGTGTTGTTGTACCTGATGGCCAAGCACGGCATGAACGCCGCCGCCCTGGAACACCTGATCTACCACGAATCGGGATTGCTCGGCGTTTCGGGGGTGTCTGGCGATATGCGGGAATTGCTGGCGAGTTCCGACCCACACGCAGCCGAGGCCATCGACTTGTTCGTGTACCGCATTGTTCGCGAACTTGGCTCCCTCGTTGCGGCACTCGGCGGGTTGGATGCACTCGTGTTCACGGGTGGCATCGGCGAGAACTCAGCCACGATTCGAGACCGGGTTTGCCGTGATGCCGCGTGGCTGGGTGGATTTAGCACGCATGTGATCCCAACGAACGAAGAACTGATGATCGCCAATCACACCCGGCGTGTGCTGGGGTTGAAGGGAGTTGCCTGATGAGTGCCAGCAATCCGCCTCTCGGCGAATCGGTTCTGCCTCTCACGCGAATCCCAGGGCGACCGTTCGCTGATCTGTTGGCGGGGCGATTGAAAGGCGAGAAGAGGGATCAGCCCGCGAATTTGCCTGCCATCTGTGACAATCCATCGATAGGGGACACCCCATCATGAACTGGGAGCAACGCTATCGACTGTTGCAGACCGCTCGCACCTCACTGGTGTTGTGGGGCGTGATCTCGCTCGTGGCTGCCATGCTCTGTGCTCCGATGGTGAGGATCATCGATCAGCAAACAGACTGGGGGATTTTCAGGTACACACCAGAGGGGGCACGGAGCCTGCTTGGAACGTTCGCGGGTTCAATGCTCACGTTCATCGTCTTCGTGCTCTCAGCAACGCTGATCGTGGTGCAACTCGCCAGCGGGCAGTTGACCCCACGAGTGATCGCTCTCGTACTCACAGCACCCGGAGTGAAAATCGCTCTCGGGGCACTGACATTCACGTTCGCATTCACTCTCGCTGCGTTGTCGCGGGTTGAAGATCGAGTTCCGGATTTACTGGTGAGTATTGCTGTTCTCCTGAACCTGGCATGCATCATCGTGTTCTTTCAGTTTGTTCAGCAGCTTTCTGGCGGGTTGCGTCCCGCTTCGCTCATGCTGCTTGTCGCGGACCACGCCCAGGATGTCATCGAGCAGGTGTACCCTGCGGGGTTTGATCCCAAGCAACCTGAACAGTCCCCCAGTGGAGTGCTTCCGCCTTCACCTTCGCAGGTGATCGATTTCACCGGTCGTTCCGGGGTCGTCATGGCATTCAGCCTGCCACACCTCGTCCGTTTGGCTCAAGAGGCAGATTCGATCATCGAGTTGATCCCACAGGTCGGTGACTCGGTCACGCGCGGCGATCCCCTCTTCCGGGTGTTTGGTAGAACGCGGCCAATCTCCGCGAGCTTACTCCGCGGCTGTGTTGCGGTCGGAACCGAGCGCACGCTCGAACAAGATCCGCGATTTGCATTCCGCATCCTGGTGGACATCGCAAACAAGGCTTTGTCCCCGGCGATCAACGATCCAACGACCGCAGTTCTCGCGCTCGATCAAATCGACAACCTGCTACGCTCTCTTGGCCGGCAACGTCTTGATGAGGGGCTTGCACACGATCGCGATGGGAAGTTGCGGGTGGTCTACGGCACGCCGGACTGGCCCGATTACGTGACATTGGCAGTCAGTGAAATTCGCCAGTACGGAGAAGGGAGCCTCCAGGTAAGTCGTCGCTTGCGGGCGATGCTGGAGCACCTGATCGCAACCTTGCCTGAAGCCCGGAAGCCACCGCTTCTGCAGGAACTGGAACTGCTGGGGAATGCCACTCGCAGAAAGTTCCCCGACGAGGCGGACCGCAAGAGGGCCGAAGTGGCCGATTACCAGGGTGTGGGTGGATCGGATTCGTGAAGGGGAACTGTGTGAATGAGACTTCGGCAGGCCGCGTTCTCATTCAAATGGGGTGACTGAGAGCTGGGCCTGGCAAGGTCTCATTCAGTTAGCCTGGATGGTGATGACCGGCAGATTCTCCTTGGCCCCCGTATCGGCCAACGCCAGCAGCACCAAAATTTGGCCGAGG
This sequence comes from Planctomycetota bacterium, assembly GCA_021413735.1. Lineage (GTDB taxonomy): Bacteria > Planctomycetota > Planctomycetia > Gemmatales > Gemmataceae > Gemmata. The sequence continues at coordinate 22,931 of JAIOPV010000086.1, forward strand.
GTTCGCTTGGAGATAATGTCGTTCTTCTCGATCCAGAACCAGCGACCCTCGTAGCACACCGTGACGAACGAGTCACATGGTTTCTTGCAACCGCTGCAAACCTGGAACAGCGGCGTATCAGTTCCGACATCGTGCAGCGGAGGTGCGATGCCGCGAGCCAGGTGATCGACGGGGACATCCACAAAGGTGGACAGTTCCTGAAGGACCCGGAGGACCGAGCGAGACAGGATGGCGATCTCTTGCGGGCTGGCAGCAGTGGCCCCAAAGGTGACCCGGAAGTCGGTTTGATTCGGGTCGATCTTCAGAGCCTTGCGTACGACGGCCAGCTCTTTGGCCAACTCGGGATCGGCGTCCTTGTCATGGAAGAAAAAGGCGACCGTTTCCTTCTTTTCCTTGTCCATCTGAACGCGAATGCCCACGTGGCCAGCCATTTGGGCTTTTCGCAAAGACTGCGTGACTTGGGCGAATTCGGGATCAGCCGGTCTCAGTTGACCACCCGATGAAGTGCGGTTCTTGATGCCGTTGATTGAGTCGACCATGAGATTGAAGATGACATCTGCCGGATAGCCCGACTGGAGCAGGAATAGAACCGTCCCTGGGTTGATTGGCGTCGTCAGGTTCCGAATGAACTGCGATCCGGTTTGTGGAGTGTAGGAAATCGTGGGGCGATCCTGGTAGGCACCTTGGAGGTTCAATCCGGCTGTGAGTTGTTGTGAGAACGACGCCAATGGGTTAACAGGCGGGATGATGCCGCCGTTCGCACCAGCTGTGCCCTGAAACGTATATCCGCTCGTGATCTGCGGAACATCGACGAAGAACGGCGTAACTGTGTACCGCATTTTCACGATGTTCAGCAGCGTTTGTTCCTTCCACGAGTGCGCGATCGCTTCGTTGTACGGGATGCGATCGGCGACAATCGAACGCGGGCCGAAATGCCGACACCCGATCCCCCCGCCGAGGGCGATCGCCAGGACAACCAGCGGAAGCCGGCGTGAGTTCATGAATGTCACAATCGATTGGCAGCGCCACCGAGACCATCGCCCCGCGGTAGTTCGGGGACACTGTATCGATTAATCGGCATTTGCAGGCGTTGCACTGAACTGTTTTCGTTCTGAACACGACCTTCGCACCGACCTCAACTAAACTGTCCGAAATCCTCTCTCCTGGTGAATTGTCATGAAGCCCGTGATCGCCGGTCAACCCGCTCCACTCGGGGCGACCGTCCTTGATGGTGGGGTCAACTTCAGTCTGTTCTCTCGCACCGCAACGGGTGTCGAGTTGCAATTCTTCGACCGCGAGGACGCCGCCAAGCCGTCCCGTGTGGTCACCCTCGATCCGGTCAAGAACCGGACCTATCACTACTGGCACACGTTCGTTCCTGGTGCGAAGCCGGGGCAGCTTTATGGCTATCGAGTCTCTGGACTAAACGAACCAGCCAAAGGGCTGCGGTTCGATCCGTCCAAGCTGTTGATCGACCCGTATGGCTACGGCGTCGTCGTACCGAAGAACTACCACCCCGACGCGGCGAAGAAGCCCGGTGACAATGCCGCGACCGCAATGAAAAGCGTCGTCGTGGAGCCGAGCGCCTACGACTGGGAAGGCGACACGCCGTTGCGCTTGCCGTCGAGTCGCACATGCGTCTACGAGATGCACGTCCGTGGCTTCACCCGGCACCCCAGTTCCGGTGTCAATGAGCAGACTCGCGGTACTTACGCCGGCCTCATCGAAAAGATTCCGTACCTCAAGGATCTCGGTATCACCGCAGTGGAGTTGCTGCCGATCCACGCATACGACACGCACGCTTGCCCGGCGGGACTGGTGAACTACTGGGGTTATCAGACCGTCTCGTACTTCGCGCCGCACCCGCAGTACAGCTCACGCCGCGACCCGCTTGGACCGGTGAACGAGTTCCGTGACATGGTGAAAGCGCTGCACCGCGCAGGCATCGAGGTCATTCTCGATGTCGTTTACAACCACACCGCCGAGGGCGGCCAAGATGGCCCGACGCTCTGCTATCGCGGCATCGACAATCCGACATACTACATCCTCGAACATGGCGGGATGCGCTACGCGGACTACTCCGGTTGCGGGAACACGGTCAACGCGAACCATCCCGTGGTTCGGCGGATGATCGTCGATAGCTTGCGATACTGGGTCACCGAGATGCACGTCGATGGCTTCCGTTTCGATCTCGCGTCCATCCTTTCTCGCGATTCGGCCGGGCACCCGTTGCCCAATCCACCAGTGCTCTGGGACATCGAATCAGACCCCGAACTCGCCGGCACAAAGCTGATTGCTGAGGCGTGGGACGCGGCAGGACTGTATCAGGTCGGCAGTTTCGTGGGGGATACGTGGAAGGAGTGGAACGGCCGCTTCCGCGACGACGCCCGTGATTTCTTCCGTGGCGAGTCTGGCTCCGTCGGCCGGTTCGCGGACCGGATGCTCGGGAGCCATGAGGTCTACGGACACAAGGCACGCGAGGCCGAACAGAGCGTCAACTTCGTGACGTGCCACGATGGCTTTTCACTCAACGATCTCGTTTCTTACAACGAGAAACACAACGAGCCCAACCGCGAGGAAAACCGCGACGGCGCTAACGACAACAAGAGTTGGAACTGCGGCGTTGAGGGGCCAACTGGCGACCCTGGGATCGAGGCGATGCGTAATCAGCAGGTGAAGAACTTCCTCACCGTGACGATGCTGTCTCTCGGCGTTCCGATGATCTTGATGGGCGATGAGGTGCGACGAACTCAGGGCGGTAACAACAACGCCTATTGCCACGACGACGAGGCGAACTGGTTTGACTGGTCGCTCGTCAAGAAGCACGCCGATGTGCATCGATTCGTGAAGTTGTTGCTCGCCCGACGCTTGCTGCGAGACGTGTCGCATGAAGAGCAAAGGACGAGTTTGACCCAACTCATCGAGAAGGCGAACAAGGCCTGGCACGGCGTGAAACTCAATCAGCCCGACTGGGGACCGAACTCCCACAGCATCGCCTTCAGTGCGGAACTCCAGAAAGAAAAGCTCTTCATGTACCTCATCCTGAACGGCTACTGGGAGCCGCTGGAGTTCGAGTTGCCGCCAGCGGCAGCGGGAACCTCATGGCGACGGTGGATCGACACGTCGCTCTCGAGTCCGCAGGACATCGTCGACTGGAAGACATCCACGCCGCTTTCGGGCAATAGTTATCGCGCCGGGGCACGTTCGGTGGTCATGCTCTATTCGGGTGGTTAGTTCTCGGAACTGAACCAATCAAACGACTTGGAGGATGCTCTGGTTTCCACCGCCGAAATGACTGGAGGACTCATGATGCACAGGTTTCTTCTTGTTGGGGTTCTGTTGGGATCGGTTGCCTTGCCCCTGCAATCCGCCGAACCGCCGAAGCCCAACGTCGTCGTTATCCTGGCAGACGACCTCGGGTACGAGTGCATAGCCGCCAACGGCGGGCAGTCGTACAAGACCCCCAACCTCGACCGGCTCGCGAAGGCCGGCGTGCGGTTCGAGCTCTGCCACGTCCAACCGCTGTGCACGCCTACCCGCGTGCAACTCATGACCGGGCGGTACAATGTCCGCAATTACCTCAACTTCGGAACACTCCTGCGAACCGAAACGACATACGGCCACCTGATGAAGAAAGCCGGGTACTCCACCGGGATTTGTGGCAAGTGGCAACTCGGACGCGAGAAGGATGCACCCCAGCACTTCGGGTTCGACGAGTCGTACCTGTGGCAACACACCCGCCGGCCGCCGCGGTATGCCAACCCCGGACTTGAGCACAACGGGAAGGAACTCAACTTCACGAAGGGCGAGTACGGGCCAGACCTGGTGAACGACTTCGCCATTGACTTCGTGACCCGGCACAAGGACAAGCCGTTCTTCCTCTACTACCCGATGATGCTGACCCACGACCCGTACCAACCCACCCCCGACAGCCCCGACTGGAACCCGAAGGCGATGGGCGAGATGGTGAACCAGGACGTGAAACACTTCGCTGAAATGGTTGCCTACATGGACAAACTCGTCGGCAAGCTCGACGCGAAGCTCGGTGAGTTGGGGATCCGGGACAACACGCTCGTGCTGTTCGTCGGGGACAACGGCACTGGCCGCGGCGCGACGAGCCAGTTCGGCGGGGCGGACATCCGGGGCGGCAAGGGAACGACAAAGGCCGTGGGCACGCACGTGCCGCTGATCGCGAGCTGGCCCGGCGTTATCAAGAAGGGAGGCGTCAATTCGGACCTCATCAGTAGCGTCGATTTCCTGCCGACCATCTGTCAGGCGGTCGGCACCGAAGTGCCGGCCGACACCGACGGCGTGAGCTTCCTGCCGCAACTCCGGGGCGAGAAGGGTACGCCCCGCGAGTGGCTCTACACCTGGTACTCGCCGCGCCAGCAGGCGGACCTGGCTGTGAGCGAGTACACATTCGATCACGGCTACAAGCTGTACCGCAGCGGACGGTTCTTTGACCTGACGGCCGACCCGAACGAAGCGAAACCGTTGAAAGTCATGGACCTCACCGGTCCGGCCGCCGCGGCCGCGAAGAAGCTGCAGTCCGCGCTCGACAAGTACAAGGACGCCCGCCCCGCCGAGCTCGACAAGCAGTTTCGCGATTCCGTTAAGAAGAAGAATTAACCGCAGAGGGTTGCGGCGAGTGCCGTTTGTTCGCCCTCGCGGTCGGCGATCCCGACCGGCCGCACCCCGCACCGCAACGGCGTCTACCTGGATCGCCGAGGGGAGCGAAGTTCAAACGAATCCCCCGCAAGCAAGTAGACTCCGGACCGGTACGGTTGTGGTAACGGAGCAGCGTTCAGTTCTTGCGCTTCTTGTCAGCGAGAAGTTTTGTTCGTGTCGCGTCCCAATCCTTCTGGGTTCCGGTCACGTCCCATACACGCAATCCCCGGAACGAGGCGGACTCGCCAGCGACGGTAAACCCCAGGTTCGTCTTCTCAACGTCGATCGCCGCGTGGAACCCGTAGGCGGTTTGTTTCCCGTCCAGCGTTGCGAGAATGTCTGGGCCGCGAAGCTCAACCACAATTGAATGCCACTCTCCCGCCTTGACCTCACCATCAACCGTGTCCAGCGAGACTGCCATGTCCGGTCCATCTTTGCCGTCCTGGTCGTCCTTCTGGACCGACATGCCAGTCGGGCGGACGATCACTCGGCAGATGTGCCCCTTCGCGCCATTCAGGCTCAGAGATGTTTGTTTTGTACCGTCGAGTTTGACCGAATACTCAATCACAGCGTCTTTGACGGTCACGTTGTGGCGTGCAACGGCCCCGTGCATGTCCGTCTTCAGTTCGGCCCCGCGGATCACACCGTCCGTGAGTTCCCACTTGCCCTTGAGGGTCTTCCAGTCTTTTCCGAGGGCGGCATTCAAGTCGTCACTGAACAGGACTTTGCCCGTGGTGGCCATAAGCGTCTTCGGGGCGACCTGCGTCTCTGGTGGTTTGGCGGCGGCCGTGGACAGGCCAATTACAACAAGCGTCAGGAACGGGAGCGAACGCATCATAAGACTCCGGGTGGTTCAGGCGTACGAGACATGTAACCCGGAGACAGGGGAAATGGTTCCGCAATTCGGGGTGGATCAGTCTGGAGCCTTCTCACTACCAACCCTTTCAACGTGAGCTTTCTTGACGTAACCTGGCATTTGGCACCTGGTTGACCACCCCTTATGTTCTGTTGGACAACTCCAAGACCGCCACGCGACGCGGTTGTCTCACCAGGTGTGCCGCCTTCCGAAAATCGATGGTATTTTTCCCGTAAACAATGATGTGGAACATTATAAGGGATGAAGGGAGAGGGGAACCGATTTGTCGATTCGGAATGACCCGGGGATCCCAGGCCACCGGTGAGTTGAGAAACCGGCCTGCTCGCGGGTCCAAGAACGTCTTGCGAGCACAGTGGGTCAGTCGTGTCCTTGGCAAGCTGGCTGACAACGACCGCAAGGGTGTTGCCGGCGGTTTTGGAGCAGTATCTCGCATTTCCAAGCCCAAGCGATTGTGACCGCCACCAAGGCGGTTGATTGATGGCCGCTCGGCCAGGAACTTGCCGACAACATGAAGGTTGAGCAGAAGTAACTCACCATCCCATCCATCGAATTTCGCGACCTTCACTCGACGGAGACAAAGTGATGAAAAGAAGAACATTGCGTGCTGCGGTGTGTCTGCTGGCAGTTTTAGCATTGGGGCTGTCCGGTGGATGGGCGGAAAACGCCCAGACGGCGCCGAAACAGGATATACCGCGGCCCGACGGCAAACCGGCGGACATGACCAAGCCGGTCCAGGTCTTCATTCTGATGGGCCAGTCCAACATGGTTGGCCTCGGCAAGATTGCTGGCGGAGAAGGCTCCCTCGAGAATGCGGTGAAGACCAAGAAGAAATACACCTACCTGGTGGATGATGCGGGTAAGTGGGCGGAACGCAAGGATGTCCGCTTTGTGCGCATGATGCAAGGCAAGGGTCTGATGAACAATGAATGGATGACCATCAAGGCTGGCACCATCGGGCCGGAACACGGCATTGGCCATCCTGTCGGGAATGCCATTGATGCGCCAGTCATGATCCTCAAGAGTTGCATTGGCAACCGCAGTCTGGGTTGGGATCTCCTGCCACCAGAAAGCAAACGGTATGAGTTCGATGGGAAGGTCTACGCTGGCTATAAAGATCGGCCGGATTCTTGGGTGATCGACAAGGCCAAAGGCACGGCGACAGAACCACCGCCTTGGGTGGATAAGAACGGCAAGCCCATCGAATGGTATGCCGGTAAACAGTATGACGATGACACAGCGGACGCGAAGAAGGTGCTTGCGGATCTTGGCAAATACTACCCCGACGCAACGAAGTACGAAGTCGCAGGCTTCTTTTTCTGGCAGGGTGAAAAGGACTGCGGAAACGCCGCCCATGCCAGTAAGTACGAAGAGAACCTGGTCCGTTTCATCAAGCAACTGCGCAAGGACTTCGAGGCTCCGAACGCGAAGTTCGTCCTCGCTACGCTGGGCGAAGCCACAAAGGGCAGCAAGGGCAATGGAGGAATGGTCCTCGATGCCCAGCTCGCCGTGGATGGCACGACCGGCAAATATCCGGAATTCAAAGGCAACGTCGCCACGGTCTATTCCAACCCCTTGTCTCTCGGGGGCAGCGGAAACAGCCATTACAACGGCAACGCTGAAACCTACATGAACGTCGGCGAAGCGATGGGCGGGGCCATGGTTGAGTTGCTGAAGAATCCGAAAAAGTGAGGATGTCCAAGACTGTTCAACTCACTCAGCCCGATTCGCCTTCGTCAAGAGTCAAGCCAGGGGTCGGAAGAGATCGCGTGTTCGACGAATATCTGATGAACAGGAGTGTACAGTGTCTAAGTATTTGTTTCTGGCCGTGGTGTTCTTCGGCGTTTGTCCCCCGCTTTCCGCTTCCCCAAAGCCCAACATTGTTTTCATCCTGGCTGATGACCTTGGGTACTCCGATCTTGGCTGCTATGGCAGCGAGATTGCGACACCTAATCTTGATGCGCTGGCGAAGAATGGCCTTCGATTTTCGCAAGCCTATAACACGGCACGCTGCTGGCCATCACGGGCTGCCCTGCTGACCGGAAGGTATGCCCAGCAAATCCACCGTGACAAACTTCCTGGTATGGCCGGAGGTGGGGTGGTTGGGGTGCGCCAAAAGTGGGCGAGGTTACTGCCAGACTTCCTTGCACCAGTCGGGTATCGCTGCTACCACAGTGGCAAGTGGCACGTGGATGGCAAAGTCCTTGCGGCTGGTTTCGATCGATCGCTCAACATCAATAACCCAGGCAACTACTTCACGGCACGTGGAACCTTACTGAACGATGTCGCTGTGAAACCGCCCGCGAATGAGAAAGACTACTACATCACGATTGCTACGGCTGACCACGCGATTGACTGCCTCAAAGACCATGCGGCGAATCACAAGGGCAAACCCTTCTTCCAGTATATCGCCTTTCACGCGCCACATTTTCCGCTCCATGCACTCCCAGAAGATATCGCCAAATACAGCGACAAGTATCTTGACGGCTGGGAGAAGATGCGAGAAGCCCGCTTCGCGAGACAGAAGGAAATGGGCCTGACGAACACAACTCTTTCAGCCGTCGAACGGGATCTGGGACCGCCAGCGCGTTTCCCTGATGCGTTCAAGAAACTCGGTTCCGGCGAAGTCGAGTTCCCCATTCCCTGGAGTGAACTGACGAAGGAACAACGCCGATTCCAGGCAACGAAGATGGCGATTCATGCCGCGATGGTGGATCGCATGGACCGTGAGATCGGGCGGGTGCTGGATCAACTCAAAGCGATGAACGCCCTGGACAACACCCTGATCTTGTTCGCCTCGGATAACGGGGCGAGTGCTGAGATCATGGTGCGAGACGGCGGCCACGACTCCAGCGCGCCTCCGGGCAGCGCGGCCACGTACCTCTGCCTTGGACCAGGGTTTTCGAGCATGTGCAACACTCCTTTCCGAAGGCATAAGACCTGGGTTCACGAAGGTGGCATCAGCACCCCATTCATCGCTCATTGGCCCGCTGGTATCGCCTCGAAGGGTGAAGTGCGTCATACACCGACGCATTTCATCGACTTCGTTCCCACGGTACTCGACCTTCTCGGGTCCGAATTGCCAAAGCAATGGGAAGGGGCGTCAATCCCTCCGTTCCCTGGCAGGAGCCTCGTTCCGGCTTTCGCGAAGGATGTTGCGATTGCACGCGACAGCATTTGGTGGCTTCACGACGGCAACCGCGCGATACGAGTGGGTGACTGGAAACTGGTCGCGGCAGCAGGCCAGAATTGGGAGCTTTACGATTTGAATGTTGATCGGGCCGAGCAAATGAATCTCGCTGCGAAGAAGCCGGACAAAGTCAAAGAACTGAGCGATCTTTGGCAGCGGCAGACCGACACCTTCGTCGAGTTGGTGAAAAGCGATCAAACCAAGAAGTAGCCGCAACTCGTGATGAGCGTTTCTTGCAAACAACAAGAGATGGCTGGACACACGACCTCATCGGCGAAGCAATGGAGACAGCGATGAGGAAACTGTGCGAGCCGAAGCAATCCGGCCCGATAATTGTTGACCTGCCGCCCACTGGGAGGAACTGATCTCGGTCGTCGGGGTTTGGTCTTTCAGCGTGGTTCGGTTGAGGTTCCTCAAGGTTCGCCAACCCGCAAAACACCAACCCACGGGAATGTCCAGCAATGCGTCTCGTTCTTATCGTCATTGTGCTTTGTCTTCACGCCAGTGCTGGGCTGTCTGCGGACTCGCCGAAGCCACTGAACCTGCTCGTCATCACCGCGGACGACATGAACGCGGATTCCAGCGGGTGGAACGGCAACAAGCTTGGCGCGACACCAAACCTCGACGCATTCGCAAAGACCGCGCACCGGTTCGTCAACAGTCACGTCACCGTTCCGATCTGCCAGCCGAGCCGGTCGGCGCTCATGACCGGCCGCGTCCCGCACCGCAACGGCGCACTCGGGTTCGACCCTATCCGACGCGACGTGCCAACACTCGTCGAGATTCTCCGAGACAAGGGATACTACACCGCGGCCATCGCCAAGGCCGTGCACATGGCACCCGCCGCGAAGTTCCCTTGGCACACGATCGGCGAACAGTCGCTGGGCAAGCAACCGACAAAACTCGCCGAGAAGTTCCGCGAGATGCTCGCCGCCGCCGCGAAGGAGAAGAAGCCGTTCTTCATCAATGCGAACATCTGCGACCCGCACCGGCCGTTCATCACTGCGAAGACGAAGGTCGACGAACTCGATGGCGCGAAGGTCTATAAGCCGGACGAAGTGACGGTCCCGGCGTTCCTCGACGACATCCCGCGCGTGCGCGAAGAAGTCGCGCAATACTACTCCAGCGTGAGTCGCTTCGATGTCGCATTCGGCCTCGTGATGAAGGAGTTGGTCGCCTCGGGACGCGGTGCCGACACCATCGTGGTATTTATGTCGGATCACGGTATGGCGTTTCCGTTCTCGAAAGCGACCGTGTACCTGAATGGCACATGGTCGCCTGTGTTGGTCCGCATCCCCGGCATGAAGGAACCGCAAACGCGAGCTGAGTTCGTGAGTAGCGTGGACGTGATGCCAACAGTGCTGGAATTGCTCGACGTGAAGCCGCCAGCGGAGATGGACGGACGCTCGTGGGTTCCGCTCCTCAAGGGCGAGACGCAACCCGACCGCGACTTCGTCATCACACACGTAAACACGGTAAGCAGCGGGAAGTCGTTCGCCCAGCGGTGCATCCGCACCAAGGACCGCTCGCTGATGCTCCACGCGTGGGTCGGCGGCCCGGACAAGTTCCGCGTCGAGGCAATGAGCGGCCTGAGCTTCGCCGCGATGAACGCCTCGACCGACGCGGTGATTCGGGCACGCGTGAAGCAACTTGTGGACGGTGAGACCCTGATGTTATTCGACACAGTCGCCGATCCGGCCGAGCGGAAGAACCTCATCAACGACCCGAAGTACGCGAACGATGTTGCGGAGTTGAGCAAGAAGTTGCTCGCGCAACTGAAGAGAACCGACGACCCGCAGACAAAGGCGTTCGAGGCCGCGATCACGAAGAAGTAGAAACCCGTCGATGCGAAACGCCATCAAGGTGCCGACCGAAAAGTCTGCCTCTGAGCGAGGCCGCTGTGTCCTCCGCTCGACCCGACAGCGCGGAACTTGGCTCAATCGCATGTGTTGAATCGAGGCAGGGGTAATTCTCGCCCCTCACCAATGCCTGCAACTGACCGGAGCGACCATGCGGTTCCTTTCGTATTGTGCCGCACTGTTTCTGTTCGCCTTGTGCGGGCGGGCGGATGCCGCCGACAAGCCGAACGTGGTTGTCATCCTCGCAGACGACCTCGGGTACGGCGACGTGTCGTGCTACAACCCGGATCACGGCAAAATCCCGACGCCGAACATCGACGCACTCGCGAAGTCAGGCATGCGCTTCACCGACGCACACTCGTCGTCGGGCGTCTGTTCGCCCACGCGGTACACTCTGCTGACGGGGCGGTACCACTGGCGCACGCGGCTTCAGCAGGGCATTGTTGGGGTGTGGGGCGCGCCGCTCATCGCCCCGGATCGGTTGACGATAGCGGGCCTGGCGAAGCAGCACGGCTACCACACGGCCTGCGTCGGGAAGTGGCACCTCGGGTGGGACTGGCCCATCCCTGCGGACGACAAGAAGCATTTCCAGGGGCTCGGCGGCAAGGGGAAGGGCAAGGCTGATACCGAGCCCACCGCGGAACAGGTCGCCGCGTGGAAGCGAGTCTTTGCTCAGCAGATTCCCGGTGGCCCGACCACCCGCGGGTTCGACGAGTACTTCGGCACCGATGTCCCGAACTGGCCGCCGTACTGCTTCATCGAGAAGGACCGTACCGTCGGCATCCCTTCCACCCTGTTGCCCGCGAAGGAGTTCACGAACAACCTCGCGAGTCAGCAAGGTCCGGCGCTCCCGGAGTGGAAACTCGACGCGATCCTGCCGGCGCTCGGGGACCGGGCCTGCGACATCATCGCCAAGCAGGCCAAGGCAAAGCAGTCGTTCCTGCTGTACCTGCCGCTGACGGCCCCGCACACACCCCTCGCCGTCGCCAAGGAGTGGCAGGGGAAGAGCGACCTGAAGCACCCGTATGCCGACTTCGTCATGCAGACCGACGCTGTCGTTGGCCGCGTATTGGAGGCGATCAAGGCGGCTGGAGTCGAGGACAACACGCTCATCGTGTTCACCAGCGACAACGGGTGCGCCCCGTACATCGGCGCGAAGGAACTCGAGTCGCGGGGACATTTCCCCAGTGGGCCGCTGCGGGGGTACAAGGCCGACGCATGGGAGGGTGGCCACCGCATCCCATTCGTCGTTCGTATGCCCGGCGTGGTGAAGCCCGGTTCCACCTGTTCGCAGACGATCTGCTCGGTGGACATCCTGGCGACTCTGGCCGACGTGCTGGGTGCGAAACTCCCAGTGACCGCGGGCGAGGATAGCGTCAGCCTCATGCCGCTCCTTCGCAACGAGGACAAACCGATTCACGAGGCCGTGGTACACCACTCGGCGGCGGGCGTGTTCGCGGTTCGCTCTGGGAAGTGGAAGCTGATCCTCGGCCCCGGCAGCGGTGGGGCCGACGGCACGAAGCCGCACCTCTACGACCTCGCTGCAGACATCGGCGAGAAAACCGATCTCGCCGCACGGCACCCCGAGGAGGTGAAACGCCTCACAGAATTGATGGAGAAGTTCGTCGCGGACGGTCGCAGCACCCCGGGCGAGAAGCAGAAGAACGACGTGACGATTCAGATTCACAAGAAGGTGAAGGCCGACCCGCCCCCGAAGAAGGACGCCCCGCCGAAGGCCGAAGGAGGACACTCTTGTACCGCCCCAATTCAATGACCAAAATGGTGTCCGTTGCCGTTGTCATCGCAAGCCTCCGAAACGTGAAGGGCGATCAGCCTTCACACTCACGCACACGGCTTGCATGCTTCGTGGGATAGTGATGACCGGCTACCCAACGGGTTGGCTGCGGAGTCCGGAACGGGAATACCTCTATGACCGACAAGGAACTCTTTGAACGGTTCCAGTCTTTGTTGGACCGCATGGTCGAATGCCGCCGATATCCGAACGAGTTTCGCGAGGAGGCGCATGACGCGGCGATCGCCGAGATCGCGACGTTCCCACGCGAGCCTCGGGTCTTGGCCGCCCTGGACCGGGCCATCGGCCGGAGTAAGCGTCGCCGGGCGGAAGCGGTCTACCTGCTGGGTGCGCTCACCGACATTCCTGGGGCGGTGGAACGCGTGGGCGACCTGCTCCGAGAGGGCGACGCCGAGACCCGCAGTTGGCTGGTCCAGATTACCGGCAGTGGCAGACTGAAGAGTCTGGCACCGGTCCTGAACGACATCATGGTGAACGACCCGGACGAGAACTGCCGGGAGTTCGCCATCCGGGCAGCGGGGAATTTGCGGGCCGATGTGAACTTTCCGGCACTGCTGGCCCTGGCCGCTGATCCGGGGCCGATCTCGGAGTACAGCCGCATTCCCGGTAACATCCTGTGGGCACTCAAGGACTATGCCCGACCCGAGTGCAGACCCCACTTGCAGCGTGCCTTTGAGAAGCCGACAAACCTGGAGGATCCGACTATCGCCGCCTGGGGGCTGTGCAAGCTTGGGCCTCATCCAGAGGCCCACGCCCACCTCGTCGGTCTGCTAGGCGACGAGCACCGCGATGAGGATGGGGACTTTTCGGGCGTCGGCTTGCGGGCCGCTCAGGCACTCGCCGATGTCCACGGTTGGCCATTTAAGTGGGGACAGAAGGGGGTGCAAGCGGTTCTGAAGCGGCTCAGATCTCAGACGACTTGAGGGCCGAACCAGACGGCGCACTGTTACGCAAGGTGAGCGCACATTCCCGAGCTTTTCCCGCGACGGTATTCAGCACTTGCGTTCTGGGCTCCGCCGGTCGCACCCGGAACAGCACATTCAAGACGCTGGGTGCGATGTGAGTTGCGAGACTGAGACTCGATCCGAGTTACCTCAAATTGATCGGATGGCCTGGGACGGACACTTGTCGCCAACGGATTACGGCCCGGTGAATCAGCACGATCGCGGCGGCACAGCCAACGGTCGTCGCGAGGGTCACCGCGGCTCCCAGGATATTGTTCAGAAACCCTGGATCAACGAGGAGGATCACACCGAGAGCGAGCATCATCAGCCCGGAGATGAGTTTCAGAACCCGCCCTTGGTACTCGGTGAGTTTGTGCGACGACAGGGTGAACGAGAATCCGACCACAATCAAAAACAACGGAGTAACGTAAATCACGTTGTACAGTGCCAGGTATCCATAGTAACTCGCAGGAGACAGTTCGCGGAGTGTGAGGACCCGAGTATAGACAAGTGGGAATCCCGCCGTGCAGAGCAACTCGTACAGGTTCGCGGCGAAGGCCAGCGCCGCCGTTCCCGCCACAACTGGCAAGAACCCCGTTTTCCCGATGAGTGCCGTCATCCGTCTAACGAGTCGAGATCTCGCGGAGTCAGCCATCGAGAGCGATACACCCTGCTTGAACCAGAAGTAATCCTTGATGTTGATGAGGGCAGCCACTGCGGTAATCACGCCGGCCGCGAGGGTAATGATCCGGAGGTGACCAACCAGGAAAAACAGGTTCAGCCATGCCGCCATGAACAGGAAGTAGACCAACCCCGAGATGAACACGAACACGCCCCCGACGAGCAACATCTTCTGCCTGCTTCCAGTGTGCAACATCAGCCCGAGCAGAATCAGCAGCACGAAGAACGCGCACGGGTTGAACGAATCCAGGCCACCTAAAACTATCGTCAATGCCGGGAGTGAGACCGCATCGGCCTTGACCGTTCCCCACCAGGGCACATCAACTGTTTGCGGTTCTGGCAGCGGCGGTGGGATTTCCAGATCGAAACTTGGCTCAGTGTCGGGCGTGACATCCGGCGGGAGCAAGAAAAGCCCAGGAATCGCGGCCACGGGAGGCTTCGGACGGCGGTCATCAACCTGTTTCTGAAATGCGTTACGGTAGTAGATGAGAGCGTCTTCCAATTGCTTCCCTGTCGTCTCGTCGCTGACGAAGCCAATCGCCAGTTGCTTGCAGTAAAAGAATGCGGGAACCTGACCGGCCTGTTTTCCGATGCTTGCAGCCATTCGACGATAGAGATCCATATTCGCGGGGTTGCCACTTACCTCGTAGCTGAAGATTTTCAGCCACTCGTGCCGCTTCTGGGCTTCACCGAGGAATGCGTGAGCCTTGGTGCAGTGCGGACAGGTCAGCGACCAGAATACGTGGAGGTGGAGTTGCACCTTGCCATCCGTCACCTCATACCACTTCCAGGCTGGCGGTTCTTCGGCGTGCGCGGCGGGGGCCGAGAGCAATACGGTGAACAATGCGGCTCCAAGGAGGAGCAGATGCCTGGTCATACGAACTCCGGGTCAGATGCGGAACGGTATGCTGGGTTTGCAACTGGGGTGCCGTCCACCGGGAATGAACGCAAACCGAGCGAATGAGAGGGGCTCCAACCCTGCGACTGCTTCCACCACCCCGAACGGAGCGTCGGTGATGTGCGGATTTGTGACGCCCTGCTCACCTCGGTGACCAATTCGACACACTGCCCTCACTGTCACCCTGGCTTCGTGTGCCACGGTCGGTGAAGTTTCGCGAAACCCTCGCTCCGGAGCGATTTGATCGGATTTTCAGGGAGTCAGAGATCGATTCCGCCCACGCCATGGAATAGGCCCGAAATAGCTTCCCGGTATTGGCTTTTGGTTTTGACCTCCCCCCTTGTGGGGGAGGTGGCGAGGCTTTGCGAGCCGGTGGGGGTAAGGCACGTGATGCCGCTGCATCACGAATCGCAGCACGCCTGATGTTCCTTGGGAATGTGTTTGCGAGGCCGTGATTCGCTCGCGGAACTGTCCCGTCGTGGCTGTGCTGAAACGAACCCATGCCTGGGCAGGATGTGCGACTCTGTCTCACCCGTGGCGTGTTCGTTTCGAGTTCGTCCGTCTCGTGCAACACCGCATTTCCGCTGTTCACTTTTCGTCGGAAAGAGCGTCTCGATTCTCCGGGCTGGCAAGACTACAACGTCTGGAGCCATCTCCCGTCTGGAGGAACTATGACGCGATTCTGTCTCGGGTTGGCAATGCTCGGCTGGTGCGTTTCGGCCGGATGGTGTGCCGACCCCGGTGCGACGAGTTCATTTGTTCCGGCGGGCCATTCCTCGCCGATCCAGTGGTCCTCGTGGAGTCCGGACGGAACCCGGATCGCCACTGCATCGGAGGATCGCCAGATCCTGATCTGGGACGTGAAAACCAGCCAAGTCGTTCAGCGAATGACGCAGGAACGGCAGAGCTTCGGACGACCGGTCTGGAGTGCGGACAACAAGCGATTGATGAATTCGGCCGCAGCAAGCTACGTGGCTTGCGTGTGGGATGTCGCGACGGGCAAGCCCCTCCGCAAGCTGTTGGACTACAAACAGGTGCCCGGAGCCGGTTGGCTAAACGCCGACGGAACTCAGGCGATCCTTCCCTGCCTCGACGGCAGGCTCTGCGTCTGGGACGTGACCACGGGGGAACTGAAAGTGAGCGGCACGCCCCGCAAGACGTTCATGCACTCACTGGCGGCGAACGCGAACGGAACCATTGGCCTCGGGGTCGGTGGCGACAACGCCGGGCTGGTGTTTGACCTCAAGACTCCGAAAATTCTTCACCCACTGGAAGGACACAAGGAGCGGATTAATGCTGCTGCCGTTTCCCGCGACGGCACCCTGGGAGCCACCTGCTCGAACGATAACCTCGTCATTCTCTGGGATCTGAAGACGGGACAGAAGAAATACGAGTTGAAAGACCACACGACATGGGTTCAAAACGTGAGTTTCAGCGACGACGGATCCCGGCTCGCTTCGACGGACGTGCACAAGACGATTCTGTGGGACCCCAAGACAGGCGAAAAGATCAAGTCGCTGGATATTAAGGAATCCCGGCGGGGGGCGATGAACGGCGAAGGGAAACTGCTGGCGACGACCGACGCTCCCTGGGTCACGATCTGGGATCTCGACACGGGGAAAGTCGCCAAGGAATTGAAGCCTGGGGTGTCGCCCGTGCGCAGTCTGGCGATGGATGGCGAGGGAAAATATCTGTTCATGGGGTCGGACGACGGGGCGCTCGTGGTCTGGGACATGGAGACGGGTACCCCGAGCAAGAACTGGTCCGCACACGGGGGCGGGATCACCAAGGTGAGTTGCAGCGCAAAGGGAGACCGGATCGCGACCGGATCCAATGATCGCACCGCCGTTCTGTGGGACGCGAAAACCGGCGAGAAGCTCAAGACATTCGAGACGGGCATTCTGGGTGTGAAGGCGATGAGCCTCAGTCCGGATGGTACCCGGTTGCTCGTCAACAACAACGATCAGGAAGCGATGGTCTTTGACTGCGCGACGGGTGAGAAGAAGCCGATGGGGGGCGGGTCATTTATCAAGGCCGTGGGCTGGAGTCCCACGGGTGAGATGTGTTGGGTCGGCAGTTCGCACGATCATCGGGCGTTGCTGCTGGATGCGAAGACCGGCAAGCCCATCCGCGACGTGACGAGTCGCTTCGCGGCGGTCATGGCCGGAGCCGTCAGCCCGGACGGTAAGGCGTTCTTGACTGGGAACGACAACTTTTCCGACGGCCACGCCATCGTCTGGAACATCGAGAGCGGAAAGCCGACGCGGACCTTGGTTGGTCACCGGGAAGGAGTCCGAGCCGTTTGCTTCAGCCCCGACGGGGAACGGGCGGCGACCGCCTGTGCCGCGGGAGAAGGACGGATCTGGTCCCTGAAAGACGGCAAGCAACTCGCTCTGCTCTCGGGGCACACGCGGGAGATCGTCGCGGTCGCCTGGCATCCGAAAGATCGCTGGGTCGCGACGGCTTCGCTCGACGGCACGACCCGACTGTGGGATCCGAAGACGGGCACGGAATTGTGCCGGTTGGTCTCGGTGGACGGGGGCAAGGGATGGATCATCGCCACGCCGGACGGCCGCTATCACGCCTCGACCGACGCGGTCGGCAAGGCGAACTTGCACCAGTCTGAGCGGTACTTCCAGAAATCGACGCCGGACCTGTGGACAACCCTGTTCCCCAAGTGACCCACCCATCAGGAGACATTCATGTACCGATCTATGTGGATGGCGGCGGTGTGCCTCGTGGGCGGTGCGGTCCCGGCGCCGGCGCAGCTGTTTCTCGGCCTGCCCCCCGAGGGATACAAGCAGGATCCGAAGGTGCTCGAAGCGAGGGAAAAGCAGCTACGGACCGCCCTGGCGGAACCGGGCTATCACCTGAGCGAACGCAAGCAGCAAACCTGGGAATTGATCCAGACGTTGGCGATGGCCGGCAAGAATCGCGAAGCCATCGAAGTCCTGGGAGCCCTCGTGGAGCAGGCCCGCTCCCTCGGGCGCTACGACGGCGATATGCGGTATACGCGTGATCTGGAAGATCTGGCGGAGTTGTATCACCGGGCGGGCGACCACGCGAAGGCCGTCGCCATTCGTGTCGAGCGGGTCGCCAATTACACCGAGCATTTCGGTCCGAAGAACGGCATCACCGGTCACGCCCGCAGTCAGTTGGTAAAGGCGTACATGCGGGCCAAGGACTACGAAAAGGCCATCACGGAATGGGAGAAAATCCTGGCAGAGTTGCCGGAAGACAGCCCCGGTCGGAACGCGATCCAGATGGAGGTGCTCGAAGCCTACGTTGCCACCAAGAACTTCGAGAAGCTCGACAAACTGGTGGAGGCGTACCTCGCCCAGGCCAAGAATACGCCGCAAGGCGATGTGGGAATGCGTGTCTTCCTGGCGGGAATTTACACGAAGGGCGGAGCGGCCGACCGGGGCCGAGCGTTGCTCGAAGGCGAACTGACCGAGTTGCGAAAGAGCAAGGGGCAGGATTCGCCCGAAGTGATCGCCAAAACCGAGCAATTGGCTCAAGTGTGTCTGGCCTACGGTCAGCAGGAAATCGGGTTCGAGTTGTATCGCGATGCAATCAAACTGGCGGAGAAGAAGCACGGGGCCGACCACGAAGAACCGCTGAAGCTCCGCAATAATTTCGCCTGGCTGTTCTACAACCAACGCAAGTTGGACAAAGCGATGGAGCTGTACGCCGAACTCGTCCCCACGATCAAGGCGAAGTTGGGGGCCGGGCACCCCCTGGCTCTGACGACAGCGGCCAACTTGGCGTTGATCCTCGAAGACAAAGGCAAGTTCGTCGAGGCGGAGCCAATTCGCAAGGAGGTCGCCGACGAGACAGCCAAGGCGAGCAAGGATCCCCAAGCCGCAAACGTCGTGGCGGCCCGGGCGCTTTTGGGGGCGAACCTGCTCCAACAGTCAAAGTGGGCGGACGCCGAGAAGATCTTCGTGGAGGTGCTTGAGATCCGCAAGAAGAATGAACCAACCGCGTGGACGACGTTCAACGCGGCGAGCATGCTCGGCGATGCGTTGATGAATCAGAAGAAGTACAAGGAGGCCGAGCCGTTGCTGCTTGAAGGCTATCAGGGACTTCAGAAGAGCATCAGTCAGATTCCGGCCGCCTCCTATTCCCGCTACTACGACTCCATCCGACGGTTGGTGAAGCTCTACGAACAGACGGATCGTCAGACCGAGGCCGACAAGCTCCGGCGGTTCGTCCCGATGACGCCCCGGTAGTTGATCCGCTTCTGGGCTCCCGACCCGCCTGGTGCCTCCGCCCGTTGGTGATGTCTCATTCGGGTGACACAGGCCTCTGGCCTGTGTTCACCTGCACAGGCCAAAGTCCTGTTCCACCATACTCACAAGGGCACGTTTGAAGGTGTCGGTTTCTGAGGAATTGGCTTGACTGATCCACCCCGCGGTCGATATCACTATTCTTAACCTACCCCTGACAATTTGCCTCATGTTTGTGGCGGGTGTTCCTCGGCCGGTGTCCGGCGGTGTCCCCACAACTCTTCCGCGTTCAGTGATCGCACGCCGGGAGCACCCTCAGTCGCAAGCGGCATCACCTGTGGTGATATTCACCCCAGTTCAACGGCCCCGAATCACTTCCCGAACTGTTGCACGGTTCCGCGATTTCGGAAGCGGGGAACGTGGCCTGCGCGGGCATCAGACCGACGAGCGAGGCTGTCCCGACCGCTCCGGTGGCGTGAACCGCACAGCACCGGCACTCAGATGAGGTATTCTTGTGACCCAGGACGACTGGTTCCGACGGTATCAAGATCTCCAACAGTACGTTGGTTGGACCGACGACGACGCCCGGAACGTGAAATCCTTGGCCGGTTGTCTCGACCCTCACCTCAACCCGCTGGTCGATGACTTCTACGCGGAGATCGAACGACACCCGGCTGCTCGGAAAGTCATCACCGGCGGACTCGAACAGATTGCCAGACTCAAGGGTTCACTGGTCCGGTGGGTCCGCGAGTTGTTGTCCGGGCCATACGATGCCGGATACGTCGAACGGCGATTGCGTGTCGGGCGGCGACACGTCGAAATCGGGCTCGATCAGGTTTACACCAACGTCGCCCTGTCCCGTCTCCGCAGTGGCCTCGTCGCAGCACTCGGGGGCGTCTGGCCGGGGGATCGAGCCGGCCTGGTGATCGCCATTCAGTCGCTCAACAAACTGCTCGACCTGGATCTGGCTCTGATTGAAGACGCCTATCAGGCGGAATACGTCGCTCGTCAACAGCGGGTCGAACGGATGGCCGCGATCGGGCAAGTCGGCGGTGGTGTGGCACACGAACTACGCAACCCGCTGAACGTGATCAAGACCTCGGTCTACTTCCTGCTCAACGCCCGCACTCCCACACCAGAAAAACGAGCCGAGCACCTCCAGCGAATCGAGCGGCACGTCCTCCTGGCGGATGGCGTCATCACCGCTCTGTCGGACTTCGCCCGAATGCCTGTCCCCGATCTGAAGCCGATTGCCGTGCGACGGCTAGTCGAAGAGGCGGTCGAAGCGAATCCGCCACTGGACACCATTCGGGTGATTTACGACTGGCCGGCCGACTTGCCTCCGGTGCTGGCTGACGCCAACCAACTGCGGATTGTGTTCGCCAATCTGATCCGCAACGCCCGCGAGGCCATGCCACAAGGTGGCACCCTCACGCTCGCCGGTCGTGGGGTCGATCGCCGTGTCGAAGTGACGGTTGCCGACACCGGAGTTGGCATCCCGGCGGAGCACCTCCTGCGGATCATGGAACCACTCTACACCACCAAGGCACGCGGCTTGGGACTCGGGTTGGCGCTGTCTCGGGCCATCCTGGAGAAGAACATGAGCAGCCTTCACGTGACGAGCCAACCGGGGGCAGGCACCACGTTCACGGTTCGCCTCAACGCCGATGGAGGAATGGAATGACCACAACCCAAACGTCCCCTTCCGTCCTCGTTGTGGACGATGATCGAGACACTTGCCGGAACCTCGCCGATATCCTGACCGACATGGGGTATCGGGTGGACACCGCACCCGATGGCCCTTCAGCATTGGAACTGGTCCGCCAGAATCCTTACGACGTGGCACTGCTCGACTTCAAGATGCCTGGAATGAACGGGCTGGAACTCTACCGGGAGGTCAAGAAACTGCGAGCCGGGACCGTGGCGATCATCGTCTCGGCTTACACGAATACCGCGACAAAAGAAGAAGCGCTCGGAGCGGGGGCGTGGCAGGTGCTGGCGAAGCCGGTCGATCTCACCAAACTCCTGGGTCTAGTGGATGAAGCCCTCGGGCAACCGTTGGTAATGGTGGTCGATGACGATACGGACCTGTGCGCCACCCTTTGGGACTTACTCCGGGACAAGGGTTACCGGGTCTGCCTGTCGAACAACGCCCATGCTGCCGCTGACCGGGTACGAGAACAGGCATATAAAGTGGTTCTGATCGACATGCGGTTGCCAGACGGAAACGGTTCGGACGTCTTCCACGCGGTTCGAGTGGCGAACCCACAAGCACACACGGTCGTTATCACCGGTCATCCCCGGGAGTTGGGCGGATTGGTCGATCAAGTCCTCAAGGAGGGAGCCGACGCCGTGTGCTACAAGCCGTTCGATGTCCCAGCCCTGTTGTCGACCCTGGACCGGCTGGCGCAGCCTGGTCGAGCGGCCCGGCCGGAGGGTTGATCCATGCCATTTACCGTCCTGGTGGTTGACGACGACGCGGACACACGGGAGAACCTCCGTGACATCCTCGAACTCGATGGTTTTCACGTCGAGATAGCTGGCACCGTTGCAGACGCTCTCCTGCGGGACGATTGGGACCGGTACGGCGCGGTCCTGTTGGATCGCAAGTTACCGGATGGGACTGCGGAAGACCTTCTTCCGCAGCTCCGACGGTTGATCCCGGCGGCACCGGTGATAGTTATCACGGGTTCGGCGGACGTCCAGGCGACAATTGCCGCGTTCCGACTTGGGGCGGCTGACTACATCCTCAAGCCGATCAACTCGGACGAACTGCGGACACGGCTCGGTCGGATCGCAGACCACCGACGGAGCCAAAAGGCACTCCAGGAAAGGACCGAGGAACTGCGGATCACGACGCAGCAACTCTGGCAGGCGGCACGGTTGGCCGGCGTCGGTGAACTGGCCGCCAGCATCGCCCATGAACTGAACAACCCCCTCGGGACAATCAGCCTTCGCATTGAGGGATTGCTGTCCAAAACTCCGTCGGATGATCCCCGCTACAAATCTCTGGAAATCGTCGGGAACGAAGTGGAGCGGATGGCGGGGTTGGTGTCGAACCTGCTTCAGTTCAGCCGGGCCAGCGTGGACAAGGTCTCGACGGTGGACGTGTGCGATGAGGTTCGCCGGACGCTCGAACTGGTCGAGTATCACCTGCGGAAGCAACAGATTCGGGTCGAGACAGAGTTCGCTCTCGTGGTGCCTGTGATCTATGCTGATCGGCAACAACTCCGACAGGTTCTGCTGAACCTGTTCACCAACGCCGCCGACGCGATGCCGTCGGGTGGCCGGTTGACCCCCCGAGTTCGGCCGAGTTCGCTGCCCGGCGGGGTTCCGGCGGTGGCGATCGAAGTGACAGACAGTGGAGTGGGGATTCCGTCGGAACTCCTGCCGCGGGTATCTGAGCCGTTCTTCACCACCAAGCCCGAGGGCAAGGGAACGGGTCTTGGGCTGGCGATCTGCCGTCGAATTGTCCAGCAGCACCGGGGCACCTTGGAGGTTGAAAGCCGCCTGGGTGAAGGGACGACGATCCGCATCACCTTCCCTATCCGATCCGACTCGAACGTCGGCGGCTTGCACCTCGGTTGAGCCTCAACGCGCTGACTGATTCCGACTTTCCTGAAGGAGCCGAGAGTCCCATGTCCAAGTCACCTCTTCGCGGCAGCCTGCTCGTCGTGGATGACGAAGTGGAGTTAATGCGAGCCCTGTGTGAGTCGCTCGGCGAACAGGGGTTCGTGGTTCGCGGGCTTTCCAACCCGGCGCTGGCTCCCGATGCCCTGCGCGAAGGGAACTTCGATATCTTGATGTCGGACCTGATGATGCCCGGAACTGATGGCATCCAACTCTTGCGTCAGAGTCTGGAAATCGACCCGAACTTGGTCGGTATCATCATGACCGGTCAGGGGACCATCCAGACGGCCGTCGAGGCGATGAAGACAGGCGCATTCGACTACATCCTCAAGCCATTCCGCATCCAGAATGTCCTGCCCATCCTCGATCGGGCGATGGAGGTTCGTCGACTTCGGGTCGAGAATGTCCGCCTCCGCAGCATCGTGAAGGAACTGACGTTCGAGTCGGCACGCTACCACATCGTCGGCTCCAGTCCGGTTCTGCGAAAGGTCACGCAGATGATCGAGAAGGTCGCCCGGACCGACGCGACTGTGCTGGTTCGGGGTCCGAGTGGGACTGGCAAAGAACTCGTCTCACGGGCGATCCACGGGAACAGTTCGCGACGAGATCATCCACTGGTGACGGTCAACTGCGCGACTCTTCAGGAGAGCTTGCTGGAGAGCGAGTTGTTCGGGCACGAGCGTGGCGCGTTCACCGGCGCGGATAAAGCCAAAGCGGGGCTGTTCGAGGTGGCGGAGGGTGGGACTCTGTTCGTGGATGAAGTTGCGGAGATGGCCCCGGCACTTCAGGCGAAGCTGTTGCGGGTGTTGGAAGACGGGCACTATCGGCGAGTCGGCAGCACGCAGGAACGGCACGCCGACGTGCGAATCGTGGCGGCCACGAACAAGGCACTGGAGGACGAGGTGAAGGCCGGTCGGTTCCGCGAGGATCTGTTCTTCCGGTTGAATGTCATCGCCATCACACTCCCCGCGTTGAAGGATCGTCGCGAAGACGTCCCTGAACTCGTTGCCCACTTCCTCCGGACGCGACAGATGGGCAAGACTCCGTTTGCGGTCGATCCCGCTGCGATGCAGGTTCTGTGCGGTTACGACTGGCCAGGGAATATCCGCGAACTGGCGAACGTGTTGGAGCGGGCGCAGATTCTCGCCGAGGGGAACACCATCACGACCGACGACCTGCCCGAGAATCTGCTGCTGGTCAGCAAACCAACTCCGGTCGCGGGAACACCTCCACCGGTGCGCAGTCCCGACGACCTGGAAGGAATCGAGCGTCGGCACGTGTCGGACGTTTTGCGACGCCACGGCGGGAACAAGGTTCACGCGGCAAAGGCGCTGGGGATCAGCCGTCGCACGCTTTATCGCCTCATCGAGAAGTATGAACTCGCCGAGGGGCCCAAAACCGCTCGCGAGGGCCCGCTTCACTCAGAAAGTGAAAATCCAACGGCATGACATGCGATGGCGAAATGTCCTCGCGAACCATCGCAGGGTCAACGCATCAGGCCTCGGCTGGCGGGACGACGATCCTTCTGGCGCACGAACTGTTCAGAGACTCGGGCAAACAGCTTTCGCCGCATATGCGATCGCGGCACAGTTGTTGCGCCGCAAGCCCAATTCGCACACGTCGGCGATCATGCTGACGGACCACTTCTACTTCCGGTTGTATTCGGCGTAGAAATCTCGCGCCTTCGCCAGCAGTTGGTTCTCGGTCGTGTGGTGAGCGTCCACGAGAATTGAACCAACAATCTTTCCGGCCACGTCAGCGTGGTGGTGCTTCAGGTCGCTGAGTAGGTGATCCATCGCACTGCTTTTGCCCGTGCCGCTGCCGAAGAGCAAGATCTGTTCGGCCCCACGCAATGTCTTGGCAATTGCCTCGTAGAAACTCTTCCGCTCAGGCTGCTTCTTCCCGTCAGTCCACTCGTTGGCGGAATGCAGGTGCCGACCGTACCCGTGTGGGTCGTAAGGTTCGAGTCGAACCGGGACGGCTCCCTGAACTTCGGTGCGGTAGATCCGTGCTTCCTGGTGGTCGATGACTACCAGCATATGGGGACCCGCGTTCTGCTCGTGAGACTTCGCCATGATTTACTCCTTCACTTGTTTGCCTTCGCCGTCAAATTGACGGCGGAAGGCGACTTGGAACTTGAACCTTTGCACAGACAGTGCCAACCGGATTAATTTCGGAATCGAAACTGCGATGAGTGAACAGACGGTGGAACCCGACAGTGATCCCCAGCGCGGTCAACAGATACATCCCGATCAGGAGACCCATATCGGCCCAACTGAATCCCCAGCCCCAGAGGAAGAACGGGCGGCCACCAATCCCAAAAGCGGAACGACAATCACGAGCAGCGTGATCAACCGCACAAGGAAAGGTGCACGGCCGAGAGCGTTTCTTCTGGGCAATTCAGCGGAAGCACCGGCGGCCGACAGGACAGTTGTTTCAGTCATGGTGAGCCTCCGGATTCGAGTCTCAAGCGACAGGCGAGGATTATCAGTCATTATTGCAACGGTCGTGCCGGACTCGTTCGGCACCGAAAACGCCGTGTGGAGCGTAGCTCGCTGTGTCGATTAGGCTCACCGGCGACAGGGGATGACGCAATTCGACACACTTGGTCTGGTGTCTTCGGTCGGCTCGCTCGACATCCGAAGGGTTTCGAGCAGTCACACCGAGACGAGACGAACTGAGCCAACAACCGATGGGGGATCTTCACTCGCTCGGTCGCTGACCTTGGCACTCAGTTTGCCAGATGGTGCGGGCATGGTTTGCTTCGTGACCCAATACCCCCATCAAACGCAGGAGACCGCGTCATGCTTCCGATTCGCAAGATTCTGCACCCGACTGACTACTCCGATCTGGCACGGCCAGCGTTCGAGTTCGCGTGTTCTCTGGCCCGGGATTTCGGGGCTGACCTCGTCATCTGCCATGTCTCGCCACCGCCGATAACTGCAGTTGACGACGGAATGGTAATCGAGATCCCGACGGGAGAGGCCGAAGCGATGGCTGCCCGCCTGGAAGAAATGAAGCCCGCCGACCCACAAGTTCGGGTAACTCGTCGGTTGCTCCGAGGCGACCCCGCAGACGAAATCCTTCGATTGGCAGGCGCGTGTCAGGCAGACATCATCGTGATGGGGACGCACGGTCGCGGTTGGCTCAGTCATCTCCTCCTGGGAAGCGTGGCCGAGGCCGTGCTCCGGAATGCTCCGTGCCCGGTCGTTACCGTCAAGGTTCCACTCCCGGCCATGACCCCCAAGATTTCGAGCTGCCAGACCGCCAACGTTCGTTGACCAGCCCACCATCCACCGTCGCCAATATCGTTGGTCAGCTCCAGACCCGTCGAAGTGGAGCAAGTACCCGACCAACGATCCCAGCACGAGTCGGCTTACGGTATCTTACCCATTGGCTAGCGCTGAACCTCGATCTGATTTGCCTTCACTGACCACTTGCACCTGGCACAGACTTCGTGAAACGCGATCTGCTTGCCGTAGAATGTAACCGACCGGCCGATGAGAATGATCCCGCCATCGACCTTCTCAATCCGGAATTCACGGAGATGGCTCCGATGGCGATTTCGGATTTCGGTCGCCAACCGATTCAAGGCTCGATCCAACTCGCTCAGGCAAGCGATGGCGGTCGTCATGGGTGCTCCAGTCTTGGTCGATGCATGCTGCTGGTTTGGCGGTTCAGCAGCAAAGCGGATGCCATAACAGTTTCGGAACTCTCGCTGGGTGGAATGAGCGAACATGGCCAAATCGACTCGCTCCGCTGTCGTACCGACTGTCACGTTCTGGGGAGCGACGCGGACTGTTACCGGGTCGATGCATCAGGTGTCGGCCGGCGGGAAGACGATCCTTCTGGACTGCGGGCTGTTCCAGGGGCATCGAGCAGAGAGTTTTCGCCGCAACCGCGAGTTCCCGTTCCGAGCCAAGGACATCGACGCGGTCGTCCTCAGCCACGCCCACATCGACCACTGCGGAAACCTGCCGAACCTCGTGCGCCGTGGGTTTCGCGGGCCGATCTACTGCACCCCAGCGACCCGGGCGTTGGCTGCGGTCATGCTCGGGGACGCGGCCAAGATTCAGGCGGAAGACGCGACGTACCTGAACCGCAAGCGTCAGAAAAATGAGCCGAAGGTCGAGCCACTCTTCGACGGGCGTGATGTGTTCCAGACACTCTCCCGGCTCCAGGCCGTCCGTTACGGAGCGCGAGCCAGTGTTGGCAAGGGAATGGAAGTCACCTTCGCTGATGCGGGGCACCTCCTCGGGTCCGCTATCGTTTCGCTCCGAATCGACGGCCCGGAAGGCGAGCGACGGCTCACGTTCACGGGGGACCTGGGGCGGCCGGGATTGCCAATTCTCCGCGATCCGGAGCCGATACCGCCGTGCGACCTCCTCATTTCCGAAAGCACCTACGGCGGACATACCCACGAACCGGTGGAGGAGACTGCCGAGCAACTCGGTGAAGTGATCCGCCGCACCGCGGGCCGCGGAGGCAAGGTGATTGTCCCAGCGTTCGCCGTGGGGCGCACTCAGTCGGTGCTTTACTTCCTGCATCAATTGATCCGCGAGGGGAAACTTCCGAGCATCCCGGTGTATGTGGACAGCCCGATGGCCACCCGCGCGACGGAAGTGTTCCGGGCACACACGGAGTGCTTCGACGACGAGACTCTGGCTCTTCTTGCAGCCCACCCAGACTTGTTCGGGGAACGACACGTTCGGTATGTCGAGTCGGTTCACGAGAGTGTGAAGTTGAATCACCGACCGGAACCGTGCGTCATCATCGCGGCGAGCGGAATGTGTGAGGCGGGTCGCGTCTTGCATCACCTCAAGCACAACCTGGCAGACGCCCGAAACACGATCCTCATTGCGGGCTACCAGGCGGCGGATACGCTCGGTCGGCGATTGGTCGAGCGTCGGCCGGAGGTGCGGGTACTTGGTCGGATGATCTCCGCGAAGGCGGAGGTTGTGGTGTTGAACGGACTCTCCAGTCACGCCGACCACGGGGATCTGTTGCGGATGCTCGGACCGCTCGCGGGCACGACGGCTCGTGTGCGATTGGTGCACGGCGAGCCGGACCGGGCAGCGGCGCTCGCCGAGGGGCTGCGAGCGGTCGGGTTCCCTGACGTGGGCATCCCCGACCGCGGCGATTCCGTTCCCGTTTGAGTCAACCCCTTCCCGCGTTATCCAGCAGTGGCAAGCGGGGAACGAACGGCGGCTTTGGCCTCGACCTGCGACGCGTTTTCCGGGACTCGGTTCTGCGAGACCACCGGCTCGGGATTGTGGGCACGCTCGCGTGTCGCGAGGTAGACCGCAGTCGACACGAACGCCGTGACAACCGTGAACACGGTCACCGCGATGATCCCCGAGAGAAGGATTACTTCGACGTGTTGCATTTCCGGTAACAAGTTCATGAGCGATTCTCCCGCCACCAACGGTGTTGATTGAGCAAGTAGCCTCGGGTGGCGAGAGGCACCTGCCGAGAAATCAGACTGTGGCTTCGGCGCTGCGGGCGCAACGGATGCAGTGGCGAGCGTAGGGGACGACGTCCAGGCGTGCCCTGGTGATCGCGTGCCCGCACTTCTCACACTTCCCGAATGTGCCCGCGTCGAGACGGGCGATTGCATCACCAACTTCAGCCAGGACGTGTTCCTCGGTGTTCAGGATGGCGAGGGCCACGCGATCTTCCGTGTCCCGTGTTTCTGGATCGGCGTCATGGGTGGGAGCTCGATCCGGATGGTTGGCGAGCGCCGCAACGGGTCGTAACGCCTCGGCTTCGAGTTCAGAAACCTTCTCTTTGAGCGGATCAATAAGAGATTGGAGTTGGAGCCGATAGAGGCTCAATTCCTGTAGCGTGAGGCTGCCCTTGCTCATCTCGGGTCTCCAGCGTGTGATTTGGTGTCTCGGATGAGAGGAGATAAGCAAGGAGCGTACCAGGCCGAGCAAAATCGCGAGACGCGAAAATCAGTGAGAAAACAGCGGTTTTCGGTGTTCAGAACGAGGTGACCGCACGGGTGGGATGTGCGGACGAGGCACAGTGTGTGCCAGCCTGATGCACGGGTGAATCACTTGAGGAAAAGCATCACGATGTCGATGGCGAAGAAAACAACGATGATGATTTCGAGCCCGAGCATGCGGCGGTCGTAGAGGTCGCCGCGCGTGATTGTGTACAACTCGTCAAGTTGACCGAGTCGCTGCTCAACGCTCGCCCGCCACTGGTCGAGGTGGAACCGCTCCCGAGCGAGGAGATACACCCGAGCGAGATGCCAGTCGCCCACGAATTTCGTGATGTGCGTAACCTCGTCGGCCAATTTCGCCAGATCGATTCGCAACCTGCGGAGAGCCCGCAACACGCCGGCTCCCGCACCAAACATCCACCACTGCGGGCGTGCGAGGTCGAGGTATGCCCGCTCCAGATAGCGGTCGAGCGAGCGATCCATCCACCGGAATTCTTCCAGTTGGAGGTTGGCCAACTCCAACACGAACAACACATCCTCGGCGGATTTGTGCAGGTCAACGACCAGCGCCGCGTCCCAGTCGACGACGACCAGATCGGAGTTCTCGAAAGAGCGTCGCAGTCGGAGGATATCGACGACCTGGGCCTCGCTTAACCGTTCACCTGGGATTTCGCTGAGCAACCCGGCAACCTCTCGCTGCCTGTCGCCCAGCCAGTGGTTCGCGTCTTGCTCCCCGTCGAGATGTGTCAGAGTGAAGACGGTGTACGCCTCGGGTTCGGTTCTCTCGCCAGGTTGAACCAGGGCGTCGCTCAAAGCGCGGCATATTTCGTCGCATTGTTCCCGGGCAAGTTCATCGAGCGGGCGGCCATCATCGAGGGTGGGAGTGTGGAACGGAATGAGGGCAGCGAGCGAATCACTGGTGAAGGGAACCCGAACCGTGACGCTGACCACTCCGACATCGTAAACGCGGACTGTGAGATTCGCCGCACTGTCGTTCACACGGGCTGTGGGACTCAGGGGTTGCACAGAGAGTGGTTGCGAGACAGGAACGGACCTGGGAGTGGGTCGATCCGGTCGAGCAGCGAAAGGGGCCGACCTCCCGGAGAGGAGTTCGGTTGCCCGACCGAGGCGGATCTCATTCGCGACGTCGAAGGCATACAGGTAGACCACTTCACCCCGCAACTTGCCATGACGTTCAACTGTGGTCGCCATCGTGGAGCCCTGAACAATTTCCGGGCATCTTAACACATCATGAGCAGTTTACCGGATTGGGCGAACGCGGATGCGGGCATCGGCGATGCGGCACCCCTGGCCCGGGGCGAACGTGAAGATCGGGTTCAGGTCGATTTCCCCAATCTCCGGAACATCCTCGGCAAGTCGTGACACCCGCAACAAAGTCTCCTGAAGCGCAGCCACATCTGCCGGCGGGTGTCCGCGATAGCCTTCCAGCAGCCGGAAACCCTTGATCCCGCGAACCATTTCGGTCGCGTCAACGTCGGTCAGTGGGGCCACACGGAAACAGACATCGGCGAGGATCTCGACATGGATTCCACCCAGCCCGAACGCCACGAGCGGCCCGAACAGGGGGTCGTGTGTCACACCTGCCATCACTTCAACCCCGCCGTGAAGCATCGACTGCACGACCACGCCATCCATCGCGTCTGGTTGGTTTTCCTTCTCGACTCGAACGCGAATTTCCTCGAACGCCTGACGCACGGCGCTCGTGTTGGTCAGTCCAAGACGGACGCCACCGACTTCGCTCTTGTGGACGAATCGTCGCGACGCCAGTTTCACCGCAACCGGAAAGCCCAGTCGCTCCGCCGCGGCCACCGCCTCATCGGCGGTACGGGCGAACTCACTGGGCACCAACGGCAATCGAACCGCCTCAAGCACCACACGGACCTCTTCGGCCGACAGCCAGCACTCACCGCGTTTGGCCACAACTTCGCGACAAACGCTCTGAGCGGTGGCGAGTTGAAGGTCGTCGAAATCCGGGAACACCCCTGCCGGTTGCGCCCGCCACTCGCCGTACGCCGCGACCTTCCCCAGCACGCGGGCCGGCGTCTCTGGGAACGGGTAACATGGTATCCGCCCGCTCGCACATTCGAGATGAGTTCGGTTCTGCTCCTGACCCAGAATGCACGCCAGCACGGGCCGCCCGGTTGCTCCCGACGTTCGGGCGGCAGTGATTCCATCCGTGATTGCCTTCTGCACCTCTCGCTGGTCTGCCAGCCCAACGGGCGTGTAGAGGACGAGGAGCGAGTCGAACTCGCCGGATGTGAGCACCACTTCGATCGCTCGGCGATACGCCTCCGGTCCCGCAGCCGCGATGAGGTCAATGGGATTGCCGATACTGGCCGCGCCGGGAAGTAGTTCCGCGAGTCGCTTCCGAAGTTCTGGTGATGGCTCGGGAACGGTGAGCCCGCTGGCTTCGCACGCATCGGCGCTGAGGATGCCAGGGCCGCCGGCATTTGTGACGATTGCCACACGCCGACCACGAGGCAAAGGTTGACACCCGAGCGTCAACGCCAGGTCGAACATCTCTTCGAGCGACCCAGCCCGCACGATGCCCGTCTGCCGGAACAGAGCCTCGACTGCAGTGGCGTTGGTCGCCAGAGCCGCTGTGTGCGAACCCGCAGCGCGACCGCCCGAGCGAGTGAGGCCACTCTGCAACACCACAACCGGCTTGCGGCGGCTGACCCGGCGAGCGATTCGAGAGAAACGACGCGGGTTCCCGAAAGACTCCAGATACAGCAGGATCACATCCGTGTTCGGGTCGTGTTCCCAGTATTGCAACAGATCGTTTCCCGACACATCGGCCTTGTTCCCCACGCTCACGAACGTGGAGAACCCAAGCCCATAACGGCTCGCGGCACCCAGCACGGCGAGGCCGACCGCACCACTTTGCGACGACATCGCGATGCGGCCGGGTGGCGGGAAAATCGGCGAGAACGAGGCGTTCAGCCGCACCGATTGGTCGGCGTTGAGCAACCCCAGACAGTTCGGACCAACCATTCGCATCCCGTAACCGCGGACCTTCTCGACGAGTGCCTTCTGGAGCGTGACGCCCTCGCCGCCCGTCTCGGCGAACCCCGCCGAGATGATGACGAGCGCTCGCACGCCGATCGCCGCGCAGTCGTCCACGACACGCATGACCGCGCCGGCTGGAACCGCGATCACAGCCAGATCGACCGGCGGGGGCAAGTCACGCACAGAGGGATAAGCGCGCAAGCCTGCAACGTCGGGCGCCTTGGGGTTTACCGGGTAGATCGGGCCGCGAAAACCCGCCCGAATCAGCCCTTCGAGGACGCGATGGCCAATGCCCGCCGGGTCGCGTGAGGCACCCACGACCGCGACAGCGTTCGGGGAAAAGAATGGAACGAGCGACGCGATTGTGGCAATGCGGTCGCGGAGTTCTTCACGCGCGACGCTTGTCGCGGTCGGAAGTATCGCGAGATCAATTTCGATGCCATCACGCCCGGGGTGGTCCCGGACCTCGAAACCCGATTCGCGGAACACCTCCAGCATCGGTCTGCTGTCGCTCGACGTGATCGCCCAGAATCGCGTGAACCCGTTTCTCACGGCGAGAAACGCGAGCCGCTCCAGGAGGAGCGTGCCCAAACCCTTCCCACGGAATTCGTCGGCAACCGCCAGTGCGATTTCCGCAGTCCGAGCATCGCGGGCGATGTACGACCCTGTGGCAACGATTCGTGCTCCGTCTGTCCCGGCGCGGGTGGCCACGAGCGTCACTGCGGAGCGAGGGTCGTTCTCGGAAGCGAGGCGTGCGATCAAATCTGGCCCTGGCATGGATGCCGACAAGAAACGCCTGTAGCGTGACTCGGCGGACAGTTCCCGGAAGAACCGCGTGATCGCTGCGAGGTCAGCAGGATGTGCGCGTCGGAGTTGGGCGACCGTGCCATCACGCAGCGTGACCTGCCCGGATTCGTCCGATTCTTGCGGGGGCGGCGGGATATATCGTGGGTTGAGCGAGGAGGACATACGTTATCTCGGTGAAGAGGTGAACGTATGGTCCTAACGCACCCGCCATGCCAATTGCTCCGCATTTGTCGAACCGCCAATTGTATTGGCGTTGCGAGACGAGATTCGCTTGGTTCCCGGATCGGAGGAGTTGGAATCGCACACTCAGTGAATCCAAACAGCACAGCAAGCGCACCACATCAACGGGATACCCAGCCCTTCCCAAGCAGCCACGTCTTCACAGCTTGAGTGAGCAGAACGTAACCAAGCAAGATCAGTGCGAGAACCGGCCAGTACAGCAACGGCAACGGTGTGAATCCCAGGAGCGGCCCGATCGGCGAGAACGGCAACGACGCCCCAATGGCCATGACGGTTACCGTGGTCGCGATCAACGGCCAACTTGCGTGACTCTGGATGAACGGAATTCGGTTCGTCCGGATGACGTGGATGATTAACGTCTGCGTCAACAGCGACTCGACGAACCAGGCGGTCTGAAACAGGGAGGCGTTGACGGGATCCCAGCACCCGAAGCCGTAGAGCATCACAAAGAAGATGACGTAGTCGAAGACCGAACTGCATGGCCCGATGAACAGGATGTACCGCGAGATCGCGTTCATCGACCACGGCTTCGGCTTGGCAACCTGCTCAGGGTCCACGTCGTCGGTCGGGATGGCAACCTGCGAGAAGTCGTAGAGCAGGTTGTTGGTCAGAATCTGGATTGGGGTCATGGGCACGAACGGCAGGAAGACGCTGGCCCCCAGCACGCTGAACATATTCCCGAAGTTGGAACTCGCCCCCATGCGGACATACTTCAGGATGTTGGCGAACACCTTGCGGCCTTCCCGCACGCCCTCTTCCAACACCAGCAGATCCTTCTCCATCAGGATGGCATCGGCCGATTCCTTGGCGATGTCCGCCGCGGTATCCACCAAGATGCCCACGTCCGCAGCACGCAACGCCGGAGCGTCGTTGATGCCGTCGCCGAGGAACCCCACGACGTGTCCCGCGGCTTGAAGGCACTTGATGACTCGTTGCTTGTGGGCCGGGGACAGTCGAGCGAACAGTGTCGCTTTGCTCGCGGCATTCGCC
This sequence comes from Planctomycetota bacterium, assembly GCA_021413735.1. GTDB lineage: Bacteria > Planctomycetota > Planctomycetia > Gemmatales > Gemmataceae > Gemmata. The sequence goes on from JAIOPV010000086.1 coordinate 56,731, forward strand.
AACTCCGCGTCGGACATTCCTTCAACCTGACTGCCAACCAAAACCACATCCGTGGCGATGCCGACCTCCCGGCAAATCTTTCGGCTCACGAGTTCGTTATCACCCGTCAGCACCTTGACCGCCACGCCATCCGCCTGGAGTGCGGCAATGGCCGCCCATGCCGTGTCTTTCGGCGGGTCAAGGAAGGCCACATACCCGCGAAGGGTCAGGTCGCGTTCGTCGTCCTTGGAGTACGCGGGCTTGGCATCCATGTCGCGATATGCCACCGCGAGCACCCGGAAGCCATCGGCACTGAGGCGATCAAATTCCTTCTTGAGTTCCGCACGGAGAGCCTCATTTACGGGATGCACTTGACCGTCCAGCTCGTAGCCTGCGCAACGCTTGTAGACTTCCTCCGGCGCACCCTTGCAGATGAGGCGATGGTCGCCGTTGGGGATTTTGACCACGACCGACATCAACCGCCGCGAGAAGTCGAACGGTATCTCATCGACCTTCGCGTAATCGGGGAACGCCGGGTGAGCGTGAATGTCGGTGTGCGTCAGAATCGCCCGATCCATCAGGTTCTTGAGGCCGGTCTGGAAGTGACTGTTCAGGTACGCGAGCAGCAAAACCTCGTCGTCCTCTTTCAGCTTCACATCGCAGTGCTTCTCCAGAATGATTCGGTCCTGCGTCAGCGTGCCCGTCTTGTCCGTGCAGAGGATGTCCATTGCGCCGAGATTCTGGATCGCGTTCAACCGCTTGACGATGACCTTCTTCCGCGAGAGTGCAATCGCCCCTTTGGAGAGGCAGACGGCGACGATCATCGGCAGCATTTCCGGAGTCATTCCCACTGCCACCGCCGTCGCGAAGAAGAACGCCTCGCCCCAGTTGCCCTTGGTTAGTCCGTTGATGCAAAAGACCAACGGAACCATGACGAGCATGAAGTAAATCATCAGCCACGTGAAGCGAGCCATGCCTCGGTCGAAACTGGTGGGCTGCTGCTGTTCGACAAGTGACGTGGAGATGCCGCCAAGGAAGGTCTTCAGGCCGGTCGCAACGACGACCGCGGTCCCGGCTCCGCTCTCGACGCTCGTGCCCAGGTAGCAGACGTTTGTCAGTTCCAGGGGCGACCGACTCGCGATGTCCTCCCTCGCGGCGAACTTCTCAACGGGAAACGATTCGCCGGTCATGCTGCCCTGGATGAGGAACAGGTCTTTGCAGGAGAGGAGCCGAACATCGGCTGGGATCATGTCGCCAGCGGCGAGTTCGACCACGTCTCCGGGAACGAGATTCGCGATCGGCACTTCTTGTGGTTGACCTCCGCGAAGGACCGTCGCGTGGACGCTAATCATCGCACGCAACTTCGCTGCCGCAGAGTCGGCGCGAGCTTCCTGCACAAAACGAATGACGACGCCGAGAACCACCATGAGAAGAATGACGCAACCCGCTCTGAGATCACCCGTCAGGAACGATGAGCCTGCGAGCACGACGAGCAAAATGACGAGGGGATTGAGAAGCGCCTTGCGGAGCAATCGGATTCGGGGGTGTCGCTCGTCGCGTGCCACGACGTTCGGCCCGGTTTCCTTCAACCGGCGAGCGGCCTCATCTTCCGAAAGCCCGTCCTTGGATGTTTGCAGCTTTTGGAGTGCGGCTTCAGTCTCGCTGCCAGCGACTTCAATCAGAAGGGGCGAGACTCGAATGGCCGACGCGGGTGGGTGCGGACCGTGTGCAATGTGCTTCGGCAACACGGGTGTCGGCAGAGCCAACATAATTCAGCTCAGTTCTCTGGGTCGGTGACAAGGAATTTTTGCGAGATCACTGGCGGTCGATTTTCACGCGTAGGAAGTGCGTCGCACAACTGATGCACGGGTCGTAGTTGCGGATGAGATGCTCGCACCGACGACCGACATCTGCGTCGGCGAGGTGCAACACCCCCGGCAGGTACGCGGCGAGGTCGCTTTCGACTTGTCCCTGATTCTGCGATGTCGGTGGAACAATCTTCGCCTCGGCAATCAGTCCATTCTCCCCGACACGATACCGGTGGTAGATCAGTCCACGCGGTGCCTCCGTCGCATGGCACCCTTCACCGGCACGCAATGTCACCTCGGCGCGTGATGGTGTTGGTTCAACACGATACCCCTCAACGATCCGCGCGGCCTCTTCGAACGCGGTAATCATCTCCAGTGATCGGGCCAGGATGCTCTTGAAGTTGTTTCGGCACGGCCAGTCCAGGCGTGCGGAGTCGGCCTCTCGCTTCGCCGTGTCGGAGAGTTGGTCGCGACAAAGATTCACGCGAGCGAGTGGGCCAACGAGATACGGTTTACCGCCGGGTAGCAGGACGCTATGCAGTGCCGTACTCTGCGGAACGTGTCGCTCCTCGAAGTGTTGTTCGTACTCCTCGGGGGCGATGTTCAGGCCAGATGACGACACCACGTTCCCCTCGTTCATCGGGTACTCGGTCGGATGTCGCAGGCTCACCATCTCGTAATCCACGTCGAGCTTCGGGAAGTCGAACGCGGCCGCCCAACGGAAAGTTTCCACGGCTGCGGCCAGCCCCCACTGCAACTCGGGGAGCAAAGCTTGCACGTCGGCCACTCGCGGAGAACGGTAGAAGCCGCCGACCGTGACGTTGATCGGGTGAATGGCCCGCCCGCCAAGCACTTCAAGGATGCGGTTGCCGATCTTCTTCATCCGCAGTCCGCGTTCGACGATGTCACGATGTTTCGCTGCCATCGCGATGCCGCTCTCGAATCCCATGAAATCCGGGGCGTGAAGCATGTAGACGTGCAGAGCGTGGCTCTCGATCCACTCACCGCAATACAGCAGCCGGCGAAGTTCGCGCACCCCGGCAGGAACGGAGACGCCGAGCGCTTTTTCGAGTGCGTGTGCGGCACTCATCTGATACGCCACGGGGCAGATGCCGCAGATGCGTGCGACGATGTCGGTGATCTCGCGGATCTCGCGGCCCCGCAGGAACGCCTCGAAGAACCGCGGCGGTTCGTAGATATTCAACTCCGCGGCGACGACCACGCCGTCGCGAACCGTGACGTTCAACGCCCCCTCGCCCTCGACGCGAGCGATGGCCGAAATCTTGATCGTCCGAGGTTCTGCCACGTCACGAGTCCTTCAGGCTCTGAGGATCGAAGTCACGGAACTCCGGAGCGTAGCCGTTATAGCTGCGGACCAACCGCGTGAGGTGTTCGGCGTCGTGGCCGTCGTCGCGGTAGCGCATCCCGAGGCTGATGAGATTCGGTTGCTCCTTCGGGCCGAAGCAGCCGAAGCACTCGCGGGCGAACGACGGGCAGATGACCTCGCACCCGGCCTGCGTCACCGGCCCCAGGCACGCAACCCCGCGAGCCACGGCAACGCATACGACCTGCCGCCGCTTGCACTCGACACACACGCTGAACCGCGGCACATGCGGCGTTCGTCCCCACAGCAGCGACGAGATCAGTTCCACCAGTTGGTGCTTGTTCACCGGGCAGCCGCGCAACTCGAAATCGACCTTCACATGGTCCGAGATCGGCGTGCTGGTGGCGAGTGTCTTGAGGTACTCGGGCCGGGCGTAGACTTGCCGGGCGAACTCTTCGGCATCGCCCCAGTTCCGCAACGCCTGAATGCCGCCGGCGGTCGCACATGCCCCGATCGTCACGAGGTACTTGCACTGCGCTCGCACCTCCCGGATACGCTCGGCATCGTGCGGCGTGGTGATCGAGCCTTCCACAAGGCCGATGTCGTACACCCCGGTTGCATCTCGCGGACCGGCTTCGAGGAAGTACGCGATCTCGACCTTCTCCGCGATCTTGAGTAGCTCATCCTCGCAGTCGAGCAGCGAGAGTTGGCAGCCGTCGCACGAGGCGAACTTGAAGACCGCAAGACGGGGCGCAGCCATCAGAAGTTCTCCACGAGCAGGAGTTGTCGGACGCGGTCGAACGTGACCACGGGGCCATCCTTGCACACGAACGTCGGACCGAACTGACAGTGCCCGCACAGGCCCACCGCACAGTTCATGTTCCGCTCCAGCGAGACGAACACCTGGCTCGCCGATACGCCGCGACCGACCGCGCCTGCGGCAATGAACCGCATCATCACCTCTGGTCCGCAGGTGAACACAGTAGTGCGTGCCGGGTCGAGCGTGAGCCTCGCGAGAAGCGTGGTGACGAACCCAATCGACCCATGCCAGTCGTGCGTGCCGATGTCCACGGTCGATTGCACGTCAAGCCCCGCCGCACACCAGACGTCATACTCATTGGCGAACAGCAGATCCTCGGGCGTGCGTGCCCCGTATAGGACGGTCACACGCCCATAGTCGGAACGGTGCCGGATGAAGTGATAAATCGCCGGCCGCAGCGGCGCGAGTCCGAGCCCACCAGCGGCAACGATCACATCCTTGCCGCGAACGTCGTCTACCGGCCACGCCGTTCCGAAGGGGCCGCGCACGCCGAGCTTGTCGCCAGACCGCAGCCTCGCCATGGCTCGCGTCACGTTCCCCACGACCCGCACTGTGTGGCGCAACTTCGTCGAGTCGCCAGGGTCCGAACTCACTGAGAGGGCCGACTCACCGACGCCGGGCAGGTACAGCATGTTGAACTGACCCGGCAGAAACGAGTACGTCACAGCCGCGTCATCGAATGTGAGGTCGTAAGTCTGCACGCCCGGCGTTTCGGTTGTCACGGCACGAACGGTCGTCATCATCACTTGCCACGGATTCGCGGGAGGTGAAGTCATTTGCGTTCACCCTCCATCGCCGCGACTTCTTCCGTGAGATCAATGCCGACGGGGCACCATGTGATGCAGCGCCCGCAGCCGACGCAGCCCGACGAGCCGAACTGATCGATCCACGTCGCGAGTTTGTGCGTGAGCCACTGCCGGTAGCGTGATTTGGTCGTTGGATGAACGGCTCCGCTGCCGGTCCACGAATGTTCCTCGTTGAAGCACGACTCCCAGACCCGCTCGCGAGTCGTCTGCTCACCAGTCAGGTCGGTCACTTCGTTGACCGTCGAGCAGAAGCACGTCGGGCAGACCATCGTGCAGTTCGCGCACGACAGGCAGCGTTTCGCCACGTCGTCCCATCGCGGGTGTTGCAGGTTGTTCATGAGCGTGTCGTGGACTGTCGCCGGGTTAATCCGGCGTGTCTGTTGCGCGGCCGCACGCTTCGGTACTAACTCCGCCTCGGCCAGTACCGTCGGTGAGCATTCCTGGCAACCGAGTCCCGCGAGAGTACTTCCGCCTGCCTCGGTGCCGACCCGCACCACGAATCCGTCGGGCAGTTCAGTGAGGATCAGATCCGCGCCACCGGTCACGGCTGGGCCGGTGTCCATCGACACGCAGAAGCACGTCGCTGCGGATCGCCCGCAGTTCACGGCAACGAGGAACAACCCCTCGCGGCGTGCGGCGTATTCGGGGTCGCGGTGCGTACTACCGAGGAAGACGCGGTCTTGAATCGCCAGTGCGTGCAGGTCACACGACCGCACGCCGATCACCGCTCGTTTCGGTCGAGGCGGCTCGGGGCTGTGCGCTTCCCACGAATCACGAACGCGGAGGACTTGCAGAACGGTTGTTCGCGGTGGGAACAGGAACGGCTTGAGCGAGTGCGGACCAACGACGTGATCGAAATACCCGCCACTCTCGATGACCTTGAGCCGATACCTACCGGGCTCTTGTTCGTCCTGCACGCCTGCCGGCAGTTCCGCGAGTGAAGTGATCTCGCCAAGAGTGACCGCACCGTCGGCGACCCGAGGACCAACGACCTCATAACCCAACTCTCGGAGTCGGTCAATCAGACCTTGGAGGGCGGGTTTGGGAAGCCAAAGATTGGCCCCGGGCACGCTGCCGATCACAGACGCCCTCCGTTGCGAGCGTGTGGGAGTTCAGCCCCATAAACGTCGAGCAGCTGGAGACGAGTTGCGTTCAACCTCGCGGCGATCGCAGCGGCGGCTCGCTTCATGAACAGGTAGCCAAATCGCGGATCGGTTTCGCAAAGTTTCAGAACAATGCGAGCGTCAATCGCTACCACGCGCACCTGGGTGAGAGCGCTGGCTCCGGCAGTCATGGGCCCGGTCCCGAGAAGGGGCGACCAGCCGAGGAGTTCCCCCGGTCCCAGAGTCTGGATGCGCCGGGGTCGGTGTTCCGGGCCGTTAATCTCCAGGGAGACAGTTCCCGAGGTGACGATGAAGACGTGGCCAATGTGGTCGCCTTCGTGGAACAGACTGCTCCCCGCAGAATACTGTTCGATCTGAGCCGCGGGGATGAGCAGTTGCAACTCCTCGTCTGTCGCGGGTGCGAGGAACGCCAGCGTCCTCAGGAACCCCACCGTGATGCCTTCGGTCATTCGCAGCCTCCTGTCTTGGAGATTTCTCACAGCCCGATCTCGGCGAGCACTCGTGAGACGATCTCGGGGATTGCTGACTCAACCGCGGGACTGAGTCCCGCTCCTGATTCGCCCAGTGACCCCTCGACCGAATGAATAACAACTTTCGGAGGAAGTCGCCCAAGTGTTGCAGCCAGATCGAGTGCCGCCACCAATCCGACTCCGTGGCTCGACGTAGCTCCGACCGTGATGAGCCTTGCATCCGGCCACTCGAATCGGTGGAGAGTGCCCGGTGGGCCAGCGCCTTGACAGGCGTCGATCACCAGCAATAACTCGCACCCGGCGGGAGCATCCAGCACCGCCAGCGGATCGGCTGCGCGATGGCATCGCACTCCCACGGGAAGCCTTTCACGGAGACCCGCAACCACTTCCCACCCAGCACGGTCATCACCAAAGGCAGAACCCAATCCGATGACCCACGCTCGGCATTCTCCCTCGGCTGTCGGATTCAACACGGCAAATCCCATCGCATGAACACGGGTTTCAGTTCAGTCGATTGAGGGATGGGGCGTTTGATAGCAACCCGCGCGCCGTCGTCACCAATTCCAATTTCACTGGCCAAATGGATAACAGGACCGATTGCTGCGAGGCGAATCTCCGGCGAATTCCTCAATGCGATCATCGAGCGATGCCAGGATCGCACACGTCTTGGGACAGATTTGCCCACCTTGTCCCTCACGCAATCTTCTGAATTCTCGATTGTCGGCGAATTCAGTCCGTAAAGATACCTCCATGTGAGTTCTGTCAACGTGGCACGGGGGTTGCATTCTCCAATTCCCGAACAGCCAGTTACACAGTTTCGACCCCACCGTATTGGGTCACTACCAACCCCACCGATATGTATCCACTGCCCGCCGTCCTCGTGAACTTCTCGGAATCAAATGGCGAGTCGATCCGTTCCGCAATGATCGAGAACGCGGTCTCCATTGTGAAAGAGTTCCCCACAATCGAAGCGCTGCTGGATCACTGGTCATCACCGCCGGATACGACACGCCGAATGCTCGTTGTCAAACTCCGCTCCCTCGAAGATGTCCAGCAGATGGGTCGCCTGGATACCTGCTTCCCCGGCTGGCCGCTGCTTGCGCTCGTCGAAGGGGATTACGACGCCGCAGGGTTGCTCCAGGTCAGCCGGGCGGGTGCGGCCCAGATCTTGCCCACGCCGTTCAAGAAAGACGACCTCGGCGCTGCCCTTGACCGCTTGTTACTGCAGTTCGGGCTTCGCGAGACGCCGTGTCGGGTCATCGCGATGAGCGGGGTTGTCGAGGGATGCGGAGCGACCAGCGTCGCGGTCAGTCTGGCGGCCGAACTGGCGGCCATCGGGAGAGTGCCGTGTGTGCTCACGGAAATGTCGTTCGGAATCGGCCGGCTCGCCGTGCACCTCAACCTTGCCCCGATGGTTACCACACGGGAGCTTCTGGCTGCTCCAACCGAGTTGAATCTCGGAACCGTCAAGGCGGCCCTCGTGCAGGCAGGAAATCACCTGTCGGTCTTGGCTGGTCAATCCCGAACTCTCGAACCCTTTAGCGTCGCACCGGGGCGATTGGCTCGCCTATTCCGGATGTTGCGGCAGATGTCGTCGTTCGTGATCGTGGACATGCCATACACCTTCGACCCGCATTATTTCGAGGCACTCGCGGCTGCTGATCGTGTGTTGCTCGTCGCCCGCCAGGATGTCCCCGCGATTCAGGCGGCAAAGCTGCTCAAGCACACTCTGGTCGAACGCGGGATCGCGGCCCCCGGGTTGGTCCTCAACCACTACGAGTCCAAGCGATCAGCGTTTTCCTGCGAGGCGATCAGCAAGTTGCTCCAGATCGAACAGGTGTTTCCGATCGCGACCGATGCGTCAGGTCATCAGGCGGCGGTGAACGCTGGTCGGCCACTTCGCGAGGTCGTGCCCAACAGTGCCGCAGTCGCCGATGTCCGCGCACTTGCTACGTCGATCCTCGAAGCGGCAGGCATTCGCCCCCACCTCCCGCCGGTCCGCTTCCGCGACCGCCTCCGGACGCTGCTGACTCGGATCCAAACCTGATCGGTCGGCTAGAAATCGCGGAGCAAGATCCGTTCGGTGAACAGATCTGGGGGCACGGGACAGTTGGCCGTCGCGAATCGCTCCATGAACGACGGGCGAACGCCCGTCGCGCGGAACATTCCGACCGCCTTACCCTGCCCTGAAACACCGGTCTGGTGATAGTCGAAGAGATCCTGGAGCGTGATCGTTTCTTGCTCCATTCCGACCAACTCCGTGATCGCGGTAACCCGCCGCACGCCGCCCTGGAGCCGATTCGTCTGCACGATCAGATCAATCGCACCTGCGATCTGCTGTCGGATTACCCGGACCGGCAAGTCGTAGCCAGCCATCATCACCATCGTCTCCAGACGAGCGAGAACATCTCTGGAATTGTTGGCGTGGAGCGTTGTGAGTGAGCCGTCGTGACCAGTGTTCATGGCCTGCAACATATCGAGCGCCTCCGCTCCGCGGCACTCGCCAATCACGATCCGGTCGGGTCGCATCCGAAGGGCGTTGCGGACCAAATCGCGAACCGTCACTTCGCCTTTGCCTTCGAGGTTTGCCGGCCGCGACTCCAACGGCAGGACGTGTCGCTGTTGCAATTTCAACTCGGCGGAATCCTCGATGGTAACGACACGCTCCGTGTCTGGAATGGAATGCGATAACGCGTTCAACAGTGTCGTCTTACCCGAGCCAGTGCCCCCGCTGATTACGATGTTGAGTCGTGCCTTCACTGCGGCTTGCATGAACGCCGACATCTCCGGGGTCAGCATGAGGAGTTGCGTGAGATCGTCCAGCGACTTTGCCTTGCCGCTGAACCGGCGGATGCTGATGAGTGGCCCACGGAGGCTGAGCGGAGGAATGATGGCATTCACCCGGGAGCCGTCGGGGAGTCTGGCATCGACCATTGGAGACGATTCATCCACGCGGCGGTTGACGCGAACGACAATCCGGTCGATCACCTGACGGACGTGGTCATCGTCTCGGAACCGTAGGTCCGTGATGACCTGATCGTATTCGGAGCGTGGAACCGGTGGCGGCTCGGCAGCGATCGCTTTCGTGAGCATCGTGCGAAGTTCGGTTCGTTGGCGGTCGAGCGGCAACGCGCCTAATCGACCGCTGTCCAACGTCTTGATCAACTGGTTGTGAATATCTCGCTTGTAGCGATCGAGTGCCGAGCGAGGTTCCAGGGCCGAAAGCGGTGCCGGTTCGGACGGCACTGCTCGAGCGTGTTCGGTAGGACTCTGTGGCGGAGGGGTGCTGCGCCACCCACTTGGTCGCGCGTTCTCCGGTGGGTTCATCCAAACCTCATATTCAAATCTGCGAGAAGCCCCTGCCATCGGACAAATAACCCGGTGACAGGGCATTCCTTGTACTCCATTCTACTGGCAGCCAAGTGAGATTGTTGAGGTTCTGACAACCAAGTCGCAGTCAGCGGTTAAAAGCTTGTTTAACCCGGACGCGATTTCCGGAAGAGGAGGGAACTCAGCCCGTAGAGCCAAGCCAAGAGAACCAACCCCAACCCGAGCGTTGCAAGTGTTTCCACAACGAATCTCCTGCGGTTCGTAAGGACTCGGGCTCCCGACCAACGACGGGCGACCCGATCGGCCCGAATATGCATATTGCGATCCAGAAGTCCACAATTCAGTAATTCTCTCCACTCCCCGGTTGTCGCGCGTGCCAAAAGCCGTTGAAATGAGACGCGGCACGCATTTCGCTTTCACCCCAGACTTGCGGTCTTCCCGCTTCCGTCCCAAACCCAGTCGAGGGTGCTCGCTGTGCGGTTCCGCGTCACTGACGCAGAACCGCACAGCGAACGCCCAGGAGTATCCACAATGTTCGACGTTCGCACACTTGCCCTCGCCGTCGTCTGTCTCGTCGCTCTCACTGCTGGCCACAGTCGCAGCGAGAGCCCACAGAAGGATCCACCTGCGCTGCCGAACGAGGGCCAGGTGATGCAAGTCAAACTGAAGCGGTCACAGAGTCTGCTTGAGGCGTTGGCGAAGGAGGATTACAAGCAGTTGGAAGAGAGCGCGATTTCGCTGGTCCGCATCAGCAAGGCGACCGAGTTTCTCCGGGCATACAAGACCGAGGAGTACGAATTCCAGACCCGCGTGTTCCAGAGAAGTGCCGAAACCCTCGCCGTGAAGGCAAAGGAGAAGAACCTCGACGGAGCCACCCTCGCGTACATGGATATGACGATGAGCTGCGTTGCCTGCCACAACCACTTCCGCGGTCGAAAGCGGGACTGATCGCACACGGTTGCCAGTTCCGCACATCGGTGTAGCGCGGCGCGTTCGCCACACGACACGGGCAGACGTGATTCGGCGAATGCCCGGACTGAGCGAGTCGTCCGTTGAAGTCTGGGGCTGGGCCCAAAGGACGCCCCTCAGACTGGCGTGTCCACCGGAGACGACGACGGCTGATAACTCACACGGCGGCGGTCGCGGCTCGCCTTCGCGCGATACCCTCATTCCGGGCCACGCAAAGTGTAACATGCCCAAGAGCGAGACACTGCCGCCCGACACCCGCGATGCCGTTCGATGGCGGTGCGCCGTGTTCGGGTACGTTCAAGGGGTCGGGTTCCGGCCGAGCATCTCCAGCCTCGCTCGCTCCCTCGGGCTGACCGGGTTTGTCGGCAACGACGCGTCCGGGGTTTTCGTCGAGGTGCAGGGGCCAGCGATGACCGTCGCGGAGTTCGGCGAACGGTTGTGGAGTTGTGTCCCGCATGCGACGGTCGAGACGGTGCGGGTGACAGAACTTCCACCACAGGTCGAAACAGCGTTTGCGATCGCCCCCAGCCAGGAGGTTGGGGGGACCGCCGTCGTACCCCCCGACGTGGCCCCGTGCGACGAATGCCTCCGCGATCTCACTTCCCCCAGCGACCGCCGCTCCGGGTATCCGTTCGTGGCCTGCTCCCAGTGTGGCCCTCGCTTCACACTCCTCCAGGGTATGCCCTTCGATCGGCCGAATACCGCGATGGCCGCGTTTCCGATGTGTCCGAAGTGTGAGGCGGAGTATCGCGACCCGGCCAACCGCCGGTTCCACGCTCAGACTGCGGCCTGCCCCGCGTGCGGTCCGCGAGTCTGGTTCGCTCACCCCGCAGACACAGAAGCCATCGGGGAGGCGTCTATCCCGCGCACGAGGGAAGCGCTGGCGACCGGCTTGATCGTTGCTGTCAAGGGTGTCGGCGGCTTTCATCTGGCGTGTGACGCAACCAGCGATGTGACGGTTCGTCGATTGCGTGCGGGCAAGGGGCGTGGGGACAAGCCGTTCGCCCTGATGGCTGCCACCCCCGATGTGGTGCGAGAGTACGCCGAACTCGGACCTGATGAGGAACGCATCCTCACCGACCGCGAACGCCCGATCGTGCTCCTCCGTCGGCGGAACGAGGAGGCCACCCTTTCGCTCTCGCCGGCAGTTGCACCGTGTAGTAACTACCTCGGGTTCATGCTCCCCTACACGCCACTTCATCACCTGCTCCTCTCGGATAGACCGCTGGTGATGACTTCGGGCAACGCGAGCGGAGAACCCATCGCGACCACCAACGCGGAAGCGAGGGGACTAGCTCCACAGGCCGATGCTTTCCTGCTCCACGACCGCGAGATCGTTACCCCATGCGACGACTCGGTGGTATGCGTTTTCGAGGGAGACCTTTACCCGATCCGTCGATCCCGCGGTTACGCTCCACTCCCGGTCCGTCTCCGTGAAGGTGGGCCGAGCGTCCTGGCTGTCGGCGGAGAATTGAAGGCGGCATTCTGCCTCGCGGTCGGCGATCAAGCATTCATGAGTCAACACGTCGGTGACCTGAGCAGCCCGACGACACTGGCGGCGTTCGGGCGATCGGTTGAACACCTGACGCGGTTGCTCCGTGTTGAGCCCATGGCCGTCGCGTGCGATGAACACCCCGATTACCTTTCATCCCGCTGGGCGAAAGGGTTCGCCGTGAAACTCGGATTGCCGCTGATTCGTGTGCAGCACCATCGGGCACACGTCGCGGCTCTCGCAGCCGAACATCGTCACGCGGGCTCTCTCATTGGCGTCTGTCTCGACGGTGCCGGGTACGGCGACGATGGGGCGGTCTGGGGCTGCGAACTGTTCGCGGGAGAAGTCGGTAACCTCGAACGGGTGGCCCACCTCGATTACGTTCCCTTGCCCGGCGGGGATGCGGCCGTGAAGCGTCCGTACCGAATGGCGCTCTCGCATTTGTGGGCCGCGGGACTACCCTGGGATGACTCGTTGCCGTGCGTTCGGGCCTGTCCACCCGCTGAACGGAAGGTGTTACTCCGGCAGTTGACCCACAACGTCAACTCTGTTCCGACGAGTAGTGCAGGGCGGTTGTTCGACGCCGTCGCGTCACTCGTTGGAGTTCGACATACCGTGACATACGAGGCACAGGCAGCGATTGAATTGGAAGCAGTCGCGGACGAGACCGCCGAAGGGTATGACATGCCGCTGTATCCGGAGATGCCGCTGCGGCTTGATCCGCGTCCGGTGTTCCGACAGATCACGCACGACATGAACTGCAATGTGTCGGTGTCCGTCATCGCGGGGCGTTTTCATCGCGGACTCAGCGACGCGATTGCGAGAGTGTGCCGGGCTGTGCGAAAACGCTCAGGCGTAAATACCGTCGCTCTCACGGGCGGCGTGTTCCAGAATCTGTTGTTACTGCGACTGGCGGTAAAGGCATTGCGGCAGGACGACTTCGAGGTACTGATTCACCGCTTGGTTCCACCGAATGACGGTGGACTGTCACTGGGTCAGGCAGTCATCGCGCGTGCGACACTCGCCGGGGTTGCGTGAGCGGGATAGATTCCGGGTGGAGGAACCGTGCACGAACTCTCCATCGCTCGAAATGTGGTTGAGATTGCAACCGAAGCACTTCGAGACGCTGGTGGCGGAACGGTGTCCGTGGTCCGGGTGCGTGTCGGGGTACTGGCGGGGGTCGCTCCCGAGGCACTGACGTTCTGCTATGAGATCGCGATTCGCGGGACGCCGCTCGAAGGTTCGCAGCTTCTGGTGGAAGTCGCTCCGGTTGTGCTTCACTGCCCGACGTGCGACCGGGACGCACAACCTCCGGATATCTGCCATCTTGAGTGTCCTGTGTGCGGCACCGCCACTGCCGATGTTCGTGGCGGTCGGGAGTTGGAGGTCGAATCCATCGAGGTGATATGACTCCGCGTATCCTCGAAGTCCGCAAGGGCGTGCTCAAGAAGAACGACGAACTCGCGGCAGAACTGCGGGCACGGTTCCGCGCCGCTGGCGTGTTCACGGTGAACCTCGTCTCCAGTCCTGGAGCGGGGAAGACCTTGCTTCTGGAACGCACGCTGGCTGCGCTCGCAGACGAAGGCGCTCGGCCCGCGGCACTGGTCGGCGACCCGGAGACAGACAACGATGCTCGTCGGCTTGCACGCAGCGGAGTGCCGGTTCGCCAGATTCAGACGCACGGTGTCTGCCACCTGGAAGCCGCGATGGTCGGCAACAATCTGGCCCAGTGGGATCTCGCTGGGTTCGATTACCTGTTCATCGAGAACGTCGGCAACCTGGTCTGCACCACAAGCTACGACCTGGGTGAAGCTCTGCGGGTGGTGTTCCTCGCAGTGACAGAGGGCGAGGACAAGCCGCTCAAGTATCCTGGGTTGTTCAACTCCGCGGATGCTGCCGTGGTGTCAAAGTGCGATCTTGCCGCCGCGTGCGAGTTCGACCGCGACGCGGCCAGAACCAACCTGCACGCCGTGCGACCCGGACTGCCGATTCTGGAAACATCCGGAAAGACCGGCACGGGTATGTCGGAATGGTTGGCGTACCTCCGTGATCGTCGGCGTGCGTTCCTCGAATCGGGAAAGGCGTGGTGAATCGTGTGCCTCGCAATCCCAGGTCGGGTGACTGCCGTGTGCGACGTGGATGGTCTCCTCATGGGGAAGGTGGATTTCGGGGGCGTGGTGAAGGACGTGTGCCTCGCTTACCTGCCGGGAATCGCGGTTGGCGAGTACGCCGTGGTCCACGCTGGGTTCGCGATCAGCCGGCTCGACGAGGCTGCGGCCCTGGAGACACTTCGCACCTTCGCGGCGATGGAATCGCCAAACGAGGAACCGCTGTGAAACATCTCACAGAATTCCGCGATCCCGAACTGGCCGGTCGGCTACTGGCCGAGATTCGCCGAACCGTGACCCGAGCGTGGGTCTTGATGGAGGTCTGCGGTGGGCAAACGCACGCGATTGTTCGCCACGGAATCGACCAACTGCTGCCCCCCGAGGTGGAACTTGTCCACGGGCCTGGGTGCCCCGTCTGCGTCACGCCACTGGAGATGATCGACCATGCCCTCGCCATCGCGGCCAAACCCGGTGTGATGTTCTGCTCGTTCGGTGACATGCTCCGCGTGCCGGGGAGCGGGAACGACCTGCTCCGGGTGAAGAGTGCGGGTGCCGATGTGCGGATCGTGTACTCGCCGCTCGATGCACTCGCACTCGCTCGTCGGCACCCGGATCGTGAGGTCGTATTCTTCGGAATCGGATTTGAGACCACTGCGCCGGCAACTGCGATGACGGTCCACACGGCAAAGCGGTTGGGAGTGTGCAACTTCTCGGTACTCGCCGCGCACGTCCGCGTTCCCCCTGCCATTCGAGCCATCGCCTCGGACCCAGGAAATCGTGTGCAGGCGTTTCTCGCGGCAGGGCACGTCTGCGGGGTGATGGGTTACCACGAATACCCAGTGCTCGCGGAATCACACCGCGTTCCGATTGTGGTTACCGGCTTCGAGCCGCTCGATATCCTCGAAGGCATCCGCCGAGCCGTGCGGCAACTGGAGGCTGGCGAGGCCTGTGTCGAGAATGCCTACGATCGTGTCGTGACGTTCCAGGGTAACGAGTCGGCACAGGAGTTGATCGCAACCGTGTTCGAGGAAACCGACCGAAACTGGCGTGGCATCGGCACCATCCCCGCGAGCGGCTGGAAGCTCCGCCCCGAGTACCACACGTTCGACGCCGAACTGCGATTTCCAGTCAGCGGAGTTCGGCCTGCCGAGCCGAATTCCTGTCGAAGCGGAGACGTGCTTCGGGGTCGGATCAAGCCGACCGAGTGCCCGGCGTTCGGCACGTCCTGCACTCCATGGTCACCCCTGGGCGCGACGATGGTTTCCTCTGAGGGAGCATGTGCCGCCTACTTCCACACGGGCCGATTCATCCCTCTCGGTCTTGCCAAGACAGCACCCGATGCCCAACCCGCCGCACTTTGAGAATTGGACCTGCCCGCTGCCGTTGCGGGACTATCCAACCATCACGCTGGCTCACGGTGGCGGTGGTCGGCTGTCGGCCGAACTCATCGAGCATCTCTTCCTTCCCGCGTTCGCGGACACCACACTTTCCAGGCTCACCGATGCTGCGGTGCTGCCGTCCCCGTCCGGCCGACTCGCATTCACCACGGATTCGTTCGTCGTCCGACCGCTGTTCTTCCCCGGTGGCAGTATCGGCGAACTGGCTGTGAACGGCACGGTGAACGATCTGGCAATGAGCGGTGCAGAACCGATGTACCTCACCGCTGCATTCGTACTCGAAGAAGGATTCGCGATCACTGAACTCGCCGAGGTGGTCCGTCGGATGGCGAACGCGGCGCGGGCTGCAAGTGTTCGGATTGTGGCAGGCGACACGAAAGTGATCGAGCGTTCTCGCGGCGACGGGTGTTACATCACCACGTCCGGGATCGGCGTCGTGTCCGATGGTGTAGATGTGGGGCCGGATCACGCCCAACCGGGCGATGTGGTGATCCTCAGCGGGACGATCGGCGATCACGGCATGGCGGTGATGAGTGTGCGTGAGGGATTGGAGTTCGAGACGACAATCGAGAGCGATACCGCCCCGCTGCACGACCTTGTCCGCGAGATACTCTCGGTAACGCGGGATATCCGTTGCCTGCGCGACCCGACACGCGGCGGGCTCGCTGCGACGCTCAACGAGATCGCCAACTGTTCCGGAGTCGGGATTGTGATCGAGGAGAAAGCAGTGCCGATGAATGCGGCCGTGCGAGCGGCATGCGAGATGCTCGGGTTTGACCCACTCCACGTCGCGAACGAGGGGAAACTTGTCGCGGTGGTTCCGGCGAAGTGGGCCCACGCGGTCCTGGCTCGAATCAAGGCCCACCCGCTTGGGGTGCAAGCCGCGGTGATCGGCCGCGTGAGCGATCAGCACCCTGGGCTTGTGGCGGCACGCACCGCTCTCGGCGGCACGCGAGTCGTGTCGCTTCCCCTCGGCGAACAGCTCCCCCGGATCTGCTGACCAGTGTTCTGTTCAATCATGTGATTTGGGTGCAGCCGTTTCCAGACAGCTATCCGGCCATCGCGAAATCGCATACCAACGGGTCGCTACACCGGACCTGCACAACCTCATACATGACCAGACGCTTCTGATACTGCTCGTCACTCCAGGCAATGAACATCTCCCAG
>JAIOPV010000089.1 GCA_021413735.1 Planctomycetota bacterium
ACGATCTCGAAGAGTTACACGAGCAGTTCCACTTGGCCATCGGTCGCACGCGACGGAAGCCTCATCTGGTGCAAGCCTGCTTCGCCCAAGCAGGTTTGGAGATTGCCAGTCCTTAACATCCTTTGCGCACCGCTCAGTAAAAACGGAAGAGCCCAAATTTGAGATGGACCTGAGAGGCACGCGGACCGAAGTACATCTCGCGTAGGTGGCCACCCAGAAGAACAACCTGAGTCGCAGTCATTCCGCCCCAACGCGAACATGCAACCGGGCGACGGCAGTCTCGCCGCGTCCGTTGGTCCGTTCGACCCGAACG
The DNA here is from genome assembly GCA_021413735.1 of Planctomycetota bacterium. GTDB lineage: Bacteria > Planctomycetota > Planctomycetia > Gemmatales > Gemmataceae > Gemmata. Next base: position 314 of record JAIOPV010000089.1, read on the forward strand.
AGGTAGTGACCAGGTTTTTCGTATCTGTGGATGGTGCGGGCGTACCCGTCCTTCGCCAGCATCACCGCGTTTCCGTCGCTGCGTACCTCCTCCTTCGGACTCCCGTCCCCGAAGTCCCAGGTCTCCTTCCCCTCGATCGATCGAAACGTGCGGACCAGGAACGTGACGTTGTCGCCTGGCTTGATCCCGGTCGTCGGGGAGTACGCGGCGTGGATCGACGGCGGCAACTTGTCTGGGTTGTCCTTGTCGAGAACGTTCACGACCGCGAAATCGTAGTCCACCCTCCCGGCCGCGTCGGTGAACTTCAGGATCTCGCTGTAGACGCCCGGCTTCGCATAGGTCCGCTCGACCCGGTCCCCGCTCGCCGTCTTGCCGTCGGTGAAGGTCCACTCGTAAGTCCGCTTCCCAGCATCTGCGGACCACGACCGGCTGCCGTCGAGGACGACCTTCTCCCCGACCTTGGCGAGTTGGTGCGGCCGGGCCACGGCGAGCAACTTCGGCTTGTGTTCGGCAAGGTACGCTTCCCACAGGAAGGCGTATCCCTCGACGATGCCCCACTTGCCCGACGGCTGCTTCGCGGTGATGTCGAAGTGCAGGTGAGACCACCCGCCGCTCCCGCCCTCTTTGCCGAGCAGGCCAATCCGTTGGCCCATCTTGACAGTTGCGCCAAGCTTGATGGCCGGGTCGATGGTGTGCAGGTGGCTGTACCGGTAGTACCAGCCCCGCGCATCCCGCAGATAAACCACGTCGTACCGGGGCTTGACCGGGGTCGCGGCGAACTCGGCAATGGCCTCTTTCCCCGACGAGACGACCTCGCCGTCGGTTGCGGCGATAACTTCGATCAGCCCCTCCGCACCGCCGATGTCCAGCCCGTAGTGGTAGTAAATCGGCTTGTTGCCCGGAATCTCGCCGCCATCGACGTGGACGGGCTCATTGGCCATCTGTGTGCCGCTGGCGAACCATCGCTGCTTCGCCGGGTAGCGGAACGTGCCTGGGTTCATCAGCGGGGAGCCCTCTGGCCACAGCCGCAGGCGGGCGTCTTTCTCTAACCCCCAGACATTGCCCGTCGAGGTCCGCTCGCGGAACCCTTTCGTGACGGGGCAGTCGATCTGCACGCCGGCTACCGTTACGGGTAGGCGGTAGTTGGCGGAGACCAGCGTCACCTTCTGACCATTCACTTCGACCGTCACCTCCGCGATGCGGACGGCATTCCGCAGATCGTCCCGCGTCTCCTTCAGGTCAAACAACTTGACGACGGCCTTCTTGCCGTTAGCGAGTTCCACCTCCTGCGACTCGCCCAGGTCCAGATCGATCGTCCTCACCAGGGGTTTGACGGTCGGCTCGGGCTCCGCGGCCGTCAGGCCGACCGGGCACACGAGGGCGAGGAATGAGAGGATTCCCAGGCGGGGCATGGCTTCACCGTTCGGCAATGAGGGGTTGGTGTTCTGTGAACATGGACTGTACCCGACCGGTCCCGCGGTGCAAGGCAAACCCCGGCGTGAGGATGGCAGTGCGAAAATAGTCGCCATCGATAGTGTCATTATCAGATAATCAATCTTCGTCAAATCGCGGCTTGCTCTGCCCGGAACTGATGCGACAATCTCATTTTTCAGGAGAACTCTTCCATGCTGCGAAATGCTGCGAAATGCTGCGGGAGTATTTGCCTTCTTCTCGTCGTGGGCGTGGCAGACCTGCCCGCCCAAAAGCCGCCCTACGACGTCTTCCCGCCGGCCGAGTCGCCGTACTACAGAGTGCGGTACGAGCCTTCAACGAAGCAGGGCGAACTGCTCTACGGGGTCAACTACACGATCTGGATTCCGAAGGGCGTGAAGCTGCTCCGCGGCGTCGTCGTCCACCAGCACGGGTGTGGCGAGGGGTCGTGCAAGTCGGGGCTGACGGGCGCGTACGACCTCCACTGGCAGGCGCTGGCGAGGAAGCACGAATTCGCGCTGCTGTCTCCCTCTTACGAGCAGCCGGAGAAGGCCGATTGCCAGATGTGGTGCGACCCCCGAAACGGCTCGGCGACCGCGTTCCAGAAGTGTCTCGCTGACCTTGGCGAGAAGTCGGGGCACCCAGAGTTGGCAAAGGTGCCGTGGGCGTTGTGGGGACACAGCGGCGGCGGCCACTGGGCAGGGGGCATGGTGCTGTTGCACCCGGACCGCGTCGCGGCGGCGTGGCTCCGCTCGGGCGTCCCGCTCCTGCAGGAGGATCCGAACCGCAAAGGGATCAAGGCGTACACTCTGCCAGACGCCGCGTTGAAGGTGCCCGTGATGTGCAACCTCGGCACGAAAGAGGGGGTCACCGTGAAGGACAAGGGGTTCGCGGGTGTGTGGCCCTCCAACGAGACATTCTTCAACGAGGTTCGCGGCAAGGGCGGACTCGTCGGCGTGGCGGTTGATCCTCTGTCGAGTCATGACTGTGGCAACCAGCGATATCTGGCCATTCCTTGGCTCGACGCCTGCCTGACCGCTCGCATGCCGAAGACCCCTGGCGACCCGCTCCAGCCGATGCCAACCGACAAGGTGTGGCTTGGCCCACCCCTCGGCGGCGAAGCGGTTCCGGCCGCGAAGTACGTCGGCGAGCCTCTCAAGGCCGCGTGGTTGCCGAACGAAGTGGTGGCGAAAGCGTGGATGGAATACGTCAAGGACACGAAGGTCACCGACACCACCCCGCCTCCCGCTCCGACGAACGCGCGAGTGGATGGAAACAAGTTGACTTGGGAAGCTGAGGCCGATCTCGAAAGCGGGCTGGCAAGCTTTGTCATCGAACGAGACGGCCAGTTCCTCGCGAACGTGCCCGAACAGGGCAAGAACCCGTTCGGCCGACCGCTCTTCCAGAACCTTGGGTACAGCGACACGCCCACTCAACCGCTCGTGCCGATGCAGTTCACGGATGCGAAGGCGGAGCCCGGCAAGAAGTACACCTACCGTGTTGTTGCCGTCAACACCGTCGGATTGAAGTCGAAGCCGAGCACGCAAGCCGCAGAGACCCCCAAACCGTAGGCCGTCGTGTTTGGACACGGCAACCGCGGCCCCATGGATGATTGGGAGGTGTTTGCCCTGGGGACGGGCGAGCCGAACATCCCAAACGCTTCGACGACACATAAAGGGTTACGGGTCGGATCTGGGAGTGTTGCACGACCACGTGGCCGTGCAACACTCCCATTTCATGATGCACGGCGACTGCGACCGTGATGATCGCAAGAACTCGGGAGCAGATCGGACGACGGCGATAAGCCCATACGCTCACCGGGACAGCCTGCTGACAGGCCACAAGGGGCCACCAGGGCAACTCAGAGGTTGAGTTTGTGTGGGGTGGGTGGGTCGAGTCGCGCTTTGCGGTCGAGCCCACCACAACCGATGAAAATGTTGGGGTCCATGGTGGGCTCGTCG
>JAIOPV010000088.1 GCA_021413735.1 Planctomycetota bacterium
GCGATTATCCGAAGCGCTCGACCAAATCGCGTTCGTGCGGCGATATACCCTTGAGCGCCTCGACACCGTGCCGCTCGAAGAGTGGTTCACGATTCCGCTGGGTGGTGTCTCGCATATCGCCTGGCAAGTCGGGCACATCGCGATGGCCGAGTATCGGTTGTGCCTCGAACGATTGCGACCCCGCACACCCGCAGACGAAGCGCTGATTCCTGACGAGTTCCTGCGAGTGTTTAGCCGCGAATCGGAGCCTGCGAACGTCACGGGTTTTCTGCCCGCCGAGATTCGCAGCGTGTTTGATCGCGTTCACACTCAGGTTCTCGCAGAACTGCCGACGTACTCCGATGCCGACCTCGACTTGCCGGTGTTGAAGCCGCACCCACTGTGCGGCACACGAATCGCGAGCCTTCGGTATGCTCCGCTGCACGAGATGCTGCACTGCGGACAACTCGCGTTAATCCGCCGAATGCTCGGTCAGAAGCCTCTCTGGTGAACCCGACGACAACGGGTTATCTCCGTTGATAATGAAGCCCCGGCAAGAATGCCGGGGCCACGAAATCCGAATTTGGAACTCCCATGCTCGACGTCAATTTCATCCGCGACAACGCCGAAGCCGTGAAAGCCAATTGCCGCAACCGTGGCGTTCCCGATTTTCCTGTTGAGCGTGCCATTGTCATCGACGCACGCCGAAAGGAACTCGTACAGTCCCGGAGCGAAACGGCTGCCCGCAAGAACGGCAACAGCGCACAGTTCGCGAAAGCCACTCCAGAAGAACGGCAAGCGCTCAAGGCTCAGTCAGCCGAGTTGGACAAAGAGATCAGCATCCTCGACGCCGATTTGAAGCTCATTGAAGACGATCTGACCGTGAATCTGCTCGCGATTCCGAACATGACGCACCCGGATGCGCCGGTTGGTTCGGAGGCTGCCGCGAACAAGGTCGTTGCCCAGTTCGGCGAGAAACGCACCTTCGACTTCAAGCCGAAAGACCACGTCGCGCTCTGCGAATCGCTCGACCTCGCGGACTTCGAGGCGGGCACAAAGGTCGCCGGGCAGAAGTTCTATTACCTCAAGAACGAAGCCGTGCTGCTCGAGTTGGCGCTCGTGCAGTACGCCATGCAAACCGTGCTGAAACGCGGCTACACGCCGGTCATCACGCCCGACCTCGCAAGGGTTGATGTCCTCGAAGGCATTGGCTTTCAACCGCGTGACCCGAACCCAGATACACGCCAAGTTTACAAGGTTGCGGACACCGATCTGTGCCTGATCGCCACGGCCGAGATCACTCTTGGCGGCATGCACAAGGACCAAATCTTCGACGAATCCCAGTTGCCGTTGCGGTACGTGGGGCTGTCGCATTGTTTCCGCACGGAATCTGGCGCTGCGGGTCGCGATGCTCGCGGACTCTACCGCGTTCATCAGTTCACGAAGGTTGAGATGTTCGTGTTCTGCACGCCCGAGCAGAGCGAAGCGATTCACCTGGAAATCAAGGAGATCGAGGAAGAAATCTTCAAGGGGCTGGGGCTGGCGTTTCACGTCATTGACACGTGTACGGGCGACCTCGGCGGGCCTGCTTATCGCAAGTACGATCTCGAAGCGTGGATGCCCGGACGTGGCACTGGTGGCGATTATGGCGAGGTAACTAGCACGTCAAATTGCACCGACTATCAGGCTCGTCGACTTGGTGTGCGGTACAAGGGGAAGGGCTTCAAGGGCACGAAATACGTTCACACCCTGAACGGCACTGCGGTGGCCTGCACGCGGGCGCTCGTGGCGATTCTGGAGAACGGTCAGCAGGCCGACGGGAGCATCGTGATCCCCGAAGTTCTTCGTCCGTGGATCGGCAAAGACGTGATTACAGCAAAGAAGAAGTGAACCCTGCCTGCGCCGCTTGCGCGTCAGGGAACGGTGATGCCGAAGTCACGGATCGTGAAGACGGTGCGAAAGTCCGTGATGCCGTTGGTGCGGAAGAGCTCTTCGGCTCCCCGCAATCGGTCCACGAGCGCCAGCACCATCACGACCTCAGCGCCGAACTCGCGGACTGCTTCGACAGCCTTCAGAGTTGAGCCGCCCTTGGTGAACACGTCGTCGATCACCGCGACACGCATTCCTTTCTTCAATCCGCCTTCGATTCGCTTTTGCGTGCCGTGGTCCTTGGCCGCTTCGCGTGCCCAGAACCCCTCGATAGGTTTGCCGTGCTTCGCGTAACTGATCGCGGCGGCGGTCACGAGCGGAACGGCACCGACTTGCAATCCGCCGATGGCGTCGATATTATCGTTTTTGGTCCAGTCGTAGAGCACATCACCAATGAGTGCGGCACCTGTGGAGTTCACGGCGGTCATCTTGCAGTCGATGAAGTATTCGCTTTTTTCACCCGAGGCGAGCGTGAAATGCTGCCCGGGTTCGGCACGCCGAAATGATCGTTGTTTGAGGAGTTCGAGGAGTTGCTTTTCGGTGTCGGTCATTGCGTAACTCGAAGCGGAACCAAGAACGATGACCCGACTTGTGTCAGGAGCCCAAGCGATCCCGATCTGGCACACATCATCATAGTGTGGGCCGCTCTTCCTGACCATATTCGCGCCACCACCCACGAAACACAATGGCGAGAAGATGCGGGCGGAGACCCTGCCGGAGTGCAGTAATTCGCTATTGGCGACCTGGCAGAGTTGCCGATGGAGTCACTCGTTCTTACGGTGAGTAAGCACAGTTGAGTGAGAGAAGTGTGTGTGCCGCCGGTTCCTCACAAAGTTTCAAGCATTTCCGAACAAGGAATGCAAGGAAAAAGTGGAACGCGAGAAGAAAAATTTCGCGTGGCGGGTTGACAGGGGATATCGACGCCACTAAGATTCTCGATGTCAGGAACGCAAATCCAAGCCTGCAAAGGGCTTGCGACAAGCGGATCTGCAAGAGGAACCCGCCCGAACAGGGGTGGGTGAGCTGGGGTAAGCGAAAGCGATCCTCACTCTAACTTCGATCTTTGACAACTTGATGAACACGAAGTTGCATCTGCGATTGTGTGCTGTGCATCTCGTGTGACTGAACTGGAAGACGCAAGTCGCCTGGCGAGGAAGCATGAGATCAAAAGGCAGCACGCGATTGACTGCAAGACACGAGCCTTAGAAGAAAAGAGAAGGGCAACATCGTCTAACCTCTTGCTACCCAGCAAGGGGTGAAATTGAAGCTAGCCTAAGTCAAGTGTTCTCGAACTTCAGGCGGGTCGAAAGACACGAGTGGAGGGAGAGAACAATGCGGCCAAGCTAGTAAGGGCGTGTGGGGGATGTCTTGGCACCAGAAGGCTAAAGGGCGTGGAAGA
>JAIOPV010000090.1 GCA_021413735.1 Planctomycetota bacterium
TAGGTGGACCCCTTCGGCAGATCCAACTGGTCGCAGTAGTCGGCAGGGAGGATGTCGGTGCAGTGGTGCAGTTGCTTCAGCAGCGTGTCGATGGGAATCGACTGCTCCTCGGCTGTGGCGGGGTTTCCCTTGTACTGGGCGGACTGGAGGGCGGTGGCAGCAACCTGGGCTGACTTGTGGTCGTGATACACCTTGGCTTCATCGCGGATGCGAGTCCACCTCTCCCCATCCCAGAACTTGCAGTCGCCGCGTTGAACGAGATAAGTTCTCATCCAGTCCGCGCCCGTGTAGCGGACCATGATCGTGTTCTTGTTCTTCATGACGTTCTCCGGGTTCAGATTTGGTGTTGATCATTGCAGCCGGGGAAGCGGGCGGCTCGCTCTTGTGGAACGCTACCGCCGTCTCGCCGTCGAATCGTCGTCTTCGCTTACAGGTCGGCTTGCTTCATTGCCTGCTGGTATTTGGCCTCCAGATCGCCGTCGAGGGCGATGTGCTGGTAGACCGCCAGGGTTTCGCGCCGGGCGTGACCGCTGACCAACTGGATCTCGGCGTCGGCGAGGCCGCTGTGCCGGGTCAGCCACGTCAGGCACATGTGCCGGAAGGTATGCTGAGTGCAGACGACGCCAGCTTTCTCGGCGTATGTCTTAACGATCTGCTGCACCCGCCTCGGCGTGTACCGGCTGTTCCGCCGGGTCTGGAACAACCACCGATTGTGCGGGTTCGCGGCGATGTGCGTGCGAAGGGCGGTCGCGAACGACTTCCCGAACAAGACCGTGCGGTCCTTGCCGCCCTTGCCCTGGTTCACTCGGATCTTGCACGCTTCGAGGTCCACGTTGGCGATCTCGATCCCGCACAACTCGCTGACCCGGACGCCGGTGTAGAAGAGCAACCTGAGCATCAACGAGTGCTGGGCGTCGTCAGCCTTGTCCACGGTCGCGTAGAACCTGCGGAAGCTGTCAGCGGTCAGGACGTTCGGCAGCTTCCGTCCCTTCTTCGCCGGGCGAAGCTGGCAGTCCTTTCGCACCTGCTTGGCGACATACCGCCAGCCGTCGTAGTCCAGCCCGGCCCGACGCACGATGCGGGCGACCTGGGCGACGATGGCGGACTTCGCCTTCTCATTCTGGGTTGCGAAACTGGCGGCGTTTTCGGCCATGCTTGAGGCTCCTGGCGGGTGAAAGGGCCGGTCGAATTTCGTGGACTGAGCGTTCTGCGAAATACACGCCTGTCACCGTCAACGTCTCGGATGTCATGCCGAGGTCGTGCCGGGCTGCGGCCACACCCAGGCCGGCACGGCATGAGTGCAGGTTCTTCAACCGCCGTTACGTCGTCGGAATTCGGGAAATCACGTTGCCGTTCCCGGCGCGAACCACCCTATCTGGCAGGCTCGACTTCGCCTCTTCGGTGTTTCTTTTTTCAAGAAGCCAGACTTCGCCCCCACAGGGCAGCAGGCTGAAGACGCTCGAAAGACTCGGCCCGAAAAAATCCGGCGACCACTCGGCCCATCGGCTCCAGGGGGCGCACCCTCGAAGCGGCGTGTGCCATGACCTCGAAGTCCTTCATGATGCACAGCGGTGACCGCGACCGGCACGGGGACAAAGCACACCTCGGCCAGCCGGCTCAGTTGCTCGACGGGTCGAAATCTGTGGTCGCGCCGCTGAAGATCTCGTTCATGTCGAGCCGGCTGTTGTCGTGAACGTCATCATCGGCGATGTCGAAGCTCCGCTGCCATTGGTCGATCAAGCGGCGGGCCTCGTCATGCGACAGGCAGATGCGGCTGGAGACGTTACGGTCCCCTCCCTCGGTGACTGCCGAGAGCATGACGTGGAAGACAAGCCCCCAGCGGTTCAAGAAGATGACGTGCTTCACGAAGAAGTCCTCCGACAAGAGGCTCGCACGACCTGGGCGACGACCGCGCGGGTCGTGCAAGGGTGACGGTCAGCCCTGGTTCTCATCGCGTTTGGCAATGACCCTGTAGACCGTTCGCAACGACACCTGCACCCCCTCATCCTTCGCGATCTCGGCGACCGGCATGCCTGCGGCGAAGAGGTCGTTGATCCTTCGCTCTACAGCCTCGGAGAGGCGGACACGGCAGCCGACCGGCCTGCCGCCCCAGGAGCGACCGGCGGCTCGGGCCTGATTGATGCCTTCCCGCTGACGGTCGTCACGCACCTTGCGGTCGGCCAGAGCCACGTTGAGGAGGAAGGTGGCCAGCTTCTCGCCCTCGGTCGTCATCAGGTCGAAGCACTCCCGCGCCGAGACGAGCGTCACCTTGCGAGAGCGGCAGTCGCCCAGGAACGCGGCCAGCCGGCAGGCAGTCATTCCCAGGTCGTCCAGCTTGGCCACTACGACGCGGTCGAAGCCGCCGCCGGCCAAGGTGGTCAGGAGATCGGCCAGCAGAGGACGACGACCGTCCACGTCGATGAAGGTGGTGATCGTGTCCGGGTGGCCGGCGAGCCAGCGACGGAGCTTTTTCTCGGCCTTGGGTTGCGGCTGGAAGAGGTAGACAGCGGTCGGCATGATGCTCTCGGTGGCAGTAGAAATGGGCATCCACTGGCACACGCACACCAAGAGATCGGCTCGGTAATCGCGACGAAGCAGGGCTTGAGCCGCAGGTGTGGACCGACCACACGACTACCGACCTTGCATCGCCGCGCCCGCCGGGTAAGATTTCTGAAATTCAGAACTTGACCGGACGAGGCAGCCAGCCATGTTGAAGATGGTCAGGTACGCAGCCACACCGCATGCCGTGGCCAGGAACCACAAGATCCCGATTGGCGTGATCGAGTTCCTGACCGGCAAGCGGGAGCAGGATGCCCTCGACGGCAAACGGTGCATGTTCGAGTTCTTCGTGATCGCGCACGGCGAGTTGCCGACCGTGCTGCCGCCGGTCGTGCTGTCGCCGAGTTCCGGCGGCGAGTTGCGGGTCGGCAAGAAGGTGTCTCCGGACTACCCGGAGGAGTTCGCGCCGGGCGAGTTCCTGCTGGTCCAGATCACCGGCCTGTAACTGAGGCCGTGACCGCAGACACTGGACTGACCAGAAGGACCGATGGCGACGAACAAGCAACGGCATTTTGTGGAAGCCATGCGACACCTTCCGTGAGCAGGGACTCTGTCTGTTCCAGTTCACGATCCTGGTCACGATCCTGTTCACGATCAACGGGGCGACTTTCTCAGAGGTTGAGTGTCTTCCCTTCCGGTTTGCTGGCTTGGGCGGGAGGGGATGACGATGGAGGCAACAACCGCACGAACGCAGGTCGTCAAATACTTGGCCACCATCCCCAGTCGCGGCAAGGACCGCTGGGTGATCGTGGACGACCAGACCATCGACCACGAACTGTTCTGGATGTTCTTCTGGACCACGTCGCGTTCTTTCTGGCCACGTCGCCGGACGATTCCGATGGCAGGGAACTACCCCGTTGCCGTCACCAAGGACGACGGGAGCATGTTCGTGTGGAACATGCTCTTCCCCTTCGAGGAGTTCGTGGAGCGAATTAAGAATCGACGAGATGAACTACCGCGTATCGGGTAAATCGCGACAGCCCTGACCACGTCGAAAGAGAGGTGACGTGCCTGGGCTGCCCGGCTGGCATCAGGAGGTAGTGCAGTGACGGAAGCAGACTGGGAAACCGCGACGGACCCGAACGCGATGTTGCAGTTCCTCAAGGGACGAACGGGCGACCGGAAGATCCGCCTCATCGCCTGCGGGGTTGCTCGTTGCGTCTGGGATGCCATGCCAGCGGATAGCAGCCGCAGGGCAGTCGAGGTCGCGGAGCAGTTTGCAGATAGATTAGCCACGCAAGAAGAGCTTCACGGAGCATACCGGGCGGCATGGGATGAGGCGTGGGACATCAGTTGGGGTGAGGACGCTAGTGTCCCTTACGCTGCTGCGGCGGCGGCAGAGGAGTTTTCAGTTAGGGCAGCAGAAAACGCGGTGAAGTCGCTTGGCCCACAGCCGATCCACTGCGAGGTCATTCGCGACATCATGGGGATGCAGTTCACTCCCCGCGAACTCAAGCCGGCGTGGCGAAGTGCGGAGGTGATCGCCCTGGCTCAACGCATCTACGAGGAGCGGCGATTCCCCGACATGCCCAGGTTGGGCGATGCCTTGCAGCAAGCCGGTTGCCAGGATGCCACCGTCCTCAACCATTGCCGCTGTTCCGGTCTTCACGCTCGGGGATGCTGGGTTCTGGATCAGGTGTTGCAGTTGGGCCACGGGAATGAAGTCGTGAGCGAGCAGCAATGGCTGACCTGCGACAAGCCGTTCAAACTGCTGGACTGGCTGGACTACTTGCAGGGGAAACCACCCGACCGCAAGATCCGCCTGTTCAACTGCTCTTGTGTACGCCGAGCTTGGCCGATGCTCACTGATGAGCGATCAAGACGGGCGTTGGAGGTTGCCGAGCGGTTTTGCGACGGCGATGCCGACGAGAGTGAGTTGGCGACGGCGGAGGCAGCCGCAAGAGACTTTTTTCTCCCCGTTGGAGAAGTTCTGGGACGAACCGCAGGCAACGATCCCAACCACCGTCGGCTGGTGTTGCAGTGGAAACCAGGGTTGGTAGCAGCAACCTTGGCGGGCGGCATGTTCGGCATGAACAACGCCGCCTTCCACATGCGGGAGTTGATGGATGAGGACTTGGCGACAGGTGGTAACGAATCCGCCATTCAGGCGGCAATCTTCCGCGATCTCATCGGCAACCCGTTTCGATCAGAATTGCTTGATCCCCGCTGGCTGACTCCGACAGTCCTCGGCCTTGCTCGAACTGCCTACAGCGAGCCGGTTGCCCTTGATCCCAGGAACCCCGGTTATTTGACGCTCGATCCGTCGTTGCTCCTGATCTTGGCGGATGCCCTGGAAGAGGCCGGATGTGACTGGCCTGAACTGCTGCGTCATTGCCGGAGCGGTCAGCCACACTGGCGGGGATGCTGGGTTGTGGATTGCCTTCTCGGGATAGGGTGACGAGTGAACGTGCGAGGTATCGACCAGGATCACCCCGCACGGTATCTGCACGGAACGGCGTGAAAACGGGACAAAATCGACAAGTTGAACGCCGCTCTGAGGCGGGCGGGCGTCAGAAAACCCTGGAAATCATGGACGTTCTGTACGGCCTGTCTGGGGGAGGCCGCTTCTGCATCGGGAAATGATGTTTTGCGAGCCACGGGGTTTATCCCCGTGGTGCTGGCGTGAAGCAAAAACCACGGGGATAAACCCCGTGGCTCGCCGGCATTCCGATAATGTCCGTCACTCACGCCTTGATGATGTCCTTCACGCTCATGCCGCCCGGGATCATCGGCAGCACGTGCTCCTGATGCGGCACATGCACGTTCAGCAAGTACGGACCCTTGCTCTCGATCATCTCGATCAAAGCCGCGTCGAGATCGGCACGAGCCACGATGCTCTTGCCCTGAACGCCGAAACCCTCCGCGATCTTCACGAAGTCGGGATACGGGTCTTTGTCTTCGCCAGCACCCAGATACGTGTGCCCACGGTTCGACCCGAAGAAGCGGTCTTCCCACTGCATCACCATGCCAAGGTGCTGATTGTTCAACAGCAACACCTTCGCGGGAATCTTCTCGGCGTGAGCCGTTGCGAGTTCCTGCACGTTCATCAAGAAGCTACCATCGCCGTCGATGTCGATGACGAGGTTGTTCGGGAACGCCACCTTCGCACCCAACGCCGACGGCAACCCGAAGCCCATCGTGCCGAGACCGCCGCTTGTGATCCACTTCCGCGGCTTGTTGAAGTGGAAGAACTGCGCCGCCCACATCTGGTGCTGACCCACACCCGTCGTGATGATCGTGTCGTCCAGTTGCTTGCGATCCCGCAGGATTTCCCACAACCGCGTGATCGCGTACTGCGGGATGATGTTCTTGCCCGGATCGGTGAACTTCAACGGGTCCGACTCACGCCATGCGTCGATCTGACGCCACCAATCGCCGTAGCGACCGCCACCAACGAGGTCGGCGTTCTTCTCTTCGCGGAGCAGTGCGTTCAGTTCCGAGAGGGCGAACTTCACGTCGCCATGAACGGGAATCGCAGCGAACTTGTTCTTGTGAATCTCGCTCTTGTCGATGTCGATGTGGACAATCTTCCCGTGCTTCGCGAACTCCGTCAGCTTGCCCGTCACGCGGTCGTCGAACCGCACGCCGAGCGCGATGAGCAGGTCGGCGTCGTTGATCGCGTAGTTCGAGTACACGGTGCCGTGCATCCCGAGCATCTGCAAGCAGAGGTAGTGATCCGACGGGAAGTTCCCCAAACCGTGGACCGTGAGGCCAACCGGAATGCCTGTCAGTTCGGCGAACTCTTTCAGTTCCGCGGCAGCGCCGGCGTGCGTGATGCCACCACCCGCGTAGATGAACGGCTTCTTGCTGCCACGAATCGCCGCGACGATCGCTTCCAGTTCGGGACGCTTGGCCTTCCGCATCGGGCGGTAACCCGGCAGATCCATTGCGACATCCCAGTTCGGGATGGTCGTGTTCTGCTGCACGTCCTTGCAGACGTCGATGATGATCGGCCCTGGTCGGCCGGTGGTGGCGATGTGGAACGCTTCCTTCATGACGCGGGTGATGTCTTCCACTCGCGTCAGCAGGTAGTGGTGCTTCGTGATGCCACGGCAGATTTCCACCATCGGGGTTTCCTGGAACGCATCGTTCCCGAGAACCTTGGTGGACACTTGCCCGGTGATGGCGATCATCGGGATCGAATCCATCTTCGCGTCGGCGAGGCACGTGACGAAGTTCGTCGCGCCAGGGCCGCTGGTGGAAACGCAAACGCTGGCCTTGCCGGTGGTGCGGCTGTAGCCGTGCGCCATGAAGCCGCCGCCCTGCTCGTGGCGGGGAAGAATCGTGCGAAGTCGATCCGTTACCTTGGTAAGCGACTGGTGAATGGGCATACTCGCACCGCCTGGGTAGGCGAATACGGTATCTACTCCGTTGCGGATGAGTGCCTCGACGAGAATGTCTGCCCCGTTCATGGGGGTGCCGGTCGGGATTTGTGTGGCGGTCGAGGTCTTTTCGGCCATGACGACGGAATCCTTGTGTAGCCCTTTATGGGGTAGAGAGACGCGGCGCGGCACGCGCACCACTAAACAGTTTACAGATTCCGGGGCTATTCGGAAGCATTTCAGAAGGAAGTTTCTGGAAGCGATGGTTACGGCTTCTTGACAGGTTCGATCACTTTGCCCACACCCCACGTGATCTTGCACTGCGGCAACCTCTCGGCCAACTTCTTGACCGCGGCATCGGTCACAGTTGTGGGACCAAGCCCCAACTCGCGGAGGTTCGTCAGCGTGGCGAGCGGTTCTAGGTCGGCGTCCACCAATGTCGGGCAATCGGCGAGAACCAACCCCGTCAGCGATTTCATGGCGGCGATCTGTTTCCCCGCGTTCGAGGGCAGCGTGCATTTTTCAATCCAAAGCGTCGTCAACTTGGGCGACCGACCAAGCTCTCGCATGGCAGCCTCGTCCAGAGTGGTCTCGTTGACCGTAAGGAATTCCAGGGTCGGGATCGCGACGAGTTGCTTGGCGGCCGCAGCGTCTAGCCCCACGGGCGCGATCAGGTCGAGCCTGGTTAATGGGAGCGACGCGAAGTTGGCCCACCCCTTCGCGGTGACCTTCCCGGACTTACCAAGGCCAAGGGTACTGAGGCCCACGATCCCCCGCAGTTTTGGAAGTTCGGCCAGCACCGCATCGTCGGCTTCGGAGGCCGTTACGCCCAGGGAGCTGAGTTTGGGAAACCGCGTCAGGAGGGCAATCGACTTCGGGGTGAGCGGCACGCCGCCGCTGATGACGCCGAGCGTTTCCCGCGCCGGGGAATCGGCGAGCGCCGCGATGTCGGCTTCAGTGAACTGAAGGGGAATGGGCAGGGTGCCGAGGAGCGGGCCGCACGCGCCGATCTGCGTGAAGCCGCGGAGTTGCGAGATTGCCCGGACCACAGCCGCCCCGTCGAACCCCGGGGTGCGGGGCACGCCGTGCATCGAGATGGCTACGAGTGTGAACGGGCCAGCCGGTAGCGGTTGGTTCGGCATCACCGAAGCGGGCGTTCCCGACGGCAACGTCAGGAACACACAGGTGTGCGGGTGGAGCGCCTCGGCCGCCTTGCGGTCCGCGTCGGACGGAGACCACTCAATCTTGCAGTTCGGCATTGCGTCCTTGAGTTTCTTGTAGCCGGCTTCCGTGATGCGTGTGTCCCTCAGGTAAAGTGACGTGAGCGTCTTCATGTTCGCGATGGTTGGGACACTGTCGTCGGACACGAGAGAGTTCGTCAGCGACAACAGATTGAGCGATGGCAGGCCTCCAAAGTGCTTCTTGAACCCGGCGTCGGTCATGCTTGTGTCGACCATGGTCAAAGCGAGCAACTTCGTGAGGCCAGCGAGATGCGCAATGCCGGTGTCGGTCACCGTCAACCCGGGACCCCCGAATTGCAGACTCGTGAGTTCCGGAAACCCGCCGATAACCTTCAGATGCTCGTCGGTCACCGCACCGATGGCGAGGTACGCGAGCGACTTGTTCGACGCGAGCAGTGAGCGGAGCCCGTCCACGCCAATTGCCAGACCGTGGGCTGCGAACCCGGTCAGAGTTGGAACGGCTTCCAGTCGTTTGATGTCGGCGTCCGTGAGCGCGGGGGGTTGCGGGCCAGCGCGAGTTAATCTGACGATGGCGAACGGCCCCGCCGGCAGGTCTGCGGCCTTACCAACGTTGACAATCTTGCCGTCCGGGAGTTTGAGATCGAACTGGAATCCGCCAACTCCGTTGACGAACGGCGCTCGTTCGAGGAACAATTTCGCAACGGTTCGGTTTGGGTCTTCCCACACGATCTGGCACATCGGCAGCTCTTTCTGCAACCGCTTGAAGCCAGCCTCGGTGATTCGCGTGCCAGCGATGCCCAGATATACGAGAGATTTCAGTTTGGCGAGCGATTCGATTCCCGCATCCGAAATGGCCGTCTTGGAAAGACCCAGGCTGGTGAGCGCAGGCAGACTTGTGAGATGCCTGAGCCCCGCATCGGTTATGGCAAGTTCCTCAAGAAATAGCGATTCGAGTTTGGTCAAACCTGCAAGGTGCCCGAGGCCGGCATCTGTGATGCCCGACACGGTGGCGCTGAGATTGACAGACGTAAGCGCCGTCAGTTGGCCAATGACTTTTAGATGCTCATCGGTCAAGTTGCTCTGAACGAGGTAGAGGCTGTTAAGGGCTTTCTTCGACGGCAACAGCGAGCGAATCCCTGTCGGACTGATCACGAGGTGGGGGAAATAAATTCCCTTCAGCGTCGGGATGGATTCGAGCGCTCGCAGTTCCGACTCGGTGAGGGCATGGAAGCCACCGTGCCGGTAAAGGCCGACAAGAGTGAAAGGGCCCTTGGGCAAGTCGTCAACTTTCTCCACAGAGACCAGCTTACCGTCGGGAAGTTCTAGGGTCACCTTGAGCGCGGCCTGGTCGGGGCGGGTCAGCAACATCGTCGCGACCCACCGGTTCGGGTCTTCCCACCGGATCTTGCACTTCGGCAAAGCCGCCTGGAGCTTCTTCAACCCGGCCTCGGTTACGCGGGTGCGCTCCAGGCCAAGTTGCTCCAAATGCGTCATTCTGGCGAGTGTCTCGATCCCCGCATCCGACACGACGGTGTCGGCAAGGCTCAGCCCCCGCAATTGCTTCATCCCGGCGAGTGACTTCAGACAGGCGTCGGTAACGGGAGAGCCGCCGAGCCAGAGGCTCCAGAGCTTCGGGGCGCGGGCGAGGTGGGCGACCCCCGCGTCGGTGATCAAACCGGCCTCACCTTCAACATTGAGGTCGCTGAGTTCCGTCAACTCGGCAAGCACGGCGCACCCGGCATCGGTCACCTTGACGTTGTTGAAGTAGAGGCTCGTCAGCGTCTTGCGATGGGCCAGGAGCGACCGCAGGCCGCCCTCGGTGATTTGAGCCCCCGGTGCGTCAATCCCCACGAGCGTCGGGGTAGCCTCCAACCACTTCAGGTGATTGTCGGTGAGCGCTGTGATGCCCTTCCCACGGTTAACCCGAGTAAGCGTGAACGTCTCGGCCGGCAAGTCTTCTGCCCGCAACACATCAATATCCTTGCCCGCGGCGGTCCGCACCGTGACGCCAAAGCCCGGCGTGCCGAGGAGGTACTTCGCGACCCAGCGGTTCGGGTCTTCCCACACGATCTTGCAATTCGGCAACGCATCCGCGAGCCGCTTGTGCCCGGCCGCCGAGATCCGGGTGCCCATCAGGGTCAACTCAACAAGCCCCTTCATCTCCCGCAGCGTTTCGACACCGCCGTCGGACACCGCCGTGTCGTCGAGGTACAGGGAACGCAGTGCGGGCAGGCCGGCGAGGTGCTTCAGGCCCGCGTCCGTGACGGCCGTCCCCGTGACGCCGACCGTGTGCAACCGGGTCAGGCTGGCGACGTGTTTCAACCCCGCGTCGGTAACCTTGGTCCCGCCGAGGTGGAAGCTCTCCAGGTTCGGGCACTCCCCCATCGCCCGAAGGCTCTCGTCCGTCAGACTCGCGGCGCCTGCCAGGTAGAGGAGGATCAGGGTCTGCATCGACGCGAGGGCCGATCGGACCCCGGTGACGGTGATCGTGACGCCGTTGAGTTCCAGCGTGACGAGCGTCGGCGTCGCCTCGAGCCGCTTCAGGTCCTCGTCGGTAAAGGGGAATGCGTTGCTGACGCGCGCGATCCCGGTCAATTCGAACGGGCCGTCGGGCAGGTCGGCCGGCGCCTTCACGCGGGTCACGGCTCCCCCCACCGGCCGCACGTCGACGTAGCACCCGCGGCCCAACAGTCGGCTCGCCTCGCGGAAGTGGGCGTCGCTCGCCTCAGCAATGGTCGTACCGTTCACGCGGATCTCACAACGCGGCAGCGGGGTCACGGTCTTCGCAGTGAGTGCCGAAGCCCCGAGATCGAGAAGGCGAACGCGCGACCCGCGGAGGTGAGCAAGCCCCTCGTTGGTGACGGGGCAAAGTGGACCGGAAGTCGTCAGGCTCAGGGTCGAGAGGCCCGGCATGGCACTCACGATTGTCTTGATATCCTCGTCCTTCACTGCGTTGCCGGGGTAGACGAGGCCGGCCAACGACGCCATCCGACCGAGGTTGGGGAGGCCCGCCCCTGTCAACTTGGCATTGTGTCCGAGATAGATGGAGGTCAGCGGGAGATCCTTCAAAGCCGTCAGGTGTTCGTCGGTCAGGCCGCAATCTCCGAACGCGATTCGGTTGAGCTTGGGAAGCTTTTGGAGCTTCATCAACCCCGCCGGGGTGAACTTCCCGGTCACGCCCAGGAATTCGAGGTTGGTGAAAGCTGTGAGACTCTCAAGCCCGGCGTCGGTCAAGTTCGCCGCCGACAGATCGAGATTGGTCAGCGTTTTGGCGAAGGGCATGCCCGCGAGGCACTTTGCCCCGGCGTCCGTGATTGGTGCCAGGCGAAGCACGAGACTTGTGAGTGCGGGCAGTGCCCTCAGGTTCTCAAGGGCGGTGTCATCGACCGTCGCCACGGAGATGTTGACCGCCCCGATCGGCCCGCCAATCGCGTCGGGGTTCGTTACCACTTGGTACGATCCTTCCGTCCCGCTCGCCACATCGCCCCCGTTTGCCAACACCCATGCAACGGCCTTCTTGACGGGGTCGGCGGTGTCCTTGGGCTTCGTCGTCGTCACGGGCCGCGGCGCGGGTGGCGGTTCCTCCTTCGCCACTTCCGACTCAGGCTTTTTGCCCATCTGCGATGCGACGAAACCCACAACCCCGGCGACGGCCAGCAACACTCCCGCAACAATTGCCCACATCGGAATGCCGCCACCTGACTTCGCGGCACGCAGCGGCGTCTGTTCCTCATCCTCAACCGGTTCGGCATCTGGTGCAGAGTTCGCTTCGGTCGCATCGAGATCTGCAAACGGGTCCGGACCAGTGGGTTGCAGGATGATCGGCGGCGGCGCATCGAGCGCAATCACTCGCACAGCATTCACGAGGCCAGCCTCGATCGCACGCAGTTCGTCGGCTGCGATCTCGGCTGTCGGCGGACGATACGCGGGGTCTTTCGCGAGCAAACGCATCACGAAATCGGACAGCGATTGCGGAACGGCCGGGTTCCTCGTGATCGGCGGCGGTGGGTTGTCGAACGCAAGCGAAGTGAGAATGGCGAGCGACGTCGGGCCACGGAACGGGAGTTCGCCCACCGTCATCTGGTAGAGCATGACGCCAAGGCTCCACAGATCGGTGCGGCCATCGACGGGCAACCCCCGACCCTGCTCTGGACTCATGTACGCAGGCGTGCCCACGATCGCGCCTTCGTTCGTCACCGGTCCTTCAGAGCCCTCTGTTGCCTCAACTTCGACTGTGGTGCGTGCGAGTCCGAAGTCGAGCACTTTGACGCGAAGTTTCTTGCCTTCGAGCCAGATATTCGCGGGTTTGATGTCGCGGTGAACCAGTCCCTTCTCGTGTGCAGCCGCCAGTCCTTCGGCGACCTCGCGACCGATGCGAATCACCTCGTTCAGCGGCGGTCGTGGATTCGCCTTGATCGCAGCTTGAAGCGTCATGCCTTTCAACAATGGCATCACGATGTACGGCAGTCCGTCGTGGTCGGCGACCGTGAAGATGGCGGCGACGTGATCGTGTTCGACCTTCGCCTGAGCGCGGGCTTCGCGAACGAATCGTGCCTTGGCGGTTGGATTCGCCGCGAACTGCGGAAGCATCACCTTCAGCGCGACTTCACGCTTCAAACGCGGATCTTCGGCGCGGTAAACAACACCCATGCCGCCGCGACCGAGTTCGCCGAGTAGGACGTACTCCCCGATGCGTGTGGACGCCGCCCGCGCCTCGCCTAGTGGCGGATCGCCAATCGTGCCGGAACCAGTTGGAGTCATTGAAGGAAGAGAGGGAGGCGCAATTGTCCGTGTGCGTAGTTCATTCGGATCCGGCTCGTTCATCGCGACACTCCGACGGCGAGGATGCGAGATGATTGTACCGGAGAACCCCAAGCCGACCGAGTCACGGTTTCTTTTTCGGATCGGGAAGAGGCCGCACGCGGATGTTCCGGAATCGAACCGGACTACCGTGATCTTGAAGCATCACCGGACCCAAGTCACCCTCTCGCAGCCATTCCGAAGCCAAGCCGGAGATATTGAGGACCGGCGCTTCGTCGATGACTTTCTCTCCGTTATGGACGACCGTCACCCGCCCAGCTTTCCCGCCCTTCGGAGCGACAAAGGTGATATCCAACGTTTGCCATTCCTCAGCTGGTTTCGAAGCATTCTTGCTCGGAGCGACTTCATTGTAGAGAGCCCCGGTGGTGTTCTTGGCCGCCGGCTGGCCAAAATCGTCGAGGATTTGAATCTCCCAACAACCGTGAAGATAGACGCCACTGTTCGCGTTGACTCGCCGTGGTAGCCAGTACTCAACGTGAATTTCGCAGTCACCGAACAGTTGCTTCGAGGCGATGTTGTTCCCACCAAGCGAATTGACCTCCAGGCAGTCATCCTTAACGAACCATCGGTCTCGGCTACCTTGTTGTTTCACCAACCGCCACTGCGACACATCCTTGCCATCGAACAGAACTACCTCGCCTTTCAGTGGCGTCACCTTGTCTTTGGGGATCGGCGTGACGGGTGGAACCTCCTTCTTCGGTGTGGGTGGCTCCTCCTTCTGCGCGACTTCTGGTGGCTTGCTCCCGAACTGCGACACCACGAAGCCGACCACTCCCGCGACCGCCAACAATACGACCGCCACAACCGCCCACATGGGGAAACTACCACTGGTTTTCCGGCGTGGAGACTCTGCAGGCTCGACCACCGTGGCTTCTGCAACGCGGCTTGGGTCGGTGGCGTCGAGCTCGGCGAATGGGTCTGGCCCGTTCTGCGGAAGAATGATCGGCGGAGGAGCGTCGAGTGCAATCACCCGCACAGCGTTCACGAGTCCGGCTTCGATCGACCGCAATTCGTCAGCAACCATCTCGGCTGTCGGCGGGCGATGTGCGGGGTCTTTCGTCAGCAGACGCATCACGAAGTCAGACAACGCCTGCGGAACGGCCGCGTTCTTCGCGATCGGCGGCGGCGGATTGTTCATCGCGAGCGCAGACAGAACCACGAGTGCGCTCGCACCCCGGAATGGGAGTTCGCCAGCCGTCATTTGGTAGAGGATAACGCCAAGGCTCCACAGATCGGTGCGACCATCGACGGGGTCGCCGCGTCCCTGCTCGGGGCTCATGTACGCGGGCGTGCCGACGATCGCGCCTTCGTGCGTCAGGAGTCCATCGACGCTCTCGGCGTCTGTGTCGGCCGCTCGGGCGAGTCCGAAGTCGAGAACCTTGACACGGAGTTTCTTGCCTTCGAGCCAGACGTTCGCGGGTTTGATATCGCGGTGAACCAACCCTTTCTCGTGGGCAGCGGCCAGCCCCTCGGCTATCTCTCGACCGATGCGGATCACCTCGTTCAGCGGCGGTCGTGTGTTTGCCTTGAGCGCTGCCTGGAGCGTCATGCCTTTCAGCAATGGCATGACGATGTACGGCAACCCATTGTGGTCGGCGACCGTGAAGATGGCGGCGACGTGATCGTGTTCGACCTTCGCCTGTGCTCGCGCTTCGCGAACGAACCGTGCTTTCGCTTGCTCGTTGGCCGCATACTGCGGCAGCATCACCTTCAGCGCGATTTCACGCTTCAGTCGTGGGTCTTCGGCACGGTAAACGACGCCCATGCCGCCGCGACCGAGTTCGCCGAGCAGAATGTATTCGCCAACGTGAACGGGTGCAGTGCCACCAGCGAGGGCGGGGTCGCCGAGAGTCTCGGGGTTGCTCGCCATTGGCGAAATCGAGTCTTGCGTGAGCGCTCGCGTGAGAGGCAGGTTCGGCTTGGATTCGTTCATTGCGGGCGCTCCGAACAGCGGGACTTGCGAACGATTCTACCGGAGTCAACGGACGTTGCCGAGTTACGGCTTCTTCGGTTCGTTGGGGTAGGCCCACGCCGCACCGGTGATTTTGCCATGCCGCCCGTTGCCGGACGAATCAGTCACCACGTCCGGCGTGCCTTCGTCGAGGTGATACAGAGCGAGAGTGTTCTTATCCGTGGCGAATCGTGCCGCAGGCGTGAAGTCCTTGTCGTACCGTGCGACGTTCGACACGCGAACCTCCTCAAGCACACTGGGGAAAAAGTAACCCAGATGGAAATCGGACTGCTGCTTCAAATAGCCCTTGTCTGTGGTGATTGACTTCGAGCCAATGAGCTTCCCGTCCACGTACAGGCGAACTGTGTTGTTCTCGAATATCCCGGCGACATGAGTTCGTTTGCTGACTGGTCCGTCTTGCGAAACGCTGTCTTTGCTCCAGATGCGAGCGTGCCACTTGCCGCGAGACCACCCAACATGCAGCCGGGTATCGAAGTAGATGCACGTCTGGTCAGGATGACTGTTCGCAGGCTGTTCGGGGTCGACAGTGATGTACCCCTCAAACGTCAGTGGCTGGGTCAGGTCGAGTTTGAAGTTGTCGAAGTTCACCCTGCTGCTGTTATCGAACCGCAGTCCGCGCGCAGCCGGCGACCAGTCGATCGGGCAGTTCGGTAACCAAGCCTTGAACTTCTTCACGCCGGCTTCCGTGATCCGTGTGTTCCTGACGGTGAGAGTCGCAAGCAATTTCATCGAGGCAAACTGCTCGATGCTCGCGTCTGAAACGATGGTGTTACTCAAGCTCAGGTAGAATCGCGTCTTGATTTCCGCGAGGTGTTTCATCCCCGCATCGGTCACAGCCGAATGACTGATGTCCAAATGCAGGAGCGATTTCATTTGAGGCACGTGCTCCAGTCCCGCGTCGCTGATCCGCGAATAAGGAATGACGAGCATGTAGAGATTCTTGATCGTCGAGAGGTGTTTGAGCCCGGTATCGGTGACCGTCGCATAATCGTAGAACCGCAGTTGCTCGAGTTGCTCGTGCCCGGCGAGAGGGGCCAGCCCCTCGGATGAGAAGTTGGGATCCCCCACTCCGAGGAATTTGAGCTTCGAGAGCTGCCCGATGACCTTTATTCCTTCGTCCGTGAAGAGAACCCGACCGGTTGAAAGGTTGAGACGAGTCAGCGTGTCCTTGTGGGCGAGAACGCCGCGAAATTCCTCAACAGTGACATTGAGGGGACTGCCGAGGTGCAACTGTTTCAGGTTTCCGAGCAGTTGGAGCCGCCTGAAATCCTGGTCGCTGAATATCGGGTTGTACCCACCTGTTGTGTTGACACTCGTGACCGTGAAGGCACCCGCCGGCAACTCCTCGACTTTTTTCGGCGTGATCTCCTTCCCGTCGGGGAGCGTGAGCATCACCTCGACCTCGCCGCGGGTCAGGGCCCACTTCGCGAAGTGGCGGTTCGCTTCTTCCCACAGTATCTCGCAGTCCGGCAGTGCGGCCTTGAGCTTATTGAAGCCCGCCTCCGTGATTCGCGTGCCCCTGATGTCCAGAACCCTGAGTAACTTCATTGCCGCGAGATGCTCGACACTCGCATCCGTGACAGAGGGCACCGTCAGATGCAAGCGATCGAGCATCGTTAATCGGGCCAACTCCGTAAATCCCTTATCGGTGAGATCGCAATTCGGGAGTTCGAGAGACTTCAGTCGAGGAAGTCCGGCGATTAGTTTCGCCTGCGATTCACTCAGCCTAGTGCCGTCGATGTGCAAGGTTTCGAGCGACGTCAATTGACCAATAATCTTTGCCTCTTCCTCATTCATCGGGACTTGAAACAGAAACGTGGTGATCGTGTCCTTGTGCTTGAGGAGTGATTGGAACCCAGCGGGAGTAATCTTGTGACCAGCGGAGAGTTGAACCTTGCCAATCGGCGGGAGGGATTCGACCCACAGCATGTCAGCGTCAGTCGCAACTGCGGTGAGGTGTAGGAGGTCGATGGAGAATGGCCCAACAGGTAATCCCTCTGGCTTCGAGACGTGGTGAAACGAGCCGTTCTGGAGCACAAGCACGAACGCATTCCCCCGCCGCAGAAGATGCTCCATGATGGCTCGCGTCGGTTCTTCCCACTCGATCTTGCAGTGGGGCAACGCGTCTTTGAGCTTCTTGAAGCCCGCTTCGGTGATGCGTGTGCCCTTGATACTCAGGGCCGTCAATTGCTTCATTCCGCTGAGGGCCCCGATGCTCGCGTCGGAAATCGGCGTTCCCCCGAGATCGAGTTCGACCAGTTTCGGAAGCGTTGTGATCTGTTTCAGTGCCTCGTCGGAGAGGCCAGGGTCGGTGAGGCGCAGCCGTTGCAACTCCTTGAGTTTGTTGAGGTGGTTCCACTCCGTAAGAGTTGGTGCGGGATTCCAGAGATTCAGTTTGTTGAGGTTTGAGAACTCGCCCATCACCTCAAGCATTCCATTGGTGATCGGGAGTGAATTGCCGATCAGCTTCAGGTTGGTCAGCGTCTTGCTGGAACTGCGGAATGCACGCATTCCTTCGACAGTCAGCCTCGAAGATACAAAGTCGACACTGGTGATCGTCGGGATTGCTTCAAATCCCTTTACGTGCTCATCGGCAACGATGGCGCCGTGGCTCACGCCGGTAATCGTGAACGGCTCATCTGGAAGCTCGGGTGTTGTGGGATTGGGCACCCCAACGGTCTTTCCGTCTGCGAGTTTCACATGGACCATACCTCCGGTATTGATCCACCTCAGTGCCTCACGAAAATGCGGATCAGACGGTTCCAGAACTCCTTTGTCCCACTCGATGCGGCACTGTGGCAACGCGGCGCTGAGCATCTTCACCTCTTCCTCGGTGACGCTGGATTGAGGAAGTCTCAAATATCGAAGTCGTTTCATTGCGGTCAGGAACTTCAAACCATCGGGGCGGACCTTCGACTGGATGATCGTGAGATTGCGCAGCGACTTCATCTCTGAAATGTGCTTGAGTCCCGAGGATGGGAAATTGACTTCCTGGAGAAGGTCCAGTTCTTGGAGATTCGGAGTCTTGCTAAGTTCTTGCATGCTCGCGTCGTCAAGATCGCAGTTCGTGAAGACCAGGTTTTTGAGACCTGGGATTTCCGCAATGACCTTCCCCACGTTCGCATTGATGCCGTGCGGTGAACCCAAATAGAGAGTCTCGATGCGGGTGAAATTGAGCAGTTTGCCCCAACCCTTGGCGGTGAGCTTCTCGGACTTGCCGAGATCGTTGATCGCCAACCAGGTGATCCCGGCAAACTGGGGCAACTCGGCGACGGACTCATCTGTGATGCGACTCCCGTAGATGCCCAGTTCGTTCAAGCGAAACTTCTTGAGGGCCTGCCACGTTGTCGGACTTGGTTCGAAGTTAGCCACAAACTTCGTGAGGGTTTGTGCAACGCGGGAGTCAGCGAGTTGCGTGAGTTGTTCGTTCGACAAAGGAAACCGATCCGCGTGCGCTTCGAAACCGTTGAGTGAACCGAGACGAGCCAGCGCGGGGACAGCTTTCTCGGTGAAGCCCGCTGGAGGTGCGGCGACGTTCTGGACCATGGCGATGCTGACGACCACATACGGCTCGGTCGGAAGTGCTTGGCCGCAGTCGACCGGGACCCATTTCGGTGGGGTACCTACCTGGAGAGCGAGATTCGCATACGGATTGAACAACTTGGCGGCTTTGCGTTCCGGGTCTGCGGTGTCGCTGCCATTCTCCTTGATCCAGGTGCCGCCACGAATCTTCCCCGTGTGGTTGTTGCCGGAAGCGTCCTTCGCTTCGCTGCCCGTGTCCTCGTCGAGATGGTAAAGCGCGAGCGTGTCTTTGTCTGTCTTGAACCGCGTTTCTGGGACGAAATCCTTCTGGTAGCGGGCGACCTTCGAGACTCGAACCTCGCGAACAGAGCCCTCGCAATCGCCGAATACTCGAAATGGCGGGTAATCCCGGTTGGGTGGTGGGGTAGACGCTGTGGTCGCGACCAACTTCCCGTCAACAAAGAGCTGACGATCGGTTCGCCTCTGAACGCCCGCAACGTGAGTGACACGCCCCGCAACGATCGGCGTTGGCGAAACCGACTGGCCGTGATACGTGTACCAGGCCCACGACCCAGGACGGGAGTCCATGTGGAGGTGTGCCAGGTCCTGAGTGCCCACGAAGTGGACCTTCGCGTCTGTCCGGATACTCTTCACATTGATGAAGGCTTCGATGGTGTACTCGTCCAAGCCCGTCAGTTTCAGCGAGGGCATTTCGATCTGATCGCCCTTTGCGAACAGCAACCCGGTAGCGGCTTCCTTTGAAGGCTTGACCGGTGGATTCGGGGTTGGTGCGGGCTCTTCCTTCGCCACTTCTTCGGGCTTCTTGCTCATCTGCGACATCACGAAGCCGATCACACCTGCGACAGCGAGCAACACCATGCCCACCAGCGCCCACGCGGGGAAACCGCTTCGCGGTTTCGTCGTCCTCATTGGCACGCGGGCCGAAACGGGTTCAGCCTCATCGACAGGCACACCATCCGGAGCTGAGTTCGCTTCGGTTACATCGAGGTCGGCGAACGGATCGGAACCAACATTCACGTCCGCGACAACAATCGGCGGAACATCGCCAAGCGGAATCACGCGAACCGCACCAGCAAGCCCGAGTTCGATGGCTCGCAGCGCTTCGGCGACCGCCTCGGCTGTTGGTGGGCGACCTTCGGCAGTCTTCGAGAGCAATCGTTCGACGAGATTGGAAAGAGCAGGCGGAACGGCCGGGTTCTTCGTGATGAGCGGCGGCGGAACATGCAATGCCAGCGCCGACAGCACCGCAAGCGCACTGCCGCCACGGAACGGCAGTTCGCCAGCGCACATCTGATAGAGCATGACGCCCAGCGAGAACAGATCGGTGCGAGAGTCCACGGCGTCGCCGCGTGCTTGCTCGGGACTCATGTACGCGGGCGTGCCGACGATCGCGCCTTCGGCCGTCAGCGGGCCATCGGTGGCGTCGGTGGCTTCCGCATCGGCCACGCGAGCGAGTCCGAAGTCGAGCACCTTGACGCGGAGTTTCTTGCCTTCGAGCCAGACGTTCGCTGGCTTGATATCGCGGTGAACCAATCCCTTCTCGTGCGCTGCCGCCAGCCCCTCGGCGACTTCGCGAACGATGCGAATCACTTCCGCGAGCGGCGGGCGTGCGTTCGCTTTGATCGCGGCTTGGAGTGTCATGCCCTTGAGCAGCGGCATGACGAGATACGGTACGCCAGCGTGTTCCGCGACTTGAAAGATGGCTGCGACGTGATCGTGTTCGACCTTGGCCTGTGCTCGTGCTTCGCGAACGAACCGCGCTTTGGCGTCCGGGTTGGCGGCGAACTGCGGCAGCATCACCTTGAGGGCAATTTCGCGCTTCAGGTGTGGGTCTTCAGCGCGATAGACGACGCCCATTCCGCCGCGACCGAGTTCACCCAGAATGACACACTCGCCAATGCGCTCTGGCAGCGGTGGCGTGTCGGATGGTGGGACGCCAAGCGTCTCGGCGCGGCTCGCGGTCGCGGGTTGAATCGAGGAAGCCTGGGTGACCTCGATTTTGGTGATCGGCTTCGGTTCAGGCATGGGCGCGGCTCCGGGCTGCGATATCCGGCTGATTTTATCCGAACGACGAGGGTTCGAGCTTCACGTTTTCAGTTTCTCGTTGAAGTGAGCACATTTGGGGTTTGGTCGAGAACTTGAAGCTCTGGAGGGCGATCACGGCTTCTTCGCTTCGATCAGGCCATCATTCCAACTGACCCGTAAGTCCGGGCGCAGCGTGACCAGATTTTGCAGCGCCCTCATCGACACCTTGGTTCGCCAGACATCAAGGATACGCAGCGGGGTGATTTTCTCGACGGACTCCAGTGCTTTGTCGGTGATCTTCGTCCCGGTGAGCGTGAGCCGTTGAAGTTTCGC
The DNA here is from genome assembly GCA_021413735.1 of Planctomycetota bacterium. Classification (GTDB taxonomy): domain Bacteria; phylum Planctomycetota; class Planctomycetia; order Gemmatales; family Gemmataceae; genus Gemmata. The sequence goes on from JAIOPV010000090.1 coordinate 20,778, forward strand.
ACAGGTCACCAAATCGGCCACGCACGCATCGGTGGTGGTGCCGCCGCTCAGGTCGAGAAGCGTCAGATTCGGCATGTCCGCGATCCCACGATAATGCTGCGAAGACAGATCGGAATTCCACAGCGAGAGTGACCGCAGCGGTAAGTTGGTGATCGCCTCAAGACCGCGATCGCCAGCCTTGCCTCGCGTATCAAGTCCACGCAGAGCCAGCGACGTCACCTTGGGCAGTTCCTTCAATCGCGAAAGGATCTCGTCGTCGGCCATTTTCGCCGAGCATCCGAGACTCGCGAGGTTCGGAAACTTCTTGAACGCTGCGAGAGTGTCTGGCGTGAGTTCGCACTCCCAAAAACCCAGATCGGTCAAATTGGTTGCTGACGCGCTCCCGGCCAGTTTGTTCAAGTCGTCCGCGGTGACCGGAGTCTGCAACCCGTGGATCGTGTTGAGGTGCCGTAGATCGGCTACCAGCGGCAGCAAAGTTTTGGACATGAAATCCGGGGGCACTCGGTTATCGAAGAAGCTGATTCCGGTGAGTTCAAACGCACCGTCTGGAAGCGGATCGTCGCGTTTGATGGTGACGGAATTCCAGCCGACGCGAAGCGTCAGGCTGAAGGCAGTTGATTTGAGCGCTATCGCCACCCGACGATCAGTGTCGGGATCGACATTATCTTCCCAGACCACCGCGTAACTCACCTTCCCATCGGCGACGTAAGACGCGACCAACCCTGGCCGTTGCCGTTTCTCTTTTCGTTCAACGAGCGCTTTTTCGTATTCCGTGATGCTCAGCGCACTTTGGAATTCCCAGCCTACGGGCGGCTGGTTCTCGGCGAATGTGGCCGAGAATCGGACTCGGCTGGAATCGCAGACAGCGGCAAGCGTTTTCGGTCGCCAACCCTTCGTGTTACACTCGCCGACCCGCCGCACCAGATCGTTGAGTTGAAGGTCCAGCGCGGCCTCCCATTTCAGGCTCGAAGGTCGCGCAAAAACGACCACGCCGAAGAACTGCCTTTCACCCTCGGTCACGCACGACAACTGGATCGGGATGCGTTCGGTGGTGAGCGCTTCTTTCAGCTTCGCGTTGATGGAAGCTCGCGGACCATTCCACGAAGTCCACGGGTTCGGTTTCTCCCGTACCCACACCTCGCTCAACATGAACTGCCCTTCCGCGAGGTGTGCGAGACGCACTTTCGCCATGAAGCCGCGATTGCTGTAGTCGTCGAACACAGGCTGTTCCAACCCACCGGCCGTCGTGACGAAATGCCATTCGCGGGTTTCGGGAATCGCGACCGCGTCGAAGATGGTCTCGGCCGTGCCGCCACGAACACTGATGCACGAGGGCCGGTATCCGGGGTTGAGTCTGGTGATCCATGCCTTCAACTCCGCAGCGTTGACGCCGTGAACTTCGCGGAACGGATCGGTTGGTGTTTCGAGTTTGGGCGGATCCTTCGGCTTGATCTTGGGGATGAGCGGAGGATCCTTCACCTTCGTGATCAGTTCTTCGTGGGCGACCTCGACCGGCGGCTTCTTCGCACGCAGCGACGACACCACGCCGAGCACCAGCAGCAACGCGACGAACGCCGCTCCGCCAGCCGCGTAGAGCCACTGACGCGAAGACTCCGACCTCGCTTTTTTCTGTGTCGGTTCGATGGGCTTGGCGATTCCGCTGGTTTCGGTTGCGTCGATCTCCGCGAACGGGTCGGCTCCGACACTCGGGAGCGTGAATGCCGGAACCGCCTCCAGAGAGACGACCCGAACCAAACCGGAAACCGACGTCTCAATGGCGCGAAGTTCATCCGCCAGAATTTCCGCTGTCGGTGGGCGATGTGCAGGGTCTTTCGCCAGCAATCGCATGATGAGAGCCGACAGTTCCGGCGGCACGGCCGGGTTCTTCACAACCGGGGTTACTGGCGTGTCGAGCGAGAGCGACGTGAGAATCGTGATCGTGGTTGGACCGTTGAATGGCAGTTCGCCCGATGTCATTTGGTAGAGGATGACGCCGAGGCTCCACAGGTCGGTGCGGCCATCGACGGGGTTCCCGCGGGCCTGCTCGGGACTCATGTACGCTGGCGTGCCGATGAGCGCTCCCTCGCGCGTGACCGGCCCGTTGTCTTGTTCTGCGCCGTCGGCTTCGACCGCGATGCGTGCAAGTCCGAAGTCGAGAAGCCGAACGCGGAGTTTCTTGCCTTCGAGCCAGATGTTCGCGGGCTTGATATCGCGGTGAACCAGTCCGCTCTCGTGGGCCGCGGCAAGCCCTTCGGCCATCTCGCGAGCAATGCGAACGACTTCGGAAATGGGCGGTCGTGGGTTTGCCCGTAGGGCAGCGTGAAGCGTCATGCCTTTGAGCAACGGCATGACGATGTACGGCAATCCGTCGTGTTCCGCGACCTGGTGAATGACGGCAACGTGTTCGTGTTCGACCTTGGCCTGAGCGCGAGCTTCGCGAACGAATCGTGCCTTGGCGGTCGCGTTGGAGGCGAACTGCGGAAGCATGACCTTGAGCGCAACTTCACGCTTCAGGTGTGGGTCTTCGGCACGGTAAACGACGCCCATTCCGCCGCGACCCAGTTCGCCGAGCAACAGATATTGTCCGATGTGTGCGGGTGCTGCCACCTCGGTCGCGGATGGAACAACGCCCGTGTCTGATCCCGTTCCGGTGTTGGGCGGAATCGACGAGACCGCGAATGTTGGGTGGAGTGCGGAAAGAGGGTCTGGCTTCTGTTCGGCCATCGGGGGGCTCCGGCGGCGGGTCCAAACAGGTTTTGTTTTATGCGACGCGACGAAATTCACCACCAATTGAACGAGATGGCATTACACTCCGGGTTCGTTCGATCAGGGTTCTCTTGGTTGTTGCCGCTTGCGGCTTCGCAGGCTGTGGCCTGCGAAGCCGCAAGCGGCGAATACGGAAAGACCAAATCGGGAACTTATTCACCCCTCGTTCCTTTGCGGCACAACCAGTACAGGATGGTTTTGATCTCGAAGGGCTTGAGGTCGGGTTTGAGCGAGAGGATGCGGGCGGCGATGCCAGCGAGGTGTGGGGTCGCCCAACTCGTGGCGGGTTCGCGAGCGAACGGCCCGAGGTAGCCGCGACCGTGAGCCTGGAACTCAACCTGCTCGTGCAGCAGATACGCGAAGTGCATGGGATCGTCGAACAGCCCTTTATCGACGGAGATCAACGGCGTGGCGAACGCGGCCGGGTAACTGCGTGTGATGGGGTGTTCGTTATGCGCCGCAGCGAAGACCAGCACATCGCGGAAGTACGCCTCCTCAATGGCTCGCAGGAGTTGTTGTCGGCGTGCGAGCTGTTGCAGCTTGTGTTCCGGTACGCCGAGCGACAGGTTCACGACCTTCACTTTCCAGACGTCGATGGCGTGCCGTATCGCCGCTATGACCGTTTCGACTTCGCAGCTTCCGGTCGGACCGAACACGTCGGCTGAGTACAACTTCACTCGCGGGGCGATCGTGAGAATGATGTCGGCGACGGTGGTTCCGTGTGCGCTCGACTGGTGCCCGGTGTACGGCAACGGTGGCCCCGTTGGACGGAACACGGCACCGTCGATGGGTTGGATGGGCGTGCCCGCTGCGTTGAACTTCTCTTCGAGAACTGAGCGTTCGACGCCGGAATCGACGACGGCGATGGCGATGCCTTCACCGGTGGCGCGCGCATCGTTGAAGATCCGGTCGGGCGTGAGCCGGGCGAAGATTTCGTCGAACACCGTCGGCTCGGTCATGGGGATACCAGTCGCCGCGTAGTCGCGACCGAAGGGAGCGTATTGGCCTCACACGCTCCCTTCGGTCGCGGCTACGCGACACCCGTAATGTCGTCGAGGAGTTTCCGCAGGTCGTTCACCATCCGCACGCAATGATCCACCGCAGTGGGACCGTGCCGCACTGCGAGGGCACGCACTGCCTCCACGAGTCGCAGCGTCGTTTCGGGGTTGGCCATCGCGTTGGTGTCTTCGGCAAGCCCCACCTTCAACCGCTCCATCGCAGCGGGCAACGGGTTCTCGCTCGGGGCCAGCACATCCGTTACGCCAGCGGTCGCCTTCAACGCGGCATCGACCGCATCGAACAGCAGCCGGCTCGTTTGACGTTCCGCGAATGCTTGCCGAAGCAGATCAGCGCCAATCTCCATCGCGGGTGCCATGAGTTGCCGATCAGCTTGCGTGAAGCCGGGGGCGGGCTTGTCGAACAACTCCAGCACCACCGACGTTCCACCACCGACCGGCAGCGGCGCAGCAAGGATCGATTTCCGCCCGATCTCGAACGGCATCAACTGAACTGCCCCGGCCGCGACCGCTTCCGCGCCATTGCCGATCATCGGTTCCTGATGACTTGCGATGCTCGCCGCAAGCGACTTCGCAAAGGGAATCGTCGTTGCGGGGTGCCTTTCTCCATTCGCACCGAACGCGACAGTCGCCTCGGTTCCGTCGGGTGCGAGATGACGCACGAGCAAAGCGCCGTCGGTTGCGCCGGTCACGCGAATGAGGAACCGCAGGAGCGTTCGCACCGCGTCGGGCAACGGCACCGGATCGTTGAACGCGGCAGCGGTCTGCACCAACGGCAACACATTCTCAACCGCAGCGCGAAACTCGGTCGCGGCTCGGTTCAACGCTCTGGCGTGTCGTGCTGGCCGAATGCGATCCAACTGGTGCCGCACAGCTTTCAGGAACGTCTCGCGGTTGAGGTCGGCGTTCTTGTCGAGGTAATCGCGTACGCCCATTCGCAGAGCTTGCAACGGCGTGGCGATGCCCGCGAAGCCCGTCACGAGAATGGCGACGACATCCGGTTGAAACTCGACGATATCTTCGAGGAGCCGCAGGCCATCGCTGCCGGAGCCGAGGTTCCAGTCGAGCACGGCGAGGTCGATGGGATGTTCGTTGACGATTCGCAGTGCGGACTCAGCATCCGGTGACGCGAACACGGTGACGCCGAGGCCCGACGACGCGAGCCATTCCTGAAACGTGCGTCGGACGGATTCCTCGTCGTCGACGATAAGGACAGTTTCGTTCATGGCAGGCTATGATACGGGGTATGTCAACGCCGCACCGCATCGCATTGTTGTTGATCGCTCACGGAAGCCGTCGCGCCGAGGCAAACGCCGACTTGAGCCACGTCGCGGACGAGCTGCGTGACCGCGGCCGCTACCCGATTGTGCAGGTATCGTTCCTGGAGTTGGCCGAGCCGAACATCGAAGCCGGCGGCGTGTTATGTGTGGACGCCGGCGCGACGGACGTGATCTTGCTGCCGTATTTCTTGTCGCCGGGGAAGCACGTTGTGGAAGACCTGACCGCCGCTCGCGACCGCCTGAGCGAGCGTTTCCCGGTGGTGCGGTTCATGCTGGCGGAACCGCTGGGTCGTCATCCGCTGATTCTGGACGTGCTGGAACAACGTGCCCGCGAAGTCGAGTAGAAGTGTGGTACGCTGGAGGCTCTCCACGAGGTACGCCCATGCCGCGATTCATGTGGTTGGTTGTGGCCGTGTGTTGCCTCGGCTGCGCCCGAAAGCCCGCACTCGAAGTGGTTTGGCCAACCGCACCAAACCCTGCGCCTCTCGTAGCAGAAGCCGACCCGCTCGTGGGCCTCACGGACAAGTTGCGAGGCTACCCCAAAGCACCCGAAGCCGACCGGGCAATCGCATTGCTCGATGTGGCGCTCGAAACGGCGTGGTCGCTTCCCGACCCACGTGATCTGCTTTACGCAATCATCTGGAAGCTCGTTGCTGCCGATCCCGTCCGGGGGTGCGAGCGTCTTCGCATGGTGTCGGTCAGACTTCAAAAGCTGGACCTTCCCCTACGTGAGTGGGATGGGATCTGGGCGTCGTTCGCTTGGCAAGTTGCCCCGCACGATCCGCAACTGCGCAACGACATGCTGCGGCTTGCGGTCGCGGAGGGAAAGCGAAAACTTGCCACAGAGGAATTCTGGAAGGCCCCGCCCGTAAAGCCGGGAGAACTTTGGGATGTTGAACCCCAAGAGTCGCTGAACAGGTCCAGACTTGGCCTCACATTCCGCGTCCGGCTTTGGGAATTGGTACCAATGTGGGACAGCGATCGCGAGACCGCTCTCAGCTTGTTAGCTCACCTTCTGGCTGATGCGAAAGCAATGGGTGGTTACGGCGGTTGTGTTGGTCCCACTTACGAGGAAACACTTCACCGAGCGCTCTCGGGTCTGAATCCCGACATCCTGATCACGGTCCTGAGTTTCGAGGAGACTCTCCATCACACTCTTGCGGCACTCACTCCACCTATGGTGGCCAGGACCATTCGGAGAGAGATCGGTTGGCCCCGTGGACGCGCTGGGTATCTGGCCTGGTTCGCGGAACAACGCTGGAAGAATGACCTTTACGATTCGTTCACGGAAGCACTCGCACTCGCGGCTTTCGAGTGGGGAGACCAAGGCGCCACGACACTGAAAATTCTCAGCCACCGAGATTTTGCTCTCGTCTGGAAGATCAGCGTGCGACATCCCAGAGACGATCGCGGCGAGCCACACCCAAGGCAAGAAATCCTTGGCTATCTTCTCGGCAGATGGGCATGGCACGATCCTGATGCAGCACTATTTGAAGCGGAACACATACCCGGTGCCGCCCAACAAAACATGATTACGGTGGTCGCGAATGTGTGGGCCTACAAGCGGCCCGAGCAGATCGATCGCGCGGTTCTGTGCCTCGATAACTACAACCGGAAGGGGCCAAGCGAACTGGCGTCCGATGAACTCCGTTGGCGGAAGCAAGGGAATCCATCACGCGACACGCCAGCAACAAGACCAGAGTCAGCTCACAAGTTTCCCTTGCCTGCCGTTGGGCCGTGGGTGCCTCCGGACTACATCCAGAAGTTACTCGCTGATCCCGGACAAGTTGAAGAGGCGGACCGCGAAATCCACGAATACATTCAAGCACGGAGTCTGACGTGGCCAACAGACCGCTTGATCGAGATGGCGAACCACATCAAGTCGCCGCGGCGGCTTATTTTGACGCAACTGTCAATTGTTTCGGGACTACTCCGCCGGTGAACAGGGCTCACCAACACCGAATGCCGTTCGCACTTCGACTGCTCGCGGGTGCGTTAGCCAGTCCAGCGCCGTGCCCGACGCTTCTCGCAGCTTCAGCCAATCGACCACCTTCGCGAACGCGCCGCCAGCCAGCCCGTTCGCGATGATCGCCGCACCCTGAGCCGCGTGCTTCACCCATGCCCCAGGCAAGTCCCCCGCATAGTGCAGCTTGAAGAAACTCGTCGGCAACTCACCCAAGCCCTGCTGCACCAAATCCGAATCCGTGCGAAGCAGTCGCCCGCCGTAATAGATGTCCTGCACGCCATGCACGTTTAGCAGTCCGTACACCGTCTTGGTGAACGCCTCACGAAACGCCGCCTTGCCAATGTCGCGGTCCGGGGCGTCTGCCACGCCGCCACGGAAGAGATCGGCCTTCGTCAGTGGCGACAGCAGATACGCTGCCTCCCCATCCCACGCACCGCCGCACATCGCGCCCATCATGCCAGACGTGCCGCCGTAGCCGTCAACGATCTGCCGATCCTTCAGGATGGTGATCGCCGTGAATGCCGAGCCGAACTCGATCACCGCGGCCGGTTCGTCGCGATCGTGCTGAGCCAGTGCCAGCGCCGCGACGCACAACTTGTCTGCGGTGCCCATGTCAACTTTGTTGAGTTTGCGATGGATTGGAACCGTCGGAAGGTGAATCACGCCCGGCAGGAACACGACTGGTAACCCCGAATCGCGAAAGGCACGCACCATCGCCGAGAAGCCGCCGACGCCATGCGATGTGCCGCGTTCATCGGGGCGAACCAACGACATCAGTTCAAGCTGTGCGTCGGTGCAATCGGCAGCGCGAACCAGTGGCAAGCCATAGCCCGACGGCCCCGCGATTATGTCGAACGGGCCGTTCTCGCGGAGCCACCGCACGGGAAGCGTTGGATCGGCACGCAACTCGTCTGGCTCGAACGATACCTGTGCGATGGCGTGTCGCTCATCGATGGCAAGGATGTCAAGCGAACTGGTTCCAGGGTCACAGCCCGCGACACGAATCATGTTGCTACGCCTTGTTACGCTGCTGACCGATCCGCTGACGCATCACACGAAGCCCAATCGGGAGCAAGGCAATCGCCCCGAGCAGCGCGCTCGCCGGTTCCGGTGTCGTGATGCCGTGGGGTGGGTCGATGTACAGCTCGAAGTCGGCGAGCGTTCCTCCTTCGTAGGTCGTCACTTGCAGAACGTAATCCTTGCCGTCGAGCGTGGCGCTCTGTGTGAACGGCATGTTGAGCCAGAACTGCCCGATCTCAAGGTTGTGGTAGTCGTTGATCCAACTGCCATCGAAGCGCTTGGTCCACTCATCCCTGGCCGCGCCATCCACCTGAAAGGTTGTGTTCTGGCCCGATGCGGTGTCGGTCACCTTGACTTTGACGCTGAATGTCGTGGTCGCGTCGTAGGACGTGCCCGACGTGTCTTGTGGCCCCTCTGGGAAAAGGTAGTGGATGTTGCCCACCTCCAGGTTGCCACCAGAGGGGAGACTCAAGTTACCGTGTTGGTTGAACGTCAGATCCACTGCTCCCGGAGTTGGATTTCCGGGCGTGACGGTCGTGGTGACTTCGAGATTGAAGTCGATGGGGCCAGCCGTGGAAATTGCTGGAGTGCCAATCAAAACGAACGTTGTGAGAATCGAGAACCGTAACCGCATATTGTGCCGCTCCATGTCAGCTTGGGCGGCGGAAGATATCGTCGGGTATTGTTGGGCGTCAACCGCGACTGCGATGGCTTCACGCCAATTTCATTTCTCATCCCTTCAGGCCACCGAGCAATTTCTGAAGAGCGCTCAACGCTTGTTCCAATATCTGCGGCGGCGGCACTGGCAACCGTAAGTACGGCTCGCCGGTCTTCTCGTCGGTGCGGATCAACGACGTTGGGGTTCCGCTCGCGGCAGGCTTGGTGCCATTCACGCTCTTCGGCTGCGTGAACTGCTCGATCAACGCCGTGCCGGCCCGCAGCAGTGACGCCCACGGATCGTTATCCCGCATGGTCTCTTCCTCGGCCGTGGGCTTCTCCTTGCCCGAGAACTCGCGTTTCGCCTCGGCTGCCTCTTCCTTCTCGGCTGGCACCGGTGGCGGAATCTCTGCTGTCGTGGCTTCCACCGATTCCATGAACTTCGTCAACCGCGTGCCGCCGAGGTGAATGTCGGTTGAGCCGCCATCGAGAACCCCCGCGAACAGCGACGATTTGAACTCCAACACCGATAACATTCCTTCTTCAATGCTGCCCTTCGCGACGACGTTGAGAACCCGCACGGGGTTCCGCTGCCCGAGTCGGTGAACGCGGCCAATCCGCTGATTCAACACGGCCGGGTTCCACGGCAAATCGACATTCACGACCACCGACGCGAACTGAAGATTCAACCCGACACCGCCCGCGTCCGTGCTGAAGAAGACACGGCAATCGGGATCGTCGCGGAACTTGTCAACGAGCTTGCCGCGATCACGCCCGGGCACGCCGCCGTGAAACAGAACGTGCCCCCATTTCTTTTTCTTCGCGGCACGCACAAGCAACTCGTGCATCCGCAGCCATTGACTGAACACGACCGCCTTCGTGCCCGGTTGTTCGAGAGCCTCTTCAAGCAACGTTGCAATCTCGCTGGCCTTCACGCCGTGATCGGTTTTCGAGTCGATCAAGTACGACGAATCGCACACCATTCGCATGTTTTGCAGCGAGATCATGAGCCTGCGCTTGTCAGCTTCCGAGAGGAACTTGAACCGTCGCCACTTGTGAACAATGCGGGCGACTTCTTCCTGGTTCTCGGTGTGAATGTCACGCTGGAACGGCGTCATCGGCACGAAGATCGTGCTTTCGATGCGTTCCGGGAGCTGAGCGAGCACTTCATCCTTGCGACGGCGAATCAGCACTGGGGCCAGCGTTTCGCCGAGACGGTTCAGGTCGCGATAGCCGATCACCTTTCCGACGGCGTCGCGGAGTTGGTGATCGTGCAGCAGGCGGAATGTCGGGCCGAGGCGGTGCGGGTCCACGAACTGCACGATGGAGATGAGTTCCTCCAGGCGGTTCTCAAGCGGTGTGCCCGTGAGAACGACCGCATACGGCGAACGGATCAGCTTCACACTGCGAGCGGCACGAGTGGCCCAGTTCTTGATTCGTTGGGCTTCGTCGAGAATGACGAGATCGGGACTCCACGCCGCGATTGCGTCGAGATCAGCGTGAATCGTGTCGTAGTTCGTGATCTTGAAGAACGGGGCGGGGTCGGCGAAGCCCTCAGCTCGCTTCGGCTTCATCCCTTCGATGACACTCGCCACGCGATTCGTGAACCGCTTGATCTCGTTCTTCCATTGATGCTTCAAGGACGTCGGGCAGACGATCAGCACTCGCTCGACGCCGAACAGTTTCGCCATGACCTCGGCCGACGCGAGCGCCTGAGCGGTTTTGCCGAGACCCATCTCGTCGCCGATGAGGCAGCGGCCCGCAGTCGCCGCGAACAGCACGCCCTCGCGCTGGTAGTCGTACAGCGGCACCTTCAGCACCGCATCGAGTTCCTTGCTGCGGATGCCCTTCGGAAACGCTTCCTTCACCTTCGAGGCTCGTTCCGTGGCATCCCGCAACTCAGCGAGATATGCCAGCACGTCGTCGTGAACCCAGAGATCCGGATCGTACTCCGCGGCGGTCGAAGCAAACTCGTCGAACGTGGGTGCGGCCGTCGGTTTCAGGGTGCCGCTGGCATCGAAGAACTTCGCGGCGAGCTTCGCAAGCGGTGGATTCGGCTCGGCAGCGGGCCGATAGCAGACCTGCCGACGGCTCCCGTAACGCAGCACAACCTCGGCGTGCGGTGCCTGGTAGCCGGCCTTCAGCTCGGGTGCTGCTTTTTTCGAGCGTTCCAGTTTCGCGAGCGTGAACTCGATGTGCTTGCAGGTGCCAAGCGTGTTCGTGGCGAAATCGGGGCAAGTGCAGGCGTTGTCGCCGGGCTGGGTGCCGCGAATGCTGACGCGATACGTGCGATGCGATTCGGGATTGGTGACGAGGAAGTCGGAATACGCCTGGTTGTCGCCGAGGTTCTTGAGGGTGAACTTCTGTTCGCGGCCGAACTGTCGGCGGAGTTGTGTCTGCCATTCTTCGAGAGGCATTCCCGCAGGCGGTTGAGTCCGCGAGACCTTCGGTTCGGCGGGTTTTGCTTTCGTGCGTTTCGGAGGCATAGTGATGTCCGATGTGCCGGCGAGCGGCGCACCGTCAGGTCGCCGGTAGCGCTGGAAACACCGGCGACCTGACGGTGCGCCGCTCGCCAAAATCCAATTACTGCATCTGAAGTGCGAGTTCGTAAATCTCTTCGACGTCCAGCACGAGGTTGTTCGCGGTGAACAGCTTCGCGATCGCGGCCTTGTGCAGTTTCATCTTCGCGCCGCCAACCCCAATCGCACCATAACAGATCGTACCGCCGTGCTCGGCTCCCGCATCGAACAGATCGACCCGCGATCACGAGCGCTCGCCCATCGAGAGCCGCGGGGCCATCCGCCGACGAACTCACGCCGACCGCTTCGAGCTTCGCATCGGGAACGTGCGCTCGCACGGCGAAGCACACTTGCTCGGCCTTTTCCTTCTGCCGGGAACCGACGCGCACGTGCCCACCCGCTTGAGCGAGCAACCGCACGACTCGCTGACCCACCGGACCCGTCGCGCCGAGAACCAGCGACTTCGCCGAAGCGAGATCGACATGCTTCGCAGCAGCACGAACAGCAGCAGCAGCGGTCGTGTTCGCGCCGTTGGAGTCGAGCATCACGGACACGCGAAACGGATTCATCGCGGACTTCACAGCCGCGACGAGAGCTTCCCCCGCCGCGACATCCGAGCCGCCAACGAAGATCGCCGTGCGGTGCAGATCCTTCATGCCGCGAGTGAAGATGCAACCGTGAACGAGTCCCGTGACGTTCTCCGGCGTGACGCCACCGTAGCTGAAGATGTGTTCCGTGCCTGAATCGACCGCGACAACTCGGTCGAAGACGCTCGGCATGGCGTCGGTGTCGAGTTGAACGAGTATGGTGTGCTTATCAGCCATGATTCACCGGAAATGGTTAGCCGCGACCTGAAGGGCAGCGTGACCGATGCGTTTCGGTGACGCTCCTCTTCGAGTCGCGGCTAAACGAAGAATTACTTCGGGCTGAATGGGTGCTTGACCGATTCCTTCTTGCTGAGAATTTCCTGGATCGTCGGCGAACCCTTCATGGCGCTCGCGATGGCCTGCTTCGTGGCCTCGTAGTTGTACTGGAAGATCTTGGCGTCGTCGGCCGCCTGCCAGTGGATGAACACGCCGCAAACGATGACCAAATCGTCGGCCTTGCTCGCGGGGATGACGCCAGCCTCGACGCTGTCGGCCACTGCACGGGCGACAGCTGCCTGAGCTGGGCCGAACATCTGAACGGCCTGCTTCGCACCCTTGATGGTCACCTTGGTAATCATCACCGTGGCGGGCTTGCAAACCAGATTCGGCGCAATGACTGCGAGCAAGCTGGAGTGCCCTTGCGACTGGGTCGCCAGTGCGTTGGCGAATGCCACGCCGACGGGACCGGTCTTGTCGCCAATCAAGAGGTCGATGTGAGCGATTTCGTTGCCGTCACCGACCAAAGCTTCGCCGATAAACATGGACATGGGAGCCTCGTGTGGGAGTGGAGACATTCGGAGTACCGACGGCGTAGATCGTAGCTATACGACACGTTAAGGCAACCGGATTCTCGAACTCACCACACGGATGCTACGCCGCAAGCGGCAAAACCTTTATCCCAACAGCGCCGCGACAGGGCTTCCCGTACTCAGACGAATTGTTCGGCCAATCGGGCCACGCAGCGTCTTCTCCCAGTTGATGTCGAGTGCCTTCAAGATCGTTGCGTGGAGATCGGGCACCGAAACGGGGTCTTTTGGCTTCTTCCCGCCTTCCGGATCGCTCTCGCCCACGACCGTTCCGCCACGAACGCCGCCGCCCGCAATCGCGATCGAGAAGTTGTGAGGCCAGTGATCGCGACCACCTACCGGGTTCACGATCGGCGTGCGGCCGAACTCGCCGATGCAAAGCACAATCGTGTCTTTCAGCGTGTCGCGCTTCTTCAGGTCGCGAATCAGTGCGGCGAACGCAGGATCGAGGATCGCGACATTCTTCGCACAGAGTTCGTGGTTCTTCGCGTGCGTATCCCAGCCGTCGAGCGTCACTTCCACGCAACGCACACCGACTTCCAGTAGCCGCCGTGCCGCGAGGCAACCACGCCCAAACGGAGTGTCGCCGTATTCTTTGCGAAGTGCCGCCGACTCCTGTTTCACGTCGAACGCCTTGAGTTGTTCCGAACTCATCATGCGACGAGCACGGTCCATCGTGTCTTTGTGGCCGAGGTTGCCCATGCGGTTACCGCGACCCTGAGCGAACGCACCCTCAACGACATCGAGATCCTTCACGCGATCGGCGAACCGCTCTTTGGGCACGTTCGGCGCGACATCGGGCACCTTGTCGGCGGGGTCGTACATCTTGAAGGCGTCGTACTCGGCACCGAGAACGCCGCCGCGTGCGGGCCACTGATCGGGGAGAATGCTGACGTGCCTGGGGATCTCGGTTCCGCCGGCTGGCAGATAGTGACACGCGATCGCGCCGAGCGAAGGGTAGTTCACCGTGGGGTCTGGGCGGTTGCCGGTTTTCAGCGTGTAGGCACCGCGTTCGTGGTCGCCCTCGAAGCTGGTGAGCGACCGCACGAGCGCAACGTGTTGCATCTGGTCGGCGAGTTGCTCGAAGCCCACCGCGAGTTGCACGCCTTTCACGGCGGTGTCGCGTGCCAGCGATCCGCGAGCGATCTCGGTGCCGGGCTTGGGGTCGAACGTCTCAAGCTGACTTGGCCCGCCGGCCATCCACAGGATAATGACCGACTTCGCGGGAGCCTTTTCGGCTTCAGCGGACCGGGCCAGGGCGGTGCCAAGCCAACCAAGCCCGGCAGCAGAGAGGAAGTTGCGACGTGTCGCGTGTGGGTTGCAGAGCAGAGGCTGCATAACGTCTCCGCGGATCGAGTGGTCAACTGCCCGAAGCCGGCACAAGGAGATACCCCGCTGTGCGGCTCTGAGTTTTACCGATCGTTGAAGAAAGGTTGCAATTTGCATGGAGATGTCGCTTGCTGCATTGCAAAGTGCATTGGGGCGTGCCGCGATTGTAAGCACACTCGCTTGCAGGCGCGGCAGAAAATCGCCCTCGACACAATTCCAGATGCCATATTCCCAAGCCGAATGCCTTGAAATCTCCGCACTTTCAACACATCTGCGCAAAGCGCGAACCCAATGGTACGGATGTTGCGATTGGATGAAGCAGAACCGCACACTCCCTCATCCGAGCCACCGTTATGACCCGCTACCTGTGGGCCACAATCAGCTTGTTGGCCATTTCCAGCGTCGCCTCGGCAAATCTCGCTCGTGTGAAGCCACAAGAGGTTTCCACCGAACTCCGACTGGCAATCACAGGTATCCCAACCCCAACCGAGGAGGTGCAGCCCCCAACCCGAGCAGAACTGAACAGCGACACGGAAGTGTATTTGAACGGGAAACGCTCCTCATACAAGAGCATCCCGAAAACTGCCTCGGTAAGCCGCGTCATCCTCGCTCCGGACGGCAAAACCATTGTCCGGATCGAGTTCACCACGGAGAAATGACAACGTTGTGAGGCTGTTGGTTTTGCCGGGTGGTCCGTCAAGCAAGGATGCGCAGCGGCGATTCACCCGGCAAAACCAACAGCCTCATACCCCAATCACTTTGAACTTCAACTCATCGCCGCAGACGCGGGAATAATGGAACACGCGACCCGGTCGCGGGGATCACAACTGCCGGATTGGTCGAAGTGCCGCCCACCGTGGGAGCAGTCTGCGTCACGCCAGTCGCGTTGGGCGCTGCGATCGTGCTCTGCGTCGGCACCTGCTGTACAACTCCGCCCACAACCGGATAGGTCCGAGCAACTCCGTCACTGCCAACGATCGTGATCGTGTTCGCCGCCGTCGATGGGTTTCCATTCAAAGGCTGACCGACCGCCACTGCCGGGCCGGTAACGACATTCTGGGCAGGGGCGTAATAGTAAGTGGGAGCGGTCCGCGTCGTCGGGGTTCGTGATGGCCCCCAGGCGAAGTCGCTCCACCTCAAACCCTTCCCGGGATCCGCAGAGGCAAGATTCACGGAAGCGAGAAGAGCAACGAAAGCGCCTGCCATTTTCAGAGGAGAGGTAAACATGAGTTTCTCCAGCCTCGCTGGTGCGCACGGGAGAAGACGCAACCGGCTTTGGCCATGAAGAGGGAAAGGTAACTGCTGGCATGGCGGGTTTGTCTGGTGTCGGTTTCGGAACTGGGTTCGCGTCCGATCAACACGTGAAGTGGCACAACCAGATAATGAGGTCGCAACCGCTCAACGGTTGGACAGCCGTGATGACCGTCACGGCAGTAACCGTTGCGAGAACTCGGGTTAGACGACCTGAGAAAATGGCCATAGTCACCCCCACTACACTATCGCAGTGCGGGGAACGGCAAGTCAATCTATACGCACGTTCATATTCTGGAAGCGATCAAACCTGGTCAAGCAACCAGACAGCCGCGATCACCCCGAGCGCAACGCCGAAACCCGACCATCCGCGGGCCGGCTTCCGTGGCGCTTTCCGGATGTTGGGCTGACACGCCTTACAGACCGGAATAGGTCGGCCGTTTGCCGTCGGCAATCGCTGCGCCAAGCAGTTTGAGGCGGGTTCGTTGATGCCGGCTTCTTCAACGAGGAAGGCGAACTGTTGGACTGGTTCGAGTGCTGCGTTGCAGCGTGCGCAGACTTTGGGACAAACGTCGGACAAGGGGGTATCTCCGCCCTGGCGGTGGGTTGACGGCTTGTGCTGTTTGGGAGGTATGTGAGGTCTAGTCCATTCGGCGGGGAAATGCAAACCCAACTATTTCGGCTCTTGTAGGGTGGGTCGAGTCGCGCTTCGCGACGAGCCCCACCATTTTCCCGCTTCGTGGTGGGGCTCGACCGCAAAGCCGGTCTCGACTCACCCTACTTGCTTGCGCGAGTCCGGCGATTATGGGCGATTAAACCACCGACGGAGCCGCTCCTCCATCGAAAGCGGTGGGCGGGCTTTCGCTCGATACCAGCCAGCAACGCGGCCGTCGTCCGTGAAGAAAACCTCGACAGTCGCGAAATCGTCGTACCACCGCGAACTTCGTACCGATCCTGAGGGCGGCCACTGCCCATGAACGCGAAAGAACTCGTAATCCCTCGGTTGGCTCGCGTAGCTCCCCGGTGGGCCGAAGCGCGCAATCACGCCGGCCTCGGTTTCACCCCATCCTCTCTCTGCGTCCTTCAACCCAAGGTCAACCGGACGTTGAGACGTGGTCAGAGTCCAAACGAGCACCATTGCCGCCAACCCGACTGCAACCCACAACGCAATTTGCAGTCGTCGCAGCATGTCGTGGCTCAGTGGTTGAAGCTCATCTCCGTTGAATTGAACAGCACCCAGTACATATCGGCGAGCTTATTGCGGCGGTCGTCGCCGTGCGTGCCCGCGATCTTCGCCACGAAATGCTCCAACTCCTTCGGCGTCGGCTTTCGCGTCAGCACGCACAGATACGCTGTCTCGACTGCCGCGTTGTCGTCGGGCGCAAAAATCGCAATCTGCGTCGATGCGTTCAGCAACTCATTCTTCGCTTTGCCGTCCACGAGGTCGCCGTTCATCATCAGCAATCGCTGCGGAATCGTGCCGTGAGCCTTCGCGAAATCGTCATCGTCTGCGTCGCCGTAGCGAGTCACGAAATCCTTCTCGCCGAAGAACCGCGTCGCACGCACGAAGAGCTGAGAATTCTTGTCGATGGTTCGCACCGACGCCGCCTGAATCACACTGCCGATCACCTGCTCCGGACGCAATCGCGACAGCGGAAACGCCGCCCAGTGTTCGTCGTGGGCGTCCGTGATGTCGAACGGTGCTGCGCTGTCGAGCCGGAACACCTCCGTCGATGCGATCAGCAGAATGAGGCGCTGCAGGTCGTGGTTGTGAGCCGCGAAGTCGGCTGCGAGGATATCGAGCGCCGCGGGACCGCGTTCCGTGAGCGTCGGCGACTCGATTCGCTTCAACAGCGGCCGACCGAACATCATCGCCCACACGCGGTTCACCGTCGCCCGTGAGAAAGCCTTATTCTGCGGGTTCGTGACCCACGCCGCGAGCCGTTCACGCCGTGAGCCTTCTTCCGGCATCAGTTCAGGCGAGAACGGCACCGACACGCCGATTTCGTGCGTGCCGCCGTGCACGCGATCCTCGAATTTGTATTCACCGTCGGCGTTGTCTGAAATGTGCGTGACGATGTGGCGAGTCTGGCCGAAGAACGCCGCGAGCGACTGGAAATCGGTCTGCTTCCAGATGATCTGCTCGTAGTCGGCGGGGTTCTTGAAGTCGTGACACTGAGCGCAGTCGATGCGCAACCCGAGGAACGCCCGGCTCACGCGGATGGCGAGCTTCTCGGGATCGGGCTTTTCCTTGCCGTCGTCGTAGGCGGCCGCGATGAAATTGACCGCAGGTTGGTCGGTGTTCAGCCCGCGTGCCGAGATCATCTGCCGGACCATTTCGCCATACGGCACATTGTGGTGCAGTTGGTCGCTGAGCCAGGAGTTGAAGCGGCGTTTGCGGTAGATCAGCAGCGGACCGTCTTCGGTGCCGACGTAAGCCCTCGCAAGGCGATCCGCGAAGTAATCCGAATAACGGCGATCGCGGAGAAGGTGATTCGCCCAGCCGTCGAGCCGTTCGCCTTTGTCGTGCTGTTCAAACTGACGGATCTCTTCGAGCGATGGCACGCTGCCTGTGAGTGCGAGCGACATGCGACGAGCGACAGCGAGGTCGGAGGCACGCGGCGCGGGCGTGAGGCCGTTCGCGTCCCAGTCCTTGCGGAATTCTTCATTCACCTTGCGAACGACGGCCTGGAAGTCGTCTTCTTTGGTGGTGCCGGGGTCGAGGTGAATCTTTCGGGTCTGGGTGTTCTGCGGGAACAGACTCGCCCGGAGACCGCCGACCGCGACGAGCACGACCACGATGAACAGGAGATTACGGGCCAACATGACGACATTCCAAGAATTGAATGAGAACGCGGCCTGCCGAGTTCTCATTCACAAGACGGGTGTTGGTCATGATACCCGAGATCACGGGCTGAAGTTTCACCGTAACAGCACACCCGCGAATTGTTGTGTGGCGTGTGCATCGGGGGTATCGTGCGGGCTGGCTGCAACTCTCTTCGTTCCGGAGTTCCCGATGTCGCGTTCCAGACTGCGCCCGCTCACCGCTGTCGTTCTGTTGCTGCTCCACGCGAGCATCGCGCTCGCCGAGGACAAGAAGCCCGCGATCGTGTTGCCCAAGGATGGCAAGACGGTTGTGCTGAGTTACGATCCAGGCGCCGGCGGCTTCATCCGCAAGGGCGAGGCTCCATATCTGAAGATTCAGGCCGACGGCAAGGTGACCGTCACCAACCTCCACGACGGCACGCAGAAAGAAGCGAAGCTCACGCCGAAGGAACTGGAGGAGTTGCTTAAGTTCGTCGTCACCACAAACGACATCTACGCTTTGACCGAAGAAAAGTTGAAGGAGGATGTCGCAACGGCATCGGCGAAAGGGCCATTCATTGCAGTGGGCGGAGCGGGCACGAGCGTCATCACTGTGGAGGTTGGCGACAAGAAACACAGCGTGAGCTTCCGCGCCGCCGAGACGTATGCCAAGCAATACCCGACGGTGAAACTGCTGCCGCAGTTCGTCGCGGTTGAGAAGAAACTGTCGGACTATGCCGCCGGCGTATTGAAGGCCAAGGATAAGTGATCGGAAGGGTTTGACTGAAAGGGAGCTATCGCAAACCCCTTTGCGAGCCACGGGGTTTACCCCCGTGGTCTTCTCGAATTCTCAGCACGAGGGTAAACCCCGTGGCTCGCAAAACGCAATCACTTCACCTTGAGCGTGGACGGCAACAGGCACTTGCCATCCTTGCACGCGATCAACTTCACGCGAGCTTCGATCGCAGCATTCTTGCCTGCCGCGACCGTCGTGGTAATCGTCGCGGTGCCTTCGTAAACGCCATACTTCGCACCGGCACTGTCCGTGATCGCCTTCCCCTTGAGATACGCAATCTCGGCCTTCGCCTCAGCCCCGTCAACGAACACCGACATTCGCGTTTGCGATTCGAGCAGATCGTCGCTGCCCACCGGGTTCGCGTAGATGTGCCACTCCGGCGCGATCGTCAGCGTCACGGTCACGGTGCGTTTGCCGTCAACCACTTCGCCAACGCTGACCTTCGCACTCACCACATCCGTCGATTCCTTGGGGTTCTTCGGCGGCTCGACCTTGCTCGTGGTGGTCTCGCCGCCGCCCGCCGCGAGGAACTCATCGAGACACAATGCCATCGTCGGAAGCGACCCAGGATTCGTTCGCAACGCCAGCGAGAAGCTGTTGATCGTCTTGCCGGCGAGTTCCCGCAGTTTTGGGTTGTCGTGCTTCTTCGCGAGACGGAGCAGGTCGCGAACCGTCTGCGAGTTGCCCGATGGCTGCACACCGTCATAGCCGTCTTTGCCGCGTGCGAACAGCTTCTCGCCACCCGTCGGCGTGAAGAAGTAGCCGCCCTTGTCGCCGTCGTTGAAGAGCTTCAGCAATGTGTTCATCAGGTCGTCGGCCGCCGTCAGCCACTTCTTGTCGCCGGTCGCATCGTGCAGGTTCAGCAAGCCGTGGATGAGATACGAGTAGTCGTCGAGGAACGCTGTGCCGCGTGCGGTGGGTTTCTCGCCCGGAACGGCAGCGTACAGTCGGAACAACTGACCGTTCTCGGTTCGCATCTTCGCCAGGATGAAGTCGGCAGCAGTGCTGGCGGCGCGAATGTAGTCCTTGTCGCCGAACACCTGACCGGCCCGTGCGTAACCTGCGATCATCTGGCCGTTCCAGGCGCAAATCACCTTGGTGTCGAGGAACGGACGCTCTCGCTTCGCACGCACCGCGAACAGCTTCGCCTTCAGCGGTTCGAGCTTCGCGAGCAGTTCTGCCTCCGTGAGCTTCTGATCCTTCGCGATCTCCGCGAGCGGCTTCGGCAACCGCAGAATGTGGAACTTCTCTTCGAAGTTCGGAGCGGTCACCCCGTACACCGCACGGAAGAATGTCGTGTCGGCGTCGTTGCCGAGGATCTTCTTGATCTCGTCACTTGTCCAGACGTAGAACTCGCCTTCCTTGTGGTTGCTGTCAGCATCGAGTGCGGAATAGAACACCCCGTCGGGGCTGGTCATCTCACGCTTCATGAAGGCGAGCGTTTCCACCACGACGCGCTTGTACTGCGGGTCTTGCGTGATCGCGTATGCGTCGCTGAACAGCTCGACGAGCTGGGCATTGTCGTACAGCATCTTCTCGAAGTGCGGTACGGTCCAGGTGCGTTCGGTGCTGTAGCGGTGGAAGCCGCCGCCGAGGTGATCGTAGATGCCGCCTTCGGCCATCTTGTGCAGCGTCAGGTGAACTTGTTTCGCGAGTTCTTCCTTGCCCTTCCGCTTCGACTGCGACAGCAAGAACTGCCACACCGGCGGCCGCGGAAACTTCGTGCCCTTGAACGAGCGTGACTTGTTGCCGGTGCCGCCGTGTTCGGGGTCGATGTCGTAAGCATCGGCGGCATTATCCACGAGTTCGCGATCGAGTTTCACCAGTGCCAGCAACCGCGAGTTGCGGTCGAGCGCGTCGGCCGTCAACTTCGCGACGTGATCGGCCTGCTCCACGAGTTTGTCGTGCTCTTTCTTGTCCAGTTCGATAACTCGTGCCAGGATCGACTTGATTCCCGGTGCGGTGTCGTCGCCGATCTTCTTGTCTTCGGGTGGGAAGTAGGTGCCGCCGAAGATGGGTTTGCCGTCGGCGGTGAGGATCATCGTGAGCGGCCAACCGCCCTGCTGCCCGGTGACGTTCAACGCGGTCATGTAGATGTCGTCGACGTCGGGGCGTTCCTCGCGGTCCACTTTGATACACACGAAGTTCTCGTTCATAATCTTCGCGATCTCGGCATTCGAGAACGATTCGCGTTCCATGACGTGGCACCAGTGGCACGAGCTGTACCCGATGCTGAGGAAGACGAGCTTCTTCTCTTTCTGTGCGCGAGCGAACGCTTCCGGCCCCCACGGATACCAGTCGACGGGGTTGTTCGCGTGCTGGAGCAGATACGGACTGCTCTCCTTGGCGAGCCGATTCGGCTTGGCCTTGGGGGCGTCTTTCGCTTTTTCTTTCGGCTCGTCGGCCGTGGTGGGCTGAACGGTGAGCGCGATGAGGAAGGCGAGCAGGCACAGCGGACGGAGGAACATGGCGAGGTCTCCGGGGAGGGCAGAAGGCCATATTATCCGCCGACGAGGGGAGTGCTACGCCGCAAGCGGCGAATACCTGCCACTCCCTCGGGTCGATCACTCCTTCTTCGCGGTGAACTTCTGAATGCGCTTGTTGGTCACCTCGGCAACGTAAACATCACCATGCGAATCGACGCACAGCATGTGCGGCATCTGGAACTGACCCGCAGCCGTGCCCTTCTCACCCCAGCGACCAAGCGACTTCCCATCCGGTCCGAGAACCCGCACCCAGCCGGCGCGACCGTCCGCCACGAAGAGACGATCCCCGGCGAGGAACAGCCCATACGGTGCGCCGCTCTCCTTCCATTGTTCGAGGAACTTGCCGTCGGCATCGAATACTTGAACGCGGTTGTTCTCGCGATCGCCGACGTAGACTCGCCCTTTCGCATCGAGAACGATTGCGTGCGGCAAGTTGAACTCGCCCTCGCCGGTGCCCTTCTTGCCCCACTGCTTGAGGAGCTTCCCCTCGCGATCGAACTTCAGAACGCGAGTGTTGCCGTAACCGTCGGAGATGTAGAACTCGCCCGTCGGCGTGAACGCGATATCGGTAGGCCGGTCGAACTGATCGGGCTTGTTTCCCGCTTCGCCCTTCTTGCCGAGCGACAGGAGCAGTTTGCCCTCGGGGTCGAATTTCATGACGAGGTGATTGCCGATGTCGGTGACCCAGACGTTGCCGTCGGGATCGAGTCGCAGCCCATGTGGTGTCTTGAGGTGGTCATCGCCCCACGCCCGGATGAACTTGCCGTCGCGATCGAACACGAGGATCGGCTTCGGACCGCGATGTGCGATATACACGTGATCCTTGGCATCGGTCGCGACAGCCGAGACCGGCCCGAGTTCGAGCTTCGGCGGAAGTTGTGGCCATCCCGCGACCGGTTGGTAATCGGGAATGCCCTTCGCCTTGTCATCGGGCTGGGCCGATGCTGTGCAGTTCAAGAGAAGCGTGAACGCGAATAATTGTGCAGTTCGAGGCATGTGGTGACTCGCGATTGGAAGGGATCGTGCCCGATTCTACCTGCATCGGAAGTCAAACGGTGGTTGATTTCGCAGCTTGCGGCGTAGGGCTCACGTTTGCACACTACGCTGCAAGCGGCGAAAACTATGGTCAGGCCAACGGTCGTGTGATACGGTCAGATGCCAACCCACAATGAGTTCCACTTTCGGCAAATCACCATGACCATCCCTTCCGATCCCACGCGGCGCGATGTCCTGCTCGCAAGTGCTGCTGGTGCTGCGGTCGCTGCCGGTGCCGTCGATGCCCAGGTCGGCGCTGCTCGCGCCGCAACGCATCTGCCACACGCCAAGCCCGAAGACATCGGCCTCGACGGCAAGCAACTCAAGGTCGCGTTCGACCTGCTCGACAAGTGGACCACCGGCAAAGATGCCTCCGTGCCCGGCGGTGCGATTGTGGTTGGGCGGCATGGCAAAATTGTCGCGCCGCGATTCTTCGGACGCCAGGGACCAGAAGCCGACGCACCGCCGATCCGCGAAGACGGCATGTTCCTCATGGCGTCCATCACGAAACCAATCACGTACCTCGGTGCGATACTGCTCGTCGAACGCGGACTGCTGAACCTCACCGATCCCGTTGTTCGCTACGTCCCGGAATTCAAAGGCAAAGACAAAGACCTCGTTCTCGTGCGGCATCTGTTCACGCACACGTCCGGGTTGCCTGACATGCTGCCCGACAACAACGAACTGCGGCGAAAGCACGTCCCCGGTCAGCGATTCCTCGACGGTGCCGTGCGCGAGACCACACTCGCATTCAAACCGGGCACGCAGGTTAGCTACCAGAGTACCGGCACGGCCGTCGTCGCGGAAATCATTCAGCGACTCTCCGGGCTAACCATCGCGGAGTTCCTCAAGAAAGAAATCTTCGAACCGCTCGGGTTGAAGTCGTCGGGGCTCGGAGCGAAAGGCTTCCAGCGCGAACGACTCGTGCGTGTGCAAGTTCCCGATGAGCAAGTCGGTTCCGATTGGGGATGGAACAGCGCGTACTGGCAGGATCTCGGTGCGCCGTGGGGCGGGATGTTTAGTTCGCCCGAAGACTTCGCGGTGATCTGCCAGTTGATGCTGTCGAAGGGCACGCACGCGGGCGTGAAATTGCTTTCGCCTGCGTCGGTGCGAGCGATGACCACAAACCGGCTCGTGGAAGATCCCGAGTTGCCGGAAGCAATTGCTCGCACGAAGCCGTGGGGTCTCGGTTGGCGATTGAATCATCCCGGCACCTCTGGCAGTTGGGGCGATCTTCTCGGCAAGGAAGTGTTCGGGCACACGGGGGCAACTGGCACGACAGTTTGGATCGACCCACAGACGCAAGGCTTCTGCATTTTGCTGACGACGGCGATCCGCGAAAAGGCACCGTGGAAGCTGGTTCATCTGTCGAACGCAGTGGCCGCTGCTTTCATGTGAACCGCGAGACGGGCAAAGTCGAACACGGGAGGCGGGGAAGACAAAAGGCGAATTTCGGGCACGGGCAAGGGCACGGGCACGGACAAGAGGGAAAGGCTATCCAGTTCGACTGCTGAGTTCGTGCGTTGCTCCCGCTTCCCGTCTTGGAACGTGTCCGAAATAACCTCCCGACCCGGAGGGTAAGGCTTGGTTTTGACCTCCCCCCTTGTGGGGGAGGTCGCTCCGAGTCTTCGAGGAGCGGGTGGGGGTAAAGCCGTCAGCATTGTGGGAGCTCACCCCACCCGGCTCGCAAAGCCTTGCCGACCTCCCCCACAAGGGGGGAGGCCAAAACCAAAAATCCAACACCGGGAAGTTATTTCGTACCCGTTCCCTTGGGCTTTGTCCGTGCCCGTGCCCTTGCCCGTGCCCGTGCCCGAAGGCTGTCTTTTCCCGTTTTCCCGCTCCCCGTCGTCTGCTTGCCCGTGCATCAGGCTTTCAACTTCAAATGAATTGTCCTGGTTTGCTGGGCGGGTTGGTCGTATAGTTCCTGCTGGCCGTCAGCCGGATTATGTCCGTTTGTGCGTCCAACCCCGTCGGCACCTAGCCGTCGGGTCGATCGTTCGGTACTTCGCAGCCGACCGAATTTCGGTCGGGAGGGATGGTATGGGCAGGAAGTTGTACGTTGGGAATTTGAGCTACAATGTGACGGAAGAACAGCTCCGGGGAATGTTCGCACCTTACGGGAGCGTTCAAACTGCCCAGGTCATCATGGACCGGGATACCGGCCGGTCGAAGGGGTTCGGCTTCGTCGAACTCAATTCCGATCAAGAAGCACAAGCAGCCATCGCCGGCATGAACGGCCAGATGGTTGACGGTCGCAGCCTGACCGTGAACGAAGCCAAGCCGAAGGAAGATCGTCCTCGCGGCGGTGGCGGCGGCGGTGGTGGCGGCTACGGCGGTGGTGGCGGAGGCGGTGGCGGTCGCCGCTACTGACACCAGAGGTAATTTCCGGGAGCCTCTGCCGTCGGGGTCGAGGCTCCTTTTCGTTTTCAGCTCGGCTCAATTGTGTGGATGAGAACTCGGCAGGCCGCGTTCTCATCCGAGTGCCGAGGGTTGATTTTAGACTGAGGAGATGTGAATGGGATTGCGAATGCGAGTTCACGACCGGGAGCCGATCGGAGCTGCTCTTCGTCGGTTCAAGAAGCTCATCGAGCGATCGGGGATGAAGAAGGAAATTCGGGCGCACGAATACTACGAGAAGCCGTGCGAAGCTCGGACCCGCAAAGAACGCAACCGGATCCGCGCGATCCGCAAGGCTGCGCTCGGCAAGCCGGTCAAGAAAGAACGCTGGCCTGGCTGATGCCGTCTCGCTCAGAGATGCACGCAGGAACCAGACTCCGCACCTGCCTGGGTGAAGCAAATCACCCTGGGCCGAGGCGTTCATGTCTTGACGGAACCGCCAATCTTTCGGCGGTCCGCAGCTCCGTTCTGCCGTAAACTCTTTCTCTGGAATGAAATGCGTTCCGAGATCGTTCGCGGAAATCATTCTGATATAGTTTCTTCCGGACAGATATAATGGTTCCGGAGGTGGGGTGGGTATCTGGCCCGGAATCAAATTGCAACGCACGTCACGCTTGACTCTCGCCAAACGTTGATAGCCATTCCCCTCCCTGTGGATAATCGCTACAATCTGGCCAGCATTTTGCGCCCCGGAGACTGCGTCAATGGCCTCCCCAATTCCGGACGTGATGCCGGACACCGAGAACGAAACGCGGACACGCCGCCAGCCGCCCTACGCGGTCATCCTGCACAACGACGACGTCAACAGCATGGATTTCGTGGTCAGCGTTCTGCGCAAAATCTTCGGCTACAGCGTCGAGAAGTGCGTCGAGTTGATGCTGGAAGCGCACGAAAAGGGCCGCGCTGCTGTGTGGATTGGAGCGTTGGAAGTCGCGGAGTTGAAGGCCGATCAGATCCGCTCGTGTGGCCCAGACCCGGACCAGAAAGCCAAGGGCGCCGTGACTCTTGGCGTCAGCGTCGAACCCGCTGCGTGAACCTCACACCCAGGAGTTCCGATGTTCGCCCTGTCGCTGTTTCTCGTGCTGGCACCGGTGCCCAAGACCGAACCTGCTGACTGGAAGCCGGTCATCAAGGAGCGTGCGTTCAAGTTCGAGGAAGCACAGACGGCTGCAAAGAACGCGAACGACGAAGCCAGGAAGGCCGGGCTGACGGTCGATGTGGCTCCGGATGGTGAGTTCACGTTCGCTAAGAAAGACGGCCCGAAGGTTGTCGTGAACGGTCATCCGCTGTCGGCATTCGCGGTTTATGGCGACGCACTCTACTTCGCGGACTTCAGTTCAATCGCGAACGGCTGCAAGCTCATCACGTTCGATCTGGCGACTGGCAAGAAGGTCCGCGATCAAGCGCTCGACGGAATCGGAGCAGTGGCGCACACGAAGTATCGCAATCGCGTTGTGATGAGCGTGGAGAAGCACCCGACCGTGAAGGACTCGCTGGCTCTGGTGGTGACCGGTTGGGAAGCGGCTGGCGCGTACATTGAGGTGCTCGACCTCGCGACGGGCAAGCAGCTCGCGCACAAGAAATTCGAGACGAACGAACTGCCGAAGTGAGTCGTAAGCTCGCCCATTGGAATGGGTGGGTTGCCCCGATCTCCAGCGCACGGACGCGCCATGCCAAGTCTGTCATTCCCTCGACGCATCTTCGCGAACTTTCGCACCTCGCACCTCGCACACCCCGCGAGGCTGCGTGTCGTGTTCCTTGGCCTGTTGGCACTCGTCATTGTGCTGACAAGCGTGAAGTACGCCGCGAAAGTTGCCAAGCCCGGCGACACTGGCGAGCAATCGCGTTCGGCGTTTCTGCGCTGGCGTTCGATGGTCCGCGACGTGTTCACGGGCACGAACATCTACGTCGGCAAGAACGAGTATCCGAACCCGCCGGTGATGGCGATCATCCTGCGACCGTTCGCAGAGTTGCCAGCCACCGTCGGCGCGATGACGTGGTTTTACGCGAAGGTGCTGATGGGCGTGCTTGCGGCGCTGTGGACGTTTCGCCTGCTGGGTTCGGCTGGCACACCCGACGCTGCGAAGGCCGCTGCAATTCTTATCGCGCTGCCTGCGCTGCTCGGCGACCTGACACACAACAACGTGAACATCTTCATCCTGTTCCTGCTTGCTGGGTGCCTGGAACTCTACCGTCGCGGCTCCGACATCAGTTCCGGGCTTGTCCTTGGCTTGGCGATTGCGTGCAAGGTGACGCCCCTGCTGTTCCTGGCGTACTTCGTGTGGAAGCGAGCCGGTCGGGTCGTGTTTGGTTGTGCGGTTGGGTTGGTTCTCTGGCTCGCGATTGTGCCCGGTGCGGTGTTCGGCTGGGATCGCAACGCGGAACTGCTCACCGACTGGTACAAGCTGATGGTCGAACGCCCGGTTCTCAAGGGCGAGGTCACGACTGAACATCCGAATCAGGCGCTCGTCGGCTTCGTGTATCGCCTTGGCACCCACAGCCCGTCGTTCATCGAATACGTGCAGACGCCCGAAGGCGATATTCCCAAACCAGCGGCGTATCACAACTTGTTCGACATGGGCCGCCCTGCTGCGTGGGTGCTGGTGAAAGTGCTAACTGTGGCGTTCGCACTCACGATTGTGGTGCTGTGTCGTGGTCCGCGTTCGGAGCGGAGCGGTTGGCGATTCGCAGCGGAATGCGGGCTGATCTTGCTGGGAATGCTGCTTCTCAGCGAGCGAACGTGGAAGCATCACGCGGTTATTTTGCTGCTTCCCGCTGCTGCGATTGCCTGTGCTGCGACGCTCGAACTACCGGGCTGGGTGCGGCGATCCATCATCGGTGCGATGATCGCGGCCGCAGTTCTGATGACGCTTCCGGGGCTATTCGGTACTCACGTCGGCGATCTCGCGCTGGTGTATGGCACGCATACGATCGCGTTTGTGTTGCTGACGTTCGCCACATGCGCGGTCTTGGTGTGCGGGTTGCAGCAATCCAACCGAGCAAGCCGGGTAACTTCGGAGGAGATTTCGGGCTGAACGGGTCGGAATGGCTGCGGGGCTTGGGTATAGTGAGTAATTGAATGAGAAGGCGGCCTGCCGAGTTCTCATTCGCCAGACTGAGGCGATTGCCCCGCCCGGCTCGAGGACTGCCATGCCGGTCATCTCCCGCACTGCGTCGCGGCTCAGGTTTGCGCTCGCTCAAGCGATGCTCCTGTTCGTCGTTCTCGGCCTCACAGCGCACGGCCAACCCCCGGAGCCGAAGAAGGCTCCCGATCCCAAAACCAAAGACTCCCCGGTCGTCAAACTGCCGGACGGCACTTATCTGTGGGTCGGCAACTCCACCGACGGCATCGGCGAGCGTGTCAGCCTCACACCGCAGGAACTTCAAAAGCTCCTCGATCAAGTCGATCAGTTGAAGAAGCAACTCGCTGTGCGGAAGCCCGTGGCCCCGAGCGGGTGTGCCGTGCGTGGCCGCATCGAGAAACGCGGCGAACAACTCGTCGCGGTGGTCAAACTCACCTGCACGTTCCGCACAACGATCCCGCAGTCGGCCGTCGCGCTCGGCGGACGACGTGCCTTCCTCGTCGCTGCTGCGCTCGACGGCAACAAGCTCCCCGTGCTGGACACAACCGAAGACGGCTTCGCTCTCCTCGTCGAAACCGCTGGTGATCACACGCTGACGCTCGACCTGGAAGCTCCGATCACGGCACGCGCAAAGTCGGAACTCGGCTTCGAGATTGGGTTGCCGCGGGCCGCCATCACGACGCTGAGCTTCGACCCGCCAAGTGCGGACGTAAAGCGCGTGAATCTCACGACGAAAACCGTGGACCCAACGCAACCCGCACGCCCTCCCGAAGTGCGTCGCATTCCGGCTCTGGAACTGAAGCAACTCGCACCGAGACAGGGGCACGAGGCGGGATATGCTCTCGGTCCGGTTGACGCAGTCGAAATCACCTGGGATCCGCCAGCCACGTCAGCTCAACCTGCCGATCAGGTTCAATCGACTGAACTCGACGTGCTGGTTCTGCTTCGCGAAGGCGTGGTCGAGACCACAGCCAAGATTCGGTTCCGCGGTCCTGCCCGAGAGTGGAAACTCGTCGCGCCGGTGAATGCCGATCTCAGCGTGGATCGCGCCACCACTGCAGACGTTGGGCCGGTTCAACCTGCTGTCATCGCGAAGCCCGGCGACCCGAATAAACCCGTCTGGAAGATCGACATTCCCGCAGGTTCCACGGCAGCGGATTGGCTCGTCACCGTCGTCACCAGACAGTTCCGCCCGAAGGCCGACGATCCTGCCCACCGTGGCCCATTTGCCGTCGGTCCGTTCACCACCCTCGATGTTCTCAGGCAAACGGGAACGGTCCGCGTAACCGCTGCCGCGAACACGCACTTCACGTTCAAGCACGGCCCAGATCTGCGGAAAGCCGAGCCAACCGGCCCGGTCGAAGATGATGTGACGACGGCGTTCTTCCGCCTGACCACCGGCCCCACCGGCACAACGCCGGTGAATAGTCCGATGTTCACTTTCGATGCACGGGCACAGGCTGGTGCGGTGAAAGTGAAACCCGCGTATCGGCTCACGCTGACCGATGCCGGCTGGCGAATCCGGGCCGAGGTGAGAGTGTTCCCGATTCGCACGGAGGTCGATCACGTCGTTGTTGATGTGCCGGCCGACTGGCGCGGATTGGAAGCGTCGCCACCGGAGTTAGTCGAGGGCGTTCAGCAAGGTGTTTCACACGATGGATTCTGGGCCGCGACCGGAGCACGGATTGCGAGTGGGCTGCGTGTTCCGGTGACCGTTCGCCTTGCGACAAGACAGAAACAGCCGTTCGATCTCATCCTGACTGCGACGGTCCCGGTCGAACCGGGCGACACAACCGGAATCGTGCCGTTGCCGCGATTCCCCGACGCGATGGAATCGAACACATCTGTCACCGCGACGGTTCCCGATGGGTTCGAGATTCGAGGAGAGTCGCGAGATTGGGACGGCGAATACGCTGCGTGGGGGACGCAACTGACCCCCGACCCGAACGCGAAATCCACGCGAGTGCCGACCACCATCGGCGTGAAGTCCGACGCGGGACTCGCACGAGTCACGCTCGGATGGAACCCACATCGGCCCGACCTCACCGCCGACGTCCGTGCTGACGTGACTCTCGGTGATCGGCAGATGGTCATCGTGCAGCAGATCAAACTGCGGTCGTCGGCGGGGTTGCCGCGACAACTGCGGTTTCGCGGTCCAACTTCACCGGCCGCGTTGAAGTCCACGCCGCCACTTGACGCGGTTGGTCCTGGCGAATGGATGCTGGCGACCCCACTCGATGCGAAGGAACTCACGATCTCACTGAGTTTCGCTATCGCACTCCCGCGGCAGTCTCCGACCGATACGAACCCGGTGAAGGTGTCGGTGGCTGTGATGTGGCCCATCGGAGCGACGCAGGCAGACGCCACCGCTCGGGTCTGGACGAACATGGATGCGGGGCACACGGTCACCACCGCATCGAAGGGCTGGCGAGAGGTTCCTGTCGAGTTCACTTCGGACCGGGATGCTCTGCCGGCGCTCACGTTGGTCGCAACTGGGCCTGAACCGTTGGTGCTTGAAACGCAAGCGACAGTCGATGGCGGCGCCGTGGCGATGTGGGCCGACCGCGGACTTGTGCAAGCGTGGGGAGCCGACGACGGAACGGTCAGCTATCGTGCTCGTTTCCTGCTTCGTCGCTGGCTCAGGCCGAGCGTGGAGATTCGACTGCCGAGTCCGCTCGCCGGGCCGAATCCGGAGTTCCTGCGCGACGGGCAGCGAGTCGACGCAACTCCGGTTCCCGGCTCCGAAGACGAGCGAACCTTCCGAATTGCACTCCCTGTCGCACGCCCTGGCGCGACAACCGTGATCGAAGTTCGGTATCAGTTGCCGGTTTCCCGAGGCCGAACTGGCGAGTTGGTGTATCACCCGCCAACGCTTCCCACTGTCGCATTCGCGGGACCGATCCGCTGGCAAGTGACCGTGCCTCACGGAAACACTGCACTGCTGGCGTCCGGCGCCGCAGCCGAATTTCGCTGGCGACCGCGTCCGCTCGGAATCGCGCCGTGTGCCAGCGCCTCGGGGGAATCGCTCGACTGGTGGTTCAACACTGGCGAAGAAGTCAGCGACGATGTCGACACAATTGGCGAAGGCTTCACTGCTCGCCAGATGACTCCCGGTGCGATCACGGTCTATCGTGTGCCGCATCTGGGCATGGTGATCGTTTGCTCGGTCGCGGCGTTCATCGTGATCCTCCTCTTGTGGCGGTTGCCTGGATCGGTGTTCGGGGTGGGTGTCGCGGTGGTTGGTGCGGCGGCTGTGATGGCGGCTGTGTTCTTTCCGCATCCAGCCGCGCAGGTTGTCGGGGCGTTTCAGCCCGGGCTTGCTGCGGCAGCGGTCGTGGTGCTTCTCCTTGGCGTCGCCCGTTGGTTCTATCGGCGTCGCGTGACGCGAATGCCAGGGTTTTCGCGAACGTCTCCTGAGCCGTCGTCTCCCGTGGTCGTGCTGTCATCTTCAACGCGGAATCGGCCAGCGCCAGTGGGTACTCCCGACCCCAACGCCACAGCCTCGATCGAGGGGTAATGCGATGCCTCGCTGGTTGCTCCTGCTCGCAAGTGTTGCGCTGGCGGTAGTCGTTGGCAGCGCTGCCGGCGAAGTGCCGAGCGTGGGTACGCCAGGGCAAGCTGTTGCTGGCCCCTCTGCGCTTGTTCATCCCGACGGCCTTCCTGTCGAAGATCCATTTCCAATTCGCCGACTCCGAGCAACCGAGGCACAACTTTCCGAAGCGCAAAAGCAACTCGAAGCAGGGGCGATTGTTCGCCTGCCGCTGAGTGAGTTCGAGGCGCGAGTGCGGGCAGCGAGCCGAGTCGCAACCGAGGCTCGACAGACACCGAGAATCACGGATGCCAGATTCAAGGCGGCCCTCGTTGGCGGCGATCTGGTTGGTAGTGCAGAATTGGAGATAGTGAACACGGGTTCCAAATCTCGGTTCTTTCCGCTCGATCCCCTCAGGCTCGCATTGGGAATCGCAACCTGGGGCGAAGGTCGAGAGGCGATTGTTGGTGTGCCGTCGGGTGGAACGATTCCTGCTGTGTGGCTGGACCGACCGGGCCGACAGACGTTGAAATTCGGCTGGTCCGCGACGGGTGTCACCGAACCCGGCGAACGGCGATTTGATCTTCGAGTGCCAACAGCTCCGACGGCAGTTCTTGAACTTGAACTCCCTGTCGGCCAGGTGCCGACGGTATCGGCGACTGAGGTGTTGCTGACAGGTCCGTTCCCGCTGGCTGGCAACCCTCCGCGTGCCGAGTGGCGAGCGCGTTTCGGAGGCCGATCGCGACTTGATATTGCGGTTCATCCAGCAGGAAATCCGGGGGTGCCCGCAGCGGCGACACTGGCTGCGAAATACGACATTACACCAGGCCAGATCTCTTGCGGATTCGAGTACGACCTTCGGCCTGCCAGCGGAACAGTTGGCGAATGGGCGTTCAACATCGACCCAGGATTGCGGATCGCCGATGTGGTGATGAACAACCGGGCTGGCTGGACAGTCGATCCACCTGCCGGCCCTAACTTGCCCCGGCGGCTCCGGGTGACTCTCCGACAACCAGGCGCTGGCGGGAAGATTCTGATTTCTGCGGTGGCTCCATTTCCAGACCAAAGTCGACCACATGATTCCCCACTGCCTGGTGTTCGACCAATCGGTGCGGTGTTGGATGACGAAACCCTCGACATCCGCATTGCCCCCGGTCTGAACATCGAGAACTGGAATCCGGGTGATTACCGACTGACAGACACTCAAACGCTACCTGACCAGACTCGCACTCTCGCACTGACGGGAACGCTGCTTCCTCCGGGCACGGATCGACCGTTCCGTCGTTTGCCGATGCTCGTTCCGTCGGAGATTGATCGCGAATTTACCACCACTGAGTATGTCGCGTGGCGATTCGACACTGACCGTGTGATGGCATCGGTGAGGGTCGCGTTGCGAGTTCGGCGTGGTCCGCTGTTCGCGTTCGCGCTGACGGTTCCTCCGGGATATGCGCTCTCTCGCGTGACATCAGCTCCGGACGAGTTGGTGTCTTACTCAGGGACCAACGCGAACACGGTGGTTGTCGAACTCGCCCGCCCGCTGACAACGGGGCAATCTGCTGACTTGATCTTTGAGTTCCGCGGACCGCCACTCAGCTCTGGACCGCATCGCTTGCCGTTTCCTGCGTTCACTCCGGTCGGGGCAAGCGAACGAGTCGGCGTGTTGGGAGTCTACCCGGGATCGGTTTGGACGACATCATTTCAGACGGGTGCTGGGATCACACGATGCGGCTGGTTCGATCCGTTCGGCCCACTAGCTCCGGGCGGCGTATCTGCTTCGTTCCGCTTCAACGGGAGCGACCCGGATGGTTGGGCACAACTGACACCAGCCAAGCCAGTTTTCTTTGTGGAATCCGCGACACGAACCGAAACCCTCGCCGGACGGCAGCTTGAGGCGACCACATTCGCGATCGACATCAAAGCCGGCGCTCTTCCGGCGCTCCTCGCGATGGAACCGAACGGAGCGTTCGTGGATCGTAAGTGGCAAGTTGTTGGGGGCGGGAATGCCGTTTCGTCGGCGGGTTTGGTTCCCGTCATGGCGATCTTGCGTCGATGCATTGGAATTGTGAACCTCTGTCCCGTGAGATTCTGGGTGGTGGGCTTCGCGCGACCAGCAACCGGTGAGATCACCCTTGAAGCTGTCACAACACGACTTGGAGATGCGGATACCACATTCCCGCGATTGGCGATTGCGGGAGCAATGCGGTATCGCACCGTTTCACTTCCCGACGTGAAATTGACTCTGCCGATGGACCCGATCCAGCCTTGGGGGTTTTCCGGAGTCTATCTCGTCACCGTAGCACGATCGCAATCGGATATTGTGGTCTTCTTCGGAGGGTCAGTAACCACATCGAACGGAACGGTTCTGCCGATCACACTTCCATCCGGAGCAGAGGTGCGGGCGGCAGCGGTCGGGGGAAAGTGGATGACCCCGGGATCGCTGCGAATGTCATCCGACGGTGTGTTGAACCTGCCGTTACCGGCGCAAATGCCTGTTAGGTTCGAGGTGCGTTATCGACTGGCAATCGAAGCGACCGGTCCTGTGATTTCGGTTCGGAGTCCGGAGCCGAAACTTCCTGGTGAGGTCGAGGTGAAGCGGTGGTGGGCTTTCTCGACGGGTGTGCTGGCTGGTTGGCCCGTGCATCCCTGGGATCGTGGCACTGTCGCGGAACTCCCCGCGATGCTCGGCGATGTGCCGCTTCTGGGAGCGGGCGTCGTGGTATCACGTTCACCTGTTGAAGCGATGCGGATCGCCACAGCGGGAACGGCCGATGCTGTTGGTGTTGGAATCGCTGCAGTGTTGTTGGCGTTCGGTTGGGCTGGTGGACGACGACGTCATCCGTTCTGTGGGTTCCTGCTCGTCACAGCGTTATTCGCTGTTGCGGTTGTTGGACAACTCGGACCTCCGTGGTGGCAGCGTGCCGCGATCTCCCCACTGATCGTGGGATTGGTCGTTGCGGGCGGAATGGTGATTGTTCGCGGACATCGGTCCCGGCTCCCCGCAGTCGCAGCTCTTATAGTATTCGTGTGTGTACTCTCCGAACCTGAGAGTGCAGCACAGCAGCCCGCCCCCACGACTGTCTTGCTTCTCTCGCCGGATCGAACTGGTCAAGAGACTGTTGTTGTTCCGAAACCGGTGCTTGATCGCCTCGCGGCGATTCGCCCCACGACGCCCGGAGTGGTTCTCACTGCGGCGGAATATGCAGCCACCGCTGACGACACCACCGCACGTGTGACGGCCAAGTTCACGGCACACGCCATCAGTGGGCAAGAACCAGCGGCCACGCTAACGCTCTCCGATGCACGGTTGGAGCGGGTAACAGTCGATGGAACGGCAGCGTTTCCCGTCACACTGCGGTCGGGAGTTTACTCCGTTCCATTGCCTGGCATTGGTCGCCATGAGATCGAGGCACGGTTCGCGGTGGCTGTGACAGGAACCGGACCCGAGCGGGAAATTCGATTTGGGGTGCCAGACGTGCCTGCCACGAAGGTAACGGCTGATCTCCCAGGCAGTGCGAAGCAAGCGCAAGTGGTTGGACGCATGGGCCGACAAACCGTGACGCCGGGGCAGCGTGTGCGGTTGGATGCCGATGTTGGCGCCGTGAAAGCGTTTCAGGTGCGTTGGCGTGACGGAGCAGCCGGAACCGCGAACGTAAAAGTTCGCGAAGGATGCATCTGGGATGTTTCCGAAGACGGTGCAGACCTCACGGCGAGTTACCTCGTGCGGGTGGAGCAGGGTACCGTGTCCACTCTGCGATTCGATGTGCCGACAGAACTTGAACCGCTCGCGTTGGCGATTCGCCCGCTCGACTCAGGCGGAACTGTGGCGTTGCGAGATTGGTCGATTGGCGCTGACCAAGCCGGTTTCCGGCCGCTTCGTCTCGATCTTCAGGAACCCACCGGTGGGCGGATGTTGGTAGTTCTCTCGCTCAGTCCGCGAAAGTCGATCACGCGACAACCGGTGCTGCGATTTCCGAAGGTCGTACTTCCCGGCACACCGTCGACCGAGTTGGACGCGGCCTATGGTCTCCGTGCAAAAGGCGTGGTCGTCGAGGAGCTGGCTCGCGGTGGGGTGATTGACTTTTCCCCAGACGCTCTCACTCGCGAGTTTGCGGGCGTGGCTGAACTGCGACTCGATCCCAATACGCCGGTGCGCGTGTTCCGCCCCACCATCCGCAGCGGTGCCGAACTGAGGCCCACGCTTCGAGTCAACACGGAGCCGCCCGCCTTCACGATCGACACGAACTGGCATCTTGGGGCATCCCGTGGAACCGCAACGGGAACGGTCCGCTGGACAGGTAAAGAACCGCAATCCTTCGTGGAGTTCGGCCTGCCTGGTGTGAAGATGCTGGAGATCCGAGGTCCGGATATCGCGGGATGGGCTCAACCCGATGGACGGGTCCAATTGTGGTTGAAGAAAGCAGCGAAAGACGGAGAGTTCGCCTGGACAGGAACAGTGAACACGCCAGCGTCTCCGTTCGAGGCGATTACTCCGC
The DNA here is from genome assembly GCA_021413735.1 of Planctomycetota bacterium. GTDB lineage: Bacteria > Planctomycetota > Planctomycetia > Gemmatales > Gemmataceae > Gemmata. The sequence continues at coordinate 56,659 of JAIOPV010000090.1, forward strand.
GGCTCGTGAATGGCCGACTCATATCCGACTCAGTTCGTGTTCGGCCGGCTGAAGGATTCTCGCTGACGCTTGAGAGAGATCGGGGTTGGACGCACACGGCGACCACAGGAGACCACTTCAGTTACCGAACGAGCAACGCGGCTTTTCCACCAATACGAGTTGCGCTGTCTCCCACCAACCGAACGCTGCAACCGGATGAACTTGGATGGTTGAGTCCACTGTCACGATCGAATCCGACGCCCGAGGAACCGCTGCCGACGAACCGCAAACCCGTGGCGACCAACCCCACTCGGCCGACCACCTCGGCAAGTTCGCAGGAGTTCGCCCCCCAATGGGTATGGCCGGTATCCGCTGCGGTTGGATGGGGAGCATCGGTGCTGCTTCTGCTGATGCTTATGGCTCGCTTTTCTCGTTCGACATGGCCCGAACAGTTCGGACTCATTGGAGGTTTGTTCGGCATCGCCATCGGTTACGGCTGGTGGGTAGGGCTTGCCTTGTGGTTTGCGGCTCGGGCATTTTGGCTTTTCGAAATCACGGTGCGTGGCTCCTTGCGTCGAGTGTAGCTATCGCGAGAAGAGTACTGCACCCGCCCCAAGAACCATTTCCAACTCTTCGACCTTGAGCGCGCCAGGGTTGACGCGGAACTCCTCGTTGAGTTTGAGTTGCACCTGTTTGCCGTTGGCGTCGCGAACGCTCAGATACACTGGGCACGATCCGCGATATCGCTTCAACACCAGCGATACGGCATCGAGTTTCCGCAGGCTACCTTCGTCGTCGCTGTAGGCAAACTTAATCAACATGCTCTTGGTGAATTCGCTGCGAGCCTCGTCGCTGGTCATCACCTTCTTCACCTGGAAGTCAGGCTCCGGCCGGTCTGACCAGTTCAGCGTTCCCTCGAACAGATGAACCGCGTCGGCCGTCACCATCGACTGAAACCGGGCGTACTCGTCGGACCACATGATGCACCGCACCGAGCCGGTGAAATCCTCGATGCGGAACGTGGCATACTTGCGACCCACATTCCGCCCCTTGTTCGCGGTGCGGACTTCCAGGTTCGCAATCATTCCGCCAAGTCGTCCTTCGGTTCCGTTCTTGGCCTTGGCCATTTCTTTCGCTTCGTGCGTGCGGAACCGGCGAAGTTGCTCGTCGTACTGTGCCAGCGGATGGCTCGACATATAGAAGTCGAGTGCTTCTTTCTCGAACTTCAGCTTCTCGGTTTCGGGCCACTCGGCAACATCTGGTAAGCCGTGCCCAGGCCCGCGATTCGGGTCCGCTCCGCCGTCGTCGCTTTCGCTCTCGAACAGATCGAGGAAACTCTTCTGTCCGCGGCGACGGTCGGCGGCTCGCTCGTCGGCCGCTTGATATGCTTTCGCCACAGCAACGAAGTGTGCGGCTCGCTTGCCAAAAGCGTCGAACGCCCCAGCCATGACCATCTTTTCGACAGCCGACTTCTGCACGATTCGCCGGTCGATGCGTTCGCAGAAGTCGAAGAAGTCCTTGAACTTTCCGCCTTCGTTGCGTGCGCGAACGATGTCTTCCGCAGCGCTTCTGCCGAGTCCCTTGATCGCCGTCAGCCCAAATAAGATGCGGTTGTTCAGCACATCGAAGTCGGCCATACCGCGGTTCACATCCGGCGGCAGAACCTCGATTCCGAGCTTCCGGGCATCTGAAATGTGGTCGACGAGCATATCGCGTTTGTTGCCGTCGTCGATCTCCGACGAGAGTAACGCTGCCATGTACTCGGCCGTGTAGTGCGTCTTGAGGTACGCCGTCTGGTAACCGATCTGGGCATACGCGGCAGTATGTGACTTGTTGAACCCGTAGCCGCCGAACTTCACGATCAGCTCGAAGATCTCGGCCGACTTCTCCTCCGACATGTTCCGCTCTTTCGCACCGGCTACGAAGTCTGCTTTGCGAGCGTTGATGATCTCGAAATTCTTCTTGCTGATCGCCTTGATGCACGCATACGCTTTCGCCAGTTCGATCCCTCCCATGCGGTTCAACATCCGCATGATCTGCTCTTGATAAACCATCACGCCGTGCGTTTCGCTCAGCACCTCTTCCATGATCGGGTGGGCATACTCGGGCTTCTTGCGGCCGTGCTTGCACTCGATGTACTCGTCCACCATGCCGCCTTCCAACGGCCCCGGCCGATACAACGCCAGCACCGCGATCAAGTCGCGAATGTTGTCCGGCTTCATTCGCTTCAGCAGTTCGCGGATGCCCTCCGACTCCAACTGGAACACGCCCTTCGCGTCGCCACGCTGCAACAGCTTGTACGTCTCCAGGTCGTCCAACGGGAACTTGCCAGGGTCGATCACCTCGTTGCGGGTCTTCTTGATGAGCTTCACGCAGTTGTCCAGAACCGTCAGGTTCCGCAACCCCAGGAAGTCCATCTTGAGCATCCCGACCTTCTCGATGATGCCCATTTCCCACTGCGTCACGACCGCGATCGTTCCCTTGCCGTTGTCCCCGTCGTCGCCGTCGGATTTGCGGACCACTCGCTGCACAGGCACATAATCCGTGATCGGTCCATTCGCGATCACCACGCCCGCCGCGTGCGTTCCCACGTTGCGGTTCATGCCCTCCAACTTCAACGCGATGTCCACCATCTGCCGAACTTGCGGATCCGCTTCGTACTCCCGCTTGAAGTCCGGGCTGTTCATCGCCTCCGACAGGTCCGCCGCGATTGCTCCCTTCATCGGAACCAGCTTGCACATTGCCGTGACTCGCTCCAGCGGCACATCCAGCGCTCGGCCCACGTCCTTCATGGCGTTCTTCGCCGCCAGCGTCCCGAACGTGCCGATCTGTGCGACCGATTCCACGCCGTACTTCCGCTTCACATAGTCGATCACCAACTCGCGGCGATCCTGGCAGAAGTCGATGTCGATATCCGGCGCTTCCGAGCGGTTCGGGTCCAGGAATCGCTCGAACAGTAGGTCGTATTCCAGCGGGCAAACGTGGCTCAGATATAGCACATAGCTCACGATCGCCCCACAGCCCGAACCACGAGCCGTGCTCGGAATCCCGCTCTCGCGAGCAAACCGCACGAAGTCCCACACGATCAGGAAGTAGCTCGCGAACCCCATCTTGTTGATGACGCCCAGTTCGTGCTCCAGCCGCTTCATCACGGCTTCGCGAGGATTGTCCCCGTAGCGTTCCTTGATCCCGATCTCGCACAACTCGCGAAGGAACTGCTCTGGCGTCTTGTTTGGCGGCGGTTGAAACACCGGGAAGTGTCGCTTCTTGAAGTCGAGCTGAATGTCGACCTTGTCCGCGATCTCCTGACTGCGTGCGACCGCGTCCTCGTAGTCCGGGAACAGCTTGTACATATCCTCGGGGCTGCGAACGTAGTACGGGTTCGGCATCCGTTCTTCCGGATACAGCCGCTTGCGTGGGTCGTGCTTCCGGCGCGTGTTGATGCAGAACAGCACATCGTGGGCAAGTGCATCGGTCGCACGCAGGTAGTGTGCATCCGATGTCGCCACCAGCGGAATGCCGAGCTTGTTCGCGATGTCCGCTGCGACCGGTGTACACTGATCCTGCAACCCGATGCCGTTGTTTTGCAGCTCGACGTAGTAGTCTTCGGCGAACACTTTCCGGAACCACTTCGCGGTCTTCTCCGCTTCCGGAAGCTGATCCTTCAAGATGAACTGATTCAACTCGCCCGCCAGGCAACCGCTCAGGCAGATCAACCCTTCGCTGTGTGCTTCGAGGATTTCGCGGTCGATTCGCGGGTGGTAATAGAACCCCTCCAGAAACGCGATGCTCGACAGCTTCACCAAGTTCTTGAAGCCCGTCACGTTCTTCGCCAGCAGCGTCAGGTGGCTGTACGCCTTGTCCTGCTGGGCCGCTTTGCGATCCGTTCGACTGCCTGGCGCAAGATACGCCTCGTACCCGATGATCGGCTTGATCCCGCCCTTGTTGCACTCGTTGTAAAACTCGATCGCTCCGTACAGGTTGCCGTGATCCGTGATCGCGCAGGCATTCATCCCCAGCTTCTTGGTCTGGGCAACGAGCGGCGGAATCCGATTGAAGCCGTCGAGCAGGCTGTAGTGCGTGTGCAGATGGAGGTGACAAAAGCACTTCGCCATGTGAGCAGTCCAGGCAGTGAACAGACGGATAATTTCGGGTCTCATGGGTTATAGCCGATTCGGGGGTTGCGCGAAAGCCGAAGTCGGGCGGCGACGGGACGACGGCGAAGACGAAATAGCGATCTGTGCCGAATGGTTGGTCTTGGTATTGACCTCCCCCCTTGTGGGGGAGGTCGCCACGAGTCTTCGAGTGGCGGGTGGGGGGTAAAGCATTAACAGTTCTGTCGGCATACCCCCCACCGTCTCGCAAAGCCTCGCCACCTCCCCCACAAGGGGGGAGGCCAAAACCCGAAGACCCCGCACTTGGGGATGAGTTGGCCAATCCGCCTTGGGGATTGGTCGGGTCGTGTGGCGTGCGAGGTACGAAGTTGCCGTTCGCGTCGCCGAAGTCGTCCGGATCGCGACGAGATTCCGAGCTGCGAATGGGACGGTTCACGAACGCCGCGATTTCTTCGTCCGAACGCTCGGAGAGCCATTTCACCAATTCGATGTCGCCGTCCGACATGCCTGCGAGTCGTGGGTCGGCTTCCTGAGCGGTTTGTGGGAGGCGCTTCGTGTGCCTGCGATGTCGGATGAAGGTCATGCTGATGCGAGCGAGGCACTCGGCCGCGTGTCTGGCTTCGCGTGGGTCGCCTTTGCGGAGCATTTGCCGCAACGTGAACATGGACTCGGCCAACCCTTCGCGAAGGACAACGCGGCTGGCTTTGGAGTACAGACGCTGAAAGGTTTTGCCTGCGTCGTTGCAGAGCTGTTTGAGGTCGTCGCCTTCGTAGCCGAGATTGCGTGCGGTGGCGTGCCAGCTCGACCCTTCGGCGCGGAGTTCCGCAGCGCGGGCAAGCACGGCCTCCACTTCGGGGGTGATTGTGAGCATGGGAACACCGGGGGAAATGTGGCTCGCAAAAATGCCACCGAGTTGGCGGCGAGATGTGTCTATCTGTTAATGCGCTACGACTGGGGTGAAGTCCAACGCGCTCTGGTTTTAAGCCCCGGATGGGGCGTTGGATGGTAGCCAGGGGTGAAGTGAGCGAAGCGAACGAAACCCCTGGTCCGCAGCGAGATGTGAAATGATGGTGTTTGTTTTGTCATCGCTGACCAGGAGTTTGTGCCCAGAGCCGGCACAAACCCCTGGCTATCATCCAACGCGCTTCCAGGGCTACAAACAAAACCGCAACTTCGCCTCAATCCCTCACTTCGCCTCAACCACCTCGACAACATCCATTTGCACGAACTGCCCATTGAACACCTTCGGTGCGGGCTTCACGTCGGGCACGGTCAACTTGAGGAAGTTGGAGATCAACCGTCCGTTTTGTCCGTCGCCCAGGAAGTTGACAGTCGCACCGCCGTCGATCTCGATCGTCTTCGTGTAGTCGATGGTAAAGATCTTGTGACCGACCTTGTCCTGGCGATTCAGATAGTAGTGCGCCTTCGGCGAAGAGATGGACAGCTTGTAGATGTTGTACGTTTTGTTGTCCGGTTCTCCGCCAACGTAGAAGTAGTCGCCGTCCTTTGTGCCGTCCTTGTACATCATCGGCTCAACGACCCCACGGAATCGGAGGGTGACCTTGTACCGTTTGCCCTTCTCGCCACCAAACGTCTTCTCGGCGGCGAAGTTGTCCGTCTTGTTCGGGTCGCCCTTCACAAGCCCGGACACGCAATCGGCTCCCTCTTTTGGGTTTTCGGGCATGGGGTCTTTGCACGGGAACTCCCAGCGGTAACCATCGATGGTGGCGGCAGCCGCCTTGAGGTCGGCGGGTTTGTCGGATCGGGCAATGCCCGGTAGCCCAGCGAGGCCAGCACAAGCGGCGATCAGGACGGTGGCATACACTCGCTTCGTCATGGCGTCACTCACAGTGAGAGAGGCGACCCGGTAATTGTGTCACCCGCATGGGTCGCGCGACGGGTGTGTAGCACAGTGTACTCCGAGACGAGCAAGGAGCACGTAATCCGGCAGCGTGCCCAAGGTCCACCCGTCGGGGATTCTTGTTGTTCGCCGCTTGCGGCGTTGCACGCCAGTTGGTGGAAGGCCGCGAGCGGCGAAAACGGAGAAGTCTTCTGACCCTTGGGCCGCGGGTAATGTGGGTGGTGTGGGCAATCCGTTTCGTGTTCCACGACTCGGAGTTGCTTCGTTTTCCTGATTGTGGCGCGAAGCAAGACACTTCGTGGTGCGAATAATTAACTGGCGGAAGCTGGTCCCGAGGGGGTGCTTCGCCGATGTCAGTGCCGAGTGGGGCGCGGCACGCAGGACACCCACGGGGGTAAACGTGGGTGTTCCTGTTCCCGGTATCGGTACTTGCAAAGCAGCCAGGATCGGTGATGACAACGACCCTACCGAAATGGTCGCGAACGAAGTCGAATCTCCTCCGACGGTGGCAGGACGCCGCTTCGGGGCCGAACGAGATCATCGAGCAACTCCAACTCGGTATCCGACTGGAGAGACTTCTGGCCGCTG